>LR134136.1:2602156-3252695 GCA_900635495.1 Atlantibacter hermannii | reverse complement strand
ATCCCGCCGCCCAGCGCGGCAAACGTAATGGAGCCTGCGCTCTGGCCGAACAGCACCATGGCGATGAGTACGCCGCTCCAGGCACCCATATTGAAGCCCATCACGTCCGGGCTGCCGAGCGGGTTACGCATCAGCGACTGAAAGATAGCGCCGCTGACGCCCAGCGCTGCGCCGATCACCAGCGCCAGCAGGACGCGCGGCAGACGCCATTCCACCACAACCAGTGAGATCTGGCGCGGGCCTTCGCCCAGTAACGCATTAACCACTTGTGAGGCGCTGAGGGGCAGCGCGCCGCTTGATAAGCTCCAGATCGCCATCGCCATGGCGACCAGGCAAAACAGCGCCAGCATCCAGAGCAGGCGAGGGGAGATGCTCATAATGTCACTCCATGACGTCGGCGGCGCACCAGATAAATCAGCACCGGCGCGCCGATAAACGCGCTGACCACCGACACCCGAAGTTCACCGGGTACAATCAGACGACCTGTCACATCGGCGAGCAGCAGCAGCAGCGGCGTTGCCAGCAGCGTGGCGGGAAGCGTCCAGCGATGATCCTGCCCCACCAGCCAGCGAGAAAGGTGCGGCATCATCAGACCAATAAACGCAATGGGGCCGACCAGCGCCGTGGCGCTGCCGCACAGCAGGGTAATCGCCACCAGTCCAAAAATTTGCGTACGGGCGACGCGGCTGCCGAGCGCGGTGGCGGTGTCGCTTCCCATACTGAGGCTGTTTAATGCGCGCCCAAGCACCATTGCGATCGCCAGGCCCAGCAACACCGGCAGCAGGACCACTTTAAGCGTCGCCAGGGTGCGGATATCCAGCGAGCCGGACTGCCAGAAGCGCAACTGGTCATACACCACCGGATTAAGCAGCGAAATCCCGCTGGAAAGCCCTTCCAGCACGGCGGCGAGGGCAACGCCCGCCAGCGTCAGGCGCACCGGGCTAAGTTGCCCGCCGCCCGCGCTGCCGGTAAACGCCACGACCAGAGACGCCGCCATCGCGCCGCCGAAGGCCAGAGCCAGTAGCATCATGGGAGAGGTGAGGCCTAACAGCGCTGTGCCGACAACAATGGCGAAGCTGGCGCCGGAATTAACGCCCAGCAGGCCCGGGTCGGCAAGCGGGTTACGGCTGAGGGTTTGCATCAGCGCGCCGGAGACCCCTAACGCGCCGCCAGCCAGCAATCCCGCCAGCGTCCTCGGCAGGCGGACATCGCGAATAATCGTGCAATCGGGGCTCTGGCACTGACCGGTTAATGCCTCCAGCACCACGGAAAATTCAACGGGTTTGGCGCCAATGGACAGGCTGAGCGCCATCATCAGCAACAGCAAAATGAGCAGGCCCAACAGCGCGGCCATGCGCCCTGGTAACCGAAAAAGCGACATCACAAATAATCCACAATTGGTAATGATAGTTATTATCACTCGTATTGGGCTATGTTAGCATGACGTTCCCGTTACCCGGTAAAGAAAAATTCCGCTCTAAGGTCATGTAATGAACCAACATTCGCTGTTGCTTAATCTTTCCCTGCTCAAAACTAACGCTGCGTTTCGGGCGGTGTTCCTTGCGCGCTTTATTTCCATTGTTTCTCTGGGGCTTCTGGGCGTGGCGGTGCCGGTTCAAATTCAGACCCTGACTGGCTCGCCCTGGCTGGTGGGGCTGGCGGTTACCCTGACTGGCGGCGCCATGTTTATCGGCCTGATTTCCGGCGGGGTGCTGGCAGATCGCCATGAACGCAAACGGCTGATCCTGATTGCCCGTTCCACCTGCGGGCTTGGATTTATCGGCTTGTTTATTAACGCCCTGTTGCCGGCGCCGTCGTTAACCGCCATTTATCTGCTGGGACTGTGGGATGGCTTTTTCGGCGCGCTTGGCGTAACGGCGCTGCTGGCGGCGACGCCGGGAATTGTGGGGCGCGAAAATGTGATGCAGGCGGGGGCGATCACCATGCTCACGGTGCGCCTGGGTTCAGTGATCGCGCCAATGCTGGGCGGCTTATTGTTGGCGAGCGGTGGCGTGGCGTGGAACTTCGGCCTGGCGGCGCTCGGCACGTTTATCACGCTAATCCCCTTATTCAGCCTGCCGCGCATGCCTGCGCCGCAAATGCAACGCGAACACCCGCTGCGGGCGCTGCTTCAGGCGTTTCGTTTCCTGCTGGGCAACCCGCTGATTGGCGGGGTGGCGCTGGTGGGGGCGCTACTGACGATGGCAAGCGCAGTACGGGTGCTGTACCCGGCGTTGGCGGGGCACTGGCTGATGTCGGCAAGCCAGATTGGCTTTTTATATGCTGCCGTTCCGCTCGGCGCGGCGCTTGGCGCGTTAACCAGCGGACGCATCGCCCATGTTGCGATGCCAGGCCGGGTGATGCTCCTGACCACGATTGCCGCGTTTATAGCGGTAGGCGTTTTTGGCATGATGCCGTTCTGGGTGGCCGGTGCGGCATGTCTGGCGCTGTTTGGCTATCTCAGCGCGATTAGCTCGCTGTTGCAGTACACGCTGATCCAGACGCAAACGCCGGACGAGATGCTGGGGCGCATCAATGGATTATGGACTGCGCAGAACGTCACGGGTGATGCTATCGGCGCGGCCCTGCTGGGGGCGATGGGAACACTGTTAACGCCCGCCGCCTCGGCCAGCATCAGCGGAGCCGGGCTGGCAGTCACGGGCGTGTTACTGGCGCTGTTGCTCAATGAACTGCGCCGCTTTCGCCAACCTGCGCCGCAAACGGCGCAGTCATCATGATTTAAACAGCTGCGTCAGCCGGGCCAGTAACTGGCTGGCACTGTAGTAATCAAGGCGGAACGTTTCGGTACCCAGCGGATAAACGCGCTGCTGCTGCACCGCAGGCAGATGTTTAAGCAGGGGATTTTGCGCCAGCGCTCTGGCGTCCTGCTCATCGCCGGCGAATAAAAACAGCGTTTCGCCATTTAATGCCGAAGCCAGATTTTCACCCCCCACCTGAATGATATCGTGACGTTTGCCCTGGGTCTGGCTGGTTTGCAGATTCGCGGGCAGCGTCGCCTGGGTAAAGCCCAACTGCTGCAACAATTTCCCCTGTGCCGATTCCGGCGTCCAGATATTCGCGCCATGCGCCGCCGGGTTATACACCAGAGCGGTTACCGGTTGCGGCGGCAGGGCGATCTGCGCTTTAACCTCAGCAAGCTGCTTATCAAAACTGGCGATGCGTTGCGCCGCCTGCTGTTCGTGGCCGGTGATCTCGCCCAGTTGGGTTAACAGTTGCTGCCAGCTTTTGTCGTCGTAATTAATGATCAACGTCGGTGCGATAGCGGAAAGCTGGTCATACAGCATGATGGCCGAGTCGCCGCCGGTGGCGCTAATCAGAATCAAATCCGGCATCTGCGCCGCGACGGCTTCGGCATTGGCTTCCCCGATGTACAGCCGCTGCACCTGACGCTGCTTCGCCACGTCACCCCACTGTTTCAGGAACCCCTGAGAATCTGCTACCCGATTGCCCGGCGACGTTGCGCCGCTGGCTACCACCGGCGCGTCAATCGCCAGCAGCGAACCGGTCAGCGTCACGCTGGTCGAAACAATGCGTTGCGGTGGCTGCTCAAGCGTATGCGTGCCGCGGCTGTCCTGAATCTGACGCGGCCATTCGGCGGCCAGGGTAAGTGAGGAAAATCCGAAAGCAAGCAGGGAGAAAAGCAGCCCAAAAGTGAAGCGTAATTTCACAGCGTAGCATCCATGGTTACAGGTTAATAATGCTTCTCATTTTCAACATAGCCCATTCCGGTTGCAAGAACTCTTGGTCAAAATTGCCGTTAGCCCGGCGGCGAAATCACACAACCTGCATTGACAATCAAGCGCTTTCGCCTTAGGTTACGCCTCCAAACGCAAATGATAATAATTATTAAACAACTTATCATTCTAAGGAGGAGCGTATGGAGGCGTCTTTGGCTGAGGAAACCCAACAGCGCGCTGTCACCCTTTCACCGGACAGTTTTTTCTTTATGTCGCCGCATCGCAATCTGGCGACGTCCGGCTGTTTGACTCGCCTGACAGCGCCTGCTGCCGATGGCGAAGATCTTAACGGCGAGTTTCAGCAGCGGTTGCGGGAGACGTTCGCCGCCGCGCGTAAACTCGGCTGTTCTCGCCCGATTGTGGTCGGCGCGATCCCGTTCGACACCCGCAAACCATCGGCGCTGTTTGTCCCGCGTGAATATCAGTCATTTTCCCACAGCGAGATGCTCGCCAGCGCACGCACTGCCGCGCCGCCACAGTTGCAACTGACCGCGCAGCAGGCGATACCTGAAAAGACACAGTTTCTTGACATGGTGGAGCGCGCCGCCGCGCTCACAGCAACCCCGGACGTGCGTAAAGTGGTGTTGTCGCGCCTGATTGATATCTCCACGGCCAGCGCGCCGGATCGCCATCAACTCCTGAACCGGCTGGTGGCGCTTAATCCCGGCAGTTACAACTTCCACGTTCCGCTGGCGGATGGCGGGGCGTTGATCGGCGCCAGCCCCGAGTTGCTGCTGCGAAAAGAAAATCAGCATTTCTGGTCGCTGCCGCTCGCAGGATCGGCGCGACGTCATCCGAATCAAACCGAAGACAAACTTGTGGGCGATCGGCTACTGAACTCCACTAAAGATCGCCATGAGCATCAGCTGGTCACTCAGGCGATGCGCCAGATCCTCGCCGGACGAAGCCAGCGTTTAGAGGTACCGGAAATTCCGTCGCTGATTACCACCCCGACGCTGTGGCATCTGGCGACAGCGATCGCCGGTGAAACGCGTTCTGAGCAGGAAAACGCGCTGTCGCTGGCCTGTCTGCTGCATCCCACCCCTGCGCTAAGCGGTTTCCCGCATACCGTCGCCCGTCAGGTGATTGCCGAACTGGAGCCGTTTGACCGTGAACTGTTCGGTGGGATCGTCGGCTGGTGCGATGACCGGGGTAACGGTGAATGGGCGGTGGCGATCCGCTGTGCACGGTTAAAAGATAACCAGATCCGCTGCTTCGCCGGAGCGGGCATTGTTCCGGCTTCGGTCGCGGAATCCGAGTGGCATGAAACAGGCGTCAAGCTGTCCACCATGCTCAACGTATTTGGCCTGAACGACAGGAGCGTTTGATGATTATTCCCTACACCCGCTGGCCGGAAGAGCTTGCCGCACGCTACCGCGAGAAGGGTTACTGGCTGGATGAGCCGCTGAACGACATTCTGCAGCGTCATGCGGAAAATGATGCGGTAGCGTTAACAGATGGCGACCGCACACTGACTTACCGCGAACTTGAGCAGGCCGCTCACCGGCTGGCGGCAGCGCTGGCGCGGCGCGGTTTACGCCGTGGCGATACCGCGCTGGTGCAACTGGGCAACGTGGCGGAATTCTATATCGCCTTCTTTGCGCTGCTGAAAATCGGCATCGCGCCGGTGAATGCGCTGTTCAGCCATCAACGTACCGAGCTGGAGGCTTACGCCCGGCAGATCGAACCTGCGCTGCTGATCGCCGATCGGGAACATGCCTTGTTTGCCAGCGATGCGTATCTGGCGCAGCTGCGCGAATGCGTGCCGTCGATTCGCGAAGTGGTGCTCCATCGTGACAATGGTGAAGCCAGCATGGCGCGTCTCATTGAGGAACCGGCGCAGGGATTTATCGCCACCCCCACCCCCGCTGATGAAGTGGCATTCTTCCAGCTTTCAGGCGGCAGTACCGGCACCCCTAAGCTGATCCCTCGCACCCATAACGATTACTACTACAGCATTCGCCGCAGTAATGAGATTTGCCGGTTTGACGCCAACACCCGCTATTTATGCGCGCTCCCGGCGGCGCACAACTTCCCGATGAGTTCGCCTGGCTCGCTGGGCGTATTTCTGGCCGGGGGAACCGTCGTGTTGGCTAACGACCCGAGTCCCGGTCACTGTTTTGGCCTTATCGCCCGTCATCAGATTAACGTCACCGCACTGGTGCCCCCGGCGGTGAGTCTGTGGTTGCACGCGTTGAATGAAGGTGAAGATCGTGGGCAGTTGGCTTCGCTACGGCTGCTGCAGGTAGGCGGGGCGCGTTTGTCGAATACGCTGGCAGCGCGCATTCCCGCCGAGCTGGGTTGCCAGCTACAACAGGTGTTCGGCATGGCGGAAGGGCTGGTCAACTATACCCGTCTCGACGACAGCGATGCGCGCATTTTCACCACCCAGGGGCGGCCAATGTGCCCGGATGATGAGGTCTGGGTGGCGGATGAAAAGGGCAATCCCCTGCCTGTCGGACAGACAGGGCGTCTGATGACCCGTGGGCCTTACACCTTCCGGGGCTATTACCGGAGTCCGGAGCACAATGCCCAGGCCTTTGACGCTAACGGGTTTTACAGCTCCGGCGATCTGATTTCCATCGATGAAGATGGCTATATCACGGTGCAGGGCCGCGAAAAAGATCAGATCAACCGGGGTGGTGAAAAGATCGCGGCTGAAGAGATCGAGAACTTACTGCTGCGGCATGAGGCGATCCTGCAGGCCGCACTGGTGTCGATGGAAGACAGCCTGATGGGCGAGAAAAGTTGCGCCTTCCTGGTGACCTGTCGGCCAGTAAAAGCGGTTGAGATCCGTCGTTTTCTGCGCGAGCTCGGCGTCGCGGAATTCAAACTGCCGGACCGGGTGGAAAGCGTGAGTGAGCTGCCGCTTACGCCGGTGGGCAAAGTCGATAAAAAACAGTTGCGTCAACGGCTGGCCACGCGCCAGTCGGCATTTTGAAGGAGAGTAAAATGGCAATCCCGGGACTTAACGCGTACACCCTGCCGGTTGCGGCAGACATCCCAGACAATAAAGTGCAGTGGGACTTTGAGCCGACCCGCGCCGCACTGCTGATCCACGATATGCAGGATTATTTCATTAATTTCTGGGGCGAGGCATGCCCGATGATGGCGCAGGTGATCGCCAATATCGCCGCGCTGCGTCGCTACTGCAAACAGCAGGGCATTCCGGTCTATTACACCGCCCAGCCACAGAACCAGAGTCCGGAAGACCGCGCGCTGCTCAACGATATGTGGGGGCCGGGGCTGAATAACTATCCGGAACAGCAAAAGGTTGTGGCGCAACTGACGCCCGATCACGACGACACGGTATTAGTGAAGTGGCGCTACAGCGCGTTTCATCGTTCGCCGCTGGAGCAGGCGCTGAAAGCGTCTGGCCGCGATCAACTGTTGATTTGCGGCGTTTACGCCCACATCGGCTGCATGATCACCGCCACCGACGCCTTCATGCGTGACATTCAGCCGTTTATGGTGGCCGACGCGCTGGCCGATTTCAGCCGGGAAGAGCATCTGATGGCGCTGAAATATGTAGCGGGTCGCGCCGGACGCGTGGTGATGACCGCCGATCTTCTGCCGACGCCGCAAAGCAAAGCGCAACTGCGTGCGCTGATACTGCCGCTGCTGGATGAAACCGACGAGCCGGAAGACGATGAAAACCTGATCGATTATGGCCTGGATTCGGTACGCATGATGGCGCTGGCGTCGCGCTGGCGTCAGGTGCATCCGGACATTGATTTCGTGATGCTGGCGAAGAAACCGACCATTGACGCGTGGTGGGCGCTGCTCAGCCGGGACGCACGCTGATGGCAGGTCTGTTTGACGGGAAAACAGTCTGGGTGACCGGGGCCGGGAAAGGCATCGGTTACGCTGCCGCGCTGGCTTTTCATCAGCAGGGCGCGACGGTGGTGGGGCTCGATGTGGCGTTCGACGGCGCGTATCCTTTTGCCATCGAACAACTGGATATCGCCGATGCGCGACAGGTGGAGCAGGTGTGCGCTCGTCTGTTCGCGGCCAGCCCGCGCCTTGACGTGCTGGTTAACGCCGCGGGTATTTTACGTATGGGCGCGACGGATGCGTTGTCCCATGCCGACTGGCAGCAGACGTTTGCGGTGAATGTGGGGGGCGCGTTTCATCTGTATCAGCAGGTCATGCCGCGATTCCGGGCGCAGCGCAGCGGGGCGATTGTCACGGTCGCGTCTGACGCGGCCCACACGCCACGCATCGGTATGTCGGCTTACGGTGCCTCGAAAGCCGCGCTGAAAAGCCTGACGCTTACCGTGGGGCTGGAACTGGCGCCCTTCGGCGTGCGGGTCAACCTGGTGTCCCCGGGCTCGACCGACACCGATATGCAACGGACGCTTTGGACCACGGACGATGCGGAGCAGCGCCGTATCGCCGGATTCGCCGAACAGTTTAAGCTCGGCATTCCCCTGGGAAAAATTGCCAGACCGCATGAGATCGCCAGCGTGATTACCTTTCTGGCGTCCGAACAGGCCAGCCATATCACGTTGCAGGATATTGTGATCGATGGCGGGTCAACCCTGGGAGCCTGAATGATCTGGAAACGCACACTGACTCTTGATGCGCTGAATGCCATGAGCGAGGGCACGCTGGTGGCCCATCTCGGCATTGTCTTTACCGACATCGGCGACGATACGCTAACGGCAGAAATGCCCGTGGACAGCCGCACGCGCCAGCCGTTTGGTTTACTGCACGGCGGCGCATCGGCGGCGCTGGCGGAAACCCTCGGTTCTATGGCCGGTTTTTTGACCACGAAAGAGGGACAAAGCGTGGTCGGTACCGAACTGAGCGCAACGCATCATCGGCCCATTTTTGACGGCACGGTACGCGGGGTATGCCGCGTTATCCATCCAGGCCGTCAAAGCCAGTGTTGGGAGATCGTCATTTATGATGCTGACGGGCGGCGGTGCTGCACCAGTCGGTTAAGCACCATGGTGATGGGCTAAACGTCCGGGCAGCGCAGGGAAGTGCGCTACGCCGCGGGCGGTTCAACAAGCGCGCCGTGCTATAGTGGAGAGATGTTTTCCCGCAGGGTACGGCACGATGAGCGATATATCTTTGATTCCCCAGAGCAAACTTCCCTCACTGGGCACCACCATTTTTACCCAAATGAGCGCACTGGCGCAGCAGCACAACGCCATCAATCTTTCCCAGGGGTTTCCTGATTTCGACGGGCCGCGTTTTTTACAGGAGCGCCTGGCGGCACACGTTGCAAGCGGGGCGAACCAGTACGCGCCCATGACCGGCGCGCAGGCGTTACGCGAGGCAATAGCTGACAAAACCGCCGCGCTTTACGGCCATCGTCCGGACTGTAACAGCGATATCACCGTCACGGCAGGGGCGACCGAAGCGTTATATGCGGCGATCACCGCGCTGGTAAGATCGGGGGATGAGGTCATTTGCTTTGACCCCAGCTACGACAGCTACGCGCCAGCCGTGACCTTAAGCGGCGGGGTCTTAACGCGTCTGGCATTGCAACCGCCGCATTTTCAGGTCGACTGGCAGGCATTCGCTGCCGCGCTGTCGCCGCGTACCCGGCTGGTGATCCTGAATACCCCCCATAACCCGACCGCCACGGTCTGGCAAAAAAGCGACCTTGAGGCGCTTTGGCAGGCCATCGCCGACCGGGAAATCTACGTGATTAGCGATGAAGTGTATGAGCACATCTGTTTTGCCAGAGAGAGGCACGCCAGCGTACTGGCGCATCCACAGCTGCGCGCACGGGCGGTAGCGGTGTCGTCATTCGGAAAAACCTATCATATGACCGGCTGGAAGATCGGCTACTGCGTGGCCCCAGCGGCCATAAGTGCCGAGCTGCGCAAAGTGCACCAGTATTTAACCTTTTCGGTGAATACGCCGGCCCAGTTGGCGCTGGCGGATATGCTGCGGGAAGAGCCAGCCCACTATGAAGATTTACCGGCATTTTATCGCGCCAAACGCGATCGCTTTGTGGCGGCGCTTTCCACCAGCCGTTTACGGGTATTGCCTGGGGAAGGCACTTACTTTTTACTGGCCGATTACAGCGCGATTAGCGACCTGGACGATGTGAGTTTTTGCCAGTGGCTAACCCGGGAAGTGGGCGTGGCCGCAATTCCGCTCTCGGTATTTTGCGCCGCGCCGTTTCCACATAAGCTGATCCGGCTCTGCTTCGCCAAACAGGACGCCACCCTGGATGCAGCAGCGTCGCGTCTGGCGACAATATGATTGTGCGGGGTGTCAGGCGTCGGCGGCGAGGCGCTGATTAATACTCTCCAACAACAGCTTGAATGCGCTGCTTTGCAGCGCAAAGCGGTTATACATTAAATAAAACTCCAGCTTCGGTAACTGTACCGGCACCTCGACGCGCTTGAGATTAAATAAATCGTGAAAACGCGAATAGCCTCTTTCACTAATAACGCCCAGTAATTCGCTTTGCCCAATTGCTGACATAACGGTAACGGGGGAGTCGCTCTGAAAGATAAAGTCCCGTTCAGGCAGCACTTCCGTTGATTTAACGTGATACTGCCGAATCCCTTCTTCCAGCCCGGTAATTTTGGTGAATTTTTCGCTCTGTAACTGGCTGAGCGTTGCGCTGTCGCCAATGCGCGGATGATCTTTACTGCAAACAATAACGGGCGCGGCATGCATAAACGGCGTGCATATTACGGAATGATTCACCACCGGCGTGCTGCCAATAATTAAATCGGCTTTGCGATACGTCAGCAGATCTTCAGCCGAGCTGGCCGTCACTGACATGTCGTAATGAATCAGTTCATAGCCCTGCTGGCGACAAAACTTTTCCGCCAGCGGCGATAAAAATTCAAATCCCATCAAGGTGGAACAATAAACAATAAAGTTTTTACGCTGGGGCGCACCCTGAACCACCCGAATAGTTTGTTCGAGTTGTTGCAGGTTATCTTCAAGATAAATATGTAAATTATCGGCGACGGTGGTGGGCGTTATGCCTTTACCCTCGCGTAAAAACAGCGGGTCGTTAAGCTGATTACGTAAACGCTGAATGGACTGACTAATGGCAGAAGGCGTGAGAAATAACGCTTCAGCCGCTTTACTGACGCTGCGGTGTAAGTAAACGCATTCAAAAATAACCAGTAGATTGAGATCGAACTTCTTTAGATCCTGAAGGTTAGCCATCATTAAGCCCGTCGTTCGAATTGGTCATAATTATAATATGAAATAAATAATAGGCCGGGCAAATAAAATAGCAGCCATTTTCATGACTGCCATTACAGAAACTCAAAGATGAATTTAGTTTTTCTTAATTTCGCCTCCCATCATGACGGCAAGTTTTTCTGCATCGGGTAAACCCACGACTTGCTGCAATTCATTAGTCTCGCTCATGTAATAAATGGCAGGGGTAGCGTTGGCACCCAATTCATCCATTAATTTCTGATTAATATTTAAGGCTTTTGCCTGTTCAGGGGGAATGGCCGCAGGAATATCCAGCGTCATTTTGCCGCCTGATTGTTCAAAATCATGCCATGTTTTCGCCGGATCTTTCGCGCTCAGAATGGCGGCGGCCGTGGCGCGGCTCTCGGGTTTAATCACCCCGACCATCAGGGTGCGGATTTGCACCTGGCCGGCGTCGACCCACGGACGGGACTGCTCCCAGAATTTGTGGCAATACGGGCAGAAGGGATCGGCAAACACATACAGCGTGCGTGGGGCGGTGGCTTTCCCGTCCTGAATCCACGGGGCCTTTTCCATTTTTTTCCACAACTCACGCCCGGCAGGAGCATAAATTTCCTGGGCGATCAGCTTTTCGCTCAGGTTGGTGCCTTGTTCGTCATAGAGGTAACCGGAAATGGCCTGTTTGCCGTCAGGCGTCACATAAATGGTGACGCCCATCTCCTGATACTTTCCTAAGTAGCCTGTCATACCGGCCGGGCCGGGAAAGGATTTCACTATGGTGATGCCCTGTTTCTCAAGGGCTTTGACCGGCGCAGGCAGTTCATCGGCATGAACAAGAAAGGGAGTAAGGGCCAGCCAAAGTAAGCGTTTAGTCATGTTTTATCCTGAATGATGAATCTTCGGTAAAACCTATCGCAACCATCGGTAGAAGGGGAGGTTGAGCGGATTGATGAATATATAAGGCAATGGTCTAATCAAGGTGCTGACACGACCTTTGTTAAGGTAAAGTAAAGCGCAACGCAATGCCAGTTTACTGGCGCTGAAACGCCTCCGGGCGCTTCAGGTAAGGAAGCCACCCCCTGAGGGTGGCTTTTTTATATGGCGAGTCACCGGGCACCGGCTTTATATGCTCAGCGTGAACACGTCCGAGAGGGGTTGTTAGTTATCGCTTATTGATTTGATAAAGCAAACGCATTGGCCCTGAGAGGGGAGATTCGTTAACTTACACCTCAACGAAAACACGGAGGAAGTACAGATGTCCTTAATCAATACCAAGATCAAACCTTTCAAAAACCAGGCATTCAAAAACGGCGAATTCGTAGAAATCACCGAGAAAGACACCGAAGGCCGCTGGAGTGTGTTCTTCTTCTACCCGGCTGACTTCACCTTCGTTTGCCCGACCGAACTGGGCGATGTGGCTGACCATTATGAAGAGTTCCAGAAGCTGGGCGTGGACATCTACTCTGTCTCTACCGACACCCACTTCACGCACAAAGCATGGCACAGCAGCTCCGACACTATCGCGAAAATCAAATACGCGATGATCGGCGACCCGACTGGCGCCCTGACCCGTAACTTCGACAACATGCGTGAAGACCAGGGTCTGGCTGACCGCGGTACCTTCATCGTTGACCCGCAGGGCATCATCCAGGCGGTTGAAGTTACCGCTGAAGGCATCGGCCGTGACGCTTCTGACCTGCTGCGTAAAGTAAAAGCAGCACAGTACGTGGCTTCTCACCCAGGTGAAGTTTGCCCGGCTAAATGGAAAGAAGGCGACGCAACTCTGGCTCCGTCTCTGGACCTGGTTGGCAAAATCTAAGTTTTTCTGTCGTCTTTCACGCCACGGGTGCGTTGGCTGCGCTTACTCACCCCGGTCACTTACTTCAGTAAGCTCCCGGGGATCCCTAAGCTTGCCGACTTCCCGTAACGCGAAATACCTGGAAAAAAACGCTATCACGGGTGCAGTTCTGCACCCGTTTTTTTGAAAACGCTTTTACGCGCTCTCATTTAAGTTGCAACGTGGCGCGGCCTGTACGAGGCGGCTTAAATGAGGAAGCGTAAGCTCAGGAGAAAATGATGCTCGACACAAATATGAAAACCCAGCTCAAGGCTTATCTTGAGCGTCTGACAAAGCCTGTTGAGTTAGTAGCCACGCTGGATGACAGCGCGAAATCAGTAGAAATCAAAGCGCTGCTGACCGAAATCGCTGAGCTGTCTGATAAAGTTTCTTTCAGAGAAGACAACAGCCTGGCGGCACGTAAACCTTCATTTTTGATTACGAACCCGGGTTCCACCCAGGGGCCACGCTTTGCTGGCTCCCCGCTGGGCCACGAATTTACCTCGCTGGTGCTGGCGCTGCTGTGGACCGGTGGTCATCCGGCAAAAGAAGCGCAGGAACTGCTGGAGCAGATCCGCGATCTGGATGGCGATTTTGAGTTTGAAACTTACTATTCACTGTCCTGCCATAACTGCCCGGACGTGGTGCAGGCGCTGAACCTGATGGCCGTGCTCAATCCGCGTATTAAGCATACTGCGATTGACGGCGGCGCATTCCAGAACGAAATCACCGATCGCGGCGTCATGGGCGTTCCGGCGGTATTCGTTAACGGTAAAGAGTTCGGCCAGGGCCGTATGACGCTGGCGGAAATCGTTGCTAAAGTTGACAGCGGCGCCGAAAAACGCGCGGCTGATGCGCTCAATAAGCGTGACGCTTACGACGTACTGATCGTGGGTTCCGGCCCTGCGGGCGCGGCGGCAGCGGTTTATTCCGCCCGTAAAGGCATCCGTACCGGTTTAATGGGTGAACGTTTCGGCGGCCAGGTGCTGGATACTGTCGATATCGAAAACTACATCTCGGTGCCGAAAACCGAAGGTCAGAAACTGGCAGGCGCCCTGAAAGCGCACGTTGATGATTACGATGTGGATGTAATTGACACCCAGAGCGCGACGAAGCTGATTCCGGCGGCGAACGAAGGCGGCCTGCATCAGATTGAAACCGCCTCCGGCGCGGTGCTGAAAGCACGCAGCATTATCATTGCGACCGGCGCGAAATGGCGCAATATGAACGTCCCTGGCGAAGATCAGTATCGCACCAAAGGCGTAACCTATTGCCCGCACTGCGACGGCCCGCTGTTTAAAGGTAAGCGTGTGGCAGTCATCGGCGGCGGTAACTCCGGCGTTGAAGCGGCTATCGACCTGGCGGGTATTGTTGAGCACGTCACCCTGCTGGAATTCGCGCCGGAAATGAAAGCCGACCAGGTTCTGCAGGACAAACTGCGCAGCCTGAAAAACGTCGATATCATCCTGAGCGCGATGACCACCGAAGTGAAAGGCGACGGCACCAAACTGACCGGGCTGGACTATCAGGACCGTGAGACCGGTTCCGTGAAGCATCTGGAAGTGGCGGGGATCTTCGTACAAATTGGTCTGCTGCCGAACACCACCTGGCTGGATGGCGCTATCGAGCGTAACCGCATGGGCGAGATCATCATCGACGCCAAATGCGAAACCAGCGTGAAAGGCGTGTTTGCGGCGGGCGACTGCACCACCGTACCGTACAAACAGATCATCATCGCCACCGGCGAAGGCGCGAAAGCGTCGCTGAGCGCCTTTGATTATCTGATTCGCACCAAAACTGCATAAAAAGAAAGTAAGACACCTGCAAAATCAAAGGCCACCGGAAGGTGGCCTTTTTATTTCCGCGTTAGCGAATCACAAATACCGGGATATGGGCATGGCGGATAACGCTTGAGGCGTTGGAGCCCAGCAAATGCGTGGTGATAGAAGGGTTACGCGATCCGATCACGACCACATCCGCATCCAGTTCGTTAGCCAGCGCGTTGACACAGTCGCGCACGGTGCCGAATC
Source organism: Atlantibacter hermannii (assembly GCA_900635495.1). NCBI lineage: Bacteria > Pseudomonadati > Pseudomonadota > Gammaproteobacteria > Enterobacterales > Enterobacteriaceae > Atlantibacter > Atlantibacter hermannii. The sequence continues at coordinate 3,237,921 of LR134136.1, read as the reverse complement.
GCACATGTGTTTTAATGCGTTCAGGCGAAATATTAAAATGCTCGATCATGGTGTTGAGCCGGGTTTGCGCCTCCTGAAAGAGGTGCTCTTCAAAACGACGAACATCCATGGCGAAACGGTGCATGGTCAGGTTGCCTGAGCGCGGTAAAACATGCATGAGATGGATAATTCCCTCGCTCTGCGCCAGAAACTCGGCGTGACGCACCGCTTTGTCACTCAGTTCCATTTCAAATACGTCAACCGGCATAATAATCGTGTTGTACATATCCAATCCTCCTTGGGGTTCTGAACTCCATCCCATCATAAACGCATAAACCAGATAAATAATTGCGCCAGGTGGGTAATTCGGGCGATTAGGGTTAACTGCCCCCGGCGAGGTGCCGAATGATGCCAGGAATGGTCTTAAAATTCCCGGATAAGCGGCAGGAAACCGGGGGGCGGCCCGGGGATTGCTACCCTTGGTAAAGCGTCCTGTTTCCTGACGCACTCCCTTTATCCCCCTTCCGGAGGTCAGCATGAGAGCTTTGACGTACCATGGCGCGCACTCGGTGAGCGTAGATAATGTCCCCGATCCTTCTATTGAACAAGCTGACGACATTATCCTGCGCGTCACGGCGACGGCCATTTGCGGCTCCGATCTGCATTTGTACCGCGGCAAAATCCCTCAGGTGAAGCATGGCGATATCTTTGGCCATGAATTTATGGGTGAAGTGGTAGAGGTCGGCGGCGGCGTAAAAGATATTCAGCGCGGCGACCGGGTCGTCATTCCGTTTGTTATTGCCTGCGGCGACTGCTTCTTCTGTAAATTGCACCAGTATTCCGCCTGCGAAAATACCAATTCCGGCCCCGGCGCTTCGCTGAACAAGAAACAGATCCCACCTCCGGCAGCGCTGTTTGGTTACAGCCACCTTTATGGCGGCGTGCCCGGCGGCCAGGCGGAATATGTTCGGGTACCCAAAGGGAACGTCGGGCCGTTTAAAGTCCCGCCGGTTTTATCGGACGACAAAGCGCTGTTCCTGTCAGATATCCTTCCTACCGCCTGGCAGGCGGTGAAAAACGGCGAAGTCAAAAAAGGCTCCAGCGTGGCTATTTACGGCGCGGGCCCGGTAGGTTTACTGACTGCTGCCTGTGCGCGCTATCTTGGCGCGGAGCAGATCTTTATGGTGGATCACCATCCCTACCGACTGGAGTTCGCGAAGCAGCGTTATGGCGCGATCCCGATTAACTTCGATAAAGATGACGATCCGGCCGCGCTGATCATTGAACAAACTGCCGGGAATCGCGGCGTGGACGCGGCGATTGACGCCATTGGGTTCGAAGCGAAGGGCAGCACCACCGAAACCGTATTGACCACCCTGAAAATTGAAGGCAGCAGCGGTAAAGCACTGCGTCAATGTATTGCGGCGGTACGCCGTGGCGGGATTGTCAGCGTGCCGGGCGTCTACGCCGGCTTTATCCACGCGTTCATGTTTGGCGATGCGTTTGATAAGGGCATTTCGTTCCGCATGGGGCAAACCCATGTTCACGCCTGGTTGCCGGAGCTGCTGCCGCTGATTGAACAGGGGCTGTTGCGCCCTGAAGAGATTGTCACCCATTACTTGCCGCTGGAAGATGCCGCACGTGGGTATGAAGTATTTGAGAAGCGTCAGGAAGACTGCCGGAAAATCATTCTGGTGCCCGGTGCGGAAAGCCCGGAAACGGCGCGGGAGAAGGCGACCAGCGTCGGGATTGTTAACAATGTGGTCCTGCCGTAAAGGCGTACAGTTCTGCAACAAAAAGAGGGCGCCTGGCGCCCTCTGTCAGTCTTAGCGACGATAGTCGCCCGCCGCTTCCGGCTGATATAACAGTTCCAGCACTTCAAGGTGCGTTTCATTGCCGTTAGGCAGCGTCCAGTGAATGGTACTTCCGACGCGTAAACCCAACAGCGCTGCCCCCACCGGCGCCATCACCGACAATTCCTCAGCGCTGTCGCGCATTTGTGCCGGATAAACCAGGGTGCGGGTATAATCTTCGCCGGTCGCCAGATCGCGAAAACGTACCTTACTGTTCATGGTCACCACATCAGCAGGCATCTCTTCCGGGCGACACATTTGAGCGCGATCTAACTCTTCGTTCAATGCCTCAGCCACGGGCAAACTGGCAAACGCCGGTTGTTCCAGCAGGCGGTCGATGCGTTCAGCATCAAGGTCATTTATAACAATGGCAGGTCTGGACATCGTTTACTCCATGTCATTGGCGCGCCATATCGCGCGGCACGAATTTTTCCAAAGAAAAACCCTCACCGTCAAAAGCGATGAGGGTTAACTAAGGGGATGATACTTATCCGGGCCGTGAGTTTGAAGTGATATTTCCCCGTCATTTTTCAAATTGCGGAGGCGTTGGCATTCCTCGCTCATCCCGGGCGCTTACTGGGGTAAGCGCCGGAAGAGGTGATGAGGCGTACCTTTACCTCATCAGAGGATTGCCCCACACGTCAAAGCAATCGCGTAAGACTCACGACATCAGATTTAGAGGATCAGACTGCCCACCAGCGCCAGCAGGAAGGCGATGGTGCCCAGCAGGGTTTCCATCACGGTCCAGGTTTTCAGGGTGGTTTTCTCGTCCATTTCCAGGAAACGGCCAACCAGCCAGAAGCCGGAGTCGTTAACGTGAGACAGTACGGTTGCACCGCCCGCAATCGCGATAACGATAAAGCACAGGTCAAACTGGCTGAGGCCTGGGGTCGCCTGCACCATCGGCGCGATCAGCGCGGCGGTGGTGGTCAGCGCCACGGTTGCGGAACCCTGAGCCACACGCAGCGCGGTGGAGATAACGAACGCCGCCACGATAATCGGCAAACCGGTATCGGCCAGGACGCCAGCCAGCGCGTCGCCGATGCCGCTGGCGCGCAGTACGCCGCCGAACATGCCGCCTGCGCCTGTAACCAGAATGATGCCGCAGATTGGGCCGAGCGCGCCATCGCAGATTTTTTCCAGATGCTGACGGGTATGATCTTTACTGAACACCATCAGCGCAAAGAATACGGTAATCAGCAGCGCCACCGGGGTTTTACCCAGCATACGCAGGAAGTTCACGACCTGATTATCGCCGCTTACCCAGCCCAGTACCTTAGCGGTATTGAGGCCGGTATCCAGGAAAATCAGCATCAGCGGCAGCAGCAGAATGGTCAGCACCATGCCGAATGACGGCGGCTGATGGTTCGGATCGGCTTGCACCTCACCCAGGAAAGAGGAGGGCAGTTTGACGTCGAATTTTTTACCCGCATAAAGGCCGAACAGATAGGCGCCCAGATACCAGGTAGGGATGGCGATAATCAGGCCCAGCAGTACCAGCAGGCCAATATTCGCGCCGAGCAGTTCGCTCGCGGCAACCGGGCCCGGATGCGGCGGAACCAGCGCATGCATCACCGCGAAAGCGCCTGCCGCAGGCAGCGCGTATTTCAGGGTGGAGCCGCCAAACTGTTTCGCGACGCTAAAGATAATCGGCAGCATCACCACCAGACCGGCGTCGAAGAAAATCGGGAAGCCGAACAGCAGGGACGCAACACCCAGCGCAAACGGCGCGCGATGGGAACCAAATTTGTTAATCAGGGTATCCGCCAGCACTTTCGCGCCGCCAGACACTTCCAGTAAACGACCAATCATAGCGCCAAGGCCGACCAGCAGGGCAACGCCCGCCAGCGTGCTGCCGAAGCCGCTTAAAATCGTTGGAACAATTTTATCGAACGGGACTTTGGTGATCAGCGCTACCACAATGCTCACCAACGTCAGGGCTAAAAACGCATGCACCCGAAAGCGCATGATCAGCACCAGCAGCAGCGCGACGGCTCCTGCGGCAATACCCAGCAGCGTTCCCGCGCCGTATGCATATGTCATTTCAGTCATCATCAATATCCTCTGCATTCAATTCAGGGAGAAGGCAGGATGAGCGCCGTTTTCCTCACTGATACCGGTAACATGATACTGGTAACATCGGTGCTGCTGTAAATAACTCCCGCGAGTTTATTAACATTTTGAGAGCGACATCAAACATCTGTAATAAACGCGCCCCCTGAATAGCCGCCGCAATGGAAAACGTAGGGTGGTGGAAATTCAGGCAACGCATTGATTCTAGACCGCAACGCGCAACCTGGCGCGGCGGGTAGCAACAAAACATGGCGTTGCGGCTTCGTCATGCAGAACGGCTGGCTATTCTTAAGAGGTTTGTCCTAACGGTAATCACAACCCTGAGGAGTTCACATGAGCGAGTTTGATAAAATCACCCTGCGCGACGGCAGTTATTTGTATTTTAAGGACTGGGGATCGGGGCAGCCGATCGTCTTCAGTCATGGCTGGCCGCTCACGGCTGACGCCTTTGAAGATCAAATGCTGTTTTTAGGTCAGCAGGGCTATCGGGTTATCGCCCATGATCGCCGGGGGCACGGGCGCTCCTCTCAGCCCTGGGAAGGGCATACCATGGATCAGTACGCTGACGATCTGGCAGAGCTTACCGCGCATCTGGATCTTAAAGAGGCGATCCACGTCGGCCATTCCACCGGTGGCGGCGAAGTGGCGCGCTACATTGGACGTCATGGAACGGCGCGGGTAGCAAAAGCGGTGTTAATCGGCGCGGTGACGCCCGTGATGATCCAGACCGATTACAATCCTGACGGCGTGCCAAAAGCGGTGTTTGACGGGATACGTGAAGGCGTGATCAACGATCGCGCTGCATTCTTCAAGGAGCTGACCCTGGCGTTTTATGGCTATAACCGCGACGGCGCACAGATTTCTGAGGAAGTCCGTAATGAGTTTGTTCGCCAGGGGATGCAGGGCTCGATTAAAGCGCTTTATGACTGTATTAAAGCCTTTTCGGAAACCGATTTGCGCGAAGATTTGCGCAAAATGACGGTACCAACATTAGTGATCCACGGGGATGACGATCAAATTGTGCCGTTTCGAAACCTGCGGCAAAGTGGCTGCCGGGATGTTGCCCGACGCCACGCTGAAGGTTTATCCGGGCGGCTCTCACGGCATCTGCACCACCCATAAGCAGCAAATTAACCAGGATCTGCTGGAATTTATCTCTCGCTAAATTTCGTGGGTTGCCGGTCGGCAACCCCGAAATCAGTAACCAACTTCATCAAGCCGAAATTGTTTGGCGCAGTTACCTGGATGGGGCTGCGCCGCAAACGAGGCAGGGCTGAGGGGCGCGTTAATCGTGGCGGCATTCAGGGAAATTTGCATCTCGGTAAGGTAAGCGGGGTTGCCGCTGCATACCAGTTTGAACGCCTTAACGCTTTGTTTGCCAAACGACGCCGCGACGGCATTATCAAACGCTTTGCGTGACACGACGTTGCCATAGTTGTTGGCAAGAAACGCACCCAGCGGACTCTCCTTCACTTCACGGTTAAACCGAACCATGGTGGTGAAATAGGCATCCGGATCAAACCCGAAAACAGACGCCATGCTTGGCGAATTCGTAGCGTTCAAGACAGGAGGTGCCACCTGCGGCAGGCATCACGCTGCTGAGCCTGGCGGCAGCCTCCAGCGACAGGCCGGTCTCCGCCGCGGCGCATTTTTGGCCGATGCGCGCTTCCGGCATATTGGGAATCGGACGGGTAGCGCAGCCAAACCGCATCCAGCGTTTTTCATCCACGCCGCGTGCCGCGATGGATTTCGGCAGGCCAGGCCACAAACCATGCACGGTTAAAAAGGCGCGCTTGTCGTCCTGCTCTTTTTGCAGGCGGCATTCGTCGGTTTCCTGACGGTTTCGGTCGTGTTGATCCTGGCAAAAGCCGGTTTGCCAGGAAAGCGCCAATACATAGCGGTCAAAATCGCCATAGCGCTGCGCCGCCAGCGGGGTATCGTCAGCGTAAACAACAGAGCTTGCAAGCACGCCGCACACCAGCGCAGCTGTGGCACGATTCATTATTTTCAACATCAATGTTTTCTTGTGATTTCATTTAATCACGGTATTAAAGCATAAAAAAAGCGCCGGACCGGCGCTTTTCTTTCGTAATGGCGTCTGAATCCGTTATGGCGCAATGACCAGGGACGGGACCAGAATTTCAGTGGCGACAATCACCACAATCAGGCCGACCAACACGGGCACGGAGGTGCGCTTCACCACTTCGAACGGAGAGATTTTCGCCATCCCCGCGACCGCAACCACCACACCGGAAACCGGAGAAATGGTGCGGCCCAGGTTGGAGGCCTGCAACATCGGAATGGTGAGGTAAGCCGGGTTAATACCGGAAGTGTGCGCAAGTTTCGGGATCATCTCTACGAAAGCGTAGAACGGCGCGTTGCCGGAACCGGTGGTCATGGCGGCGAGCATGGTCAGGATAACCAGTACCAGCATCAGAATAATACTGGCCGAGCCGAACGACGTCGCGATGGAGATCAGTCCCTGGATAAAGCCGATAGTGCTAAGACCTTGCGCGAACACGCCAGCGGCGACTAACAGCATCACCACGTTGGCGAAGGCGTCTGCCATCCCGCGGTACGCCACTTCCAGGCCGGAATAGACCTTCTGCGTATTAAAGCCGCGCACAAATTCAATCACCGCCGCCAGGGCGATACAGATCACCAGGATGGTGATGATATGCAGCTGCGGGCCCCATTTGCCGTCGAAAATCAGCACGCCGATAATCGGAGTAAACGGCAGGATCGCGTAAAAAGAGGGGGGCGGTTGTCTGGATTTCGCTGACGTTGAGCATCTCATGGCTGATGTGCTCTTTTTTATCGAGGTAGCGCTGCCAGAAAAAATGGGCAATCGCCATCGCAATGATCGCGGCGATGGAAATTGGCAATGTGGTTTTAAAGGCAAAATCAATCAGCGGCATTTCTGCGGCCTGGGCTGCCAGTACCACGTCACCGGAGGTGGGGGAAAGAATAATCGCCGCCGGAGAGGCGCAAATTGCTGCTGCCGCGCCACGGCTGATGCCGACGTTAACCATAACCGGGAACAGCGTCGCCATTAACAGAACGCCCAGCCCGGTGGCGGAAGAGACGGCAAGCGACATCAGGCATGCCACAAAATAGGCGGCAATCATCAGAATGTACGGCGAGTTAATGTACTGAAGCGGACGGGAAGCTAATTTGACTACCATATCGTTGGCGCCGATATGGGTCATGTAGGCCGCGAAACCGCACAGCATCATAATCATCATGCCGAGATCGCCACCGCGGCTCATCAGCAGGATTTTAATGTACTCAAAAATATCGGTGGCGGTATAGCCGGTAGAGGTCGCGCTCGATGGCAATACCTTATGGCCCATCAGGGCGCTGACAATCAGCAGCGCCAGACCACCGACAAACAACACGCCGGTTGCCGAATAGCCTTTAATAATGTAGCGCGCGACGCCAATAATGACGACCAGCCCGATCAGGAGTTCTAAAAAGGTCAGCATAAAGCCCTCATATTTCGACAGTGAAGTGATGACTGGCCGAATAAATAAATGGAAGTTGAATAAAAAGTGAGATCATCCAGTGCGGATTTTGCGGGTACACGATAAATGTGCTGTGATAAATATCAAGAAACAAATAATTAGTAACCCTTTGTAAGTAGAAATTTGGCAAATTATTGTTTTTTATGGAGCTTAAAGCGCAGGTTATGCTGAATGACTGGAAGGAAATAGTGAGTGTTTAAATCATTTTTTTGACCTAAGGTAAATTAATACATTCCCTTTTTGAATTACCAACACTTTTACGGAAATAATTAACTACTCATTCACAAATAACCCTGCCAAATGTAAAGGATTAAAAATCCCTTTCTTTGTTTTTTTACTGACGCTTATACTCGGCCCACTTGTTGTTAAATATAAAATAATCATGACTCGTCGCTCCTTCATTAAATCCATGCGCGTTATACGCCAGCATCTCTGGATGCTGACGATGGCGTTGGGTTTTTTGCTGGCAGCGGGTCAAACGGCGCAGGCATCGCACGGCTGTCCGCTCGATCTTGATGGTCAGGTCGTGGCCATTCAGCATCAGGATCACCTGATGGGGCATGACGCGTCACCTTCCCATTCCACTGCCTCACCGCTGTGTGAAAAGCATTGCGTCCCGGACGTGATGCAAAAAGAGAGCCCGCAAATCAGCCTGCTGGCGATCCCGGTTGTGGACACGCTCGCAGTGATTGAACCGCAGTGCGTGCAACAAACATCATCCTACTGGTCATTAACGCCTCCCGCAGCAGGGCCACCGGCGACCATACGGTTCTGCCGGTTCAGAGAATAACTTCTGCATTGTCGACTGTTTTTAAACGTATTTTTTATCGACTTTGTTGGAGTACATAACATGTTTATTCTTTCCCGACTGCTGCCTGTCGCGGCGTTGCTGTTCACCTTTTCCGCATTTTCCGCTGAAAACATTCCCGCTCACCAACATCATGGTATGGCAATGCCCATGTCTGCCGAACAGCCGGTATGGCAGAGCCAGGGCGTGGTTAAAAAAATGACCGATCGCCAAATCACCCTTTCGCATGCAGCCATCGAGGCGCTTAACTGGCCGCCGATGACCATGGCGTTTGACCGTCCGGCGCACCTTCCCACGCCGGTGCAGGTAGGCGATAAGGTGACCTTTACCTTTAGCCAGACTGACAGCGGTTACCAGCTCGTTCATATCGCGCCTTTACGCTAACCGGAGGCGTCATGAAGCAAACGACTCTGAGCCTCTGGCTCGGTGGGGTTTTGCTCGTCCTGACCAGCGCGGTCGCCCAGGCGGCGGCGCTGAGTCTGGAGCAAACACTCGACCTCGCGCAGCGCTATTCCGCCGAGCTGTCCGCCAGCCGCAATCAGGTGCGCGCATACGGCGCGATGGCGGATTCGGCGCGCCAGTTACCCGATCCGGAACTCAAGTTTGGCATCGAAAACCTGCCGGTGCAGGGCAGCAACGCCCGACGCTTTACCCGTGAAGGCATGACCATGCAGCGCGTCGGCGTGATGCAAACCTTCGTAAGCGCAGATAAGCGCGAACGCAAAGCCGACACGCTGCTGGCGCAGTCCGCCAGCGCCAGCGCGCAGGAGCAGGTGATCCGTGCGCAGCTGCAGCGGGACACCGCTCAGGCCTGGCTGGATCTGGCGTTATCGGAGAAGGCGGCGCAAGCGGCACGGCAACTTCTCAACGAGACCGGCAGGCAAATCCCGGTGCAGCGCAGCGGCGTGGCCAGCGGCTCCGCGGCGGCATCGTCCACCCTGGCGCTGCAAAGCGCCTTATCCGCGATGCGCGATAACCTCACGCTGGCGGAGCGCGATGTCAGCCTGGCGCAAACCCGTTTATACCAGTTGACCGGCGAAACCTTCGACGGCGTCGCCGGCGCGTTGCCGCGTTACCAGCGCCTTCCGGCGGAGCCGCAAACCCTTGAGCAGGGCGTTTCCGTCCATCCGGAAGTGGTGCTCGCCGCGCGGGAAGCTGATGTGGCGAAAGCGCGTTCAGCGCAGTCTGCGGTAGCGTCGAAGCCTGACGTCGGCGTGGAGGTGTATTACGCCCGACGTGCTGAAGCGTACGGCGATCTGGCCGGGGTGATGTTTACCGTCGGTATGCCGATTTTCCAGTCGCACCGGCAGGACAAAGACTATGCCGCCGATGTATCCCGTGCGATGGAAGCCAACGATCGGCTCTCGCAGGCCACTCGCGACAGGGTGGCGCTGGTCCGCAGCCTGGTGGCGGAATACCAGGCCGCACAAACCTTATGGCGCCGCAAGCAGCAGGAAATTGTGCCGCTCAGTCAACAACGGCTGCTGGTCGTTACTGCCGAATACCGTTCCGGGCAGGCCACGCTGGATGCGGTACTTGACGCCCGGCGTAGCCTGCTGGACGCCCAACTTAGCGCAATCAACGCTGAAAAAGAGATGGCGCAACGCTGGGCCGCCGTCCGTTATCTGACGGTACAAGGAGTCGCCCATGAACAGTAAAACGCTTTCACTTCTCGCGCTGTTGATCGGCGCGGCACTGGGCGGCGGCTACTGGCTGGGGCAGCAGCAGCACGCGTCTCCTGCGGGAAATGCCCGGCCGGAACGCCAGGTTCTCTACTGGTACGATCCGATGGTACCCGGACAACGCTTCGATAAGCCCGGTAAATCGCCGTTTATGGATATGGATTTGCAGCCGCGCTACGCCGATGAAGCCGCTGATGAGGCAGGGGTGTCGATAAGCGCCCGCCAGCAGCAGAACCTCGGCATTCGTACCGCCCGGGTGGAACGGCGGGCATTATCGGCACCTTTTTCAGCCTATGCCACGGTGCAAAACGATGAGCGCAACAGCGAAATTGTCCCCGCTCCGGCATCGGGCGTGGTGGAGAAACTGTTTGTACGCGCGCCGTTGCAGTCGGTCAAAAAAGGCGAACCGCTGGCTCAGCTCTGGATCCCCACGTGGACCACTGCACAGCAGGAATATCTGGCGGTTCGCTTGTTAGGCGACAGCGCATTAACCGCTGCTGCCCGGGAGCGGCTCATGCTTCAGTTTATGCCGGAAGAGGTGATTCGCCGCGTTGAGCGCAGCGGCAAACCCCAGACGCGGCTGGTGTTGCGCGCACCGCGCGACGGCTATGTGGCGAAGCTGGAGACACGGGCCGGTGCGCAGGTTAGCGCCACCGCGCCGCTGTTTGAACTGGCGAGCCTCGACCCGGTGTGGGTGGTGGTGGATTATCCGCCTTCCCAGGCGCAGTCGCTACGCCCTGGCGCAACGCTGTTAGCGGCTACCGACAGCTACCCCGGCGAGATATTCAGCGGCAAAGTCAGCGAACTGTTACCCGCGCTGGAAAGCACCACCCGCACGCTTCAGGCACGGATCGTCATTGCGAATCCCGACCAGAAGCTGCGGCCAGGCATGTATCTGACCTTAACCCGCGACGGGCAAACCGCAGATACCCCGCGGCTGGCCATTCCGGAGGAGGCGCTTATCGAAACCGGCAGCGCGAACCGGGTTCTGGTGGCGGAAGAGGAGGGATTCTTCCGGGCGGTGAATGTGAAAACCGGTCTCCATAGTGACGGCTGGGTGGAGATCATTTCTGGCCTGGGTGAGGGGCGCGAAGATCGTCACCTCCGGACAGTTCCTGATTGATTCCGAAGCCAGCCTGCGCAGCGCACTGCCCGCGGAAGAGAAACAAACCGATTACCAGGGGACGGGCGTGGTCGAGGCGCTGGAAGACGGCAGCGTCACTATCGCGCATGGTCCGATCCCGGCCCTGAAATGGGGAGCCATGACCATGGACTTCACCCTGACATCCACGCCGCCCGATATAAAGCCAGGCGACAGGGTGCAGTTTACCTTCACCATGAATGACGATGGCGCGGTGATCGAACGCCTCCAGCCCATCAGAGAGGTTAACCCATGATCGCGGCCGTTATCCGCAGTTCGCTAAGAAACCGTTTCCTGGTGCTGATCGCCGCGCTGATGATGGCGGCATGGGGGATCTGGGCACTGGCGCGCACGCCGGTGGATGCGTTGCCGGATCTGTCGGATGTGCAGGTGATTGTCCGCGTCGCCTGGCCTGGCAAAGCCCCTCAGGTAATAGAGGATCAGGTCACTTATCCCCTGACCACAACAATGTTATCGGTGCCGGGCGCAAAAACCGTGCGCGGGTTTTCCATGTTTGGCGAAACCTACGTCTACATACTGTTTGACGAGGGGACCGATCCCTACTGGGCGCGCTCACGGGTGGTGGAATATCTAAGCCAGGTGCAGGCGCAACTGCCTGCCGAGGCGAAAGCGTCGCTGGGCCCGGATGCCACCGGGGTTGGCTGGGTGTATGAATATGCGCTGATCGACCGTTCCGGAAAGCGCAGCCTGGCGGAGTTGCGCGCCTTACAGGACTGGACGCTGAAGTACGAGTTAAAAACAGTGCCTAACGTGGCGGAAGTTGCCAGCGTGGGCGGGATGGTGCGCCAGTATCAAATTCTGCTACAACCGGAACGGCTTCGGGCACTCAATATCACGCATCAACAGGTCGTGGAGGCGGTGGGTCAGGCGAACCAGGAGAGCGGCGGTTCGCTGCTGGAACTGGGCGAAGCGGAATACATGGTGCGTACCACCGGCTATCTGGCGAATCTGGATGACTTCCGCAATGTAGCGATCGCCAGCCGTAACGGCGTGCCGGTGCTGCTTTCCGATGTGGCGACGGTGCGGCTCGGCCCGGAAATTCGCCGCGGTGTGGCGGAATATAACGGCGAAGGGGAAGTCACCGGCGGCATCATTGTGATGCGCTATGGCAAGAATGCGCTGGATACGATCAACGCCGTAAAAGCCAAACTGACCGAGCTGCAACGGACGCTCCCCTTCGGGCGTTGAGATTGTGCCGGTCTATGACCGCTCGACCCTGATTAATCATGCCATTGAAAACCTCACTCACAAACTGCTGGAAGAATTTGTGGTGGTGGCGCTGGTTTGCGTGCTGTTTCTGTTCCACTTTCGATCGGCGCTGGTGGCGATTATTTCACTGCCGCTGGGGATCCTTGGCGCGTTTATTATCATGCATTACCAGGGGATCAACGCCAACATCATGTCGCTGGGTGGCATCGCTATCGCTATCGGGGCCATGGTGGATGCCGCGATTGTGATGATTGAAAACATGCATAAAGTCCTTGAGCAGTGGCGGCATGACCGTGACGGCAAGATCCCCAGCGGCGCGGAGTACTGGAAAATTGCCGAGCAGGCGGCAGTAGAAGTGGGGCCGGCGCTGTTTTGTAGCCTGCTGATCATCACCCTGTCTTTTATTCCGGTGTTCGCGCTGGAAGCGCAGGAAGGGCGGATGTTCTCACCGCTGGCGTTTACCAAAACCTGGGCGATGGCGGTTTCCGCCGGACTTGGGATCACATTAATCCCGGTATTGATGGGAGCATTTATTCGTGGCCGCATCCCCGCCGAACAGGATAACCCGCTCAATCGCTGGCTGATCCGCGCTTACGAGCCGCTGCTGGACAAAGTGCTTAGCTGGCCGAAAACCACGGTTGCGCTGGCGCTCATCCTGCTGGTGGCGACGCTGTGGCCGCTCAGCCGCCTGGGTAGCGAGTTTTTGCCACCGCTTGATGAAGGCGATTTGCTGTACATGCCCTCGACGCTGCCGGGAATTTCCGTGCGTGAAGCAGCAAAACTGCTCCAGCAAACCGACCGGCTTATCAAAACCGTACCGGAAGTGGAAAGCGTATTCGGTAAAGCGGGACGGGCGGAAACCGCCACCGATCCGGCGCCGCTCACCATGCTGGAAACCACCATCCGCTTTAAACCGCGTGACCAGTGGCGAGCGGGTATGACCATGGACAAATTGGTGGAAGAGCTGGATGCTCGCGTGAAAGTGCCGGGGATCGCCAATGTCTGGGTACCGCCGATCCGCAACCGTCTCGATATGCTGGCGACCGGTATAAAAAGCCCGGTAGGTATTAAGGTGAACGGTAACCGGATTGAGGATATTGAACGGATAGCCAGTGAAATCGAACAGCAGGTGAAATCGGTGCCTGGCGTCACCTCGGCGCTGGCGGAGCGGCTGGCGGGCGGGCGCTATGTGGACATCGTTATTGATCGGCGCAAAGCGGCGCGTTATGGCGTCTCGGTGAGCGAATTGCAGTCGATGGTGGCTACGCTGGTAGGGGGGCAAAATATCGGCGAAACCATTGAAGGGCGTGAACGTTACCCCATCAATGTGCGTTATCCGCGAGAGTGGCGCGACAATATCCAGAAATTGCGGAGGTTGCCGGTGGTGACCGCAAACGGCAGTCAGGTCACGCTGTCTGAACTGGCAACCATCACCGTCAACGACGGGCCGCCAATGCTGAAAAGTGAAAATGCCCGCTTGTCGAACTGGATTTATGTCGACCTGCGCGGACGCGATCTGAAATCGGCGGTGGAGGAGATGCAAAACATCGTGGCTGCGAACGTCACACTACCGCAGGGCGTCACGCTGTCGTGGTCCGGGCAGTTCGAGTATCTGGAGCGCGCTACCGCGACCCTGAAAATTGTCCTGCCGTTTACGCTGCTGATTATTTTCATTCTGCTGTATATCACCTTCCAGCGCTTTAGCGACGCCCTGCTGATTATGGGGACGTTGCCGTTTGCCCTGATTGGTGGCGTCTGGCTGCTGTGGCTGCTGGATTACCATCTTTCCGTCGCAGGCGCGGTGGGGTTTATCGCGCTGGCGGGCGTGGCGGCGGAGTTTGGGGTAATTATGGTGCTGTATCTTAATCAGGCGTGGTTGCGTAAACGCGGGGAGCCCGGCGGCGAGCAGACTCCGCAATTATTGCGAGCTATCCACGAAGGCGCTGTACTGCGCGTACGACCGAAAGTGATGACGGTGGCGACCATCATGGCGGGTTTGATGCCGATTATGTGGGGAAACGGTAGCGGATCGGAAGTTATGCGCCGCATAGCCGCGCCGATGATCGGTGGCATGATCACCGCGCCGCTGCTGTCGATGCTGGTGATCCCGGCATTGTATTTACTGATTAAAAAACCGAAGTAAACGGCGTTCCACTGTAACGGTCGAACCGCCGGTTGTGCTGCGCCGGGAAGCGCAAGAATCATCCGAATATTCCCGGCGCATCAGGAAATTTCAGGAAATACCGAGAGACGGTTTAGGATTGATTAACTTACGCTTTATTAGGCTTTTTAGAGCTTAAAAAAGGGTAGTTATGACGTGACGAAATTTCAAAAATGTGTAGTGAGTTTTCTCTTTTTAATCCCGCTGAGCTGGGGGACCGCCTCGGCGGCACTGTTACGCGACCACGTTGAAGAGGGGTATACCACGCTGCGTGACAATGTGGTGGAGACCTGGAACGACCCGCAGCATTACGATTTATACGTCCCGATGATCACCTGGCATGCCCGTTATGCTTACGATCACGATAAAGCGAAATCCTATAACGAAAACCCGTGGGGTGCGGGGTTCGGGCAGTCTCGCTGGGATGAAAAAGGCAACTGGCATAGCCTGTATGTGATGGCGTTTAAAGACTCCTTTAATAAATGGGAGCCCATTGCCGGTTATGGCTGGGAAGCGACCTGGCGGCCCTTAGAGGACGATAAATTTCATGCTGGCCTGGGGTATACAGTAGGCGTGACGGCGCGTGACAACTGGTACTATATTCCCGTTCCGGTACTGCTGCCGATGGCCTCAGTGGGCTACGGTCAGGTAAATTTTCAAATGACCTATATTCCCGGCACCTATGGCAATGGCAACGTGTACTTTGCCTGGCTGCGTTTCCAGTTTTGACTGCCCAAAAAAAGATTAACAGGGGATTTTGGGTATTCATGTTGAAAAATAAGGATTAAATCGCATTCCTACCTCTTTTTGATGAAAACTTCGCGACTTTTATCACTTTTTCACAAACTTCGACTGGACAAATGTCACCACAATTGTTGTACTGATACCCGACACAGCATTTGTGTCGTTTTTTCATGTAAAGGTAATTTTGATGTCTAAGATTAAAGGTAACGTTAAGTGGTTTAATGAATCCAAAGGATTCGGTTTCATTACTCCGGAAGATGGCAGCAAAGACGTGTTCGTACACTTCTCTGCGATCCAGAGCAATGGTTTCAAAACTCTGGCTGAAGGTCAGCGTGTAGAGTTCGAAATCACTAACGGTGCCAAAGGCCCTTCTGCTGCTAACGTAATCGCTATCTGATTCGTAGTCATGCAAGCATACAAAACCCGCTTAAGAGCGGGTTTTTTTTGCTTCAAATTTAGCGAATCAGTAAAACAGGAAGGTTTTCAGAAAGCACGCAACGACCAGTACGGTAAATAAAATGGCGCTTGTGCTCTGCATGGTTTGTTTCATTCTCTTTCCTCACAACAACGGCTATCGGGCTTATCCGCCATGGTTGCAAAGAAAGATTAAGCCAAGATTAATTTAGCGACTGCTAAGATGCGAAAATAACCAAAATGCGAGCCCTGTCATTAAAAGCGAGCCCAGCAGATTCACCGTCACATTCAATGCCGCCCAGCCGAACCGCCCATCCTGAAGTAAAAACACCACTTCCGCAGAAAAGGTCGAGAAGGTGGTCAGCCCGCCGCAGAAACCCGTGGTGATTAACAGTTTCCACATCGGATCGAGATGACTCATACGCGTAAACCAGGCGAGCCCGGCGCCAATAATAAACGCGCCGATGAGGTTTGCCGCCAGGGTGCCTACCGGAATGGCATGATGCACCGGGTTCAGGCGTAAGCTGAGCAACCAGCGAGCGACGCTGCCTAAACCGCCGCCCAAAAATACCGCTATTGCAATATTAATCACACAAAAGCCTTTTAGAATGTCGATCGGGGCGATTAGTGTACCGCTGAGGTCGTACTCATGGCTATGATTGAGAGATTGATCAGAGTAAACCTTCGGGAGCACGTGATGAAAGTAGCGGCGGGGCAGTTTGCAGTCACCTCGGACAGCGAGAAGAACGTTCAGCTGTGCGTTAATTTCATGGAGCAGGCGCAGGCAGCGCAGGTTGATTTACTGGTGCTGCCTGAAGCGCTGCTGGCGCGGGATGATAACGATCCGGATCTGTCGGTCAAGTCCGCCCAGCCGCTGGACGGCGCGTTTGTCAGCGCGCTTTGTCAGGCGAGCCGTGGCAGCAGGATGACGACGTTTCTTACGATTCATGTGCCCACCACGGACGGGCGCGCCGCAAATACCCAGATCGCCCTGCGAGAGGGGGAGATCGTTGCGGTTTATCAAAAGATCCATCTTTATGATGCCTTTTCCATGCAGGAATCCCGCCGGGTGGACGCGGGGCGCGACGGTCGGACCGTTAGTTGAAGTGGCAGGCATGAAGGTCGGCATGATGACCTGTTATGACTTACGCTTTCCGGAAATGGCCTTGAGTCTGGCGCTCGCAGGCGCTGAAATATTAGTGCTCCCCACCGCCTGGGTACGGGGCGCGTTAAAAGAGCACCACTGGGCGACTTTACTGGCGGCGCGTGCGCTGGACACTACCTGCTATATCGTTGCCGCTGGCGAATGCGGCAACCGGAATATTGGTCAAAGCCGGATTATCGATCCGCTTGGCGTGACCATTGCCGCCGCGGCGGAAAGCCCGGCGCTGATTGTGACAGACGTGTCTGCCGAGCGGTTAAACGACGCGCGGAGTAAATTGCCGGTACTGAAGAATCGTCGCTTTGCACCGCCGACGTTGCTGTGACGTTTCGTTATCTGGAATCATTCGAATTGCCGGATGAAATCAACGTATCCGCAATCTGTGAGGTCACAGGTTAAACAGAGCTTGATTCACCTTGTTACAGATTGCTATTGTACGTCCGACTCAAATAACCGTTAATTGAGTCTGGCTTTTCGGCTGCCATGTCGGCGCCTGATTATTAAGAAGGTATGTATGGGTGAGATTAGTATTACCAAACTGCTGGTAGTTGCCGCGCTTGTGGTATTGCTGTTTGGAACCAAAAAGTTGCGTACGCTGGGCGGCGACCTGGGCGCGGCCATCAAAGGCTTTAAAAAAGCCATGAATGATGATGAAAACGCAGCGAAAACCACTGCTGCCAACGACGCTACCGGCGAACGCATCGCGCACAAAGAGTAATTGCAGCGATCCGCCATAAAGGCAGAAAAAAACCGGCTCGAAGAGGCCGGTTTTTTATTGTTCGCGCACTACAAACGTAACAAATTTTTACTTCACTTCTTCGCCTTTCGCCTGCATATCGGCATGGTAAGACGAGCGCACAAACGGGCCGCAGGCGGCATGGGTAAAGCCCATCGCCATCGCTTCGGCTTTCATTTCATCAAACTCCGCCGGGCTCACATAGCGCTGAACGGCTAAGTGGTGGCGGCTTGGCTGTAAGTACTGGCCGAGAGTCAGCATCGTGACGCCGTGGCTGCGTAAATCGCGCATTACCTGGATGATTTCTTCATTGGTTTCGCCAAGGCCGACCATCAGGCCCGATTTTGTCGGGATCTCCGGGTGTGCTTCTTTAAAACGCTCCAGCAGTTTCAGCGACCAGTTGTAATCCGCGCCCGGACGCACCTGGCGATATAAACGCGGCACGTTTTCCAGGTTATGGTTGAACACATCCGGCGGGGTAGCGTTCAGGATATCAAGCGCTTTGTCCATGCGGCCACGGAAGTCGGGCACCAGGGTCTCGATTTTAATGCTCGGGCTTTTTTCGCGAATGGCGGTAATACAGTCAGCAAAATGCTGTGCGCCGCCGTCACGCAGATCGTCACGGTCAACGGAAGTGATAACCACGTAGCGCAGCGCCATGTCGGCGATAGTTTGCGCCAGCTTGTGGGGTTCGTTAGCGTCTGGCGCAACCGGACGACCGTGGGCCACGTCGCAGAATGGGCAGCGACGGGTGCAAATCGCGCCCAGAATCATAAAGGTGGCGGTACCGTGGTTAAAACATTCCGCCAGATTAGGGCAGGAAGCTTCTTCACAGACGGAATGCAGGCCGTTTTTACGCATGGCTGCTTTGATGCCCTGAATACGCGTCGAGTCGGCAGGAAGTTTGATTTTCATCCATTCCGGCTTTCTTAACAGCGCTTCTCGCTCTGTCACCACGTTTTTAACCGGGATAAGAGCCATTTTGTCGGCGTCGCGGTATTTAACGCCGCGTTCCATCACGATGGGTTTACTCATAGCATGCGTGTTCCAGTTGCGGATAACGAAGGAAAGCGTCTTAACTCAAGTAAGTGTTGTATTTATCAACTATTTTTGAATTAGCGCGTCGCAGTATATCATTAGTCCCTGCGGGAAAGCAGCCTCGCCGCAGGTAAAAAGGGAACAGAATTGTAAAATGGTTGTTATTTTGTGCCCTTGCCACAGGTTAAAGACCTGTTTATTTCACCTCGCCTGGTAGCGGCGACTGAATCATTTCCACCGGCGGATTGCCCAGCAAACGCCAGGACATGCTTCAACAACAGCGGATTCACTGTTTCAGGTGTGCTGGCAGCATGATAAGCGCTGACCTGGGTCATTTCCATGCCTGCGTAGCCACACGGATTGATGCGCTGGAACGGTGAGAGATCCATCCTGATATTCAAGGCCAGTCCGTGAAACGAGCAGCCCTTACGGATGCGTAGCCCCAGAGAGCAGATTTTTTTCTCGCCGACGTATACGCCGGGGGCATCTGCGCGGGGATGCGCATCGATATCCAGCTCGGCCAGCGTATTAACCACGGTTTGTTCAAGCAGGGTAACCAGATCCCGTACCCCCAGTTTTCGGCGCTTTAAATTTAGCAGCACATACATCACTTGCTGGCCAGGGCCATGATAGGTCACCTGACCGCCGCGATCGCTCTGGACGACCGGGATATCACCGGGCATTAAAACGTGTTCGGCTTTACCGGCTTGCCCTTGCGTAAACACAGGGTGATGTTCAACCAGCCAGATTTCGTCAGGCGTATCGGCGTCTCGGGTGTCGGTAAAATCATGCATGGCCTGCGAAACCGGATCATAGGGTTTGCAAACCAAGTTGGCGAATAAGAAGGGTATCCTGAAACAAAACCGCGTCTCCGGAGGGGGAAAAGGTGGCGGGGAGTATAACACAGGAGAGCCTGACTTCACCGCGCAGGCCGTCTGTGCAAATACCCGGCCGGAGCCGGGTAAAGTATTACAACACCATACGTACGATTTCGATATTGCCTAATTCTTCGTACAGCGTTTCGACCTGTTCAATATGCGTGGCATTGATCGTAATCGAAACAGAGTGGTAGTTACCTTTGCTGCTTGGTTTCACCTGCGGCGTGTAGTCACCAGGCGCATGGCGCTGAACTACCTCAACGACCATATCAACCAACTCCGGCTTCGCCAGACCCATCACTTTGTAAGTAAAGGGCGTCGGGAATTCTAGCAGTTCGTTAAGTTTGGTTTTCATGTCAGCTCCAGCATTGCGTAAAAAATAATAACTCCCGCCTGAGCGGGAGTTGTTTTGATGCTTAGTATATGGGGACGGAAATCACACTTTCAAGTGTTCATTCTTTAACCAAACCAGTGGTGGAACATCAGTTTGATGTAATCAATGATTTTGCCGAAGAAATTGCCTTCTTCGATCTGCTCAAGCACCACTAACGGGCGTTGCTCGATAGTTTTACCGTCCAGCTGGAAGTTGATGGTTCCGACAACCTGATTCTTCGCCAGCGGCGCATGCAGCTCGCTGGTGTTGAGCACATAGCTGGCTTTCAGATCTTTCATACGACCGCGCGGGATGGTCAGGTAGACGTCTTTATCCACGCCCAGTGAGGCACGGTCGTTGTCACCAAACCAGGCCGGTTCAGAGGCAAACTCTTTGCCCGCTTTAATAGGGTTAACGGTTTCGAAGAAACGGAAGCCCCAGGTAAGCAGTTTTTTACTTTCTGCTTCACGGCCTTTAAAGGTGCGGCCGCCCATCACGGCAGAGATGAGGCGCATCTGGCCTTCGGTCGCCGAGGCCACGAGGTTATAGCCCGCTTTATCGGTATGTCCGGTTTTAATGCCATCGACGTTCAGGCTGTTGTCCCACAACAGGCCGTTGCGGTTCATCTGGCGAATGCCGTTAAAGGTGAACTCTTTTTCTTTGTAGATGGTGTATTCGTTCGGGACATCGCGGATCAGCGCCTGGCCGATGAGTGCCATATCGCGTGCGGAGCTGTATTGCCCGTCAGCATCCAGCCCGTGAACGGTCTGGAAGTGGGAGTTTTTCAGTCCCAACAAATTAACGTAATTGTTCATCAGGCCGACGAACGCGTCCTGGCTGCCCGCCACGTAATCCGCCATCGCCACGCAGGCGTCGTTACCGGACTGCAGGTTGATACCACGGATTAACTGCGAAACCGGTACCTGCATGCCAGGCTTCAGGAACATCAGCGAAGAGCCTTTAAAGACCGGGTTGCCGGTCGCCCAGGCGTCATTGCCGATAGTCACTAAATCCGTTTCTTTAAATTTCCCCGCCTTCATCGCCTGGCCGATAACATAGCTGGTCATCATTTTGGTCAGGCTTGCAGGATCGCGACGCGCATCCGCATTCTGTTCCGCCAGCACTTTGCCAGAGTTGTAATCGATCAGAATGTAGGCTTCAGCATCGATTTGCGGCACGCCCGGGATCATAGTCTTGATGTTCAGGTCGTCGGCGTGAGCGGTAGAAAGTGCGGCTAAGGCTAGCGCAGTGGTGAGCGCAATGCGCTTAGCGAAACGTACGGAGAGAGTGGTCTTCATGGTAAAACAACGACATCCGTGATGAAGTGAAAAAAAGTGCCTTACTATAGCAAATGGCTGTTGGGCTGGCATCCGACTTTGCGAACGACTTTGTTAATGGTTTTTACGCCTTAACCTCGTCTTTGCCAGCCCGGCGCGTTATTGCGCGCCGCCGTTTGTTATGAATGACTGTAATTGCGCTTCGCTGCTCAGACGTTGCTGGAGCGCGGCGGCTTCGGATTTACTGTTGAACGGGCCCAGCTGGACGCGATAAACCGCGCCATTCGGTGTAACGCGGCCCGGAACGCTAAACTGCTGGCTCAGCTTCTGTTGCCACTGACTGGCGCGCGCGCTGTCGCTTACCGCGCCAACCTGCACGACATAACTACCCGTTGCCGCAGCACCCACAGGCGCGCTGACGCTGCCCTGTACTGAACCCGGTGCAGTGACCGGTGCATTGACCGGGGCAGGGGCCGCTGACGCAGGCTGAGCGGGAGCCGTCACCGGTTCGGTTGCAGGTGCTGAAACCGGGGCAGCGACAGGTTCAGGCTGATCGCTTTCGATAACGCCGCTGTGCAACGGCGTCGGCGCACCTAAGAAGCCGCCGCTGCGAACCGGCGCACCAGTGGTATCTTCACTTTGCAGCGTATCGTTGCTGATAGGGCGTACATCACCGGCAGGTTCAGACTGGGGAAGCGACGACGCGCTGCCCATTCCGGTATTCAAATCAGGACGCGCCGGTAATGCATAGGTCTGTTTCGCAACGGTGGTACATGCCATACCCGGACCGGACAGAGAGCCGTCCGGCGCGACGATGATCGGATCGATACGCACTTTGGTGTTATTCGAGGTGTTCAGGCGATCGGCTGAGGCGCGTGATAAGGAAATGATCCGATCGTTGCCGTAAGGGCCACGATCGTTAATCCGCACTACAATCATGCGGCCATTTGCCAGGTTGGTGACGCGCGCGTAGCTCGGTATCGGCAACGTTGGGTGTGCGGCGGTAAGCTGCATCGGATCAAACGTTTCGCTGACGCCGTGACATTGCTGCCAGGTTCCGCGTCATAAATGGCGGCAAGGCCAGCCTGGCTGAAGTTCGCCAGGTTTTGAACGATTTTGTAGTCTTTGCCGTCGCGCTGGTAGTCCTGGTTCGCCACCGGGTTCGGCTGTTCGTATTGCGGATCGGCGCCGCTAATCTCCACTACCGGCCCATTGCACACGGCTGGCTGCGGCGCCACCGTGGTAGGTGCCTGACCGTCATCATTTGAACTACAGGCCGCCAGCAATCCTGCTGCGACGCATATCCCAAGCCACTGCTTACGCATTGCGTTCCCCTTATACGCTTTTTGACAGCATTTTTCGGTGGGTGTGTATCGACATCACGATACCAAACCCGGCCATCAGAACGATCAGGGCCGAGCCCCCGTAACTCACCAGAGGCAGCGGCACCCCGACCACGGGCAAAATACCGCTTACCATACCAATATTCACAAAGACATAGACGAATAAAATGAGCATTAAACCGCCCGCCATGACCCGGCCAAAGGTGGTTTGCGCCCGTGCGGCTATCCACAGTCCGCGCATAATCAGCAGAATATAGAGCGCGAGCAGGATTAATACGCCCACCAGGCCCAGTTCTTCCGCCAATACCGCGAAGATAAAGTCGGTATGACGCTCGGGCAGAAACTCCAGTTGCGACTGGGTACCGTGTAGCCAACCTTTCCCGCGTAATCCGCCAGAGCCAATAGCAATTTTAGACTGAATAATATGATAGCCTGCGCCGAGCGGATCGGATTCCGGATCGAGCAACATCATGACACGCTGACGCTGATAGTCGTGCATCAGAAAGAACCACAGGATGGGAATAAACGCCGCCACCAGTAAGGCGGCAATCAGGATCAGCCGCCAGCTCAGCCCGGATAAAAACAGCACGAACAGGCCGGAAAGCGCCACCAGAATCGCGGTGCCGAGGTCAGGTTGCGCCGCCACCAGTAGGGTAGGCATGAAAATCAGCACCAGGGCGATAGCGGTATTCTTCAGGCTGGGAGGGCAGACATCGCGGCTTATAAAGCGCGCGACCATCAGTGGCACCGCGATTTTTGCGATTTCTGAGGGCTGGAAACGCACGACGCCTAAATCCAGCCAGCGCTGCGCGCCTTTAGAGATGGCCCCAAAGGCATCCACGGCGACCAGTAAAATGATACAGATGATGTACAGATAGGGCGCCCAGCCTTCATAGACGCGCGGCGGGATCTGCGCCATCACGATCATCACCACCAGCCCCATCATAATTTGGCCGATTTTGCGCTCGGTCATGCCCAGGTCCTGGCCGCTGGCGCTCCAGATCACCAGCGCGCTGTAGGTCAACAACGCCAGAATGATCAGCATAAACGTCGGATCGAGATGGATTTTATCCCAAATCGTTTTCTTATTCGGATTGTCGGTCATTAGTCCTCCGCCGCGGCGACGGCCGGATTTTCAGCAGGCAACTCGGTATTGTTATCCCCGAGCATAATGTGGTCGAGGATTTGGCGCATGATGGTCCCTACGGCCGGACCGGCGCCGCCGTTTTCCAGGATCATCGCAACGGCGACCTGCGGATTGTCATAAGGGGCAAACGCGGTCATCAGCTTATGGTCGCGCAGACGTTCAGCGATGCGGTGTGCGTTATACGTTTCATTGGCTTTCAGGCCGAAAACCTGCGCAGTACCGGATTTGGCGGCGATTTTATAGGGCGCGCTGGCAAAGTATTTATGACCGGTGCCGTTGGCCCGGTTGGCTACACCGTACATCCCGTCCTTGGCAATTTCCCAGTATCCGGAGTGGATATCGCCTACCGGCGGCTGTTCCGGTTGCACCCACGGCTGCTGTTTCCCGTCAATCACCGTGCTCATCAGCAGGTGCGGCACTTTCACCACACCGTCGTTAATCAGGATCATCATCGCCTTGTTCATCTGCAGCGGCGTGGAGGTCCAGTAACCCTGGCCGATGCCAACCGGGATGGTGTCGCCCTGATACCAGGGTTTCTTAAAGCGTTTCAGTTTCCATTCGCGGGTCGGCATATTACCGGAGCGCTCTTCCGCGAGGTCGATGCCGGTGTAATGGCCGTAGCCAAACTTGCCCATCCATTCGGAAAGCCGGTCAATGCCCATGTCATAGGCGACCTGATAGAAGAAGGTATCCGCCGATTCTTCCAGCGATTTGGTGATGTTCAGGCGGCCATGGCCCCATTTTTTCCAGTCACGATAGCGTTTTTCTGAGCCCGGCAATTGCCACCAGCCGGGGTCAAACAGCGTGGTATTGCGGGTGATTACGCCAGAGCTGAGCGCGGAGACGGCGACGTACGGCTTGACCGTCGATGCAGGCGGATAAATCCCCTGAGTCGCGCGGTTGACCAGCGGCGTGTTCGGGTCATTCAGCAGCGCCGAATAATCTTTACTGGAGATGCCGTCGACGAACAGGTTAGGGTTGTAACTCGGCGTGGAAACCATCGCCAGCACGCCCCCCAGTACGCGGATCGGTGACCACCACTGCAGCGCGGCTGCCTTGTAACAGGGTTTCGATGTAGGCCTGCAGCTGTAAATCGATGGTCAGATGGATGTCATGTCCGGCCTGGGGCGGCACTTCTTTCAACTGGCGGATCACCCGGCCACGGTTGTTGACTTCCACTTCTTCGTAACCGGTCTGGCCATGCAGGACATCTTCGTAATAACGTTCAATGCCCAGCTTGCCGATATCATGGGTGGCTGCGTAGTTTGCCAGCTTGCCGTCTTTATCCAGCCGCTCGACATCTTTATCGTTAATTTTCGACACGTAGCCAATAACGTGGGTCAGGGCGGAGCCGTAGGGGTAGTAGCGGCGTTTATAGCCTTTCACTTCCACGCCAGGAAAACGGTACTGATTCACGGCAAAACGCGCCACCTGAACTTCCGTCAGGTTCGTTTTCACCGGGATTGAGGTAAAGCGATGGGAGCGGGAGCGCTCTTTTTTAAACGCCGCAATATCATCGTCGGTGAGATCGACGACCGAACGCAGCGCTTCCAGAGTTTGCTGAACGTTATCGACTTTTTCCGGCATCATCTCCACCTGGTAGATGGTGCGGTTAAGCGCCAGCGGAATGCCGTTGCGATCGTAAATAATGCCGCGGCTGGGCGGGATCGGCACCAGCTTGATGCGGTTCTCATTGGAGCGCGTTTGATAGTCGGTGAAACGCAGGATCTGTAAATTATAGAGATTCGCGATCAGTATGCCGGTAAGCAGTAAGATCCCTAAAAAAGCGACCAGCGCCCGACGCACAAAAAGCGCGGACTCAGCCGTATAGTCGCGAAAAGAGTTCTGTAATTTCATCCGCTGCTTATTCTACCTGGTAGCGCTTATTCACGATGGTAAGGGTGGTTGGTAGTAATACTCCACGCCCGATAAAGGCTCTCTGCGACCAGCACACGGACCAGCGGGTGCGGCAGGGTCAGTGCAGACAGCGACCAGCTCTGTTCGGCAGCGGCTTTGCAGGCTGGGGACAACCCCTCCGGACCACCAATCAGCAGGCTGACGTCACGACCATCCAGTTTCCAGCGCTCAAGCTCGCCGGCAAGCTGGGGGGTATCCCACGGACGACCGGGGATATCAAGCGTAACGATGCGGTTTTTGCCTGCTGCGGCCAGCATCAATTCGCCTTCTTTTTCAAGAATGCGTTTGATGTCGGCATTTTTGCCCCGCTTTCCGGCCGGGATCTCGATTAACTCGAACGGCATATCCTTCGGAAAGCGGCGCAGATATTCGGTAAACCCGGTTTGCACCCAGTCGGGCATTTTGGTGCCAACGGCGACCAGTTGCAGCTTCACGCCTTAGCTCCAGAGCTTTTCGAGTTCGTACAGACGACGGCTCTCTTCCTGCATGACATGCACAATCACATCACCCAGGTCGACAACGATCCAGTCTGCCGCGCTCTGGCCTTCAATGCCGAGCGGCATTAACCCCGCGTGGCGGGACTCGCTCATCACATGGTCGGCAATAGACATGACGTGACGGCTCGAGGTTCCGGTGCAGATGATCATGCAATCCGTGATGCTGGATTTACCGTGAACATCAATGGCGACAATATCCTGACCTTTCAGATCGTCGATTTTATCAATAACAAAATCCTGGAGTGCTTTACCCTGCAAGTGTTCCCCCTGGGAATATGAATGCTGATGATGCCGCCGAACGCGCATCAAACTCAATGAAGATAACAGCGGCAGAACGCATTTGCGGGCCTGCTGTATGAAGTGGGCTATCATCCCACCGCTGGCATGAGTTTGCATCGCCATTTTTGTAAAACAATTTTTGAAAATGACCGTCGGCGGGAGAAAGTCTGGCAGCGGAGGATATCAGCCTTATGAGTCGTGTCAATAACCGCAACGCGCTTAATGCGCAGCCAGAATAAAATCAAAGAACTTCGCCTGATCCCTGAACTGCCGCTGCCCGATTGTTGAGCGTGCGAAGGGTGACGAAATTCTGGTGTATTTCGACCATACTCCAGCTCCCTTGCTCAATCATAAAATGCCATAACGACGGCGGCGGCATGCCCATAAGCGTCGCGATGAGCAGGCTTAGTACGCCCTGATGGCTGACCACCAGGATGTTCTCCTGCGGCATGGCGCGCAGTTCCTCAGAGAGTGACAAAATGCGTTGTGAGAAACTCTGAAATCCTTCGCCGTTGGTTGGCACGGTATTTTGCCAGTCCTGGCACCAGGCGGCGTAAGTAACGGCGTCTTCATGCTGCAAATCACGATGATGACGCATTTCCCAGTCGCCAAAATGCATTTCGTTCAACAGCGGATTGATCTCAATAGCCTGATCGCGTCCCTCAAGCATCAGATGGGCAGTATGCTTCGCCCGGCCCAGCGCGCTGCACAGCACGCGATCGAACGTAACCGCTGATAACAGTTGCCCCACTTCCGTCGCCTGGCGCATCCCCTGGGCGGTGAGGGCGGTTTCGCTGTGTCCGCTGTATAGCCCGGCGACGTTTGCTTCAGTTTGACCGTGTCTTACCAGCCAGAGTTTCATGCTTTTCTCCTTCTGTCACACCGCAATGAGTCTATCATCTGTCGCCGTCAGGCGCAGGCTTTGGGGTAAAATGGTCTTTTGCGTAAACGGAGGCGATATGTTTACCAGCCAGCATGGCGGCAATATTCGTGAAGCGGCAGCGCTGACAGGATTGAATGCCGAGCAACTTATTGATTTTAGTGCCAATATCAATCCGCTCGGGATGCCTGACACGTTGAGGCGTGCCATCATCGGGAATCTTGACGCCGCTGAGCGCTACCCGGACCCCGATTATCTGGCGCTTCATCAGGCGCTGGCGAACCATCATGGCCTGCCTCAGACATGGATGATGGCGGGCAATGGCGAAACGGAACTGATATTCCAGTTGCTCTCCCATCTCGCGCCCCGTCACGCCTTGCTGTTAACGCCAGGCTTCGCTGAATATCGCCGTGCGTTAGCGCGAACAGGTTGCCGGATAACGGATTTCCCGCTGGCAGAATCCGATGGCTGGCAGCCGGATCGCCGGTTGCTGGCGGCACTGACGCCTGAGCTGGATTGCCTTATTCTTTGTACTCCCAATAACCCGACGGGGCTGATGCCGGATCGCCAGTTACTGGAGGCGATTATCACGCGCTGCGGCGAATGCGGCATTACGCTGGTGGTCGATGAGGCGTTTATCGATTTCCTGCCCGACGCGACCGGCTGTATTCCCTGGCTTGCCGGGCATCCGCATCTGTGGGTTTTACGCTCGCTCACTAAGTTTTACGCGATTCCAGGGTTGCGCCTGGGCTATCTCATCAACAGTGATGCTCAGCAGGTCGCGGCGCTACGGTCGCAGCGCGAACCCTGGACCATCAACGCTTTTGCGGCGCTGGCCGGAGAAATAATCCTTGATGATCGACCCTATCAGCAGGCCACGCGGCAGTGGCTGGCAAGGGAACGGCCGATTTTGTTTGACGGGCTTGCTGCGCTGCCGGATGTGACCGTCTGGCCTGGACAGGCCAACTATCTGTTTTTCCGCTATGACGGCGATGAGGATTTACAGCGGCGCTTACTGGAACAACAGATTTTAATTCGCAGCTGTGCGAATTATCCGGGGCTGGAAAGGCGTTATTTCCGGGTGGCGGTGAAAAGCCATGCGGATAACGCGGCGCTGATTGCCGCGTTAACGCATATTACTGGCGGTACAAACCGTGGTGGGTGATATACGCCATTACCGGCGCAGGCACGAGGTCATCGCAAGGCTGGCCTTGCTCAAGGCGCTGGCGGATAACGGTAGCGGAAATGTTCAGCAGTGGCGTCTCGGCAAGGAAAATTTTCCCGGCGGGTTGCGAATGCAATTCCGCGATATCCGTCGCCAGGTGCTGTTCCAGCCAGCGTTGTTGACGGGCGTCAGGCATGGTCAGGGCATAACCGGGGGCGGCGGCAAACCAGTAAGTGACAGCAGGCGAGAATATCGGCGTAACGATGCCACGTCTGGAAAGTCAGCAATGAATCCTGCCCGATAATAAACCCCAGCGGCTGCGTCGCTCCCTGCTCGGCACGCAGCGTTTCCATCGTGTCCGCCGTCCAGGAGGGCATTTCCCGCTGCAATTCCCGGTCATCCAGTTCAAACAGCGGATTGCCCTGTATCGCCGCCTCGATCATGGCTTTACGTTGCGCGCTGTTCGCTTTGGGTTGCGGCCGGTGGGGCGGGACATTGTTCGGCATGATGACCACTTTTTTCAGCCAACCCGCTGTGCCAAAGCTTCCACTGGTTTGATATGACCAAAATGGATCGGATCGAAAGTGCCGCCATACCAGGCGAGAAGCGACTTATCCATGAATAAACACATCCGGCAAGGCTTTATGACACAGCAGCAGCGACAGTCCTTCCAGCTCCTGCCAGACGGACTGACCGTAATCCTGCTTCAGGGTCAACTCAATCTGGCTTAGCAGGCTGACCCCCTGACGCAACTGGTCTTCACTCATTCTGTTCAGCGCGTCGGTCATCAGGCCGCGGCGGTTTTGCCAGACGCGGTGCTGATCAAACAAATTACGCAGCGGCGTATGGCTGGACTGACGTTTAAGCGTCACCATCAGCAGCAGTTCGCGCTGAACCGTACGCAATAAAATCACCGGTTCGCCGCCTTCCAGCCGCAGTTGTTGAAGTATATGCAGCGCGCGTTTGCTTTTACCGGCCAGTAGCGCATCCACCCAGTGGAACGGCGTAAAGTGGGCAGCGTCGTTTACAGCCTGCTCCACCCTGGGCAGGGTAAGTTTGCCATCGGGCCACAACAGCGCCAGACGATCCAGCGCCTGAGCCAGCGCCAGCAGATTGCCTTCGTAGCAATAACACAGCAATTGGCAGGCGGCGTCATCCAGTGCAAGCTGGCGGCTTTTGGCGCGATTCGCTACCCAGCGGGGAAGTTGCGCCTGTTCCGGGGTCTGGCAATTAACCATGACGCCGCGGCTCGACAGCGCGCCGTACCACGCGGCGTTTTCCTGTGCTTTGGTGAGTTTCGCCGTTCGTACCACCAACAATAAATCGTCATGCAGCAGGTTCACCAGCTCGGCCAGTTTGTCATTGATCGCGGCGTTTGGCCGTTGTCAGGCAGCACAAGTAGCAGGGTTTGCCGGCTGGCAAACAGACTTAATGCCCGGGTGATCGAGAAAATCTCTTCCCAGTCGGTTTGATTATCAATCTGGCGGGTGTGGTGTTCGTCGAATCCCTGCTCCTGCGCGGCCTGACGTATGGCGTCCTGGCTTTCCTGCAATAACAGCGGATCGTTTCCGGTGAGTAAATACGCCGCGCGCAGCCCTTCTTTGAGCTGCGCGCGGAGTTGTTCAGGCCAAACTCTGACCATTACTGAGCGGAAAGGGTTGTGGAAACGCGGCCCGTGGCAGGCGCCGTGTTGCCTGGCTGTGCGGTTACCGGTTCAGTTTGAGTGGCTTTCAGATCTTTCACCTGTACCGACATCAGCTTACGAATCAACTGTTCCGCAGCACGGTCGAACATTTCCTGAATGATAATTTCCTGCTCAGCATCCTTCGCCAGCGCGGTCAGCGGGTTATCGAAGAACGAGCGGAACACCTTAGTACTGATCGGGTAAATATCGTGGCCCGGTATCAATACCGAAGCATTGATCGTCATGATCAGCTGGTATTCCGCAGTACGACCATCCTGGAACACGGATGCGGTATCCTGGGTAAGCGAGGCACCCGTAAGACGCAGTGACGGAATGTCAGTACGTATTTTACTCGGCTCCACAATTTCCACGCCGTTCAGACGCAACTGCTTACGGATGGCACGGCTAAGCGGCCCATACGGGTCACCTGAATCCAGAATCAGGGTCTGCATTCGCTCTGGCACTTGCGTGGTACTACGCAGGTGCCAGCCACATCCGGCGGTAACCAGTACCGCCAGGCTCACTATCAGAGTGACAAGATATCGCACACTTCCTCCTGTGCTTAGCCAACCACCAGGTTAAGCAGTTTACCCGGTACGTAAATTACTTTACGCACAGTTACGCCTTCAAGGTATTTGGCGACCAGATGTTCCTGAGCGGCGCGTTCACGCACCTGCTGCTCGGTCGCATCCACCGGAACGGTGATTTTTACCGCGCACTTTACCGTTAACCTGCACCACCACCAGCAGAGAATCTTCCACCATGGCGTTTTCATCGGCCTGCGGCCACGGCGCGTTATCGATATCGCCTTCGCCATTCAGTTCCTGCCACAGGGTGAAGCAGACGTGCGGAGTGAACGGATACAGCATACGCACAACGGCCAGCAGGGCTTCACGCATTAATGCGCGATCCTGATCGCTTTCCTGCGCCGCTTTCACCAGCTTATTCATCAGTTCCATGATAGCGGCGATAGCGGTGTTAAACGTCTGACGGCGGCCGATATCATCGGTCACTTTCGCAATGGTTTTATGGATATCGCGACGCAAGGCTTTTTGATCGTCAGTCAGCGCGGCTACGTCCAGCGCTGGCGCAGCGCCGTTCGCCGTGTGCTCATAAACCAGTTTCCAGACGCGCTTCAGGAAGCGGTTAGCCCCTTCAACACCGGATTCCTGCCATTCCAGCGTCATATCGGCCGGAGAAGCAAACATCATGAACAGACGCACGGTATCTGCGCCGTAACGCTCAACCATAACCTGCGGGTCGATGCCGTTGTTTTTCGACTTCGACATTTTGCTCATGCCAGCATAGACCAGTTCATGGCCCGCTGCGTCGGTGGCTTTAACAATACGGCCTTTCTCGTCGCGTTCAACGATCGCGTCAACCGGCGAAACCCAGTTGCGTTCGCCGTTTGCGCCCACGTAATAGAACGCGTCCGCCAGCACCATGCCCTGGCACAGCAGCTGTTTAGCTGGCTCATTGGAGTTCACCATGCCCGCATCGCGCATCAATTTGTGGAAGAAGCGGAAGTAGAGCAGGTGCATGATGGCGTGTTCAATACCGCCGATATAAATATCCACCGGCAGCCAGTAGTTGGCGGCTTTCGAATCAAGCATGCCTTGATCGTACTGCGGGCAGGTGTAGCGCGCGTAGTACCAGGAAGACTCCATAAAGGTATCGAAGGTGTCGGTTTCACGCAGCGCTGGCTGACCGTTAACGGTGGTTTTCGCCCACTCAGGATCGGCTTTAATCGGGCTGGTGATGCCGTCCATAACCACATCTTCCGGCAGGATCACCGGCAACTGGTCTTCCGGCGTCGGCATAACGGTGCCATCTTCCAGGGTTACCATCGGAATTGGCGCACCCCCAGTAGCGCTGGCGGGAAACGCCCCAGTCGCGCAGACGGTAGTTGATTTTGCGCTCGCCTACGCCTTTGGACGCCAGCTTGTCGGCAATGGCGTTAAACGCCTGGTCAAACGGCAGGCCGTCGAATTCTCCGGAGTTGAACAGCACGCCTTTTTCAGTCAGCGCCTGCTGGGACAGATCCGGCGCCGTGCCGTCCTGCGCGAGGATGACGGGTTTGATCGCCAGACCGTATTTGGTGGCGAATTCCCAGTCGCGCTGATCGTGGCCGGGAACGGCCATGACTGCGCCAGTGCCGTATTCCATCAGTACGAAGTTGGCAACCCATACCGGAACGGCTTCGCCAGTCAGCGGATGAATGGCGTTGAAGCCGGTCGCCATGCCTTTTTTCTCCATCGTCGCCATGTCAGCTTCGGCAACTTTGGTATTACGGCATTCGGCGATGAAATCAGCCAGCGCCGGGTTAGTCGCTGCAGCGGCCTGCGCCAGCGGGTGGCCCGCAGCCACAGCCAGATAGGTGACGCCCATGAAGGTGTCCGGGCGGGTGGTGTACACCGTCAGTTTATCGGCACGGTTTTCCACGTCGAAGGTGATTTCCACGCCTTCAGAACGGCCAATCCAGTTACGCTGCATGGTTTTGACGGTGTCTGGCCACTGATCCAGCTTATCCAAATCATTCAGCAGTTCGTCGGCATAAGCGGTGATTTTGATAAACCACTGCGGGATTTCTTTACGCTCGACTTTGGTATCGCAGCGCCAGCAGCAGCCGTCGATAACCTGCTCGTTCGCCAGTACGGTCTGGTCGTTCGGACACCAGTTCACTGCGGAGGTTTTCTTGTACACCAGGCCTTTTTTATACAGCTCGGTAAAGAATTTCTGCTCCCAGCGATAGTATTCCGGTGTACAGGTCGCCAGCTCGCGGCTCCAGTCATAACCGAAACCCAGCATTTTCAGCTGGTTCTTCATGTAATTGATGTTGTCGTAGGTCCACGGGGCTGGCGCGGTGTTATTTTTAACCGCAGCGCCTTCCGCCGGCAGGCCGAAGGCATCCCAGCCGATAGGCTGAAGGACGTTCTTGCCCAGCATACGTTGATAACGGGCAATCACATCGCCAATGGTGTAGTTGCGGACGTGACCCATGTGTAGTCGACCAGAAGGATAGGGAAGCATCGACAGGCAGTAATACTTCTCTTTGCTCTCGTCTTCAGTCACTTCAAATGTGCGCTTCTCTTCCCAGTGATGCTGTACGTGGGATTCAATCTCTTCCGGGCGATATTGCTCTTGCATGGCAGCCAGTGGTCCTGTTTTCATTGCCGCTACGTATGTAGCATGTACGAGTGTGATTACGATCGGCATAGCATAGCCGATTCGACTGCGGCAAAACAGCCTTTGATCGGTTTCCGGTCGGCCTCCACCTTTGCATTCCTTTACCTGCGATGTGCGTCTGCTAACAAAGCCTGCCGGGATTAACGTCTATTATTAGAGTACGTTACCCGACCAGGAGAAGTGCTGAATGAACAAGGTTGCTCAATTTTATCGTGAACTGGTGGCGACACTAACCGAACGTTTACGCAACGGTGAGCGGGATATCGATGTGCTGGTGGCCAGCGCGCGCCAGCAACTGGCGCAAACCAGCGAGCTCACCCGCACAGAAGCTGAAGAGGTAACGCGCGCGGTACGGCGCGACCTGGAAGAGTTCGCCCGCAGCTATGGCGAAAGCCAGGATGAGATCGCCGACAGTGTTTTTATGCGGGTAATTAAAGAGAGTATCTGGCAGGAGCTGGCAGATATTACCGATAAAACCCAGCTGGAATGGCGCGAAGTCTTTCAGGATTTAAACCATCACGGGGTCTATCACAGCGGTGAAGTGGTGGGGCTTGGCAATCTGGTCTGTGAAAAATGCCATCATCATCTGGCGTTTTACACGCCTGAACCGCTGCCGTTGTGTCCGAAATGCGGTCACGATCAGTTCCAGCGCAGGCCGTTCGAGCCGTAAGAAAACGATAAATAAAAAGGAGCAGCAGGGCTGCTCCTTTTTTATTCTCCTGCGATTAATGCAGGATTTTCGCAAGGAAGTCTTTCGCACGTTCTGATTTGGGATTGGCGAAAAACTCCTCCTTCGCAGAGTCCTCGACGATTTTCCCCTCATCCATAAAGATCACCCGGTTTGCCACTTTGCGGGCGAAGCCCATTTCGTGGGTGACAACCATCATGGTCATGCCTTCGTTAGCCAGTTCAACCATAACGTCGAGCACTTCGTTAATCATTTCCGGGTCGAGGGCCGACGTCGGTTCGTCAAACAACATCGCGACCGGGTCCATACACAATGCACGGGCAATCGCCACACGCTGTTGCTGTCCCCCGGAGAGCTGCGCCGGGTATTTTTCGCCGTGAGCAGACAGCCCGACGCGCTCAAGCAGTTTTACCGCTTTCTGGCGTGCTGCCGCTTTATCGCGTTTAAGGACTTTAACCTGCGCCAGCGTCAGGTTTTCAATAATGGACAGATGCGGAAACAGTTCGAAGTGCTGGAACACCATGCCGACGTGAGAGCGCAGCTCAGCCAGATTGGTTTTTTTATCGTTGACTTTGGTGCCGTTAACGACGATTTCGCCTTTCTGCACTGGCTCAAGACCGTTAACCGTTTTGATCAGCGTCGATTTACCCGAGCCGGACGGCCCGCATACCACCACCACTTCGCCTTTGGTCACTTCCGTTGAGCAGTCGGTCAACACCTGAAACTGACCATACCATTTAGAAACATTTTTCAGGGAAATCATTATACCGTCCTTTTCTTCAGCCAACTGACCAGCAGCGACGCACTTAAACTAATGATGAAATATACGCCACCTGCAAACAGGATCATTTCGACCTGCGTACCATCGCGTTCGCCAATGGTTGATGCGGTACGGAAGAAGTCTGCAAGGCTTAATACATAAACCAGCGAGGTGTCCTGGAATAGCACAATCCCCTGAGTTAACAGCAGCGGCACCATGGCGCGGAACGCCTGGGGCAGAATAATCAGCTTCATGGATTGCCATTGGGTCATGCCCAGCGCCAGTGCAGCGTTGGATTGCCCACGGGAAATGCTCTGGATCCCGGCGCGGATGATTTCTGAATAGTAAGCAGCTTCAAACATTGAAAACGCCACCATCGCCGAAATCAGGCGGATATCGGTTTTGGGCGACAGGCCCAGCACATTCTGCAGGAACCCCGGCACGATCAGGTAGAACCACAGCAGCACCATCACCAGCGGAATAGAACGGAATACGTTAACGTAGCTGGTGGCGAACCAGGCGACAGGTTTAAACGTTGATAGCCGCATGACCGCCAGCAGGGTGCCCCAAATAATCCCGATGATCACCGCCGTGACGGTAATTTTAAGCGTGATTGCCAGACCATCCAGCAGGTAGGGGAACGAGGGAACGATTGAGCTCCAGTCAAATTCGTACATTATTTGCTCCCCAGATTACCAGGCAGGCGGATTTTGCGCTCTACCACATTCATAACCAGCATAATCAGGGTGTTAATCAACACGTATGCTAACGTAATCGCCGTGAACGATTCCCAGGCGTGCGCCGAGTAATCCAGCAGTTTCCCCGCCTGCGCCGCCATATCCACCAGTCCAATCGTCGAGGCGATGGCCGAGTTTTTCACCAGGTTCATCATTTCAGACGTCATTGGCGGCACGATAACGCGATAAGCGTTTGGCAACAGCACATAGCGATAAGCCTGCGGCAGCGTCAGTCCCATGGCGAGAGCCGCGTTTTTCTGGCCTCGCGGCAGCGACTGGATCGCGGCACGCACCTGTTCGCACACGCGCGCGGCGGTAAACAGGCCAAGGCAGATCATAGAAGAGAGGAAGAACTGCACATTCGGATCCAGCTCAGCTTTAAACCACATGCCGAGATCTTCCGGCAGGAGTTCCGGTACCACCAGATACCAGGTAAAGAACTGAACGATCAACGGAACGTTACGGAAAAGTTCTACGTAGCAGGTCCCGATTCCGGACAGGAAACGGTTAGGAACAGTACGCAGAATGCCAAACAGGGAGCCGACGAGGAAGGCGATAATCCAGGCCGTGATCGACAGCGCGACGGTAACCTGAAAACCACTCCATAGCCAGCCCAGATAGGTGGTGTTGCCGAACGGGGCGGGCTGTAAAAAAATACCCCAGTTCCAGTCTATAGACATACGTTACTCCAAAAAAAAATAAGGGTAGCCTGGCTACCCTCGAAGATTGTTGCGAAGCCTTCTCCGCTGTTTCCTTATTTTTGGGCTGGAAACGAGTGGAGTGTTCACGCCGGATGGGGAACGACCATCCGACGCAGAGTCTGTCCGGGCTGTCGAAGCAATCGAGAGGGCAGGATGTCCCGCCCTTAATGGTTGTAATTAGTTCAGTGCTTTATCGTTAGGTTCTTTGAACAGCGCTTTCATCTCGTTGGAAAGCTCGAAGTTCAGGTTCAGGTTTTTCGGCGGGATTGGATTCTTAAACCATTTATCGAACCATTTTTCCGCTTCGCCAGAGGTCTGGGCCTGAGCGATGGTTTCATCCATCAGCTTTTTAAAGTCCGCATCGTCTTTGCGCAGCATGCAGCCATAAGCTTCCTGAGACTGCGGTGTACCGACGATTTCCCACTGATCCGGTTTCTTGGCTTTCGCACGTTCGCCAGCCAGCAGGGCGTCATCCATCATAAATGCCACCGCGCGACCGCTTTCCAGGGTGCGGAACGAGTCACCATGGTCTTTGGCGCTGATGATACGCATGTCCATTTTTTTCTCGTCGTTCAGCTTGTGCAGCAGCACTTCCGATGTGGTACCGGAGGTCACGACGACCGCTTTCCCTTTCAGATCCGGGAAGTCTTTAATATCGCCGCCTTTTTTGGCCAGCAGACGGGTACCGACAACGAAGATGGTGTCAGAGAAGGCAGCCTGCTTCTGACGCTCAAGGTTGTTGGTTGTTGAGCCACATTCAAAATCGAAGGTGCCGTTTTGCAGCAATGGAATACGGTTTTGGGAGGTAATGGGGATCAGTTTTACCTGGAGGTCCGGCTTGTTCAGCTTTTTCTTCACCGCTTCTACGATAGCATTGGAGTAATCCTGAGAGTAACCGACCACTTTTTGCTGATTATCGTAATAGGAAAACGGTACGGAAGATTCACGGTGACCGACAACGATAACGCCATTCTTAGCAACTTTAGCCAGCGTACCTTGCAATGCGGCAGCGTCAGCCGTTTTTGCTTCTTCGGCGTGGGCCAGGCCTGCGCCCAACCCCATGACTAACATTGCTGCGGCCAGTTTACGTAATTGCATATCCAACTCCTTATCGTAGCGCCATGGGCGCCAGTGATAACCCATTGTGAATGTTTGTGTTGTTGTTATTGTTGCGCTCGCGCGCAACATTGTGCCTGTTTGTTAACATTTAGCCTGGCTGAATGTAAAGGTTTTGCTATTTATTTGTTTATTTTTGCGAAGTGCGCCGCACCATTTAAAGGCAAATCCAGTGCTTTGCACTAACCTGGTGCCGATGATGTCCCGTTATGGTGCAACCGACGTTTTCACGTGTTGTCTGAAAGGGAAATTCGCAAAGTCACTGATTATATTAAGCAAGTGCCGTGCCAGAAATTAAAAAGGCCAGCAGAGCTGGCCTTAAAAGGAGAGAACGTATTAGAGGTGTCGACGGCGCAGGGCAACAATCAGCGCCATAAAGCTCATCACGCCGGTCAGCAACCATAGCGGCCAGTTGCCGAAGCGGGCGTAAGGCGTTATGCCGCGAGTCGGCGTGACGTCTGCGGTCAGTACTTCACGGGTAAACTGTGGAATGATTTTCTGTACCGAGCCATCAGGCGCAATGACAGCGGTCACGCCGTTGTTGGTACTGCGCAGTAGCGGACGCGCCAGCTCCAGCGCACGCATACGCGCCATCTGGAAGTGCTGCCACGGGCCGATGGAGCGGCCAAACCACGCGTCGTTGGAAATCGTCAGCAGAAAATCGGTATCCGGACGGAAGTTATCACGCACCTGCTCACCGAGAATGATTTCATAACAAATCGCTGCGGTGAGTTTAAAACCGTGTGCCAGCAGTTGCGGTTGCTGATAAGGGCCGCGACTGAACGAGGACATCGGCAAATCGAAGAAGGGCGCCAGCGGCCGAAGAATCGACTCCAGCGGCACAAACTCGCCAAACGGCACCAGGTGATTCTTGTTATAGCGGTTCGCGGAGTTGTAACTGTAGGGGTTATCCGCACCCAGCGTGATGATCGTATTGTAGGTGTCGTAACGATTTTGCTTGTTAAGACGCGCATCCACGATGCCGGTAATCAGGCTGGTATTGTGTTCGCGCAACATGCCGTCCAGCTCGGTTAAAAACCGCTGCTGGTTAATCTCCAGATCGGGGATCGCCGACTCCGGCCAGATAATCAGCTGCGACTGGCCCATTTTCGGTTCAGAAGCGTTGAGATAGATGCGCAGCGTGTTGAGTAGCTCATTTTCGTCCCACTTCAGCGACTGGGGAATATTACCCTGTACCAGCGAGACATTGAGCTGGCGCTCAGGTAACAGTTGATACCACTGGATGTAACGCAGCGGGAAGGGCAGTGCAAAGAGCACCAGCGCTACAATCGCAGGCATAATACGTCGACGCGCCAGCGCCAGCACAATCAGGCCGCTGACGATCATCAGCAGAAAATTGATCCCTTCCACACCGGTAATCGGCGCTAAGCCTTTAAGCGGGCCGTCTACCTGGCTGTAGCCAAACTGTAGCCATGGAAAACCGGTGAGCACCCAGCCGCGTAAAAATTCCGTTACCTGCCAGACGGCAGGGGCGGCAACCGCGACGCGCCATACCGTGGCTTTGGGCCACAGCTTGCCGAGCACGCCGGCAAACAAACCGGTATACAGCGACATATAGGCCGCGAGCAGCACCACAAGGAAGATATTGATCGGCCCTGGCATACCGCCAAACTGGGCGATACTGACGTAAACCCAGTTGATGCCGGTGCCAAACAGCCCAAGCCCCCAGAAAAAACCAATCCAGGCGCTTTGCAGCGGGCGACGATTCAGCGTCAGGCCTTGTAAACCGAGCAGGGAAAGCAGCGCGGCGGGCCAAAAGTCATAAGGAGAAAAAGCCAGCGTTCCGCTGGCTCCCGTTAACAGCGCCAGCAGCAAGCGCACGTGCTGGCGTTCAATCAATGCAGAAAAGCGCATTCCATTACTCTTCAGATTTTGGACCAGGCGAGTCGTCCGGAATTTTTACATGAACCTGGATAATGCGTCGGCTGTCCGACATGGCGACTTTAAACTGATAACCGTCGATTTCTACGGTTTCGCCGCGCGCGGGCAGGTGGCCGAACGCCTGCATCACCAGGCCGCCAATGGTATCGACTTCTTCATCGCTAAACTGGGTACCGAAGGTTTCGTTAAAATCTTCAATCGGCGCCAGGGCACGAACGGTCCAGGTATGGCGACTCAACTGACGAAAATCGAGATCCTCTTCTTCGTCATATTCGTCTTCAATTTCACCCACAATGAGTTCAAGAATGTCTTCGATGGTGACCAGGCCAGAAACGCCGCCAAATTCATCAATGACAATCGCCATGTGGTAACGCTGAGAACGGAACTCTTTAAGCATACGGTCAACCCGCTTGCTTTCCGGCACAACTACCGCCGGGCGTAACACTTTTTCCATACTGAACGGCTCAGCATCGCTGCGCATAAACGGCAGCAGATCTTTCGCCATCAGAATCCCTTCAATGTGATCTTTATCTTCACTGATAACCGGGAAGCGCGAGTGGGCGGATTCGATGATGACATCAAGGCATTCGTCCAGGCTCTGGTTGCGTTTCACGGTGACCATTTGGGAACGCGGGATCATGATGTCGCGGACGCGTTGGTCAGCGATATCCATCACCCCTTCAAGCATATCGCGGGTATCCAGGTCGATAAGCTCGTTTTGTTCGGAATCACGGATCAGTGCCAGTAACTCTTCACGGTTTTTCGGTTCGCCGTGGAAAAGCTGGCTCAGTAAAAGGGAGAAGAATCCCTTCTTGCTGTTAAGCGTGTCACTACTGTGTGAATTATCGTCGCTCATGGCGTCTGGTACAGGACCTCATGTTGGTTTCATTTGTACCGTCGCCGGAAAACACACGACGACGGCCTTATGCAGAGGGGCAGAATTGCCTCTCTGCTTACTCTTTCTCGGAAATGTACGGATCGCTAAAGCCCAGAGCAAGCATTATCTCTGTTTCCAGCCCTTCCATTTCTTCGGCTTCGTCGTCTTCGATATGGTCATAACCCAACAAATGCAGGCTGCCATGGATAACCATATGCGCCCAGTGGGCGTCCAGTGGCTTCACCTGCTCAGTGGCTTCGCGCTCCACAACCTGACGGCAAATAATCAGATCGCCCAGCAGTGGCAATTCAATTCCCGGCGGCGCTTCAAAGGGGAACGAGAGCACGTTGGTCGACTTGTCTTTGCCACGGTAGGTGAGATTCAGTTCATGGCTCTCGGCTTCGTCTACCACACGGATCGTGACTTCCGCTTCTTCCTGAAATTGTGGGATCACGGCGTCAAGCCATGCCTGAAATTGCGCTTCGTCGGGTAATCCGCTGGTGTCTTCACAGGCCAGTTGTAAATCCAGAATGACCTGACTCATGGTTGCTCCTGTTGCCCCGCGGCCTGCGCCAGCGCTTCACGTTTACGTTCTGCGGCTTGCTCCGCTTTACGTTTTTGATCGGCTTCTTCCCAGGCTTCATAGGCGTTAACGATACGCGCCACAACAGGGTGACGAACCACGTCTTCGCTATGGAAGAAGTTGAAGCTGATTTCCTCAACGCCGCTCAGCACTTCAATGGCATGGCGTAAACCAGACTTCATATTGCGCGGCAAGTCGATTTGAGTGACATCGCCGGTAATAACCGCTTTTGAGTTAAACCCAATACGCGTCAGGAACATTTTCATCTGTTCGATGGTCGTGTTCTGGCTCTCATCGAGAATAATAAATGCGTCGTTAAGGGTGCGTCCGCGCATATAGGCCAGCGGAGCAACTTCAATCACATTACGTTCCATCAACTTTTCGACACGCTCAAAACCGAGCATTTCGAACAGCGCGTCGTAGAGCGGGCGCAGGTATGGGTCAACTTTCTGGCTGAGATCGCCGGGCAGGAAGCCCAGTTTCTCGCCGGCTTCAACCGCCGGGCGCGTCAGCAGAATGCGACGAATTTCCTGGCGCTCAAGCGCATCGACAGCCGCGGCGACCGCCAAATAGGTTTTACCGGTACCCGCAGGGCCGACGCCAAAGGTAATGTCGTGATCGAGAATGTTGGCGATGTACTGCGCCTGGTTAGGCGTACGCGGTTTTATCACGCCGCGCTTGGTCTGGATATTCACCGCTTTGCCATAATCCGGCACGCTTTCCGCGTTCTGTTCCAGGACGCGGAATTCTTTAATCGCCAGATGGATTTGTTCGGGGTCAATGTCCTTGATCTTGCCGCGCATCGGTGCCGTATCCACGTACAAATGACGAAGAATATCCGTCGCAGCGCTGACGCTCAGGCTACGTCCGGTGAGTTTGAAGTGGTTGTCACGACGATTAATTTCGATGCCGAGGCGCCGTTCGAGCTGTTTGATGTTGTCGTCAAACGGGCCGCAAAGGCTAAGCAGACGTTCGTTATCTGCGGGTTCCAGGGTAAATTCACGTGTTTCGATATTCAAACTTATCCTCTTGGTCACACAGGGCCAGTTAGGTGAATAGTAATAATGCGTGCTGATTTTCTCAGGCTAATAGAAATTATTCACGGCGTGGGAAAAAGGCGCAAGCTTCAGGTCAGATATTTGGGTAACAGCGGGCAAATACAAGGGCGGGGCGGTGCAAAAGCCCCGATATACTGCGAGCGACGCAGCATATCGGGCGAGGATCACGGCTGGTAGATACCAACGCCGATTTCGTTTTCTTTACGGGTGCGGGCAATCACGGACTCAGGGGATTCGACGACGCGCAGCCCCATTTCTTCTTCGGTGCGCACGACGGTACCGCGCAGCGAGTTCGGGAATACGTCAGTGATTTCCACATCAACGAATTTGCCTACCATATCCGGCGTGCCTTCGAAGTTCACCACGCGGTTGTTTTCGGTGCGGCCAGATAACTCCATGATGCTCTTACGTGATGTACCTTCCACCAGAATACGCTGAACGCTGCCCAGCATGCGGCGGCTCCAGGCCATTGCCTGCTGATTGATACGCTCCTGGAGAATATACAGACGCTGCTTTTTCTCTTCTTCCGGCACATCGTCCACCATATCGGCGGCAGGCGTACCCGGACGCGCTGAGAAAATAAAGCTGTAGCTCATGTCGAAATTCACATCGGCAATCAGCTTCATGGTCTGTTCGAAATCCTGTTGGCTTTCACCCGGGAAGCCGACGATAAAGTCAGAGCTAATCTGGATATCCGGGCGCGCTGCGCGCAGTTTACGGATAATGGCTTTGTACTCCAGCGCGGTATGGGTGCGGCCCATCAGGTTCAACACACGGTCGGACCCGCTCTGCACCGGCAGGTGCAGGAAGCTCACCAGCTCCGGCGTATCGCGATACACTTCCACGATATCGTCGGTAAATTCGATAGGATGGCTGGTGGTAAAGCGGATGCGGTCGATGCCGTCGATGGCCGCAACCAGACGCAGCAGGTCAGCAAAGTTACCCTGTGTACCGTCATAGTTTTCACCGCGCCAGGCGTTTACGTTCTGGCCAAGCAAGTTGACCTCACGTACGCCCTGCGCCGCCAGTTGGGCAATTTCAAACAGAATATCGTCGCAAGGACGGCTGACTTCCTCACCACGGGTGTACGGCACCACGCAGTAGGTGCAGTATTTATTGCAGCCTTCCATGATTGACACAAATGCCGTCGGGCCGTCGGCGCGCGGCTCAGGAAGACGGTCGAATTTCTCGATTTCCGGGAAGCTGATATCCACAACCGGGCTACGATCGCCGCGCACGCGGTTAATCATTTCCGGTAAACGGTGCAGGGTTTGCGGCCCGAAAATAATGTCGACATAGTGGGCGCGTTGGCGAATATGATCGCCTTCCTGCGATGCCACGCAGCCGCCGACACCGATAATCAGATCCGGATTCTTTTCCTTAAGCGCTCTCCAGCGTCCCAGTTGATGGAAAACTTTTTCCTGGGCTTTTTCGCGGATTGAGCAGGTGTTGAGCAGCAACACATCCGCTTCTTCCGCCACGTCGGTCAGTTGATACCCGTGGGTGGCATCCAGCAGATCGGCCATCTTCGATGAATCGTATTCGTTCATCTGACAGCCCCAGGTTTTGATATGGAGTTTTTTTGTCATTGACATGCTCATTGCTTAAGTTAACGGCCGTAATGCAGGGCGCGTATTGTAATGCTTTGACGCTGCCGTGACCAGTAGCGCGGAATACGACGCCACTTATCTGAAAATCCGGTAAACTTAGGTAACTGCGTTTAAGGATAAATGACCATGGCAAATCAACCAATTGAAGTCGCCGTTATCGGCGCGGGCATGGTAGGCGCTGCAATCGCGCTGGGGCTCGCGCAAAACGGTTTTCAGGTGAGCGTGATTGAACATGCGCCGCCCGCGGAATATGACCCGGCATCACCGCCTGACGTGCGGATTTCTGCCATCAGCTGTGCCTCTGTGTCGCTGCTGAAGCAGCTTGGCGTATGGGACGCGGTTTGTGGCATGCGCGCCCATGCCTGGCGACGGCTTGAAACCTGGGAGTGGGAGGCGTCTCACGTGGCGTTTGACGCATCCGAACTCAAGCTGCCTGAGCTGGGCTACATGGTGGAAAATTCGGTGTTACAGTGCGCACTCTGGCAGGCGCTGGAAAAACATCCGTCCGTTACGCTGCATTGCCCGGCCGCGCTCTCTCATATGCAGCGCCGCAATGAGTATCATGAACTCACTTTTGAAGACGGGACGGTACTGGAAGCCAAACTGGTGATCGGTGCCGATGGCGCAAATTCACGT
Source organism: Atlantibacter hermannii (assembly GCA_900635495.1). Classification (NCBI taxonomy): domain Bacteria; kingdom Pseudomonadati; phylum Pseudomonadota; class Gammaproteobacteria; order Enterobacterales; family Enterobacteriaceae; genus Atlantibacter; species Atlantibacter hermannii. The sequence continues at coordinate 3,194,082 of LR134136.1, read as the reverse complement.
ATTCGTGACTGGGCGGGCATTGGCATTCACGCCTGGAACTATCATCAATCCTGCCTGTTGATTTCTGTTCGCTGTGAGAACGATCCTGGCGACAGCACCTGGCAACAGTTTACCCCCGATGGCCCACGCGCTTTCCTGCCGCTGTTCGATAACTGGGCGTCGCTGGTGTGGTATGACAAACCCGCGCGTATTCGCCAGCTTCAGGGGCTTTCTATGGAGCAACTGGGGCGTGAAATTAATCAGCATTTCCCTGCGCGTGTCGGGAAAGTGACTCCCCAAGCCTGCGGGGCCTTCCCACTGACGCGACGTCACGCCCTCAAGTATGCACAACCGGGCCTTGCGCTGGTGGGCGATGCAGCGCACACCATTCATCCGCTGGCGGGGCAGGGGGTCAATCTTGGCTACCGTGACGTGGATGCTTTGCTTGACGTCTTAGTCCGCGCCCGCAGTCATGGCGAGCTCTGGTCGAGCTATGAGGTATTACGGCGTTATCAGATGCGCCGTCAGGCGGATAACTTCCTGATGCAAAGCGGTATGGATCTGTTTTACGCCGGATTCAGCAACGATTTGCCGCCAGTGAAGGTGCTACGTAATCTTGGTCTTATGGCAGCGGAACGGGCAGGCGTATTAAAACGCCAGGCGTTAAAGTATGCATTAGGACTGTGAGTTGCCCGGTCCCTCCTCGTTATGTTGCGGCATAAGGATGAGGGATTTTACGGTGCGTTGAATGCAAAAAGCCTGCTTTCGCAGGCTTTTTTAATAGTGGCTGGGGTACGAGGATTCGAACCTCGGGATGGTGGAATCAGAATCCACTGCCTTACCGCTTGGCGATACCCCAACAGGGTGCGGTTGCAAACGCAATCCGTCTTTTTAATTTGGCTGGGGTACGAGGATTCGAACCTCGGAATGGTGGAATCAGAATCCACTGCCTTACCGCTTGGCGATACCCCAAAAGATGGTGGCTACGACGGGAATCGAACCTGTGACCCCAGCATTATGAGTGCTGTGCTCTAACCAGCTGAGCTACGTAGCCAAATTTTATTTCTTCCAGTCAAATCTGACTGGCTGGGGTACCTGGATTCGAACCAGGGAATGCCGGTATCAAAAACCGGTGCCTTACCGCTTGGCGATACCCCAATGACACTGTGCGTAAACACAATCGTCAGAAAAGGTGGCTGGGGTACCTGGATTCGAACCAGGGAATGCCGGTATCAAAAACCGGTGCCTTACCGCTTGGCGATACCCCATCCGTGCAACGTGAAGATAATGGTGCGGGAGGCGAGACTTGAACTCGCACACCTTGCGGCGCCAGAACCTAAATCTGGTGCGTCTACCAATTTCGCCACTCCCGCAAAAAGATGGTGGCTACGACGGGAATCGAACCTGTGACCCCATCATTATGAGTGATGTGCTCTAACCAGCTGAGCTACGTAGCCATCTTTTTTTTGCGTTACCTTATCGGCGTTGCGGGGCGCATTATGCGTATTGGGCTTTGCAGCGTCAACACATTTTTTGCCGAAAATCGCCTGTCGATGGCTGTTTGACTAGCTTGCGAACATCTTGACGAAATATTCAGCAGTTATTGGCTGTTTCTCGCGTTGCCTGCTGAAAATTAACGGTTTCAGGGGCGATGAAAGCCAATAAAAAAGGAGCCGTCAGGCTCCTTTTATCATCATGCTGATGCTTATTTATAGGCTGACTGGTGTACGCCCACCGCACGGCCTGATGGATCGTTCATGGTTTTAAACGCTTCATCCCATTCAATCGCTTTTGCTGATGAACACGCCACTGACGGGCCGCCAGGTACGCATTCCGCCGCGCTCGGCACCGGGAACAGCTCTTCAAAGATTTCACGGTACAAATACGCTTCTTTCGAGGACGGCGTGTTGTACGGGAAGCGGAAGCGGGCAGTTTCGAGCTGTTGATCGGTGACCTGCTGTGCCGCCACTTCTTTTAAAGTGTCAATCCAGCTGTAGCCAACGCCGTCGGAAAACTGCTCTTTCTGACGCCACGCCACGCTTGCCGGCAGGTAAGATTCAAAGCATTCGCGCAGCACGTGTTTTTCCATTTTACCGTTGCCGCACATTTTATCCTGCGGGTTAATGCGCATCGCCACATCGAGGAATTTTTTATCAAGGAACGGCACACGCGCTTCCACACCCCAGGCCGACATCGCTTTGTTGGCGCGAGCGCAATCGAACATATGCAGCGACTGCAATTTACGTACGGTCTCTTCATGCAGCTCTTTAGCATTCGGCGCTTTATGGAAATAAAGATAGCCGCCAAACACTTCATCGGAACCTTCGCCGGACAGCACCATTTTAATGCCCATGGCTTTGATCTTACGCGACATCAAATACATCGGGGTTGACGCACGAATGGTGGTCACGTCATAGGTTTCGATGTGGTAAATCACATCGCGGATAGCGTCCAGGCCTTCCTGCACGGTGAAATGGATCTCATGATGCACGGTGCCAAGGTGGTTTGCCACTTCCTGCGCGGCTTTCAGATCCGGCGCGCCTTTCAGGCCAACGGCGAAGGAGTGTAACTGCGGCCACCAGGCTTCGCTGCGCTCTTCATCTTCTACACGACGGGCGGCAAATTTTTTCGTGATGGCTGAGATCACGGAGGAATCCAGGCCGCCGGACAGCAGCACGCCGTAAGGGACGTCAGACATCAAATGGCTTTTTACGGAATCTTCCAGCGCCTGGCGCAGGGCGTTTTTGTCCGTCACGTTGTCTTTTACCGCGTCATAGTCAAACCAGTCGCGCTGGTAATAGGAGCGGATTTCGCCATCCTGGCTCCACAGATAGCTGCCAGCCGGGAATTCTTTAATGGTGCGGCACACCGGCACCAGCGCTTTCATTTCTGAAGCGACATAGAAGTTGCCATGTTCATCATGGCCCATATACAGCGGGATGATACCGATGTGGTCGCGGCCGATCAGATAGGCGTCTTTTTCGCTATCGTACAGAACGAAGGCAAACATCCCCTGCAGATCGTCGAGGAATTCCGGTCCTTTTTCCTGATACAGCGCCAGGATGACCTCACAGTCGGAACCGGTCTGAAACGGGTAGCGATCGCCGTATTCAGCGCGCAGAGCCTGATGGTTATAGATTTCACCGTTCACCGCCAGCGCATGTGTTTTGGCTTCGTTGTACAGCGGCTGGGCACCTGCGTTGACATCCACAATCGACAGACGCTCATGGGCGAGGATAGCTTTTTCGCCTGCATACACGCCGGACCAGTCGGGGCCGCGATGGCGCATCAAACGGGACAGTTCCAGCGCTTTTTTACGCAGTTCGCCCGCGTCGGTTTTAATATCCAGCACACCAAAAATTGAACACATAAACTTCTCCATTAACCTGGCGGTGATGTTGTTTGTCGGCGCCCGGCGTTTAATCAGGCCGTTTGCATTTGCATGCCATTGAAAATGCCGCAAACCGGGCCGCTGTGGCAAGGCTTTTTCGTCTCTGAAAGTGAAAAGTTCAATAGTGATTGCTGAATGCTAAAAAAAGGTCAGCATTTGAGCGTAATTATTAACGGATATTCAATAAAAAGGCTTTTTTATTAGATGGGGTGGTTTTTCTACCCCTTAAAAATAACAAAGCCACGATAAACGTGGCTTTGGATTAGATAACGTCGATTTCCGCGACGGAGGGATAGATCCATGACGGCCTGAAGGGCATGGCGTCAATGTCATTCAGCGTGGATACGCCGGAAAGCACCAGAATCGTTTCCAGACCTGCCTGGAAACCGGCCAGAATATCGGTACGCAGGTTATCGCCGACAATCACAGTGTGCTCGGAGTGTGCCTGCATTTTATTCAGTGCGGCGCGAATAATCCACGGGCTTGGTTTGCCAACGTAAAAAGGCTTGCGGCCGGAGATTTTCTCAATACCGGGCGCACAGCGCACCGCAGGCAGGATAAAAACCGCGTCCGTGGGTATCCGGGTTAGTGGCAATAAACCGCGCTCCATTCGCCACGAAGAAGGCAGCTTTATGCATCATCTCCCAGTTATAAGAACGGGTCTCGCCCACGATCACAAAGTCAGGATTAATATCGGTGATAGTAAAGCCCGCTTTATAGAGTTCATGAATTAACGCGCCTTCGCCAACAACGTAGGCTTTTTTCCCTTCCTGGCGGCGCAGAAAGTCGGCGGTCGCCATCGCTGACGTGTAGAACACGCTGTCGGGTACGTTAATACCTGCCGACGCAAAGCGGTTAGCCAGGTCCTGCCCGGTTTGCGACGGGTAGTTGGTCAGCAATACCAGCGGGAATTCCTTTTCAAGGATGCGGGTCAGGAATTCGCTCGCGCCAGGTACGGCGACGTTGTCGTGCATCAGCACGCCATCAATATCACAAATTACGTTCTGAATGGTCATGGCCTACTCGGGTCTGCCTGAAGATAAGAATTTACTATAACGGAAATGGCCGAAACGATTTTAACTTTCCAGCAAACGTTGCAGCAGCATGCCGTTTAACATGGCTCGTTTAACGAGCGCGAATGCGCCAATAGCGGAGCGATCGTTAAGTGCGGAACGCAGGACAGGCAGATTTTTACGAAACGCTTTTAACACCTGCGTGTTGATACAGGCTTCGATAGCAGGCAACAGCACTTTTTCAGCGTTAATGATTTCACCGGCAATCACCACTTTCTGCGGGTTAAATAAGTTAATCGCGATGGCGACAGCTTTCCCCAGATGGCGACCCACATGCTCAATCACTTCGCAGGCCAGAGGATCGCCTTTATTCGCAGCTTTGCAAATGGCATCGATATGGCAATCGTCAAGGGTCAGTCGGCTCTGGTAGCCGCGCTCCAGTAAATGGCGTACCCGCGCTTCAATGGCGGCGTTGGCGGCGATGGTTTCCAGGCAGCCAAAATTTCCGCAATGGCAGCGTTCGCCCAGCGGGTCCACCTGGATATGGCCAATTTCTCCGACGTTACCGTTGCGGCCAATAAAAATACGCCCATTAGAGATGATACCCGCGCCGGTGCCGCGGTGAACGCGCACCAGAATTGAGTCATCACAGTCACGGGTTGCACCGAAATAGTGCTCAGCCAGCGCCAGGCTACGAATATCGTGTCCAACGAAGCAGGGCAGGGTAAACCGTTTTTCCAGCTTTTCAACCAGTGCCCAGTTTTCCACATCAATGTGCGGCATGTAGCGAACAACGCCGGTATCCGGATCGACAAGACCGGGCAAAATCACCGAAATGGCTATCAACTCGCGAATTTTACGGACATTGTTTTCGCTAAACTGCGCAATGGCGTTGAGCAACGCTTCTTCCAGCGTTTCCTGGGTGCGTTCAGGCAGCGAAAAATGCTCTTCGGCGAGCGCCTTACTGCTGAGATCAAACAGCGTCAGGGTGGCGTCATGGCGGCCCAGTCGGACGCCGATAGCCTGGAAGTTGCGGGTCTCGGTAATAATGGAGATGGCGCGGCGGCCTCCGGTGGAGGCCTGTTGATCGACTTCTTTGATCAATCCGCGCTCAATAAGCTGGCGAGTAATTTTGGTGACGCTGGCGGGCGCGAGCTGACTTTGTTCGGCAATTTGAATGCGCGAAATCGGTCCATGCTGATCGATCAGACGATAAACCGCCGCGCTGTTGAGTTGTTTTACCAGATCAACATTACCAATTTGAGCCTGTCCGCCAGTTGTCATGCCTTCTCTTACTCTGTAACGACCTCGTTACCGTTAACGATGGTCTTAATGATTTTATAATCGCGGGTAAAGGCGGTCAGGTTAGCCACTTTTCCGGCTTCGATTGTTCCGAGTTCTTTATCCACGCCCATTGCACGAGCCGGGTAGAGTGATGCCATCCGCAGCGCTTCATCAAGCGCTATACCCACATGCTCGACGAGATTGTGTACGCCTTCAATCATGGTTAACGCGGAACCACTCAGCGTACCGTTTTCATCCACACACAGCCCGTCACGGTAGTATATTGTTTTACCGGCAAAAATGAACTGATCGATGTTCGCGCCGGCGGGCGCTGTGGCGTCGGTGACCAGACAAAGCTTATCGCCCTTGATCTTCTTGGCAATACGGATATTGGCGTAGTCCACATGCAAGCCATCGCCAATGATGCCGCAATATAATTCCGGTTCGTCAAAAATGGCACCTACCAGTCCTGGTTCACGGCCCGTCACATAAGGCATGGCGTTAAACAAGTGCGTTGCGAAGCCAATCCCGGCGCGAAAACCGATTTTGGCTTCTTTATAGGTGGCATTAGAGTGGCCGGCGGAAACAACGATTCCGGCATCAACCAGTTGGCGAATCACCTGCGGTTCAACCTGCTCGGGCGCCAGCGTAATTTTGGTAATGACGTCCGCGTTCTGGCATAAGAACTCGACGAGTTGCGCATCAGGCTTACGGACATAGTCCGGATTATGGGTGCCTTTTTTAACAAGATTCAGCCACGGCCCTTCAAGGTGTAAACCCAGCGCCTGGTTTGGATGTTTCGCCAGATAGTCGCGCATAACGCGGACGCCCTGTTTCATTAAGTCGTCGCTGGTGGTGATAAGCGTCGGGAGATAGCTGGTGCAACCGGATTTCTCATTGGCCGCCTGCATAATTTCCAGCGTTTCAACCGTTACAGCATCGGCGGTGTCGTTGAATTGCACGCCGCCGCAGCCGTTAAGCTGTACGTCAATAAAACCGGGGGCAAGAATGGCGCCGCCGAGGTCGCGTTGTTCGATACCGCCGGGTAAATCAGCGATCGGACAAACACGTTCAATCTGGCCATCAGCGATCACGACTGCGTGATCGTCTAAAACGTCATGACCGGTGTAAATCCGGCCGTGGATGAGTGCGTACATAAGAACCCCCGGTTAAAACGAATTTAAAGACCTTTAATATTTTCTGCTTCGAGTTCAGTGAAGTATCTCAGCGTCTTCACTTTGAGCTCCATCGTGGACGGCTCATCGCAAACAATCACCGCTTTCGGGTGAAGTTGCAGGCAGCTGATGGTCCACATGTGGTTGACGTTGCCTTCAACCGCCGCCTGAAGCGCCTGCGCTTTAACATGGCCCAGCACCAGGATCATTACTTCTTCCGCATCCAGCAGCGTGCCGACGCCTACGGTCAGGGCATATTTCGGCACCTGATTCACATCGCCGTCAAAGAAGCGGGAGTTTGCAACACGGGTGTCATGCGTCAGCGTTTTGATACGGGTGCGTGAAGCCAGTGATGAGGCGGGTTCGTTAAACGCGATATGACCGTCGTTGCCCACGCCGCCCATGAACAGGTGAATTTTACCGTATGAACGAATTTTCTCTTCATACTGACGGCATTCAGCGTCGACATCCGGCGCATTGCCATCCAGTAAGTTAATATTCTCAGCGGGAATATCGACATGGTCGAAGAAGTTGCGGTGCATAAAGCTGTGGTAGCTTTCCGGATGCTCTTTCGGCAGCCCGACGTATTCATCCATATTGAAGGTGACGACATGTTTAAAGCTTACCTGGCCCGCTTTATGCATCTCAACCAACGCCTTGTAGGCTTCCAGCGGTGTGCCGCCGGTCGGCAAGCCGAGTACGAAAGGACGATCGGCTGTCGGTTTGAAAGCGTTAATCCGGTTAACGATATGACGTGCCGCCCATTTTCCTACTTGCTGCGCTGTTGCCAGGGGAATCAGTCTCATTATTCACCTCAGTTAGTTAATTAAAACGCGGTGGTCGGAAGCTACGTTCAGTTTAAATCGGATCTTTTTATACTGCTTACCGGAAGCGTTCCGCCTTGATTTTTTGAATCATAAAATAAGTTTTGCGACATAGCCAGTAAGGTGGGGAGGTTAGAGCGATATTTGGTGATAAAAATCACAAAAAATGCGCGTTTAATTTGCGATACGAATTAATTTTTCACACACTTCGGATGTGATGCGCAACGTCACCGCATTTTCAAGGTTGGTTACACAATAAAAAAACGGCTTTGAAAGAGCCTTTCAGGTCTCATAGGGGGATAAAGTGAGTATTCTAGGTTATTTGCAACGAATAGGCCGGGCGCTGATGGTGCCGGTTGCTACTCTGCCTGCAGCAGCAATTCTCATGGGGGTAGGTTACTGGATTGACCCGGTTGGCTGGGGTGGGGATAACGCGCTTGCGGCGTTCTTCATTAAATCTGGTTCTGCCATTATTGATAACATGTCCGTCTTGTTCGCCATCGGCGTGGCTTACGGCATGTCTAAAGATAAAGACGGTGCGGCGGCGCTCACTGGTTTTGTAGGCTTTCTGGTATTAACGACCCTCTGCTCGCCGGCAGCGGTCGCGATGATTCAAAAAATCCCTGCCGATCAGGTTCCGGCGGCGTTTGGTAAAATCAATAACCAGTTCGTCGGTATTCTTGTCGGTATTATCTCCGCAGAGTTGTACAACCGTTTCAGCGGCGTAGAGCTGCCGAAAGCGTTGTCGTTCTTCAGCGGCCGTCGTCTGGTGCCAATCCTGACGTCGTTTGTGATGATCGTGGTGGCGTTTATCCTGATGTACATCTGGCCGATGATTTTCGACGGTCTGGTGACATTCGGCGAACACATTCAAAAACTGGGCTCTGCGGGCGCGGGCGTTTATGCCTTCTTTAACCGTCTGTTAATCCCGGTAGGTCTGCATCACGCGCTGAACTCAGTATTCTGGTTCGACGTCGCAGGCATCAACGATATTCCTAACTTCCTGGGTGGCGCGCAGTCTATTGAATCCGGCAAAGGCATCGTCGGGATCACTGGCCGTTATCAGGCAGGTTTCTTCCCGATCATGATGTTTGGTTTGCCTGGCGCGGCGCTGGCGATTTACCACTGCGCACGTCCGGAAAACAAAGCGAAAGTACTGGGTATCATGATGGCGGGCGCGTTCGCCGCGTTCTTTACGGGTATCACCGAACCGCTGGAATTCTCCTTCATGTTCGTTGCGCCGGTACTGTATGTGATCCACGCAGTCCTGACGGGTATCTCTGTGTTTATTGCCGCGAGCATGCAGTGGATTGCCGGCTTTGGCTTCAGCGCCGGTTTGGTGGATATGGTGCTGTCAACGCGTAACCCGCTGGCGCACCAGTGGTATATGCTGATTATTCAGGGTCTGGTGTTCTTCGTTATCTACTACGTGGTATTCCGCGTGGTGATTACTAAGTTCAATCTGATGACCCCGGGTCGCGAACTGGCGGTTGCGGGCAGCGAAGCCGACGGCGTGGACGTGAATGTGAGCAGCACAGGCTCGAAAGAGCAGGATGTTGCTGCCCTGGCGCGTCAGTACGTGGCTGCGGTAGGTGGCTCTGATAACCTGACCGGTATCGATGCCTGTATCACTCGTCTGCGTTTGTCTGTCAAAGACTCGTCCCGCGTTAACGAAGCGCTGCAAAACGTCTGGGCGCAACGGGCGTTATCCGTCTCAATAAAACCGGCGTGCAAATTATCGTTGGCTTTATGGCAGAAAAAATCGCCGACGCGATGAAGACTGTGGGTAACGTTCCGGCAGCCGCGCCAGCAGCAGGGGAAACTGCACCTGTTAGCGCGCCGGTTCAAACCGCGAAGCCGCAGGCAACGCCTAACGCTGTTGTTGTTGCTACCCTGGTGGCACCGGTGACCGGTGACGTTGTCGCGCTGGACGATGTTCCTGATGAAGCCTTTGCCAGCAAAGCAGTAGGCGACGGTGTGGCTATCAAGCCGACGGACAAAACCGTTGTTGCGCCTGCAGCAGGCACCATCGTGAAAATCTTTAATACCAACCACGCGTTCTGTCTGGAAACCGAAAACGGCGCTGAAATCGTTGTCCATATGGGTATCGATACCGTTGCGCTGAATGGTCAGGGCTTTAGCCGCCTGGTAGAAGAAGGTGCTGAAGTGGTCGCGGGCCAGCCGGTACTGGAAATGGATCTGGATTTCCTGAACGCGAATGCGCGCTCGATGATCAGTCCGGTAGTTTGCAGCAATATCGACGACTTTAACGGCCTGGTCGTTAAGGCGCAGGGCCACGTTATCGCGGGTCAAACGCCGTTATATGAGATTAAAGGCAAGTAAACGCTCCTGAGTAAGATTATGCCTGAAGCGGCGGAAGAGAATTCCGCCGCTTTTTTTATGTAATCTGGCCGGCGAATGCCGGTAATGATGTTTTTGTGCAACTAATGGTTGTGTCCCGTCTTAGGTTATAAGATCATTCACCGTTATCTATTTTGCGAAGCTTTGAGGAATGCGCGATGAGTGAGGCTGAAGCCCGCCCGACTAACTTTATTCGGCAAATCATTGATGAAGATTTGGCCAGTGGAAAACACTCGACGGTATATACCCGTTTCCCGCCTGAGCCGAACGGTTATCTGCATATTGGCCATGCCAAATCCATTTGCCTGAACTTTGGGATTGCCAAAGATTATCAGGGTCAGTGCAATCTGCGTTTCGATGACACCAACCCGGTGAAAGAAGATATCGAATACGTTGATTCGATTAAGCACGACGTCCAGTGGTTGGGTTTTCAGTGGTCCGGAGACGTGCGTTATTCCTCTGACTATTTTGATGCCCTTCACCAGTATGCGGTTGAGCTGATCAACAAAGGCCTGGCCTATGTGGATGAGCTGTCTCCCGAACAGATCCGCGAATACCGCGGCACGCTGACGCAGCCGGGTAAAAACAGCCCGTATCGCGATCGTAGCGTGGAAGAAAACCTCGCGCTGTTCGAGAAAATGCGCGCTGGCGGTTTTGAAGAAGGTAAAGCGTGCTTACGCGCCAAAATCGATATGGCCTCGCCGTTTATTGTTATGCGCGACCCGGTCCTGTATCGCATTAAATTTGCTGAACATCACCAGACGGGCAACAAGTGGTGCATCTATCCGATGTACGACTTTACGCACTGTATTTCTGATGCGCTGGAAGGCATTACCCACTCGCTGTGTACCCTGGAATTCCAGGACAACCGCCGCCTGTATGACTGGGTTCTGGATAATATTTCTATTCCGGTTCACCCGCGTCAGTATGAGTTTTCCCGCCTGAATCTTGAGTATGCGATCATGTCCAAGCGCAAACTCAACCTGCTGGTGACTGAGCAGATCGTGGAAGGCTGGGACGACCCGCGTATGCCGACGATTTCCGGTCTGCGTCGTCGTGGTTATACCGCTGCGTCTATCCGTGAATTCTGCAAACGTATTGGCGTGACCAAGCAGGATAACACCGTCGAAATGGCTGCGCTGGAAGCGTGCATTCGTGAAGATCTCAACGAGAACGCACCGCGCGCGATGGCCGTGATCGACCCGGTTAAACTGGTTATCGAAAACTACCCGCAGGGCGAAAGCGAACTGGTTTCGATGCCGAACCATCCGAATAAGCCGGAAATGGGCAGCCGCGACGTACCGTTCAGCGGCGAGGTGTGGATCGATCGTGCGGACTTCCGCGAAGAAGCGAACAAGCAATACAAACGCCTGGTGCTGGGCAAAGAGGTTCGCCTGCGTAACGCGTACGTGATTAAAGCTGAACGCGTTGAGAAAGACGCGGAAGGCAATATCACTACGATCTACTGCACCTATGACGCCGAAACGCTGAGCAAAGATCCGGCCGACGGTCGTAAAGTGAAAGGGGTCATTCACTGGGTGAGCGCCAGCCATGCGCTGCCGATTGAAATCCGTCTGTATGACCGTCTGTTTAGCGTGGCGAACCCGGGCGCAGCAGAAGACTTCCTGTCCACCATCAATCCGGAATCACTGGTGATCAAACAGGGATTCGGCGAGCAGAGCCTGAAAGAGGCGGAAATGGGTAAGGCCCTGCAGTTTGAACGTGAAGGCTACTTCTGCCTGGATAGCCGCTACTCCACGCCGGAACATCTTGTTTTCAACCGTACCGTCGGATTACGCGATACCTGGGCGAAAACAGGCGAATAACCTGCTTTAAAATAAAACGCCGCATCAGACATGCGGCGTTTTTTTATGGGCGTTGTAAGGGCATATTGTCACTAAACAGAAATGTCAGCACAGAAGAAGTCACTCAGAAAGAGGGTGATAGCCATCCGTGATACAGGACGCCCGAGAGAGAATAAACTTAATTAAGTTTATCCGGGAGATTATACACCGCCAGCAATTTACCTCTTTTTACATCAATATGATTTTTCGCACGCATAATTGACAGGACTTTCATAACAATGCTGCGAGAGAGATTCGTCCTTTTGACAATGAAATCTGCCACATTAATCTTGGCGCGCATAAATTCATCGAGCTGATTAAGGTGGAGAATATTACCTTTGATCATCTGATAACTATTACGGCCCATCATCATTTCATCCCGATACAGCAAGCTTTCGATATGCCATGATAAAACTGCTGAGGTGAGTTGTAATAAATTATTTTCAACAAGCCGTTGCATGAATATATCCAGTGGTACTAATTGATAATAACACTGAGTATCGGCATAAATACGGATATAACTCAGGCTACGGGTATTGCCACTGAGCCCGTACAGCGCGGGCGCGGTTTGTTTCTCTATCAATAAGCGATCGCTGCTGCGAATAAGGGAAAATTGCCCGCCGTGTATCAGCGTAACCATATTCGCTTTAATGGGGATTAATGTATAACGCTCGACGCGGGTAAGCTTGTTATAATCGGTAAATAAATCAGTTAATCGATATAATTCTGTTATAGGTTTTGCCGGTAATGTCATTGCGAATGACCTGATTTAGTTTATCCAATAGTATTATTGCGCGTATTTTAAGGGATATATTTTTTAGTCCGCAATGTAAAAGGCGAGTTTGGACAGTTAGTTAGCCGTAATATAATTTATAACTACCTGAAAAATCACAATATTGATGTTTTCTTAAAAGCCATTTCAATTAAATCTGGTAATTACTGGATTCATTTAGCTGAGTATCTCATTAGCGTTTAGTGCTTATTTTTTTATTTACCTGTTGCAATAAAAAAGCCGACATAAGTCGGCTTTTTTGGAATATCCTGATTCAGCAAAATAGTTACTTTTCTGCGATCTCGTGTGCGGTTTCGTCTTCGCGGCAGTCACCTTCAGCGCAATGTCCATAGAGGTACAGGCTGTGGTTGGTAAGACGAATGCCATGACGAGAAGCGATTTCGCGCTGACGCGCTTCGATAGAGTCATCGCTAAATTCGATCACTTTGCCGCAGTCGAGGCAGATGAGATGATCGTGGTGATGCTGCTGCGTCAGTTCGAAAACTGATTTGCCGCCTTCGAAATTATGACGCGTAACGATTCCGGCATCATCAAACTGGTTAAGAACGCGGTAAACCGTGGCGAGACCAATTTCTTCGCCCATGTCGATCAGGCGTTTGTATAAATCTTCCGCACTGACATGGTGGTTGTCCGGACCCTGCAACACTTCGAGGATTTTTAACCTCGGAAGCGTGACTTTCAGGCCGGCTTTCTTCAATGCGGTGTTGTTGTCAGTCATGCGGAATTTGTCCTGTAACGTAACGATTCGCTCGGTGAGAGCGTAAGATCGAATGCAAGGCATTATGCGTATCATTATAGAACTGCCACGCCTAAATGAAAACTGCAACTGCCTTGCTAAAAATTACCCAAAATCGTGGCGCTGCCTGCATTTGTAGCAAAATCACCCGATGCGTAAGAAGTGTATTGTACAGGTCTGCGCGCAAAAGTTAAAAATTTGTATCAATTATTTCTATTGCTTCTGCCTATCGATAATAAAAAAATGGCGCTAAATTTTTAGCGCCATAGTCGATCAGGCATTAATGATGTCTTGCAGATGCAGTTCTTCTGAAACCTGTTTTACCCACTTTTCAACACGTTCGGCGGTGAGTTCAGGCTGACGGTCCTCGTCGATAGCGAGGCCAAGGAAGTGGTCATCGTCGGCGAGCCCTTTGGAGGCTTCGAAATGGTAGCCCTCAGTTGGCCAGTGGCCGACGATGGTTGCGCCGCGTGGTTCAATGATATCGCGCATAGTGCCCAGGGCGTCGCAGAAGTATTCCGCATAATCTTCCTGGTCACCGCAGCCAAACAGCGCAACCAGTTTGTTATTAAAATCAATCTCTTCAAGGGTAGGGAAGAAGTCATCCCAGTCGCACTGCGCTTCGCCATAGTACCAGGTCGGAATGCCCAGCAGGAGGATATCGAAACCTTCGAGGTCTTCTTTGCTGCTTTTAGCAATATCACGCACTTCAGCAACATCTTTACCAAGCTGTTTTTGAATCATTTTTGCGATATTTTCAGTATTGCCGGTATCGCTGCCGAAGAAAATGCCTACGATTGCCATGAGAAAAATAACCTCTTGAAACTTAATGAGATGGTTGAGGCAAAAAGCCTACAGATAGGGCAATCATAGCAGAACAGACAAGCAGGCGGAAATCTCTATCACGGCCATGTGCACACTCTGCTACATTGCGCCGCGTTTTCCGGTGGGGCTCAGGGTTTCAGGGCTGCGAGTTGCGCAAGCAAAATATCTTCAATCAGTTCACTGCGGCTGATATTACGGGCTTCCGCCAGCATATTGAGCGCTTCGACCGCTTCCACGTTGAGTTTCAGTTCAACGCGTTTAAGCCCGCGCACTTTGTCGCGCTTCAACTGGTTACGCTTATTGATGCGCAGCTGTTCGTCGCGGGAGAGCGGGTTCGTTTTGGGTCTGCCCGGGCGGCGTTCGTCCGAGAACAGATCTAATGTCGTACGGTCTGTTTGTTCTTTGGCCATGATGCGCGTTTTGACAGGGAAAACAGGGTGCAGGAGCTGGGCTCGGGTGCAGTTAAGCGCGCCATCATACATGAGGGAATCCGGCGCGCCAACGCGTTAACCGCACTCTAACTTATCGGTCGTCCTTTTTTTATACAGATTTTTATTACGCTTCGAGATAGCGGCGGATGGCTCGCACCACCGCCTGCGGTTTTTCTGCGTGAACCCAGTGTCCGGCACCGGCGATAACATGGGCGCGCGCCTGGGGGAATTGCGCCAGCAAAGCGTCCCGGTGCGATTCATCCACATACGGGGAATTGCCGCCGCGGATAAACAGGGCCGGATGATCCCAGGCGGGCACCGTGTCCCAACCCACGATATGCGGGTACTGGTCCCACAGCGCCGGTACGTTAAAACGCCATTCGCCTGCGGCAAATGACTTAAGCAAAAACTGGATGATGCCGTCTTCCGGTATGTGCTGGCGCATCAGCGCCGCGGCTTCCTGGCGGGTGGTCGCGCCAGCTTCAGTGACGGCATTGATGGCGGCGAAGATCTCATCATGGCGGCGCACTTTGTAATCCGCAGGCGCGATATCTATCGCCACCAGTTTATCGATGCGTTCCGGCGCGATGCGGGTCGCCGCCATCACGGCTTTACCGCCCATGGAGTGCCCAATCAGCGTGGCCTTATCGATAGAAAGTTCGTCCAGCGTATCCAGCAGATCTTGCGCCATCGCCGGGTAATTCATCTCATCGCTGCGCGGCGACAGACCATGATTGCGCATATCAACCTGAACGATATCAAAGTCCGTGACCAGTTCACGCGCCAGTACGCCAAGATTATCCAGACTACCGAACAGACCATGCACCAACACGATTGGCGAGGCAGTATGCGATTGTTGCGCAGTTTGCATTCGAGTATGTAATTTCATGCCAAAGTTCTTTTTTTGCAGGTGACAGGTTAGGGTATCATGTTGAACATTCTGCAGCCCGGGGGCAAGATCCAGTTAAATCTGACTTTTGCCGCCTTCCTGGCTTGACGCTATCCGCTGTTGGGGTTTGCTCCTATACTCCCAACGATTTGTATTCAGCAAGATACTCACTGGATTAAAATGAAAACGATTGAAGTTGATGACGATCTTTACCGCTATATCGCGAGCCACACTCAGCACATTGGTGAAAGCGCGTCCGACATTTTGCGTCGCATGCTGAAATTCAACCCCGCTCAGCCGCAGGCCGACAAACCGGCGAAAGAAGGCAGTGCACCGATCGCCGTGACGGAAGAGATCACCGCCAACAACGCCAAAGATCGTGTCCGGGCCGTTCGTGAACTGCTGCTTTCTGATGAGTACGCGGAACAAAAGCGTGCGGTCAACCGTTTCATGCTGGTGCTGTCTACACTCTATACACTGGACCCAAAAGCGTTCGCCGATGCAACCGAGTCATTACACGGGCGTACCCGTGTCTATTTCGCCGGCGATCAACAAACGCTTTTGCAAAGTGGTAATCAAACCAAACCCAAACATGTGCCAGGTACGCCATACTGGGTGATTACCAACACGAATACCGGTCGTAAATGCAGCATGATTGAACACATCATGCAGTCAATGCAGTTCCCGGCGGAATTGATTGAAAAGGTTTGCGGCACTATTTAACTAATGCGTCAAAAGGATCAGGCCATGGCAATTCATAACCGTGCAGGTCAACCTGCGCAACAGCGTGATTTGATTAATGTTGCCCAACTTACTGCACAGTACTATGTGTTAAAGCCGCAGGCAGGTAACAGTGATCATGCGGTCAAATTTGGGACTTCAGGCCATCGCGGCAGCGCCGCACGCCACAGCTTTAACGAGCCGCACATTCTGGCTATTGCTCAGGCAATTGCTGAAGAGCGCGCAAAAAATGGCGTAACCGGTCCTTGTTATGTGGGTAAAGACACGCATGCGCTTTCTGAACCGGCTTTTATCTCGGTTCTGGAAGTGCTGGCGGCCAACGGCGTGGATGTGATTGTTCAGGAAAACAACGGTTACACCCCAACGCCGGCGATTTCAAACGCCATTCTGGTGCATAACCGTCAGGGTGGAAAACAGGCGGATGGGATTGTGATTACGCCGTCCCACAACCCGCCGGAAGACGGCGGTATTAAATACAATCCGCCTAATGGCGGCCCGGCCGACACGAACGTTACCAAAGTCGTGGAAGACCGTGCCAATGCGCTACTGGCGGAAGGCCTGGCGTCGGTGAAACGCGTTTCGCTGGACGAGGCGTGGGCGAGCGGCCACATCACCGCTAAAGATCTGGTGCAGCCGTTTGTTGAAGGGCTGGCGGATATTGTCGATATGGCCGCCATCCAAAAAGCAGGCCTGACCCTGGGCGTCGATCCCCTGGGTGGCTCTGGCATCGAGTACTGGAAGCGCATCGCCGAGCATTACAATTTAAACCTCACTATCGTTAACGATCATGTCGATCAGACGTTCCGCTTTATGCATCTCGATAAAGACGGCGCGATCCGCATGGACTGCTCCTCCGAATGCGCGATGGCAGGTTTGCTGGCGCTGCGTGATAAATTCGACCTGGCATTCGCCAACGACCCGGATTATGACCGCCACGGTATTGTTACCCCGGCAGGGTTGATGAACCCGAACCACTATCTGGCAGTGGCCATCAACTATTTGTTCCAGCATCGTCCGCAATGGGGCAAAGAGGTCGCGGTAGGTAAAACGCTGGTCTCTTCTGCGATGATTGACCGCGTGGTCAACGATTTGGGCCGTAAACTGGTTGAAGTACCGGTAGGCTTTAAATGGTTTGTTGACGGGCTGTTCGATGGCAGCTTCGGCTTCGGCGGCGAAGAGAGCGCCGGGGCATCGTTCCTGCGCTTTGACGGGACGCCGTGGTCGACGGATAAAGACGGCATCATCATGTGCCTGCTGGCTGCGGAAATTACCGCAGTCACCGGTAAAAACCCGCAGCAGCATTATGATGAACTGGCTGCGCGTTTTGGCGCGCCGAGCTATAACCGTATACAGGCCCATGCCACGTCCGCGCAGAAAGCCGCGCTGTCGAAGCTGTCGCCGGAAATGGTCAGCGCCAGTACGCTGGCGGGCGACCCAATCACCGCACGCTTAACCGCTGCGCCGGGTAATGGCGCGTCGATTGGCGGTCTGAAAGTGATGACTGACAACGGCTGGTTCGCGGCGCGTCCGTCAGGCACGGAAGATGCCTACAAAATCTACTGTGAAAGTTTCCTTGGCGCTGAACACCGTGCGCAAATCGAAAAAGAAGCCGTGGAAATTGTCAGCGAAGTACTGAAAAACGCCTGATTCGGCGCAATAAAAAAGGGAGCCCTGGCTCCCTTTTTTGTTTTTACCCTTCAGCGATTAACTGGGTTTATTCGTCAGCTCAAAGCGCGGCGACACCAGCCCATACAGCGTCCAGCCCATAAAGGTCACGATAGCGCCATACAGCATCGCTTCAGAACCGGATGAGTAGAGCGCGTAGAAGCTGTAGATCGCCCCAACCAACGCCACGAAGTTCGCCATTTTCGCTTTGCCCGGATCGACCTTCGCCATTTTCTGGATAATCACCAGCGCCGCCATCGACAGGATGTACGGAATGATGTTGGTAACAACCGCCAGGTTTACCAGCACGTTGAACTGATTATTCAACGACGGGCTGATGGTCATCAGCGCCAGCACACTCTGGAAAATCACGATGGTCAGCATGCCTTTAACCGGCGCTTCGGCTTTAGACACTTTCGAGAAGATTTTCGGGAAATAGCCTTCATCAGCCGAGGATTTAAATACCTGAGCAATGGTGAACTGCCAGCCGAGCAGCGAACCGCAGCAGGACATCACCATCAGACCCATAATCACTTTGCCCACGGTCGGCGTGAACATCTGGGCAAAGGCCAGGCCGAACGGCGCGGTGGAGTGGGCCAGATCCATATTCGGCACAATCCCGGCGATGACGTTGGTGGAGACGATATAAATCACCGCCGCGCCCAGCGTGCCGCCCAGTACGGCGATAGGTACGTTACGTTCCGGGTTTTCCACCACCTCGGTATTGGCGCAGGCGGATTCCAGTCCCAAAAAGGCCCACAGCGTCATGGCGATGGATGACCCAACGGCATCAAAGAACGGCACATTATGCGGGTTCCAGGATGCGGCATACAGGGATGGGCTAAACCAGAACCAGCCAATCACGGATAAACCGACCACCGGAATGATCACGCCCCACACCGTAATGCCGCTGATTTGCCCTGTGATACGCGCGCCGCCGAAGTTAGCGACGGTGCAAATCCACAGTACGCAAATGGTCGCGATACCGATTTGCACCGGGCTCAGCGTGGCACCTAACAGCTCGCTCCCGTAGCCCACGGCGGAAATCGCAATCGCCACGTTGGCGATCAGCAGCGATACCCCGTAGGTATAGTTGGCCATAAAGTTGCCGGACTTACCGAACGCATACTCGGCATAACCCCCCATGCCGCCAGACTTACGGCTGAACATGCCGCATTTGGCGAAGGCCCATGCTAATGCCATTGAGCCTAATGCCGTCACCAGCCAGGAGATAATGGAAATTGTCCCCACTTCAGCCAGTTTGGTTGGCAGCATGATAATGCCGGAGCCCATCATGTTTACCATGGTCAATATTGTGAGCGGCACCACGCCCATCTTATTGGATTTACTCATAATTTGATTTCCTTCTGTGCTGACGCTTTCACCACGGGCTGCTTGATAACGTGGCACCACACTTGTTTACGGCCGTCGTGTTCTTCGACATACACACCCTGCAATTCCGGCGCGAAGCCCGGCAGCAAATTGATGCCTTCTTCCAGCGCCTGGAAGTAGCGCAACACCGCGCCGCCCCAGATTTCGCCCGGGACTACGCACAGCACGCCCGGAGGATAAGGCAGCGCGCCTTCTGCCGCCACGCGGCCTTCCGCATCGCTGAGTTTCACCAGTTCGGTTTGTCCGCGAATAAAGGCGTAATTGGCGTCCTGCGGGTTCATCACCACGCGCGGGAAGTAGTCCTTACGGAACATCTCTTTCTGAAGCTGCTTCACGTTGTGGCTGGCGTAGAAGTCGTGCATCTCCTGGCAAAGCTGACGCAGGGTGTATTCACCGTACCGTTCCTGATTCTGTTTCCAGATCGATGGCAACACTTCACTCAGCGGGGCATCGTGTTCCAGAAGCTGTTCGAAACGAACCAGTAACGCCACCAGTTGCTGCATCTTGCCCATCTCTTCCGCCGGGGTAAGCAGGAACAGAATGGAGTTCAGGTCGCATTTCTCCGGGACCACACCGTTTTCACGCAGGAAGTTGGCAAGAATGGTGGCCGGTACGCCAAAGGTGTCATATTCGCCAGTGGCGGCGTTGATACCCGGCGTGGTTAACAACAGTTTGCAGGGATCGACGAAATACTGATGCTCGGCATAGCCTTCAAACGCATGCCATTTCTCTCCCGGAACGAAATGGAAGAAGCGCAGATCGCGAGCAATTTGTTTGGTATCGGCATTTTCCCAGGGTTGACCATCAACAGTAGCCGGGACAAACGGGCGGATATGGTGGCAGTTATTGAGGATTAACTTACGGGTATCGATACCGACTTCCACGCAGTTCATCCACATCTGTTTGCCGCCTTCGCCTTCATGCATCCGGGCGTTGACGTCCAGCGCCGCGAACAGCGGGTAGAACGGGCTGGTGGAGGCATGCATCATAAACGCGTTATTCATGCGCTTATGGGAAACATAGCGATCCTGCCCTTTGATATGGCTGTCTTTTTTATGGATTTGCGAGGTTTGTGAGAACCCGGCCTGCTGTTTATGCACCGACTGTGTCACCAGGATACCCGGATCGTTCTCTGTCAGTTCCAGCAACAGCGGTGAACAGTCCGCCATCATCGGAATAAACTGCTCGTAACCCACCCATGCAGAGTCAAACAGGATGTAGTCACATAAGTGACCAATCTTGTCGACAACCTGACGCGCGTTATAAATGGTGCCGTCGTACGTACCCAACTGAATAACCGCCAGACGGAACGGACGGGCCTCCTGGGCGCGATCGGCAGCGACCTCGCGAATGCAGTCGCGCAGATAGCGCTCTTCGAAGCAGTGCGCGTCAATCCCACCGATGAAGCCGTAGGGGTTACGGGCCGTTTCCAGGTATACCGGGGTTGCGCCCGCCTGTAACAGCGCGCCGTGGTGGTTCGATTTATGGTTATTACGGTCGAATAACACCAAATCGCCCGGGGCCAGCAGCGCGTTCAGTACCACTTTATTCGAGGAGGATGTGCCGTTCAGTACAAAGTACGTTTTATCGGCGTTAAACACTTTCGCCGCATGCTTTTGTGCCGTGCATGGCGCGCCTTCGTGAATCAGCAAATCGCCCATCGCCACGTCCGCATTACACAAATCGGAACGGAACAAGGTTTCGCCAAAGAAATTCACGAACTGATTGCCCGTCGGGTGACGGCGGAAGAACTGTCCACCCTGGTGGCCGGGGCAGTCAAATGCGCTATTGCCTTGCTTAACATAATCAACAAGTGCGCGGAAGAAAGGCGGTTTCAGGCTGGTTTCGTATTTCGCTGCGGCGGCCTCAAGCTGGCGACCATAGAATTCGGAACGAGACTCGCTGATTTCAAACACGCCATTGATTCGCGCTAACCAGTGTTCAGGAACGCGTTCGTTATTATGGGTGGCAATAAAAATCGGCAGGCCAAAGCCGGTTTGCTCGATTTTATCAATAATACCGTTATCAATATCCGCTAATGCCACAACAGCGGCAGCGACATCAATAAAATCGGTATCCATAATTGAGACGACTTCCCGTTGGGTATTCACGCAGTCCGGACAGATGCGGCTAACCGCAATTTTTAACTTTTGCATAGTAATCCTGAAATTTAAGCAATACTTTCCCGCAATTTCTTTATTTAAGAAATTGAACGACACCGGAAAATAAGCAAAGGAAGCGTGTGCCGCCAAAAAGGCAGTAATATATCCGTTGCTTTTTTTTAGGATGAATAAAGCCGTCAATCCGGCGATTGATTTAAAATAATGGCTTTATCAGAGATCAGATACGATCACGCGCAGGCGTTGAACCCAATGATAATAAGGGTGTAAAGAGGCCCGTGCTGTGGCGCACCTGCCAGGACGTGACTATCGGGCGTTGAAGAAGTGAAAATCGAAGCTATTACGGTGGGCAAACATCATTATGTGTGTGGTTCGCCTTATATGAGGCATTAACCGGTTGTTATTTTCCATGATGAAATCCTTTTTAAAAATAAAGGCGGGGCCATTCTATCCTGGAGCATGGAATAAACCGTGATGAGTATCAATAAATCGAATGGGACGCGAAAGATATGTTCGCCTGAGCAAATTATTCCAGATGAAACCACTGTTATTCCCGTTGGCAATCAGTGGATTCATTTGATTAACATTTTTAACAGAGGTTATTTAACACGGCTGTCTGGTCAAAACTGAATAGTTATTTCTGAAAATGCGGGTCAGTCACGCTAAATGGCATAGTAATGCAAAAAAGGCTGCTATCTAGTTAATGTATGTATTAACAAACACGCCCGGCTTATATCATAAACCGATAGCCAATTCCGGTTTCCGTTAACAAATGACGGGGGCGCGCCGGGTCTGTTTCCAGCTTCTGACGTAAATGCCCCATATAAATGCGCAGATAATGACTGTGTTCCACCGCATTCGGTCCCCATACCTGATTCAGCAACTGGCGCTGGGTTAACACTTTCCCCTGATGATTAAGCAAAAACGCCAGCAGACGAAACTCAATCGGCGTGAGATGGATTTCCTCTCCGTCACGGGTGATGCGGCGAGCGGGAATATCCACCTGGATACCTGAAAACGTATAGACCGCGTCGCCTTCCGGGCGCGTTAACTGGCGACGTAACGCAACCCGCAACCGCGCCTGCAACTCGCCAATACCAAACGGTTTACTGAGATAATCGTCGGCACCCGCATCCAGCGCGGTAATTTTATCGATCTCTTCACTGCGCGCCGACAGCACAATAATGGGTGCCTGGCTCCACTGCCGGAATTCGTGAATAAAGCTGATACCGTCACCGTCGGGCAGGCCGAGATCGAGGATCACCAGATCGGGTTTGCGTGTCGCCGCATCGATAAGGCCGCGCTGCAAGGTTTCTGCGTCATACACGCGCAGGCCATCTGCTTCCAGCGCCGTGCGCAGAAACCGACGTATCTCTTTTTCATCTTCGATAATCAGAACGTTAGTCACAGAACCTCATTCATATCGGGCAAATCCGGCGGCGTGGGGAGCGGCAACCGAATATGGAAACTGGCGCCGCCTTCAGGACGGTTACCGGCATAAATCTTTCCTTCATGCACCTCGACAATCGCCTGACATATCGCCAGCCCAAGCCCAACACCCGGAATTGCCGATTCTTTATTGCCGCGGGAAAATTTATCAAAAATCGCCTGTTCCTGGCCGGCAGGAATACCGGGCCCGGTGTCCCAGACTTCAATATCCAGGCTGTCCGTTTGTACCTGACTGCGAATCCCGATTCGCGCCTGATGACCGGCGTACTTCACCGCATTCTCAAGCAAGTTAATTAGCACACGTTCGAGCAACGGGCCATCAACATAAATCAACTGCAAGGGATCGGGAATATCCAGTTCAATTTTTTGCCCCGCAAGACCGGGTTCGAGCATTTTCAGGGCGCTGCCGATGACTTCTTCCAGAGTCAGCCATTCACGTTGCAAATTGAATCCGCCGGACTGAATGCGCGCCATATCCAGCAGATTATTAACCAGCCGCGTGGTGTTGAGGACATGCTGACGGATTTCATTGGCCTGCCGGGCATGGGACGACCCTTCATTCGCCAGATCGAGCGTCAGGATCTCCGCCTGCCCAAACAGCACCGTGAGCGGCGTACGTAAATCATGAGAGAGCGCCGCCAGCAGGGAGTTGCGCAGTTGCTCGCGTTCACTGGTGAGGCGCGCCTGCTCTTCGCTGCGGGTGAGGGCAAGCCGCTCGAGCGCATTGGCGGCCAGCAGGGTAAAGGTTTCAAGCAGGCGTTGCTGCTCGGGGATCATTAACAGACGCAGATTGTCGGGTTCAACAATGACCAGGCCAACCGTTCTCCCTGACGCCCGTAACGGCACGATTTGATACGGCACGCCGGGGAGCGTGTCGGTACCGGCCCCTGCGGGCTGGCCATTATCAAAACTCCAGCGGGCAATCGCTTCATCCCAGAAGGGAGTGACGCTGGCATCCGGCTGCGGTTTCAACATGCCCTGATCGTCGGGAAGCAGTATCTGGCTACGGGCGAAAAAGGTCGCATCAATGAACTGGCTGCATGTGGTGGCGATATCCTGGGTGGTGCGGCCTACCGCCAGCGATTTGGAGAGCTCGTACAGTGAGCGGGTACGCTGCTCGCGATAGCGGGCGACGCGCGCCTGGTAGCGCACGCCAGCAGTGAGATTGCCGATCACCAGCCCCACGGTGAGCATCACGGCAAAGGTCAGCAAATACTGCATATCCGATACTGCCAGCGTCCCACGCGGATTGACGAAAAACAGATCGAAACTCAGTACGTTGATAAAGGTTGCCAGCACCGAAGGCCAGCGCCCGTAAAACAGCGCCACGATCACCACGCCCAGTAAATAGAGCATCACCAGATTCGCCGCTTCAAAGGCGATCAGCCACCGGCTTGCCAGCAGAGTAATCAGCGCACACAGCGCCAGCGCCACCGCACAGCCTTTGAGCTGTACGCGCCAGCGCTCGTTATAGCTGCGTAAATCAGCGGGTTTGGTATCCAGTCGGGCAGGGGCATCTTCCAGCGCCACGACTAACACATCCAGGTCAGGGGCGTAGCGGTTTAAGCGGTCGGCAAAGGTATCACGCCAGAAAATACGGCGCGGGCGTTTACCGATAACGATTTTGCCCAGGTTATGTTCCCGGGCGTAACGCGCCACCGCTTTTTCTTCGGCAGACTCAGCAAGCGTGGCGGTTTGCGCGCCCAGCTCCTGGGCCAGGCTGAGCGCCTGCAAAATCATACGGCGCTCGGTTTCTGACAGCCGATGCAGACGCGGCGTTTCGACATACACCGCATGCCACACACTGCCGAGCTTTGCGGCGAGCCGGGCGGCGGCGCGAACCAGTTTTTCATTGCCGCTGCCGCGTCCTATACACAATAAAATCGCATCGCGGGTATGCCAGACTTTCTCCTCGCCGGGATTATCGCGCCAGGCGCGCATCTGATCGTCCACCCGATCGGCGGTACGACGCAACGCCAGCTCGCGCAATGCAATCAGATTGCCTTTGCGGAAGAAATGCTCAATGGCGCGTTCCGCCTGACCCGCAATATACACTTTGCCTTCGTGCAGACGCTGGCGCAGATCGTCCGCCGGTAAATCCACCAGCACCACATCATCGGCGGCGTCGAAGATCGGATCGGGCACGGTTTCCCGCACCTGAATCCCGGTGACGCCGCCAACCACATCATTAAGGCTTTCCAGATGCTGCACGTTGACTGTGGTAAACACATCAATGCCCGCCGCCAGAAGCTCCTCAACGTCCTGCCAGCGTTTAGGATGACGCGAGCCGGGCGCGTTACTGTGGGCCAGTTCATCCATCAAAATTAACGCTGGATGACGCGCCAGCGCGCCATCCAGGTCAAATTCCGGCACAATCCGGCCACGGTGCCCGATGCGTTTTAACGGCAGAACCGGTAATCCCTCAACCAGCGCGGCAGTTTCCTGCCGTCCGTGTGTTTCCACCACGCCCACCAGCACATCCAGCCCCTGGGCATGTCGCCGCCGGGCCTCGGCCAGCATCGCGTAGGTTTTCCCCACCCCGGCGCACGCGCCGAAGAAGATTTTCAGTTTGCCGCGATGATGCCCGCCAGCGCGGGCCAGCAGGCGGTCGGGATCGGGGCGCGACGGCTCCTCAGTCATCTTCAGTCCTTATTCGCATCCAGCGCCAGGTTAAGTTCCAGCACATTGACCACCGGTTTGCCGATAAACCCTAATAGCGGCGTTGAAGTGTGAGCCGCCACCATGCGGGCAACGGTATCCGGGCTCACTTTACGGGCCGCGGCGACGCGGGGAATTTGCCAGGCCGCCGCATCGGGAGAAATACCGTAGTCCAGACCGCTGGCGGATGCCGTCACCAAATCGACCGGCACCCTGGGGTTAGCCTGCGGGTTGGCGGCCCGCAATGCCGCCACCCGTTCGGCAATCAGTTTATCCAGCTCCGGGTTGCTGGCGGCCAGGTTGCTGCCCCCGGACGCCATAGGATTATAGGGCGTTTCCCCCGTGGCAGAAGGGCGGCCCTGAAAATAACCCGGTTGGGTAAAATTCTGACCGATTAATCGCGAACCCCGCAGCACATCTTTTTGATAAATCAACGATCCCGCGGCGTTATCCGCAAACCACCATTGCCCCAGCAGGGTGGTCACCAGCGGATACACCCCTCCGGTGACCAGCGCCAGCAACAACAATAAAACGATACCCGGACGTAACATTGACATACATAGCTCCTTAAACCAGGCCGGAAAGCGTCAAAAGCAGATCGATGATCTTGATGCCGATAAACGGCGCGACCAGCCCCCCTAAGCCATAAACCCACAGATTGCGGCGCAGCATCGCGGCGGCGCTCAGCGGTTTATAACTCACCCCTTTCAGCGCCAGCGGGATCAGGAAGATGATGATCAAGGCGTTGAATATCACCGCGCTCAGAATGGCTGACGAAGGCGAATGCAGGTGCATCACGTTGAGCGCATTCAGCTGCGGATAAGTCACGGCGAAGGCGGCCGGAATGATCGCGAAGTATTTGGCGACATCGTTCGCGATGCTGAATGTGGTAAGGGAGCCACGGGTCATCAGCATCTGTTTACCAATGTGCACCACCTCAATCAGCTTGGTGGGGTTGGAATCGAGATCCACCATGTTGCCCGCTTCTTTCGCCGCCTGCGTCCCGGAGTTCATCGCGACCGCCACGTCTGCCTGCGCCAGCGCCGGTGCATCGTTGGTCCCATCGCCAGTCATGGCGACCAGCCGCCCCTGGCTCTGGTACTGGCGGATCAGCGACAGCTTGGCTTCCGGCGTCGCTTCCGCGAGGAAATCATCCACCCCCGCTTCAGCCGCGATAGCGGCGGCGGTCAGGCGGTTATCGCCGGTGATCATTACGGTTTTGATGCCCATTTTGCGCAGCTCGGCGAAGCGCTCTTTTATCCCGCCTTTGACAATATCTTTCAGCGCGATCACGCCTAATACCCGGGAATTTTCCGCGACCACCAGCGGCGTTCCGCCGGTTCGCGCCACGTTGTCCACCAGCCCTTCAACCGCGGCGGGAAAGTGTCCGCCGTTCGCTTCCACGTGGCGGCGCACCGCATCAACCGAGCCTTTACGGATCATGCGGTCCTGGAGATTGATACCACTCATGCGGGTCTGCGCGGTAAACGGCACAAACGTGGCCTGCAGCGTTTGCATATCACGCTCGCGCAGATTGAAACGCTGCTTGGCGAGGATCATGATGCTGCGGCCTTCCGGCGTTTCGTCCGCCAGCGACGCAAGCTGAGCGGCGTCGGCCAGCTCGCTTTCTTCCACGCCGGGTGCCGGGAGAAAGGCTGACGCCTGACGATTACCGAGGGTGATGGTGCCGGTTTTATCCAGCAGCAGCACGTCCACATCGCCAGCGGCTTCTACTGCGCGCCCACTGGTGGCGATGACGTTCGCGCCCAGCATCCGGCTCATCCCGGCGACGCCAATCGCAGATAACAAGCCGCCGATAGTCGTGGGGATCAGGCACACCAGCAGCGCCACCAGTACCGTTACGCTTACGGCGTGGCCAGCCCAGGCCGAGAAGGGCCACAGTGTCGCGGTAGCCAGTAAAAACACCAGCGTCAGCGCCACCAGCAGAATGGTCAGCGCGATTTCATTCGGCGTTTTGCGCCGCTGCGCGCCTTCCACCATCGCCACCATGCGATCGAGGAAGGTCTCTCCAGGATTGACGCTGCATTCAATCACCAGCCAGTCAAAAAGGATCCGCGTACCGCCGGTAACGGAAGCAAAGTCGCCGCCGGATTCGCGGATAACAGGCGCTGATTCACCCGTAATCGCGCTCTCATCCACCGATGCGCCGCCTTCAATGACTTCGCCGTCGCAGGGGATGATATCGCCCGCTTCCACATACACCAGATCGCCCTTACGCAGGTCGGAAGCCGGAACTTTATCCCGCTGCGCGTCATGGCGCGGGGCGCGGAGTTTGCGGGCCCACGCAGTTTTTTGCACGCCTTTCAGGCTATTGGCCTGCGCCTTGCTGCGGCCTTCCGCCAGCGCTTCCGCCACGTTGGCGAACAGCACGGTAAACCACAACCACAGGCTGATGATGCCGGTAAAACCGGCATTGCCCTGAAGGATGCCAGCGGCCATCGCCACGGCGAGTAGGGTTGTTAACAGGCTGCCGAGCCAAACAATAAACATCACCGGATTGCGCCACTGCGCACGCGGGTTAAGCTTGATAACGGCGTCAATCATGGCCTGACGAAGCAACGCGCTATCGAACAGGGCCAGCGTCTTACGACTCATGAATCGCTCTCCGCACAATCAATGAATAAAGTGATCTGCCACCGGGCCAAGGGCCAGGGCAGGGATAAAGGTCAGGGCGCCCACCAGCAATACGGTGCCGGTCAACAAACCGATAAACAACGCGCCGTGTGTAGGCAGGGTGCCGACCGTAGCGGGCTGCGATTTCTTCTCTACCAGCGAACCGGCAATCGCCATCACTGCGCCAATCACCAGGAAACGGCCCAGCCACATGCAGGCGGCCAGCAGCAGGTTCCAGAACGGGGTATTGGCGCTGAGCCCGGCGAATGCGCTGCCGTTGTTGTTGGCGGCGGATGACACGGCGTAGAGTATTTCGCTAAAGCCGTGCGGGCCGGGGTTCAACATGGCGCTGCGTCCGGCGTCGGTCATCATGGCCAGCGCACTGCCGAGCAGCACCAGCGCAGGGGTGACCAGAATCGCCAGCGCGGTCAGTTTCATTTCCGGGATATCGATTTTTTTACCCAGATATTCCGGCGTGCGGCCAATCATCAGCCCGGCGATGAACACCGCCAACAGGACAAACAGCAACATCCCGTACAGCCCTGAGCCCACGCCGCCGAAGACCACTTCGCCGATCTGCATCAACCATAACGGCACCATGCCGCCCAGCGCGGTGAGGGAATCATGCATGGCATTGACCGCCCCGCAGGACGCCGCCGTGGTAACCACCGCGTACAGGCTGCTGGCGAGAATGCCGAAGCGACTCTCTTTGCCTTCCATATTGATGGCGCTGTCGGCCCCAAGTGCCATCAGATGCGGGTTGCCACGGGTTTCTGCCCACATCACCACAGCTGCGCACACCACAAAGATCAGCGTCATGGTCCACAGGATGGCGCGGCCCTGGCGGCGATCGCCAACGGCTTCGCCGAACGCCAGGCACAACGCTGCCGGGATCACGAATATCGCCAGCATCTGCACAAAATTGGTCAGCGCGGTGGGGTTTTCGAAAGGATGTGACGAGTTAGCGTTAAAAAAACCACCGCCGTTGGTGCCCAGCAGCTTAATCGCTTCCTGGGACGCTACCGGCCCCATCGGCAACAGATGTTGTGTACCTTCCAGCGAGGTCATCGGCAGGTAATCGGCAACGTTCTGGATCACGCCCTGCTGAATGAAAAACAGCGCCAGCACTAACGAAATCGGCAGCAACACCCACAAGGTAATGCGGGTCAGATCCTGCCAGGCGTTGCCAAGCAGCGTGGTCGAATGGCGTGAGAATGCGCGGATCAGCGCGAACACCACCGCAATACCACTGGCGGCGGAAAGGAAGTTCTGCACCGTGAGTCCGGCCATCTGGCTTAAATAGCTCAGCGAGCTTTCGCCTGCGTAAGCCTGCCAGTTGGTATTGGTCACGAAGCTGACTGCGGTATTCAGCGCCAAATCCCAGGGCATACCCGGAAAATGTTGCGGATTGAGCGGCAGGTTGCCCTGGGTCATCAGCAGCGCGAACAGCGCGATCAGCCCGAACAGGTTAAACAGCAGGATAGCCAGTAAATATTGCCGCCAGTTCATCTCCTCATTCCGTACGCCACCCAACATCCACAGCGCGGATTCAAACCGGCCGACAACAGGCAACGGCTCGCCGTCGATGAGTTTTGCTAACAGCGTGGACAACGGTTTCGCCAGCACGAACAGTGTGAGGAGAAAACCGGCAATCAGTAAAAATGCGCTGGAGGCCATCAGAACGCCTCCGCATTAATCAGGGCATAAATTAAATAGCCGATTAACAGAACAACCAGCACCACGCCGGCAATAACACCTGCACTCACGATCCACCTCCATTGGGGAAACAGGAATGCAGTAAGGGTAAAAACTGGCGTGCAAAGATGTCGTAAAAAACCAACCCGGCGGGTGTAAAAAAAGTATAAAAATCAGAAAGACCATTATTTAACTAATGGTTAGTAAAAATTTAACTGTTTTGTAACTAAATTACGGATCGAAATGTAAAGATTGGCATTTAAGTGCATTTGAGTGGTCGGATGAGTAGTAAAATTACATTCAACAAGGTAATATTTTCGACAGATTAAGATTCCCGGTGAACATTACCGGTCAGCTAAAAGGGGAGAAACTTATGTCGTTATACAAAAAATATCCTGCGCATCAGGTCTTCCTGCGTCGCGCTCTGGTCATCGTGGCAGGTGTGGTTGCACTGCCGGTGATGCTGTTCTGGAAAGATCGCGCGCGTTTTTACAGCTACCTGCATCGCGTCTGGACCAAAACCAGTGAAAAACCAGTCTGGATGGCGCAATCCGAAGCCGCCGCCTGCGATTTTTATTAATCGCCACTGTCTTTAAAAAAACCGCCGGACTTCCGGCGGTTTTTTTATGCGTGGAACCAGGAGAAAAGCACGATACAAAATTGCTACACTTGTTCTACGCATCTGTAAGGAGTGGCTATGGACGAGAAAATCCCGGTTGGTATTAGCGCCTGTTTATCCGGGGACAATGTGCGATTCGATGGCGGTCATAAACGCCTGGCATTTGCCGTCGATGATTTATCCCCCTGGGTTCGCTATGAACCCGTATGTCCGGAAATGGCCATTGGTTTGCCCGTGCCGCGACCCGCGTTGCGCCTGGTCAAAGATGATGCCGGCGCGATTTCTCTGCGCTTCAGTGATAAGCGCGAAGGCGATTTAACTGCGGATATGGAGACGTTTTCCCATCAGCGCGTGGCGCGGATGGAACATCTGTGCGGTTATATCGTGTGTGCTAAATCGCCCAGTTGTGGCATGGAACGGGTGCGCGTGTACGATGCGGACGGTAAAAATAACCGGAAAGCCGGACGCGGCATTTTCACCGATATCCTGATGAAAACATTCCCGTGGTTGCCGGTGGAAGAAGACGGTCGGCTGCACGATCCGGCGATACGTGAAAATTTCGTCGAGCGGATTTACGCCCTCCACGAACTGAACCAGTTGAAGGCCCAGGGACTGACTCGCGGCGCGTTGATTAGCTTCCACAGCCGCTACAAGTTGTTATTACTGGCGCATTCTCAGCAGCAATACCGGGAGCTTGGGCGTTTTGTCGCCGCTATCGATAAATGGGACGATCTTGACGCGTATTTCATTGAGTATCGCCAGCGTTTAATGGCGCTGATGTCTCACCATGCTACCCGTCGCAACCACACCAATGTGCTGATGCACGTCCAGGGCTATTTCCGCCCCCATCTGAACAGCCGTCAGCGCCAGGAGCTGGCTGAGCTCATCGACCGCTATCGTCAGGGCACGCAGCCGCTGCTCGCGCCGGTCACGCTGCTCAAACACTATCTGGCGGAATTCCCGGACGGTTACCTGGAACAACAACGCTATTTCGATCCTTTTCCGGAGGCCCTGCGCCTGCGTTATGGTCATTAATTCAGGAGCTCTATGACCACCCATCTGGTCTGGTTTCGCGCGGATCTCCGCGTGAACGACAACCTTGCGCTTGCGGCTGCCTGCCGCGATCCGCAGGCCAGGGTAATTGGCCTGTTTATCGCCACACCACTTCAGTGGCGCGAGCATCATCTGGCGCCTCGTCAGGCCGCGTGGATGCAGGCGCATCTGCATGATTTACAACGATCCCTGGCAGAAAAAGGCATTCCACTGACGGTGCTTCAGGTGGACGATTTCGCCGCCTCGGTGGACGCGCTGGCCGCATTTTGCGGGCAACAGCGCGTCGACGCGCTGTTCTACAACTATCAGTATGAACTCAATGAACGTCAGCGCGATGCGGCCGTTGAAAAGCGGCTCGCGGACGGCGTGGTCTGTCAGGGGTTCGATGATTATGTGATGCTCGCCCCCGGTAGCGTTACGACCGGCAATCACGAAATGTACAAAGTCTTCACCCCCTTCAGCCGCGCTTTCCTCAAACGGCTCCAGGCGCATTTGCCGGAGTGTGTCAGCGCGCCTGCGGTGCGGGCAAGCGGCCCCCTTGATGACCCTGAACCGTTTGCGCCGTTTCATTATCCGCAGCGCGAACTGGATGCAACGTTATTCCCGGTGGGAGAAAAGGCCGCGCTCAGCCGTCTGCGGCACTTTTGCCGTCAGTCGGTGGCGGATTATGAACGGGATCGCGACTATCCTGCTGTTGATGGCACCAGCCGCCTGTCGCCGTGGCTGGCGATTGGCGTGTTGTCGCCGCGCCAGTGTCTGCATCGTCTGCTGTGCGAGCACCCTGACGCGCTGACGGGCGGGCAGGGGGCGAAGTGGCTGAATGAACTGCTCTGGCGCGAGTTTTATCTGCATATCCTCGCTTACTGGCCCGCGTTGTGCCGTTATAAAGCGTTTATTCCGTGGACCGAGCGGGTGCAGTGGAACCAGAACGATGCGCAGTTTGCCGCCTGGTGCGAGGGCAAAACGGGTTACCCGATTGTGGATGCGGCCATGCGCCAGATGAATACGACCGGGTGGATGCATAATCGCCTGCGTATGATTACCGGTAGCTTTTTAGTCAAAGACTTACTTATCGACTGGCGGCGTGGTGAACGCTATTTTATGTCTCAGCTGGTGGATGGAATGCTTGCGGCCAATAATGGCGGCTGGCAATGGGTCGCCTCAACCGGGCATGATGCGGCCCCGTGGTTTCGCATTTTTAACCCCACTACCCAGGGCGAACGTTTTGACCCGCAGGGCGACTTTGTGCGCCAGTGGCTACCGGAACTCAGACATATCCCCGGTAAAGATGTGCACCAGCCCTGGCTTTGGGCGCAAAAACAAAGGGTGACGCTGGATTACCCGCAACCGATTGTTGAACACAAACAGGCGCGCGTCGCCACGCTCGCAGCCTATGAAGCGGCACGCGCAGTAACAGGGAGCCATGATGAGAAACACCGAACTGGAAAGCCTGATTAATCAGCAGCTCAATAGCGCGGCATTTAATGATTACGCCCCCAACGGCTTGCAGGTCGAAGGGCGTGAAACGGTTCAGAAAATTATCACTGGCGTGACGGCAAGCCAGGCGCTGCTGGATGAAGCGGTGCGTCAGAACGCGGATGCGGTGATTGTTCACCACGGGTATTTCTGGAAAGGCGAATCGCCCGTGATACGCGACATGAAGCGCCAGCGCCTGAAGACGCTGCTCGCCAACGATATCAACCTTTACGGCTGGCATTTACCGCTGGACGCGCATCCCCAACTCGGTAATAACGCCCAGCTCGCCGCGCTGTTAGGGATTGAAGTTAAAGGCGAGATTGAACCACTGGTGCCGTGGGGCGAGCTGTCGATGCCGGTGCCGGGCCTTGAGCTGGCATCGTGGATAGAAGCGCGGCTGGGCCGCCGTCCGCTGTGGTGCGGCGATACCGGCCCTGCGGATATCAAACGCGTCGCCTGGTGCACCGGCGGCGGGCAAAGCTTTATTGACAGCGCAGCGCGCTTCGGCGTCGA
Source organism: Atlantibacter hermannii (assembly GCA_900635495.1). NCBI lineage: Bacteria > Pseudomonadati > Pseudomonadota > Gammaproteobacteria > Enterobacterales > Enterobacteriaceae > Atlantibacter > Atlantibacter hermannii. The sequence continues at coordinate 3,160,522 of LR134136.1, read as the reverse complement.
TGCCTTTATCACCGGTGAAGTCTCCGAACAGACCATTCATTCGGCACGCGAGCAGGGCCTGCACTTCTATGCCGCAGGTCACCATGCTACCGAGCGCGGTGGCATTCGCGCCCTGAGCGAATGGCTGAATGAAACCACCGATCTCGATGTCACGTTCATCGATATCCCCAATCCAGCTTGAGTAAGGGCGACAAAGTGCAGCGAGCGCGGTGTTATTTATTAGGTGAAAGCGCGGTGGTTTTGGAACTGGAACCGCCCGTCACGCTGGAAAGTCAGCAGCGGATCTGGGGGCTGGTGCAGCGGCTGGCGGACGTGCCAACCGTGGTGGAAGTCATTCCAGGAATGAACAACATCACCGTGACGCTTCGGGATCCGGCCACTTCCGCGCTGGATGGGATTGAGCGTTTGCAACGCTGGTGGGAAGAGAGCGAGGCGCTGACGCTGGAATCGCGACTCGTGGAGATCCCGGTCATTTATGGCGGTGAACACGGCCCCGATTTGGGCGAAGTGGCGCGTCATACCGGGCTCAGCGAGCGCCAGGTGGTAGAGCGCCATGCGCAGGCTGACTATATCGTCTATTTTATCGGTTTCCAGCCGGGATTCCCGTACCTGGGCGGGCTGCCAGCCGATCTGGCCACGCCGCGCCGCGCCGAACCGCGCCTCGAAGTGCCCGCCGGATCGGTGGGCATCGGTGGCGGTCAAACCGGCATTTACCCGTTGCCGACTCCCGGCGGCTGGCAAATCATCGGCCGCACCGATATTCGTTTATTCGATCCGCAACGCCAGCCCGCCACGCTGTTACAGCCGGGCGACAGAGTACGTTTTGTTCCGTCTAAGGAGGGCGTGTGTTAGAGATTATTCGCGCAGGGATGAGCACCACGGTGCAGGACGGCGGACGGCACGGGTTGCGCCAGGCAGGCATTAGCCGCTGCGGCGCAATGGATACGCCCGCGCTACGCATCGCGAATTTGCTGGTGGGTAACGAGCCGGATATGGCAGCGCTGGAGATTACCCTCGGGCAGTGCACCATCGCTTTCCATCAGGATGGCTGGTTTGCGTTAACCGGCGCGGCCTGCGGTGCGACCCTTGATGGTCATTCGGTGTGGACCGGCTGGCGTTTGCCGGTGCGTGCGGGCCAGCAGTTAAAACTGGCCTTGCCGAAGCGCGGTATGCGCAGTTATCTGGCGGTAGCAGGCGGTATCGACGTCCCCAAAATAATGGGCTCGTACAGCACCGATTTAAAAGCCGGATTTGGCGGGTTTGAAGGCCGCCGTTTGCAGGACGGCGACCGTATTCCGTTACGTCCGGCGACCCGCACCTTCCTGCAAAGCCGCGGGGTGCATCAACTGCTGTGGGGCAACCGCATCCGGGCGTTGCCGGGGCCGGAATACCATGAATTTTCCCCTGCCGCGCAGGAAGCGTTCTGGCGCGCGCCCTGGAAGCTGAGCCCGCAGAGTAACCGCATGGGATATCGCCTCAGTGGCAATGTGCTGGAGCGCACCGATTCCCGCGAACTACTCTCTCACGGCCTGCTGCCTGGCGTGGTACAGGTGCCGCATAACGGCCAACCAATCGTGTTGATGAACGATGCGCAAACCACCGGCGGTTATCCGCGCATCGCCTGCGTGATCGAGGCGGATATGTACAATCTGGCGCAGTTGCGCCTGGGCGAGCCGCTGCATTTTGATCGCTGCACGCTTGAGGAAGCGCTCGAGGCGCGTGCCCATCAACAACGTTACTTCGAACAACTGGAATGGCGGCTGGCGAATGATGATTGATTTAAACGCCGATCTCGGCGAAGGCTGCGGCAACGACAGCGCGTTGATGCCGTTGATTACCTCCGCCAATATCGCCTGCGGTTTTCATGCGGGCGATGCACAGACCATGCGTGAAAGCGTGCGGCTGGCGCTGGCGCATGGCGTTGCCATCGGTGCGCACCCGAGTTTTCCTGACCGGGAAAACTTTGGCCGCAGTGCTATGCAACTGCCAGCGGAAACCGTGTATGCCCAGACGCTTTATCAGATCGGCGCGCTGGCGGCTATTGTGAACGCGGAAGGCGGGGTTCTGAAACACGTTAAACCTCACGGTATGCTCTACAACCAGGCGGCGCGGGAGCCGAAACTGGCGGACGCCATCGCCCGTGCGGTAAAAAGCCTCGATCCAGGTTTACTGTTGGTCGGGCTGGCGGGCAGCGAACTGATTCGCGCCGGGGAGCGTGCGGGCCTTGCGACCCGGGAAGAGGTTTTTGCCGACAGAGGCTATCAGCCGGACGGTTCACTGGTGCCGCGCGGTGAGCCAGGCGCCCTGATTGACGATGACAACGAAGCCGTTTCCCGCACGCTTGAGATGGTGCTCAATGGCCGGGTAAAAAGCCGGGACGGCGCCTGGGCAACGGTCAATGCCCAGACGGTCTGCCTGCATGGCGACGGCGCGCATGCGCTGGCGTTTGCCCGCCGGTTGCGCGATGCGTTTGAACAGCGCCAGATTCGGGTTTGCGCTGAGTAAGTTTCTGCACGCCCGCCAACAGTGGCGGGCGCTATAACGATGCGGCAGCCCGTGCGGCAGTATCGTACAGCGACGAAATGGTACGCAACAGTTGCGCGGTCTCGCCAATCGATGCGCCAGGAATACCGCTTTCCACCTGAATGGCGATCAAACAGGTTTCACGCACCTCACGGTACTTCATACACAGCGCCTTTCCTTCTTCGGTGGTAGAGAAATAGAGCTCCTTGCCCACTTTCTCACTGGTCACATAACCCGCTTTCACCAGCTTTTTCAGGGCGTAGGTGACGATATGGGTATCTTCCACGTTTAACACGAAACAGATATCCGCCAGTTTCTTCTTACGATCCCTGTGATTAACGTGATGGAGAAGCGAAACATCGAATGCCCCCATATCCGGTTCTCCCGCTGCCGTCATGCAGCGCACCATCCACTTGTTAAAAGCATTGCTGGTCATGATCAGCGCATATTCCAGCTCCGATAACTCCGCACAGCGCTCGGAAACCAGGTGACGTGAAGAGACGATGCGGCCATCAGTAATATCGTCGCGATGAATTGAGGTAGCAGCGGTTTTTGAAGTCATAACTGTCCTTACGCGAGTGTGACTATTAGCAAAAGATATAACGGTGAACCAATAAAATAAAAACATTTTATTGATAAATTGTTTACATATTGTGGGCGTTCAGATATAGCTTTTTATCACCGGGACAGGCTTGAATGCGCGCATTCACCGCCCCGTGCACAGACACAACACCGTTCGCCGCAATGCCCCAAGCTTCGCTTCTGGCGCGAAGCCATAAAAAAACAGCCTTCGGCGTGCAACGCTCACTTTAGATAGGGTAAATGTTTTATGGACAGTTCTACACTGTTGCCGCTCATCGGGATACCGGTAGTGGTTATTGGTTTTGCGCTGCGCTTCAACCCGCTGCTGGTGGTGGTCGTGGCAGGGCTTGCCACGGGATTGCTGGTGGGGATGGATTTCGGCATGTTGCTCGAAACCTTTGGCGAGAAATTTGTTAACAGCCGTTCGCTGGCAACCTTTATTTTGATTCTGCCGGTCATTGGCCTGCTGGAGTATTACGGGCTCAAAGAGCGCGCCCAGGCCTGGGTGGCGAAAATCGCCAGCGCGACCTCGGCGCGTATTCTGATGCTCTATTTCGTCGCCCGTGAAGGCACCGCCGCACTGGGGCTGATGTCGCTGGGTGGTCACGCGCAAACCGTGCGTCCGTTGCTGGCACCCATGGCGGAAGGGGCGGCGCTCAACGAATACGGCGAATTGCCGCAGTTCATTCGCGACAAAATCAAGGCGCATGCCGCCGCATGCGACAACATCGCCGTGTTCTTCGGCGAAGACATTTTCATCGCGTTCGGCGCGGTGCTGTTAATAGACGCCTTCCTGAAAGAAAACGGGATTGAGGGTATTGAGCCGTTGCATATCGGCCTGTGGGCGATCCCGACCGCCATCGCGGCGCTGATTATTCATATGACGCGTCTGCTGCGCCTTGACGCCAGCATTCGTCGCGATGTGATGAAATGGAAAGCCGGGCAGGGCACTCAGGAGGCCGCGCAATGAGCACCTTAATTTCCATTAACCGCGTTTATTACCTGATCGGCTTTGTGGTGATGCTGCTGGTGATCATGACCCTGCGCGATCGTGGCAACCCTAAACGTTTCACCACCGCGCTGTTCTGGTTTTTATTTGGCGGGATCTTCCTGTTCGGCGATTTAATGGTCCAGGAGCTGGGCAAATCGCTGGCCTACCGGATTATTGGCGGCTGCGTGATTGTTATTGCGCTGCTGGCCGGATTTGGCCTGGTGGGGAAAGGGTATTACAAAATGTCCACCGAGACGGAGCGTGTCGCATCGTCGAATCGCCTGAAAAACTGGCTGTTCTTACCGGCGTTAATGATCCCGGTCGTTACGGTGATCGGCACCCTGTTTTTGAAAGGCGTGTCCATTGGCGGCGTTTTCCTGCTCGACCAGAAACAACTTACCCTGGCGTCGCTGTGCGTCGCCTGCGTTGCCGCGATCCTGACGGGATGGTGGTTAACTGGCGGCACGCCGCTCCACGCCATCCGGCAATCGCGCCGTCTGGTAGACACCATTGGCTGGGCGGTGATCCTGCCGCAAATGCTTGCCATGCTGGGCGGGGTGTTTCTGGTGGCCAATACCGGCGATTCGGTTCAGAAAGTGGTCAGCCTGTTCGTTAACCCCGACAGCCGCTTCATGCTGGTGGTGATTTACTGCATCGGCATGGCGCTGTTTACCATGATTATGGGGAACGCGTTTGCTGCTTTCCCGGTGTTAAGCGCCGGCATCGCGCTGCCGTTTCTGATTAATTACCATCATGGCGACCCGGCACCGCTGCTGGCGATCGGGATGTACGCCGGTTACTGCGGCACGCTGATGACGCCCATGGCGGCGAATTTCAACATCGTGCCCGCCGCGCTGCTGGAACTGAAAGATAAATACCAGGTGATCAAGATCCAGATACCCACTGCCGTTACGCTGTTGGTGGTGAACGTCTTTTTAATGTATTTCCTCGTGTTTCGCTAAGCGCGGCGCGGTGACGACCTAAGGAGCTGTTATGGAATTAACCCAACATCAGGCTGACGCCTTCGCCCGGATGCCGTTAACCTATTTGCGACAGGAATACCCCAATCACATCATGCATTTGCTGAATGATGACGGTGATGTTTTGCCGCCGCGCGCATTGCATCCGATTTTTTACGGCTGCTTCGACTGGCATTCGGCGGTCCACGGCTACTGGCTGCTGTTGCGTTGCCTGCGCCTCTATCCTGAACTGCCGTGTCGCGATGAGATCATCGCGCTGATTGACGAGCACCTGACCGAAGCCAATGTGGCGCAGGAACTGGCCTACTTTACCGCGCCGTTCCGGTCCTCGTTTGAGCGTCCTTATGGCTACGGCTGGCTGCTGGCATTAGCGCAGGAACTGAAGCAGTCCTCCCTGCCGCAGGCCGCGGGCTGGCACCAGACGCTGTCGCCGCTCACGCAGGATATTCGCGCCCGGCTGATGGACTACCTCACTAAGCTGACCTACCCGATACGCGTCGGCACCCATTACAACACGGCGTTTGCGCTGGCGCTGGGGCTTGAATATGCCCGCGCTGTCGATGACACAACGCTTGAACGCGCCATCGTCGATGCGGCGAAGCGTTTTTACCACGCCGATACCCGCTATCCGGCGCACTATGAGCCCGGCGGCGATGAGTATATTTCCGGCGCGCTCACCGAAGCCTTGTTGATGAGCAGCGTGGCGGATAATTTTCCCGAGTGGTTCGACGCCTTCCTGCCGGAAGTGGCATCGGTGACAGCCCTGATGCATCCCGCAGAAGTGAGCGATCGCACCGATCCGAAAATCGCTCATCTCGACGGGTTGAACCTCAGTCGCGCCTGGTGCATGAAGCGCATCGCCCGCGCCTTACCGTCCAGCCATCCGGCGCAAACGGCGCTTAAGGAGGCGGTGGCGCGCCATCTGTCGGCCAGCGTAGAGCATGTGGTTGGCAGCCATTACAGCGGTGGACACTGGCTGGCCAGTTTCGCGCTACTGGCGCTGGAGTAACGCCGCAGAACCGCCGTCGTGGTACGGCGGTGTTTTGCTGCTCTGGCAGGCGCTGAAAGCCGCATCTGTCGCTATGCAGGCGCGGCGGTTTCCGGCTAAGGTTAGCCGGGAGCGCAATCAATTTTCTCACCTGCGGGCAGCGCCGCGCTCCGGATGCCCGACGAAAAGGATGACGCATGCCGGAAGGCCCGGAAATACGCCGTGCGGCGGACAAGCTTGAACAGGCCGTGGCGGGCAAACCGCTGACGTACGTCTGGTTCGCTTTCCCCGAACTGAAGCCCTTTGAGACGGCCCTGACGGGCGAGCGGGTGGAGCGTCTGGAAACGCGCGGAAAAGCGCTGCTTACCCATTTTTCTAACGGCCTGACGCTCTACAGCCATAACCAGCTTTATGGGGTATGGCGGGTGGTGAAAGCCGGTGAAACGCCGCAAACCACCCGTAGCCTGCGCGTGCGGCTGGAAACCGAAGACGCCGCCGTACTGCTGTACAGCGCCTCGGACATCGTCATGCTCGATGCGGACGGCGTGGCCGGACATGCGTTTTTGCAGCGGGTCGGGCCGGACGTGCTGGATATGACATTAACGGTGGACGACGTTAAGGCGAGGTTGTTAAGCCCCCGTTTTCGCCGCCGTCAGTTCAGCGGCCTGCTACTGGACCAGGCGTTTCTGGCCGGGCTTGGCAACTATTTGCGGGTAGAGATCCTCTGGCAGGCCCAGCTTGCGCCGCGCCACAAGGCGGCGGAGTTAACCGAGCCGCAACTGGACGCGCTCGCCGGAGCGTGTCTCACCATTCCGCGCCTTTCTTATCAGACGCGCGGCCTGGTGAACGAGAATAAGCATCACGGTGCGCTGTTTCGCTTCGAGGTATTTCACCGGGCGGGAAAAAGGTGTCGACGCTGCGGCGAACTCATCGAGAAAACCACGCTTTCATCACGCCCCTTCTACTGGTGCCCCGGTTGCCAAAAATAAGCCAAAAAAAACGCGCCCTGAGGCGCGTTTTTCCGGTCGGCAAAAATTAACGTTTTTCCAAATCAGTTTTGAAATCGCGTTTTTCGTAACCGGTGTAAAGCTGACGCGGACGGGCAATTTTGATGCCGTCGTCGTGCATTTCGTTCCAGTGCGCAATCCAGCCCACGGTACGCGCCATCGCGAAGATAACGGTAAACATGGAGGAGGGGATGCCCATGGCTTTAAGGATAATGCCGGAGTAGAAGTCGACGTTCGGGTACAGCTTACGCTCGATGAAGTACGGGTCGTTGAGCGCGATGTGCTCAAGCTCCATAGCCACTTCCAGCAGTTCGTCCTTGGAGCCCAGTTCTTTAAGCACTTCATGACAGGTTTCACGCATCACGGTGGCGCGTGGGTCATAGTTTTTGTAAACACGGTGACCGAAGCCCATCAGACGGAACGAATCGTTTTTATCTTTGGCGCGGCGGATAAATTCCGGAATGTGTTTCACGGAACTGATCTCTTCCAGCATCTTCAGCGCGGCTTCGTTGGCGCCGCCGTGAGCCGGTCCCCACAGGGAGGCAATGCCCGCAGCGATACAGGCGAACGGGTTAGCGCCCGATGAGCCTGCGGTACGCACGGTAGAGGTTGAGGCGTTCTGCTCGTGATCGGCATGCAGGATCAGGATACGGTCCATTGCGCGCTCAAGCACCGGGCTCACTTCATAAGGTTCGCACGGTGTGGAGAACATCATATTCAGGAAGTTACCGGCGTAGGAGAGGTCGTTACGCGGGTAAACGAAAGGCTGGCCGATCGAATATTTGTAACACATCGCCGCCATGGTCGGCATTTTGGACAGCAGGCGGAACGCTGCGATTTCACGGTGACGCGGATTATTCACGTCCAGCGAGTCATGATAGAACGCCGCCAGCGCGCCGGTAATACCGCACATAACCGCCATCGGATGGGAATCGCGACGGAACGCATGGAACAGACGGGTAATCTGCTCATGGATCATGGTGTGACGGGTGACAGTGGTTTTGAATTCGTCGTATTCAGCCTGGGTCGGTTTCTCGCCGTACAGCAGGATGTAGCAGACTTCCAGATAGGTGGAGTCAGTGGCTAATTCATCAATCGGAAAACCGCGATGCAGCAGGATGCCTTCGTCACCATCAATAAAGGTGATTTTGGATTCGCACGATGCAGTAGAGGTAAAACCCGGGTCGTAAGTAAAAACACCTTTAGAACCAAGACTACGGATATCAATTACATCCTGACCGAGTGTGCCTTTTAGCACATCCAGTTCAATAGCAGCGTCACCGTTGTAGGTGAGGTTCGCTTTTTTGTCAGCCATTTACGGTCTCCTTAGCGCCTTATTGCTTAAGACCGCTACTCAACCCGTTTACTTTCAATCCTGGCCTTTATGTTGTCAGTTTGTTGTATGGCGCACAGCTCTCTTTCAGAGGGAGAAAGCAGGGTACAGAGCGCTCAGCGGATTGCAGACAACGATTCAAAACAGGGTGAAATTACAGTAAATCAGGACGTTAGCAGTCAGTATTCGTTGAATCACTCTATCACTAATACCTGGCTAAATAACTCTGGTCAATACCGATCACTGTTACATAACTTATTCTCAGGTGAAAGAGCGACCTCATAACTTTTGCGAATTATATGACTTCTTCGGTGATGGTTGTAACAATTTTGTTTAATATTTGTCAAATCAGATGATTAAAATTTAAAATAATGTTGGTATCGTGATCCTGGTCACTGTTTCGACTAAAACCCGACAAACTGTATGTAGGTTAATTGTAATGATTTTGTGAACAACCTATACTGCCGCCAGGTCTCCGGAAACTCCTGCACCGAGAGCCACCCAGCGTAGTAACCCGTCGTTTTAAAACAGGATCCAGTTGTTTTTGCATGACGCAGAGTTATAGAAAGGCACGCTGTCTGACCCGCCTGCAGACCCGGAGGAAGGAATAATAAGAACAGCATGTGGGCGCTATTCATGATAAAAAACGCGAAAAAACAAAGACCTGTTAACCTGGATTTGCGAACGATCCGGTTTCCTGTTACCGCAGTTGCTTCCATCCTCCATCGCGTATCCGGCGTGATCACATTTGTGGCTGTCGGCATTCTGCTCTGGTTGCTGGGAGTGTCGCTCTCTTCTGAAGAAGGTTTCCAGACGGCTTCCGCCATCATGGATAGCTTTTTTGTTAAATTCATTATGTGGGGCATTCTGACCGCGCTGGCGTATCACGTCGTTGTGGGCATTCGTCACATGCTGATGGATTTCGGCTATCTGGAAGAAACTTTCGCCGCAGGCCAGCGTTCGGCAAACATTTCTATCATTATTACTGTCGTGCTTTCACTTCTCTCAGGAGTTCTCGTATGGTAAGCAACGCCTCCGCATTAGGACGCAATGGCGTACATGACTTCATTCTGGTTCGCGCCACTGCCATTGTCCTGACGCTGTATATCGTCTACATGGTTGGGTTCTTCGTTATTACCAGCGATATCACCTGGGCTGTCTGGACCGGCTTTTTCTCTTCCGCTTTCACCAAAGTGTTCACCCTGCTGGCGCTGTTTTCAGTACTGATCCATGCCTGGATTGGCATGTGGCAGGTGTTGACCGACTACGTTAAACCTCTGGCTGTTCGCATGCTGCTGCAACTGGCGATTGTCGTTGCGCTGCTGGTTTACGTTATTTATGGATTCGTTGTGGTGTGGGGTGTCTAATGAATTTGCCAGTCAGAGAGTTTGATGCAGTAGTCATCGGTGCCGGTGGCGCAGGTATGCGCGCGGCGCTGCAAATTTCCCAGAGCGGCCAGACTTGTGCTCTGCTCTCAAAAGTATTCCCGACCCGTTCCCATACCGTATCCGCTCAGGGTGGCATTACCGTTGCGCTAGGCAACACCCATGAAGATAACTGGGAATGGCACATGTACGATACCGTTAAAGGCTCCGACTATATCGGTGACCAGGACGCGATCGAATATATGTGTAAGACCGGCCCGGAAGCCATTCTGGAGCTGGAACATATGGGCCTGCCGTTCTCCCGTCTGGACGATGGCCGTATCTATCAACGTCCGTTTGGCGGCCAGTCGAAAAACTTCGGCGGCGAGCAGGCGGCACGTACCGCCGCAGCGGCTGACCGTACCGGTCACGCACTGCTGCACACGCTGTATCAGCAGAACCTGAAAAACCACACCACCATCTTCTCCGAATGGTATGCGCTCGATCTGGTGAAAAACCAGGATGGCGCAGTGGTGGGATGTACCGCGCTGTGTATTGAAACCGGCGAAGTCGTGTACTTCAAAGCGCGCGCGACCGTTCTGGCGACCGGCGGGGCAGGCCGTATTTATCAGTCCACTACCAACGCCCACATCAACACCGGCGACGGTGTCGGTATGGCACTGCGCGCAGGCGTACCGGTGCAGGATATGGAAATGTGGCAGTTCCACCCGACCGGCATCGCGGGCGCGGGGGTTCTGGTGACGGAAGGTTGCCGTGGCGAAGGCGGTTATCTGCTGAATAAACACGGCGAACGCTTTATGGAGCGTTATGCGCCGAACGCGAAAGACCTGGCGGGCCGTGACGTGGTGGCGCGTTCCATCATGATCGAAATCCGTGAAGGTCGCGGTTGCGACGGCCCGTGGGGTCCGCACGCCAAACTGAAACTCGACCATCTGGGTAAAGAAGTGCTGGAATCCCGCCTGCCGGGCATTCTTGAACTCTCCCGTACGTTTGCTCACGTCGATCCGGTGAAAGAACCGATCCCGGTTATCCCGACCTGCCACTACATGATGGGCGGTATTCCGACCAAAGTGACTGGCCAGGCGCTGACCGTCAACGCCCAGGGCGAAGACGTGGTGATCCCGGGCCTGTTCGCGGTAGGCGAAATTGCCTGCGTATCTGTACATGGCGCTAACCGTCTGGGCGGCAACTCATTGCTCGACCTGGTGGTGTTTGGCCGTGCAGCGGGCCTGCATTTGCAGGAATCCATCGCAGAGCAGGGCGCATTGCGTGATGCCAGCGACTCTGACGTTGAGGCTTCCCTGACCCGTCTTAACCGCTGGAACAACAACCGCGACGGTGAAGATCCGGTGGTTATCCGTAAAGCGTTGCAGGAGTGCATGCAGCATAACTTCTCGGTATTCCGTGAAGGCGATGCCATGGCGAAAGGCCTTGAGCAACTGAAAGGCATTCGCGAACGTCTGCAAAACGCGCGTCTTGACGACACCTCCAGCGAATTCAACACCCAGCGCGTAGAGTGTCTGGAGCTGGATAACCTGATGGAAACCGCGTATGCAACGGCGGTATCTGCAAACTTCCGCACCGAGAGCCGTGGCGCGCACAGCCGTTTCGATTATCCGGATCGCGATGATGAAAACTGGTTGTGCCACAGCTTGTACTTGCCAGAGTCGGAATCCATGACGCGCCGTAGCGTCAATATGGAACCGAAACTGCGTCCGGCGTTCCCGCCGAAAGTGCGTTCCTACTAATCGCGGAGACAGGCAGATGAAACTTGAATTTTCCATTTATCGCTACAACCCGGATGTAGACGACGCGCCGCGTATGCAGGATTACACCCTGGAAGGGGAAGAAGGACGCGACATGATGCTGCTGGATGCGCTCATCCAGCTGAAAGAAAAAGATCCGACGCTGGCGTTCCGCCGCTCCTGCCGTGAAGGGGTCTGCGGTTCCGATGGTCTGAACATGAACGGCAAAAACGGTCTGGCGTGCATCACGCCGATCTCCGCGCTGGGCAACGGAAAGCAAAAAATTGTGATCCGTCCGCTGCCGGGATTGCCGGTTGTGCGTGATCTGGTGGTGGACATGGGGCAATTCTATGCTCAATATGAGAAGATTAAGCCTTACTTGTTGAATAATGGACAAAATCCACCAGCTCGCGAACATTTGCAGTCGCCTGAACAGCGCGAAAAACTGGATGGACTCTACGAGTGTATTCTGTGCGCATGCTGCTCGACGTCCTGCCCGTCATTCTGGTGGAACCCGGATAAGTTTATCGGCCCGGCAGGTCTGCTTGCCGCGTATCGCTTCCTGATTGACAGCCGCGATACCGAAACCGCTAACCGTCTGGATAACTTAAGTGATGCTTTCAGCGTATTCCGCTGCCACAGCATTATGAACTGCGTCAGTGTATGTCCGAAGGGCCTGAACCCGACCAAGGCTATCGGTCATATTAAGACCATGCTGCTGCAACGCAGCGCGTAATCTCTCGAGCCCGGTAGCCTGCGATTACCGGGCAAAAATGGTGGAAAGCGCTATGCTTTCCGCCATTACAGGAAACCTTTGAAAACTGTCGAACTGACATTTTTCAAAGGTTCCTTCGCGGGCCCCACTAAGAAGAGCTCGCAAGTGAACCCTGGGACGTACGACTTACCGCGTACGTTGTAGTTATCCATGGCGAAATAAGCATACCAAGCTTAAGGGATCACGATGCAGAACGGCGCAATGAAAGCCTGGCTGGACTCTTCTTATCTCTCTGGTGCGAACCAGAGCTGGATAGAACAGCTCTATGAAGACTTCTTAACCGATCCTGATTCAGTGGACGCCCACTGGCGCTCCATGTTCCAGCAGCTGCCTGGCACCGGGGCTAAACCGGATCAATTCCATTCCCAAACACGTGATTATTTCCGCCGTCTGGCGAAGGATGCCTCACGTTACACCTCCTCAGTGACCGATCCTGACGCTGGCGTCAAACAGGTCAAAGTTCTGCAACTGATTAACGCCTGGCGTTTCAGAGGCCATCAACACGCGAATCTCGATCCGCTGGGATTGTGGCAGCAGGAGCGCGTGGCCGATCTTGACCCTGCATTCCATAATCTGAGTGAAGCAGATCTTCAGGAGACCTTTAACGTTGGCTCTTTTGCCGGCGGTAAAGAAACCATGAAACTCGCTGATTTGATCGACGCCCTGAAAAAGACCTACGGCGGCTCAATCGGCGCAGAGTATATGCACATCACCTCTACCGAAGAGAAACGCTGGATCCAGCAGCGTATCGAATCGGTAACGGGTCATGCCAGCTTCAAACCGGAAGAAAAGAAACGTTTTCTTAACGAACTGACGGCGGCAGAAGGCCTTGAGCGTTATCTGGGGGCGAAATTCCCAGGCGCGAAGCGTTTCTCGCTGGAAGGCGGCGACGCGCTGATCCCGATGCTCAAAGAGATGATCCGTCACGCGGGCAACAGCGGCACCCGTGAAGTGGTGCTGGGTATGGCGCACCGCGGTCGTCTTAACGTGCTGATCAACGTACTGGGCAAAAAACCGCAGGACCTGTTTGACGAGTTCGCGGGTAAACATAAAGAACACCTCGGCACCGGCGACGTGAAGTACCACATGGGCTTCTCATCGGATATCGAAACCGAGGGCGGCCTGGTGCACCTGGCGCTGGCGTTTAACCCGTCGCACCTGGAAATCGTCAGCCCGGTAGTTATCGGTTCGGTGCGTGCCCGTCTGGATCGCCTCGACGAGCCGAGCAGCAATAAAGTTCTGCCGATTACCATTCACGGCGATGCTGCGGTCACCGGCCAGGGCGTGGTTCAGGAAACCCTGAACATGTCTAAAGCGCGTGGCTATGAAGTGGGCGGTACCGTTCGTATCGTTATCAACAACCAGGTGGGCTTTACGACGTCTAACCCGCTGGATGCGCGCTCCACGCCATACTGTACCGATATCGGTAAGATGGTTCAGGCGCCGATTTTCCACGTTAACGCGGATGACCCGGAAGCGGTGGCCTTCGTTACCCGTCTGGCGCTTGATTTCCGTAACACCTTTAAACGTGATGTGTTTATCGACCTGGTGTGCTACCGCCGTCACGGCCATAACGAAGCCGATGAGCCGAGCGCAACCCAGCCGTTGATGTATCAGAAAATCAAAAAACACCCGACGCCGCGCAAAATCTATGCTGACAAATTAGAGCAGGAAAAAATCGCGACGCTGGAAGACGCCACTGAAATGGTTAACCTTTACCGCGATGCGCTGGATGCCGGCGAGTGCGTGGTTAAAGAGTGGCGTCCGATGAACATGCATTCATTCACCTGGTCGCCGTATCTCAACCATGAGTGGGATGAGGCGTATCCGAACAAAGTTGAAATGAAGCGTTTGCAGGAGCTGGCTAAACGCATCAGCACCGTGCCGGATACCATTGAAATGCAGTCGCGCGTGGCGAAAATCTACGGCGATCGCCAGTTAATGGCTAACGGTGAAAAACCGTTTGACTGGGGTGGGGCGGAAACGCTGGCCTACGCCACGCTGGTTGATGAAGGCATTCCGATTCGCCTCTCAGGCGAAGACTCCGGTCGCGGCACCTTCTTCCACCGCCACGCGGTTATCCATAATCAGACCAACGGTTCTACCTGGACGCCGCTGTGCCACATTCATAATGGCCAGGGCGCGTTCCGCGTGTGGGACTCCGTGCTGTCTGAAGAAGCGGTGCTGGCGTTTGAGTACGGCTACGCGACCGCTGAGCCGCGCACGCTCACCATCTGGGAAGCGCAATTCGGCGACTTCGCCAACGGCGCGCAGGTAGTTATCGACCAGTTCATCTCCTCCGGCGAGCAGAAATGGGGCCGTATGTGCGGTCTGGTGATGCTGTTGCCGCACGGTTACGAAGGCCAGGGTCCGGAGCACTCCTCCGCGCGTCTGGAGCGTTATCTGCAGCTGTGCGCTGAGCAAAACATGCAGGTGTGCGTCCCGTCCACCCCGGCGCAGGTTTACCATATGCTGCGTCGTCAGGCGCTGCGCGGTATGCGTCGCCCGCTGGTGGTCATGTCGCCGAAGTCCCTGTTGCGTCACCCGCTGGCCGTTTCCACGCTTGATGAACTGGCCAACGGCGCGTTCCTGCCGGCAATTGGCGAAATTGATGAGCTGGATCCGAAAGCCGTCAAACGCGTGGTGCTTTGTTCAGGTAAAGTCTATTACGACTTACTGGAACAGCGCCGTAAGAACGATCAAAAAGATGTCGCCATTGTGCGTATCGAACAGCTTTATCCTTTCCCGGTCCAGGCGGTTCAGGAAGTGTTGAAGCCTTACGCGCATGTGCATGATTTTGTCTGGTGTCAGGAAGAGCCATTGAACCAGGGCGCCTGGTACTGCAGTCAGCACCATTTCCGTGAAGTGATTCCGTTTGGTTCTGCACTGCGTTATGCAGGCCGCCCGGCCTCCGCCTCTCCGGCGGTAGGATATATGTCCGTTCACCAGAAGCAGCAGCAAGATCTGGTCAATGACGCGCTGAACGTCGATTAATTAAAGGATAAATAATGAGTAGCGTAGATATTCTTGTCCCTGACCTGCCTGAATCCGTTGCCGATGCAACTGTCGCCACCTGGCATAAAAAACCCGGTGACGCGGTAACCCGCGATGAGGTTCTGGTAGAAATCGAAACTGACAAAGTGGTTCTGGAAGTTCCGGCATCGGCGGACGGCATTCTGGACACGGTTCTGGAAGAAGAGGGCACCACCGTAACCTCTCGTCAGATCCTGGGTCGCCTGCGCGAAGGTAACAGCGCAGGTAAAGAAAGCGGCGCGAAAGCAGAAGCGAAGGAATCGACCCCGGCCCAGCGTCAACAGGCCTCGCTTGAAGAACAAAATAATGATGCCCTCAGCCCGGCGATCCGTCGCCTGCTGGCAGAGCATTCGCTGGAAGCCAGCGACATTAAAGGCACCGGCGTGGGCGGTCGTTTGACCCGCGAAGACGTGGAAAAACACCTGGCGAAAGCCGGTAAAGCCGATGCACCGAAAGCAGCAGAGCCTGCCGTTGCCAGCGCTCAGCCGCAGCAGCCGCAACCGCAACTGGCTGGCCGCTCCGAAAAACGCGTGCCGATGACCCGCCTGCGTAAGCGCGTGGCTGAACGTCTGCTGGAAGCCAAAAACTCTACCGCGATGCTCACGACGTTTAACGAAGTGAACATGAAGCCGATTATGGATCTGCGTAAGCAGTACGGCGACGCATTCGAAAAACGTCACGGCATCCGTCTGGGCTTTATGTCCTTCTACGTGAAAGCCGTGGTCGAAGCGCTGAAACGCTACCCGGAAGTGAATGCGTCCATCGATGGCGAAGATGTGGTCTATCACAACTACTTCGACGTAAGCATGGCGGTATCAACGCCGCGCGGCCTGGTAACACCAGTCCTGCGTGATGTTGACGCGCTGGGCATGGCGGACATCGAAAAACGTATTAAAGAGCTGGCGCTGAAAGGGCGTGACGGCAAGCTGACCGTGGAAGATCTGACCGGTGGTAACTTCACCATCACCAACGGCGGCGTGTTCGGTTCCCTGATGTCTACCCCGATCATTAACCCGCCGCAGAGCGCGATCCTGGGCATGCATGCCATTAAAGATCGCCCCATGGCGGTTGACGGTAAAGTTGAGATCCTGCCGATGATGTACCTGGCACTCTCTTACGATCACCGTTTGATCGACGGCCGCGAATCTGTGGGCTTCCTGGTCGCCATTAAAGAGCTGCTGGAAGATCCAACCCGTCTGCTGTTAGACGTGTAGAGCCAATGCAAAAGGCCCGCAGGCACAGTCTGCGGGCTGATAAACATCACCTGCCCTGTCGTTGGGTGGCATATTCAGCGACCGGTTTACCTGAAGGATGGATAGAACACATGAACTTACACGAATATCAGGCGAAACAACTGTTTGCCCGATCTGGCTTGCCGGCACCGGTAGGCTACGCCTGTAATACCCCGCGTGAAGCAGAAGAAGCCGCGTCTAAAATCGGCGCAGGTCCGTGGGTTGTTAAATGCCAGGTTCACGCTGGCGGCCGCGGTAAAGCGGGCGGTGTGAAAGTGGTTAACAGCAAAGAAGAAATCCGCGCTTTTGCCGAGCAATGGCTGGGTAAACGCCTGGTCACTTACCAAACGGACGCGAACGGCCAGCCGGTTAATCAGATTCTGGTAGAAGCGGCGACCGATATCGATAAAGAGCTCTATCTGGGCGCGGTTGTCGACCGCAGCACCCGCCGTGTGGTGTTTATGGCTTCCACCGAAGGCGGCGTGGAAATCGAAACCGTGGCGGAGAAAACGCCGCACCTGATCCACAAAATGCCTCTCGATCCGCTGACCGGCCCGATGCCGTATCAGGGACGTGAACTGGCGTTCAAACTGGGTCTGGAAGGGAAACAAATTCAGCAGTTCACCAAGATCTTTATGGGTCTGGCGAATATTTTCCTGGAGCGTGACCTGGCGCTGATCGAAATCAACCCGCTGGTTATCACTAAGCAAGGCGATCTGATCTGCCTCGACGGCAAACTGGGCGCCGATGGCAACGCACTGTTCCGCCAGCCGGAACTGCGTGAAATGCGCGACCACAGCCAGGAAGACGCCCGTGAAGCGCACGCCGCGCAATGGGAACTGAACTACGTTGCGCTGGATGGCAACATCGGTTGCATGGTTAACGGCGCAGGCCTGGCGATGGGCACCATGGACATCGTTAAACTGCACGGCGGTGAACCTGCGAACTTCCTGGACGTTGGCGGCGGCGCGACCAAAGAGCGTGTAACCGAAGCATTTAAAATCATTCTGTCCGATGAAAAAGTTAAAGCCGTTCTGGTTAACATTTTCGGCGGTATTGTACGTTGCGACCTGATTGCTGACGGCATTATTGGCGCGGTGGAAGAAGTGGGCGTCAACGTGCCGGTGGTGGTTCGTCTGGAAGGGAACAACGCGGAGCTGGGCGCACAGCGTCTGGCTGACAGCGGCCTGAATATTATTGCAGCGAAAAGTCTGACGGATGCAGCTCAGCAGGTTGTTGCCGCAGTGGAGGGGAAATAATGTCTGTTTTAATCGATAAAAACACCAAGGTTATCTGCCAGGGCTTTACCGGCAGCCAGGGAACCTTCCACTCTGAACAGGCGATTGCTTACGGCACCCAAATGGTTGGCGGTGTAACGCCAGGCAAAGGCGGCACCACTCATCTTGGTCTGCCGGTATTTAACACCGTGCGTGAAGCGGTTGAAGCGACTGGTGCAACGGCGTCCGTTATCTATGTTCCGGCACCGTTCTGCAAAGACTCCATTCTGGAAGCTATCGATGCGGGCATTAAACTGATTATCACCATTACAGAAGGCATCCCGACGCTGGATATGCTGACCGTAAAAGTGAAACTGGATGAAGCGGGCGTGCGCATGATCGGGCCGAACTGCCCGGGCGTCATCACCCCAGGCGAATGTAAAATCGGCATCATGCCGGGCCACATCCATAAGCCAGGTAAAGTGGGCATCGTTTCCCGTTCAGGTACCCTGACGTATGAAGCGGTGAAACAGACCACCGATTATGGCTTTGGCCAGTCCACCTGTGTGGGCATCGGTGGGGACCCGATCCCGGGTTCTAACTTCATCGACATTCTGAAGCTGTTCCAGGAAGATCCGCAGACTGAAGCCATCGTTATGATCGGTGAGATCGGCGGTAGCGCGGAAGAAGAAGCCGCCGCCTACATTAAAGATCATGTGACCAAACCGGTTGTCGGTTACATCGCTGGTGTGACCGCGCCGAAAGGCAAGCGTATGGGCCACGCAGGCGCGATTATCGCGGGCGGTAAAGGCACAGCGGACGAGAAATTCGCTGCGCTGGAAGCGGCTGGCGTGAAAACCGTACGCAGCCTAGCAGATATCGGCGACGCGCTGAAATCCATTCTGTAACAAACCCTCATTTCCCCGTTTCGGCGGGGAAATTTGCAGAATAATAAGTGTAATTTCGACATGGTTGGCCACCCTGGGGTGGCCTTTTTTATGGCTGTCACGCGCGCCTCAGCGTCTGGCGTTTACGTTTTCCGCTACAAGACAACGCGTTTTACACACGCTAATTCCCCTTTTAATGCCCATTCTCTTTATATTTCAATGGTTCTGAGTGAACGGACTTATTTTCACTATTAGTAAATTACCTTATTAATGTTAATTAAATGCTAACAAGGTAAATTTGTTGTTATTAATAAAATTAAAAAAGGAGATTTAAATAAAATTACGTGATGTATTTAACATTCCATCAATCTACCTGCATTTATTTTTACCTGAAATGTATTTTAAAAAACGAATGGCTGCGGCATCACGTTTGATTAACTAAGTAAGCATTGTTGATACAGCGATTTAACAATGATTTTACCGCCCGTTCTCATATGAAACATCATTAACATCAATATCATAAATTGAGCTAGATCAATAATTAACGAACGGAGATACATCACGAAAATTGCAAAATTGCGTCAAATCAAACTAGCACTTTTACCCTAATTTAGTTATAAATTGATCACCGTCGAAAAATGCAAATAATGCTATGCAAAAACCTGTTTATTGTAGGGGAATTGCGGCGTAATATATTTGCGGGATCAATTTGTAATTCTTATTAACGTATTTGCAACCTCACTCACTTCTCTGCCACAACGTGACAGGGATACGTTGACGTTATGGAAGCAATATTTGTATTGGGGCATGCGTTTGGGGACCGATAACGGCATCCGCGTTCAACGTCTTCATGCAAAGAGCAAGGAGTCAAGATGTTAGATATAGTCGAACTGTCGCGATTACAGTTTGCCTTGACCGCTATGTATCACTTTCTGTTTGTGCCACTGACGCTGGGTATGGCGTTCCTGCTGGCCATTATGGAAACGGTCTATGTGCTTTCCGGCAAACAAATTTATAAAGATATGACCAAATTCTGGGGCAAGTTGTTTGCAATCAACTTTGCGCTGGGTGTCGCTACCGGTCTGACCATGGAGTTCCAGTTCGGGACTAACTGGTCTTACTATTCACATTATGTGGGTGACATTTTTGGTGCGCCGCTGGCTATCGAAGGCCTGATGGCGTTCTTCCTCGAATCTACGTTTGTTGGGTTGTTCTTCTTCGGCTGGGACCGTTTAAGCAAAGTGCAGCACATGGCGGTGACCTGGCTGGTAGCACTTGGCTCTAACCTCTCTGCGCTGTGGATTCTGGTTGCGAACGGTTGGATGCAAAACCCAATCGCATCGGACTTCAACTTCGAAACCATGCGTATGGAGATGGTCAGCTTCTCCGAACTGGTACTTAACCCGGTTGCTCAGGTGAAATTCGTTCACACCGTGGCGTCTGGTTATGTTGCTGGCGCAATGTTTGTGTTGGGCATCAGCGCCTGGTATCTGCTGAAAGGCCGTGATATCGCGTTCGCTAAACGCTCTTTTGCAATTGGTGCCAGCTTCGGTATGGCTGCGGTGCTGTCTGTTATCGTGCTGGGTGACGAATCCGGTTATGAAATGGGCGACGTGCAGAAAACCAAGCTTGCCGCGATTGAAGCAGAATGGGAAACCCAGCCTGCTCCGGCTTCCTTTACCCTGTTCGGTATTCCGGATCAGGATAAACAGGAAAACCATTTCGCGATTCAGATCCCGTACGCGCTGGGTATCATCGCTACGCGTTCCGTCGATACTCCGGTTATCGGCCTGAAAGATCTGATGGTTCAGCATGAAGAACGTATCCGTAACGGTATGAAGGCCTATCAGCTGCTGGAAGAGCTGCGCGCCGGTTCCGCCGATCAAAGCGTTCGCGACCAGTTCAACAACGTGAAGAAAGATCTCGGCTATGGTCTGCTGCTGAAGCGCTATACCGACAAAGTGACCGATGCGACTGAAGAGCAAATTCAGTTGGCAACGCAGGACTCTATCCCGCGTGTCGCGCCGCTGTACTTCGCTTTCCGTATCATGGTGGCCTGTGGCGTCCTGCTGCTGGGTATTATCGCAGCCGCTTTCTGGACTGTTATTCGCAACCGTATCGGCGAGAAAAAATGGGTGCTCAAGGCCGCGCTGTATGGCCTGCCGCTGCCGTGGATCGCTATCGAATCCGGCTGGTTTGTGGCTGAGTATGGTCGTCAACCCTGGGCGGTAGGTGAAGTTCTGCCGACGGCTGTGGCTAACTCCACGCTGACGGCGGGCGACATCATCTTCTCTATGGTGCTGATTTGCGGTCTGTATACGCTGTTCCTGGTGGCTGAACTGTATCTGATGTTCAAGTACGCTCGCCTTGGGCCAAGCAGCCTGAAAACCGGTCGTTATCACTTTGAGCAATCGAATGTGGGTTCTCAACGTCAATACGAAGAGTCAACAGTCGACTCTCAACCGGCACACTAAGACAGGAGACGTCAAATGATCGATTATGAAGTATTGCGTTTTGTCTGGTGGCTGCTGGTTGGCGTTCTGCTGATTGGCTTCGCCGTGACAGACGGTTTTGATATGGGGGTCGGCATGCTGACCCGCTTCCTGGGTCGTAACGACACCGAACGTCGCATTATGATCAACTCTATCGCTCCGCACTGGGACGGTAACCAGGTATGGCTGATCACCGCTGGTGGCGCGCTGTTCGCAGCGTGGCCAATGGTGTATGCCGCCGCGTTCTCCGGCTTCTATGTGGCGATGATTCTGGTGCTGGCATCGTTGTTCTTCCGTCCGGTCGGTTTCGATTACCGTTCCAAGATTGAAGATACCCGCTGGCGCAACATGTGGGACTGGGGCATCTTCATCGGTAGCTTCGTCCCGCCGCTGGTCATCGGCGTCGCCTTCGGCAACCTGCTGCAGGGTGTACCGTTCCACGTGGATGAGTACCTGCGTTTATCCTATACCGGTAACTTCTTCCAACTGCTGAACCCGTTCGGTCTGTTGGCGGGCGTGGTGAGTGTGTCAATGATCATCGCACAGGGCGCAACCTATCTGCAGATGCGTACCGTTGGCGAAATCCACCTGCGCAGCCGTGTAACGGCGCAGGTTGCCGCGCTGGTCATGATGGTGTGCTTCGTACTGGCTGGCGTGTGGGTGATGTTCGGTATTGATGGTTACGTTGTGACTTCCACGATGGATCACCACGCGCTGTCTAACCCACTGACCAAAGAAGTGACCCGTGAAGCGGGAGCCTGGCTGGTTAACTTTAACAACATGCCGATGCTGTGGGCCATTCCGCTGTTAGGCGTAATGTTGCCGCTGCTGACTGTGCTGATGTCACGTGCGGAAAAAGGCGCGCTGGCTTTCGTGTCCTCTTCACTGACGATTGCCTGTGTGATTCTGACGGCGGGTATTGCCATGTTCCCGTTCGTTATGCCGTCCAGCGAAATGTTGAACGCCAGCCTGACTATGTGGGATGCGACATCAAGCCAGCTGACGCTGACCGTGATGACTTATGTTGCTATCGTGTTCGTGCCGATTGTTCTCCTCTACACCGCATGGTGCTACTGGAAAATGTACGGTCGCATCACGAAAGAGCATATCGAATCCAACTCAACCTCTCTGTACTAGTAAGGAGCTGATTATGTGGTACTTTGCATGGATTCTCGGCACGCTTCTTGCCTGTGCGTTTGGTGTGATCACCGCGCTGGCGCTGGAACACGTCGAAGCCGCTAAGCTCGGTAAAGAAGAACACTGATGACAAAAATTATCGCGCAGCTGTATGCGGTAATGGATAAGGGCCCGCTTCGGGCCCTTTCCTTAGTGATGGCTCTCGTCATGGCGGGCTGCATGTTTTGGGACCCGACGCGTTTCGCGGCCAAAACCAGCGACTTAACGGTCTGGCATGGTTTGTTACTCATGTGGGCCGTGTGTGCTGGGGTCGTTCACGGCGTAGGGTTCCGCCCGCGCGCCATTCTCTGGCAGAGCTTTTTTTGCCCGCTTCTCGCCAATATTGTGCTCATCGCC
The DNA here is from genome assembly GCA_900635495.1 of Atlantibacter hermannii. Lineage (NCBI taxonomy): Bacteria > Pseudomonadati > Pseudomonadota > Gammaproteobacteria > Enterobacterales > Enterobacteriaceae > Atlantibacter > Atlantibacter hermannii. The sequence goes on along the minus strand of LR134136.1, from coordinate 3,137,819 downwards.
GGACTGGCGTTTTTCTTCCTCTGAGCATGATTTCACCGTTATGAATTATGGGCTTTCATAAGCCCATAAATTTTTACCTGGCCTTTACGTCAACCCATTCCCAACCCCCCTCCCTCTTGCGTATAGTAGCAACGTTTATTTGCATTACCGGGATGTAGAGTGAGCACAACGCTGTTTCGATGGCCGGTTCGTGTCTATTACGAAGACACCGACGCCGGTGGTGTGGTTTATCACGCCAGTTACGTCGCCTTTTATGAAAGAGCACGCACAGAGATGCTGCGCCACCACCACTTTAGTCAGCAAGAGCTATTGGCGGAGCGTGTAGCCTTTGTGGTACGCAAGATGACGCTGGAGTATTTTGCACCTGCCCGTCTTGACGATATGCTCGAAATTCAATCTGAAATTACGTCGATGCGTGGAACATCCCTGGTTTTCACGCAACGGATCGTCAATGCAGAACAGCAAACCCTCAATGAAGCTGAGGCGTTGATCGTCTGTGTTGATCCACTCTTAATGAAGCCTCGTGCGCTTCCCAAGTCTATTGTCGCGGAGTTCAAGCAGTGACTGACATGAATATCCTTGATTTGTTCCTGAAGGCAAGCCTTCTGGTCAAATTTATCATGTTGATTTTGATTGGTTTTTCCATTGCATCCTGGGCCATCATTATTCAGCGAACGCGTATTCTTAATGCCGCTACCCGTGAGGCGGAGGCTTTTGAAGATAAATTCTGGTCGGGCATTGAGTTATCCCGCCTGTATCAGGAAAGCCAGGGACGCCGTGAAAATCTGGTAGGTTCCGAACAAATCTTTTATTCAGGATTTAAAGAGTTTGCCCGTTTGCATCGCGCAAACAGCCATGCGCCGGAAGCGATTGTCGAAGGGGCGTCCCGTGCGATGCGCATTTCGATGAACCGCGAACTGGAAACGCTGGAAACGCATATTCCTTTCCTCGGTACGGTAGGTTCCATCAGCCCTTATATCGGCCTGTTTGGTACCGTTTGGGGGATTATGCATGCGTTTATTGCCCTCGGCGCGGTAAAACAAGCCACGCTGCAGATGGTCGCACCGGGTATCGCAGAAGCGTTGATCGCCACCGCGATCGGTCTGTTCGCTGCTATTCCTGCCGTTATGGCCTACAACCGCCTGAACCAGCGCGTTAACAAGCTGGAGCTGAACTACGACAACTTTATGGAAGAGTTTACGGCAATTCTGCACCGTCAGGCTTTCGCAAACCCAGAGATCACCAAGGGGTAAGCCATGGCCAGAACTCGAGGACGGGGTCGTCGCGAACTAAAGTCCGAGATCAATATCGTTCCGTTGCTGGATGTACTGTTGGTGCTGCTGCTGATTTTTATGGCAACAGCGCCGATTATCACCCAGAGCGTTGAAGTTGATCTGCCGGATGCGACGGATTCGCAAACCGTGAGCACCAATGATGATCCACCGGTCATTATCGAAGTGTCCGGGGTAGGGCAGTATAGCGTGGTGGTCGAAAAGGATCGTATGGACCAGTTGCCCTCGGAGCAGGTGATTGCCGAAGCGCAGCGCCGTCTCCAGGCGAATCCGAAAACGGTCTTTCTTATCGGGGGGCGCGAAAGATGTCCCTTATGATGAGATCATAAAAGCGCTGAACCTGTTGCATCAGGCGGGTGTTAAGTCTGTGGGCTTAATGACGCAGCCAATCTGACAATCCGCTTAACAGGCGAACAGTTTTTGGGAACCGAGAGTGTCAAAGGCAACCGAACAAAACGACAAGCTGAAACGGGCGATCATTATTTCAGTGGTGCTGCATATCTTATTGATTGCCGTACTCATCTGGAGCTCGTTTGATGAAAACATTGACGCCAGCGCGGGCGGTGGCGGCGGTTCGGCTATTGATGCCGTTATGGTCGATCCCGGTGCCGTAGTGCAGCAGTACAATCGCGAACAGCAGCAGCAGGCGAGCGCGAAACAGGCCGCAGAGCAGCGTGAAAAGCAGGCCCAGCAACAAGCCGAAGAGTTACGTGAAAAGCAAGCGGCTGAACAGCAACGCCTGAAGGAGCTGGAAAAAGAGCGTTTGCAGGCGCAGGAAAACGCCCGCGAGCAGGCAGAACAGCAGAAGCAAGCGGAAGAAGCGGCCAAACGCGCACAGGAACAGCAGAAGCAGGCCGAGGAAGCCGCGGCAAAAGCCGCAGCCGACGCAAAAGCCCAGGCGGAAGCGCAAGCCAAAGCCGCAGCTGATGCCGCGAAGAAAGCCCAGGCCGACGCCGCGAAAGCGGCTGCAGAAGCAAAGAAACAAGCCGAAGCTGAGGCCGCGAAAGCCGCTGCAGAAGCGAAGAAACAAGCCGAAGCCGAAGCTGCGAAAGCGGCTGCCGACGCGAAGAAAAAAGCGGAAGCCGAAGCCGCCAAAGCTGCCGCCGCCGCTGAGAAGAAAGCACAGGCTGAAGCAGCGAAGAAAGCGGCTGAAGCTGAGAAGAAAGCGCAGGCCGAGGCGGCCAAACAGGCTGCAGCAGAGAAAGCGGCGGCTGAGAAGGCCGCTGCAGAAAAAGCTGCCGCAGCCAAAGCAGCAGCTGAGAAGAAAGCAGCAGCAGAAAAAGCGGCTGCCGACAGGAAAGCTGCAGCTGCAAAAGCCGCAGCGGAGAAAGCAGCGGCCGCCAAAGCAGCGGCTTCCGATGTTGATGATTTGTTCGGCGACCTGAGTTCGGGTAAGAATGCGCCGAAAACCGGGGGTGGAGCGAAAGGAAATACCGCATCTGCCGCAGGTAAAGGAAATAATAAATCCAATGGCGCTTCTGGCGCTGATATCAGCAATTATGCCGGGCAAATTAAATCGGCGATCGAAAGTAAGTTTTACAACGATCCTTCTTTTGCCGGAAAAACCTGTACGTTGCGGGTGAAACTGGCGCCTGACGGCTTATTGCTTGATATCAAATCAGAAGGTGGTGATCCGGCGCTGTGTCAGGCGGCTATTGCAGCCGCAAGACTGGCTAAAATCCCAAAACCACCTAGCCAGGATGTCTACGAAGTGTTTAAAAATGCTCCACTGGACTTTAAACCTTAGTATGATTATCCCCGTGAAAGCGTGGATAAGTTCACTAAGCTAAGTATCAGTGTTTGAGTCGTCTTGTGTTTTTGGGTTTGTTAACATTCTGCTAAATTATCGTGGGCATTGCGTCCAGATAAGGGAGAAATGATGAAGCAGGCATTACGAGTAGCATTTAGTTTTCTGATGCTGTGGGCAGCGGTGCTGCATGCAGAAGTGCGCATTGAAATTACCCAGGGGGTAGATTCTGCGCGTCCGATTGGCGTGGCTCCTTTTAAATGGGCAGGCCCGGGCGCTGCGCCTGAAGATATCGGTGGTATTGTCGCAGCGGATCTTCGCAACAGTGGCAAATTCAATCCGTTAGATCGTTCACGTCTGCCGCAGCAGCCGGGTTCCGCGCAGGAAGTTCAACCTGCAGCCTGGACCGCGCTGGGTATCGATGCCGTCGTAGTAGGGCAGGTTACGCCGAATGGCGACGGTAGCTATACCGTGGCATATCAGTTGGTGGACACCTCTGGCGCGCCGGGCACCGTGCTGGCCCAGAACTCCTACAAGGTGAATAAACAGTGGCTGCGTTACGCGGGTCATACCGCCAGCGACGAAGTGTTTGAAAAACTCACCGGCATTAAAGGCGCTTTCCGGACCCGTATTGCTTATGTGGTTCAAACCAATGGCGGCCAGTTCCCGTACGAGTTGCGCGTGTCTGACTATGACGGCTACAACCAGTTCGTGGTTCACCGTTCACCGCAGCCGCTGATGTCGCCTGCCTGGTCTCCGGATGGCTCTAAACTGGCCTATGTCACCTTCGAAAGCGGACGTTCCGCGCTGGTTATCCAGACGCTGGCCAACGGCGCTGTACGTCAGGTAGCCTCATTCCCGCGTCACAACGGCGCGCCGGCCTTCTCGCCGGACGGTTCTAAGCTGGCGTTTGCGTTGTCCAAAACCGGTAGCCTGAATCTGTACGTTATGGATATCGGTTCCGGCCAGATCCGCCAGGTTACCGATGGTCGCAGCAACAACACAGAACCGACCTGGTTCCCGGATAGCCAGACGCTGGCTTATACCTCTGACCAGGCAGGCCGTCCGCAAGTTTATAAAGTTAGCGTTAACGGCGGCGCGCCGCAGCGCGTAACCTGGGAAGGTTCTCAGAACCAGGACGCGGACGTGAGCTTTGACGGTAAATTTATGGTGATGGTGAGCTCCAACGGTGGCGCTCAGCACATTGCTAAACAGGATCTGGTAACGGGCGGCGTACAAACTCTGTCGTCTACGTTCCTGGATGAAACGCCAAGTCTGGCACCTAACGGCACGATGGTAATCTACAGCTCTTCTCAGGGGATGGGATCTGTGCTGAATCTGGTTTCCACAGATGGGCGTTTCAAAGCGCGTCTTCCGGCTACTGATGGACAGGTCAAATTCCCTGCCTGGTCGCCGTATCTGTAATAATAATTAATTGATTACTAAAGGAATCATAGAAATGCAACTGAACAAAGTGCTGAAAGGGCTGATGATCGCTCTGCCTGTAATGGCAATCGCAGCGTGTTCTTCTAACAAGAATGCAAGCAACGATGGCAGCGAAGGCGGCATGCTGAACGGCGCCGGCACTGGTATGGACGCTAACGGCAACGGCAACATGTCTTCTGAAGAGCAAGCGCGCCTGCAAATGCAGCAGCTGCAACAGAACAACATCGTTTACTTCGATCTGGATAAATACGATATCCGTTCTGACTTCGCTGCAATGCTGGATGCCCCACGCTAACTTCCTGCGTAGCAACCCGTCTTATAAAGTCACCGTAGAAGGTCACGCGGACGAACGTGGTACCCCTGAGTACAACATCTCCCTGGGCGAGCGTCGTGCTAATGCCGTGAAGATGTACCTGCAGGGTAAAGGCGTTTCTGCTGACCAGATCTCCATCGTTTCTTACGGTAAAGAGAAACCGGCAGTACTGGGCCATGACGAAGCGGCTTACGCTAAAAACCGTCGTGCCGTACTGGTTTACTAAGAGAATCGCATGAGCAGTAACTTCAGACATCATCTGTTGAGTCTGTCGTTACTGGTTGGCATAGCGGCCCCCTGGGCCGCTTTTGCTCAGGCGCCAATCAGTAGTGTCGGCTCAGGCTCGGTTGAAGACCGGGTCACGCAATTAGAGCGTATTTCCAACGCTCACAGTCAGCTTTTAACGCAGCTCCAGCAGCAACTTTCCGATAACCAAAACGATATTGATTCCCTGCGCGGTCAGATTCAGGAAAACCAGTATCAGTTGAACCAGGTTGTGGAACGTCAAAAGCAGCTGTTGTTGCAGATGGATAGCCTCAGCAGCGGCGGTGCGGCCGCGCAGTCGGGCGATACTGGCGCGCAAAATAATAGCGCGGCAGCATCGGGTGACGGCGCCGCTAATGCGCCAGCGGCCTCGTCAGGCGCGCCGGTACAAAGCGGTGATGCGAATACCGACTACAACGCGGCTATCGCATTAGTGCAGGATAAGTCGCGCCAGGATGACGCTATCGCGGCATTCCAGAACTTTGTGAAGAAGTACCCGGATTCAACCTATCTGCCGAATGCCAATTACTGGCTGGGACAGTTGAATTACAACAAGGGTAAAAAAGACGATGCGGCGTTTTACTTCGCTTCAGTTGTCAAAAATTACCCAAAATCGCCGAAAGCATCAGACGCAATGTATAAAGTGGGCCTGATCATGCAAGACAAAGGCGATAGCGCAAAAGCAAAAGCGGTGTATCAGCAGGTTATCAGTAAGTATCCCAATACTGATGGCGCTAAGCAGGCGCAGAAACGTTTAAGTGCAATGCAATAGTTCATGGTTCGACCAGAATGCGGTTTTTCTGGTCTCACCGTGTGAAACTTAAGCACTTAAGTGATCTCTATCGAAATTTTTGTTGCGCCTGAATCTGAAATCAGTAATATATGCCGCCGTTGCCAAGGGATACGGTGTTAACCCGAGGTGGCTTAAAGTGGGTCGTTAGCTCAGTTGGTAGAGCAGTTGACTTTTAATCAATTGGTCGCAGGTTCGAATCCTGCACGACCCACCACTCTAAGTGGATAGCATTACTGGACCGTAAAGGATAACGTTGCGTCAGCAACGGCCCAGAGGGCGAGGCGAAGCCGAATCATCCTGCACGACCCACCACAAAAACACCATGCAGCACCTCAGTGGGTGATTAGCTCAGTTGGTAGAGCATCTCCTTTACACGGAGGGGGTCGGCGGTTCGAGCCCGTCATCACCCACCACTTGGGTCGTTAGCTCAGTTGGTAGAGCAGTTGACTTTTAATCAATTGGTCGCAGGTTCGAATCCTGCACGACCCACCACTTTAAAGTGGATAGCAATACTGGACCGTAAAGGATAACGTTGCGTCAGCAACGGCCCAGAGGGCGAGGCAAAGCCGAGTCATCCTGTACGAACCACCCATTACTGTTGCCAGCCTTGCTGACTCAGAAGATTTACCCGCATTCAGATGTGACCCGGTATGGGTCGTTAGCTCAGTTGGTAGAGCAGTTGACTTTTAATCAATTGGTCGCAGGTTCGAATCCTGCACGACCCACCACTCTGAAAATCTGCGGTAGTTATTCCCGAAAGGGTCGTTAGCTCAGTTGGTAGAGCAGTTGACTTTTAATCAATTGGTCGCAGGTTCGAATCCTGCACGACCCACCAGTGTAAAAAAGCGCCCTAAAGGCGCTTTTTTGCTTTCCGGGACATAAAGTTTCGACAACGTTGTTGGGAACAATTTTGAACAACACGTAGCGTTGGCCCACAGCAGTCACATAATGTGACGAGTATCCCTGCGGTAGGTTCGGGCCGAACGTAGCGAGGCACGGAGCCGGTGACGGCCCGAAGGGCGAGCGAGGCGAGTCATCCTGCACGATCCACCCGTGTAAAAAAGCGCCCTAAAGGCGCTTTTTTGCTTCTGTGTTAATGCCGCAGGAATCAGAAGCGGTAACCCACGCCTACGTTAAAGCCGTTGATATCACGATCGCCTTCGATATCTGCCTGAGTGCCTTCGTAACCCACATTAAACGAGAGGTTTTCCGTCGGGTTGAAGATTACCCCTGCGCCGTACGCGAAAGAGGTGGATTTAGCGGAAATGGTTTCGCGACCCACGTAGTTGTCGCCACCGTTGTGCCAGACCGTGTGGCCGTCAGCTTTTGTGCGGGCAACGCCACCTAACGCATAAAGCGACACATATTCATTAATACGGAAAGCGGGGCCGACCAGCAAAGAGTAATATTTTGCTTCGACGTGGTTGTTAATGTAGTCAGATGACAGGTAGTAATTCTGGTCATCATCGCCTTTCATATAGGTGAAAGAGCCCATTACGCTAACTGGCGAATCCCACTCATAACGGTACTGTAAATTGACGCCCCGAATGTTTTTAAAGTCTTGTACTTTGCTCTGCGCATAACCTACTGAAACTGAGTGCTCATCCGCCAGAGCGACGCCGCTTACCATCCCGCCTGCGAGTAAAACCGCCAGAGCTACCTTTTTCATTATTTCTGATCCCTTGTGATATTTTTCATTAATCCGGGCGAATGCCGTGCTTTCATGAAAACAAAATTGCCGCCTCGTCCCGGGCGATCAAAATTGTTACTTTTATGTTTACTGGTTGAAATACAGAACATTCTTAAACCCCCCTGATTCACCCCAAAACGCCCTCCCAATTATGGTGGGGAAAAATATCACCCGAATTTCGTAGAACTGAAACCGGAATAAATACGGTCAGTACTGGCTTAAGGCAGTGTATTTTGAGCACGACTTTTGGTGCGTAATCGGCTATCTTGTTTAGCATATAAAACAATCCTGCTATTTAACGCAGAAAACAGGCTTTTTAACCGGTAAATTGGTTCAGCCAGCAAAACGAGATTGCATGATGAGCGTAATGTTTAGACCTGAAGATGCTATTTATCCGTTTCCGCCGAAGCCGCGCCCGCTTAGCGATGACGAGAAGACGTTCTATAAAGAGAAATCAAGCGCTTGCTCAAAGAGCGCAATGCAGTGATGGTGGCGCACTACTACACCGATCCTGAAATCCAGGCACTGGCCGAAGAAACCGGTGGCTGCATTTCCGATTCACTGGAAATGGCCCGCTTTGGCGCAAATAATCCGGCCTCTACGCTGCTGGTCGCCGGGGTACGTTTTATGGGTGAAACTGCCAAAATCCTCAGCCCGGAAAAAACCATTTTAATGCCGACGTTAGAAGCAGAATGCTCACTGGATTTGGGTTGCCCCATTGAGGAGTTCAGTGCATTTTGCGATGCGCATCCTGACCGCACGGTCGTGGTTTACGCCAATACGTCTGCGGCAGTAAAAGCACGCGCCGACTGGGTAGTGACATCCAGCATTGCGGTTGAACTTATTGAACATCTCGACAGCCTTGGCGAGAAATTATCTGGGCGCCGGATCGCCATCTTGGTCATTACGTACAAAAGCAGACCGGTGCGGATGTGCTGTGCTGGCAGGGCGCCTGCATTGTGCATGATGAGTTTAAAACCCAGGCGCTGGCGCGGATGAAAGCGCTGTATCCACAAGCGGCCGTGCTGGTCCATCCGGAGTCGCCGCAGGCGATTGTTGATATGGCGGATGCGGTAGGCTCTACCAGTCAACTGATTGCAGCTGCGAAAACGTTGCCGCATCCCCAGCTTATTGTTGCTACCGATCGCGGCATTTTTTACAAAATGCAGCAAGCGTGTCCGGATAAAGAGCTGCTTGAAGCACCGACCGCAGGAGAAGGGGCAACCTGCCGCAGCTGCGCGCATTGTCCGTGGATGGCGATGAACGGCCTAAAAGCCATTGCTGAGGGGCTGGAAGCCGGTGGGGACGCCCATGAGATCCATGTGGATGCCGCGCTCCGTGAGCGGGCTCTGGTGCCGCTTAACCGCATGTTGGATTTTGCGGCTACACTTCGTCGTTAATACTCAATAACGTACGTCGCGTTACACATTACGCTCAGGGGATAATATGGATTTTTTTAGCGTACAGAACATCCTGGTCCACATACCGATTGGAACAGGCGGGTATTCATTGTCATGGATTGAGGCGATTGGCACCGTCGCCGGGCTGCTGTGTATCTGGCTGGCCAGCCTTGAAAAAATTATTAACTACTTCTTTGGCCTGATTAACGTCACGTTGTTTGCGGTGATTTTTTTCCAGATCCAGCTGTACGCCAGCCTGTTGTTACAGCTGTTTTTCTTCGTCGCCAATATTTACGGATGGTACGCGTGGTCCCGGCAAAATAATAATAACGAGGCGCTGCTGAAGATCCGCTGGTTGCCGCTGCCGAAAGCCATTGGTTGGCTGGCAGCCTGCGCAATTGCGATTGGCTTCATGACATTCTATATCGATCCGGTCTTTAGCTTCCTGACGCGCATCGCCGTTTCCATCATGCAGACGCTGGGGCTTAATGTGACCCAGCCGGAACTCCAGCCGGACGCTTTCCCCTTCTGGGACTCCTGCATGATGGTGTTGTCTGTTGTGGCGATGATCCTGATGACCCGCAAATACGTAGAAAACTGGCTGTTGTGGGTGATTATTAACGTAATCAGCGTGGTCATCTTCGCGCTGCAGGGCGTACTGGCGATGTCGCTGGAATATCTCATCCTGACCTTTATTGCACTTAACGGCAGCCGGATGTGGATCAAAGCGGCCCGCGAGCATGGCTCACGGGCGCTCGGTTAATGATGATGGTGATGCCCCTGGGGCGTTGACTGGTAAAGATGGCAATCCAGCCCGCTACAGGGCTGGTATTCCATCTGTATGGTGGCGTGTCCGACCTGGTATTCGTGCTCAAGGAAATGCTGGATACGCCCTAACAGCGCGTCGTGATCGTGAGGCGGTATGACCTGAACATGCAGCGTCATGACCGGCTTTTCGCCAACCAGCCAGACATGCACATGATGGACATCGCGCACTTCAGGAATCGAACGGCTCAGATTGCGTTTCAGCGCCGCAACGTCCAGCGAGGAAGGGGCTCCTTCCAGCAACTCATTGACGCTTTCCTTGAGCAGGCGCCATGCACTCCGCAATACCAGAGCCGACACCAGCACCGATAAAATAGGATCGACAGGTGTCCAGCCGGTCCACAGGATCACTATCGCAGCGATAATGGCCCCTACGGAACCCAGCAAATCCCCCAGCACGTGCAGCGCCGCCGCCCGCACATTCATATTCTTTTCGCCGCTTCCGCTATGCAGGATCCAGAACGCCAGTAAATTGGCTATCAGCCCGGCAACGGCAATCACCATCATTGTCTTACCGCCGACGGGTTGCGGGTTGAAGAAGCGGATAAACGCTTCCCACACAATCACGACGGTAATCACCACGAGCGCAATAGCGTTCACAAAAGCGGCGAGCGTAGTCAGACGTAGCCAGCCGAATGTTTGACGTGCCGTAGGAGGGCGACGGGCAAAATAAACCGCCAGAAACGCAAACAGCAATGCCGCTGCATCAGTAAGCATATGACCGGCATCAGCCAGCAGCGCGAGGGAACCTGAAATTAAGCCGCCGACGACTTCAAGCACCATAAACGTGGCGGTAACAATAAATGCCGCGAGTAGCCTTTTGCTGTTAGCGTGGCTGTCGGACGAGTGGGAGTGTGAATGAGCCATAAACAACCTGAGTGTGAGCGTCCATGAGTTATCAGGCTAAATTACCAAAAAATAAAGGAGAGCGTATGCTCTCCTTTGTATTAAAAAGTTTGAATTAGTGCGTGGTGCCGTCGGTATTCGGATTAACTTTACCGCTGCCCTGGTGGGTTTCAACTTTCTCGTTGACGTCCGGGCATTTACCTTCTTTACACTGGGTGTTTTTATGAATTTCATCGGCAGACTGCGGGCCGGATGAGGTTGCACTATTCATATTGGTTGAGCTGGATGAACCCGAGTTCATCATGGTGCCAGTGCTGGTACCCGTGCCTGCGCCTGTACCGGTATTGGTGCCAGTCGTACCAGCGTTATTCATATTGCCGGTATTGATGTCGTTATTGTTAACATCTTTCGGCGCAGTGTTTTGCACAGCGTCAGGGGTGCCTACGCCAGCGTTGGCAGCAGCGTTTGCCGGGCCATTATTGTCCGTCGAGTTGTTAGACGTATCAGCGGCCAGGGCCGCACCACTGGCTAAAGAGAGCGTTGCGCTAAGAAGTAATGCAGTCAGTTTGTTCATCGTCATGCTCCTGTTTTAGTCATAGTTGCCGGAAGGCGATTTCCAGCGTGACGTCAGATTGTGCTGCTTATAATCTGAAGATGAGTTAAAAAGCATGCCGTCAAGGCATAAGTCAGCATGCAATTTCGTAAAAGTGCATATACAGAGTGGTTACAATTAAAAATTGTAGACTCGATCGTGCTTTTCGCTACTTTCTGGCGCTTTTAAGGTTATTTCCAGGAATTATCTGTTCGAAGTGTAAAAGCGCGTTTACACTTCCGGCGCGACAAGATAGATTGAAGGGATTGCACTTACTCAAAATAGATTGGCCGCACTGGAAAGATCATGAATTATCAGAACGACGACTTACGAATCAATACCATCAATGAGCTGTTGCCCCCTGTTGCGTTGTTAGAAAAATTCCCCGCCACGGAGAAAGCCGCTAAAACTGTTTCTCAATCCCGTCAGGCTATTCACCAGATCCTGAAAGGGCAGGACGATCGCCTGCTGGTGGTCATCGGGCCATGCTCCATTCACGATCCCGAAGCGGCGAAAGAGTACGCCTCCCGTCTGCTGGCACTGCGCGAAAGCCTGAAGGGTGAACTTGAAGTCGTGATGCGCGTCTATTTTGAAAAGCCGCGTACCACTGTGGGCTGGAAAGGATTGATCAACGATCCGCATATGGATAACTCGTTCCAGATTAACGACGGCCTGCGCATTGCCCGGAAGCTGCTGCTGGATATCAACCATTCCGGCCTGCCGGCTGCGGGTGAATTCCTGGATATGATCACCCCGCAATACCTTGCCGATTTGATGAGCTGGGGCGCCATCGGCGCGCGTACCACCGAGTCTCAGGTGCACCGCGAACTGGCTTCCGGTCTTTCCTGCCCGGTCGGTTTTAAAAATGGCACCGACGGCACGATTAAAGTCGCCATTGACGCCATTAATGCCGCCAGCGCGCCGCACTGCTTCCTGTCGGTGACCAAATGGGGCCACTCGGCGATTGTCAGTACCAGCGGCAACGGCGACTGCCACATTATTTTGCGTGGTGGCAAAGAGCCTAACTACAGCGCAGCCCACGTTGCAGACGTCAAAACGGGACTTATCAAAGCGGGTCTGACGCCGCAGGTGATGATCGATTTCAGTCATGCCAATTCCAGTAAGCAATTCCAGAAGCAGATGGATGTCGGCGCTGATGTATGCCAGCAGATCGCCAGCGGTGAAAAAGCGATCATGGGCGTGATGATTGAAAGCCATCTGGTTGAGGGCAATCAGAGTCTTGAAAGCGGCGAGCCGCTGGTGTACGGCAAGAGCGTGACAGATGCCTGCATCGGTTGGGAAGACACCGAAACGCTGCTGAATCAACTTGCTGCAGCGGTGAAAGCGCGTCGCGCATAAGCGAATCGCAGGAATAAAAAAAGGCGTGGTTGCAACTACGCCTTTTTTGTTTTCAGCAGCGAATTATTTCGCTTTGCCCTGGTTCGCAACGGCTGCAGCTTTCGCAGCGATTTCGTCAGCGTTACCCAGATAGTAGTGTTTGATCGGTTTGAAGTTTTCATCGAACTCGTACACCAGCGGTACGCCAGTCGGGATGTTCAGTTCGAGGATCTCTTCTTCGCTCATGTTGTCGAGGTATTTCACCAGCGCGCGCAGGGAGTTGCCGTGCGCGGCAATGATTACGCGCTCACCGCTTTTCAGGCGCGGCAGAATCGCGTCATTCCAGTAAGGGATCACGCGATCGATGGTCAGCGCCAGGCTTTCCGTCAGCGGCAGCTCTTTCTCGGTCAGTTTCGCGTAGCGCGGATCGTGGCCCGGGTAACGTTCGTCGTCACGGGTCAGTTCCGGCGGGGTTACCGCGAAGCCGCGACGCCACTGCTTAACCTGCTCGTCACCGTATTTCTCAGCCGTTTCGGCTTTGTTCAGGCCCTGCAACGCACCGTAGTGGCGTTCGTTCAGTTTCCAGGATTTCTCAACCGGCAACCACGCCTGGTCCAGCTCATCCAGAATGTTCCACAGCGTGTGGATGGCACGTTTCAGCACAGAGGTATAAGCAAAATCAAAGCTAAAGCCTTCACCTTTCAGCAGTTTACCTGCCGCTTTCGCTTCGCCTACGCCTTTTTCAGACAGGTCAACGTCATACCAACCGGTGAAGCGGTTTTCGTTGTTCCACTGACTTTCACCGTGACGAACCAGTACCAGCTTAGTAACAGCCATAGATTTACTCCTTCATAAGCCTGGGATTAAATGATAACAATAATCATTATATTGCCGGGCTCTCGCCAGCGGCAATGCTAATTCTCTAACATAGCGAAAATAGTGACGAAGTGTAAGGCGGATGTGAAAACACAGTTGTAATTTTGTCTTGCAAAGGTCAGATATTCAGCGACATGGTGAAAAAAAGCCCTCCGGAGGGAGGGCCTGATAATTACTGCGCCAGGAAATGATAAATCGTGACGCTACGGTATTCCTGACCGGGCCGCAGGACGCAATCAGGTTGCGGCCACTCCGGATGGTTCGGACTGTCCGGCAAAAACTCGCTTTCCAGCGCCAGCCCTTGCCAGGCGGAGTAATGACCCTGTTCACGGGCCGGGGTGCCTTCCAGGAAATTACCCGAATAAAACTGTAAAGCCGGAGCCGTGGTGTACACCGTCATTTGCAGTTTTTCATCGCTTGACCACAGATGGGCAGCAGGTTTTGTGAGGTCGCCTTTAGCCTGAAGTAAAAAGGCGTGATCGTAGCCTTTTACCTGCTGCTGGTCGGCATCACTCATAAACTCCTGAGCAATGATTTTCGGCTGACGAAAATCGAAGCTGGTGAGTGCCACTTTTGTCAGGTCCCGCGAGGGAATACCCATGTTATCGACCGGCAGGTACGCATCGGCGAAAAGCTGTAAACGGTGATTACGTACGTCGCCCTGCGAACCATCAAGGTTGAAGTATGCGTGGTTGGTCAAATTGACCGGGCAGGGCTTGTCCACCGTGGCGCGATACTCAATCACGAGTTGATTGTCTTCGGTCAGCGTATAGTGCGCCCAGGCTCGCGCTTCACCCGGGAAGCCCTGATCGCCATCCGGCGAGGTGAGGGTGTACACCACTTCCGATTCATTCTGACGTTCAATCAGCCAGCGGCGTTTATCAAAGCCTTCCGGCCCGCCGTGCAGTTGATTCTCGCCCTGGCTTGGCGTGAGCGAAACGGTCTCACCGTCCAGCATAAAGGTCGATTTTGCGATTCGGTTGGCGTAACGGCCAATGCTGGCGCCCAGGAATGCGGTCTGGTTCTGCCACTCCTCGGGTGAAGGGCAACCCAGCAGGGTTTCCCGCACTGTTCCGTCAGGCATTGGCACGCGCGCGGAGAGCAACGTCGCGCCCCAGTCCATCAAACAGACCACCATTCCGGCGTTGTTACGCAGCGTGGTGAGTCGATACGGCAGCCCGTCAGGGGCTAACGCCGTGGTTTCTCTTAACACTGTCCGGCTCCTTCTGACGCTTTACACACATAAATGTTTCTTTGATGCCCGTTTTGGCTTCGTACTGGCTGGCAACGGCCTCTTTCACTGCCGGTACGAGGGCATCTGGCATCAGAGCGACGATACAACCGCCAAAACCCGCCGCCGGTCATACGTACGCCGCCCTGGTCGCCAATCACCTGTTTAACAATCTCAACCAGTGTATCGATCTGCGGTACGGTAATTTCAAAGTCGTCACGCATGGAGGCATGAGATTCCGCCATCAACACGCCCATGCGTGTCAGGTCGCCCTTCGCCAGCGCGTCCGCCGCTTCAACGGTACGCGCGTTTTCGGTCAGCACATGACGCACGCGTTTCGCGACTACCGGGTCCAGTTCATGCGCCACGGCGTTAAACTGCTCCAGCTTCACATCGCGCAGTGCTTTCTGAGTAAAGAAACGGGCGCCGGTTTCACACTGTTCGCGACGGGTGTTGTATTCGCTGCCCACCAGGGTGCGCTTGAAATTACTGTTGATGATCACCACAGCCACGCCTTCCGGCATGGGTACTGCTTTGGTCCCCAGCGACCGGCAGTCGATGAGCAGGGCATGATCCTTTTTACCCAGCGCGGAAATAAGCTGATCCATAATGCCGCAGTTACAGCCGACGAACTGGTTCTCCGCTTCCTGACCGTTCAGGGCGATCTGCGCGCCGTCCAGCGGTAAATGGTAAAGCTGCTGGAACACGGTGCCGACGGCCACTTCCAGCGAAGCCGACGAGCTTAAGCCTGGCGCCCTGGGGAACATTGCCGCTGATCACCAGATCCGCGCCGCCAAAACTGGCGTTGCGCTGTTGCAGGTGTTTCACCACGCCGCGTACATAGTTCGACCATTGCTGAGAGTCATGGCTGAGGATTGGTGCATCAAGGGAAAACTCGTCGGTTTGATTGTCGTAATCAGCGGCGATAACCCGCACCGTACGGTCATCACGCGCCGCGCAGCTAATCACGGTTTGATAATCAATTGCGCACGGGAGCACGAAACCGTCGTTGTAGTCGGTGTGCTCGCCAATCAGGTTAACGCGCCCGGGCGCCTGAATGGTGTGGGTGGCAGGGTAGCCGAACGTGTCAGCAAACAGGGACTGGGTGGTATCTTTCAGACTCATTATTATTCTCCGGACTCGCGAAAATGGATGTCGCTTACCGCGCGCAGGCGCTCGGCAGCTTGCTCAGCAGTTAAGTCGCGCTGTGTTTCGGCCAGCATTTCGTAGCCCACCATGAATTTGCGCACCGTGGCTGAACGCAGCAACGGCGGGTAGAAATGGGCATGCAACTGCCAGGGCGTCGGATCGTCTTCAGTAAACGGCGCGCCATGCCATCCCATGGAATAAGGGAAGGAGCAGGTAAACAGGTTGTCATAACGGCTGGTCAGTTTCTTAAGCGCCAGTGCCAGATCACGGCGTTGCGCCTCGTCCAGTTCAGTCATGCGCGTCACATGCGCTTTGGGCAGCAGCAGCGTTTCAAACGGCCAGGCGGCCCAGTAGGGCACTACCGCCAGCCAGTGCTCCGTTTCCACGACGGTGCGGCTACCATCCGCCAGTTCGCGCTGGACGTAATCCAGCAGCATGGGGCTGCCGTGCGCGGCAAAGTAATCACGCTGAAGCGTGTCTTCCCGTGCGGCTTCGTTCGGCAGGAAGTTGTTGGCCCACACTTGTCCGTGCGGATGCGGGTTGGAGCAACCCATCGCCGCGCCTTTGTTTTCAAACACCTGCACCCACGGGTAAGTGCGGCCCAGTTCTTCCGTCTGGGTCTGCCAGGTGCTTACCACCTCTTCCAGCGCCGGCAACGTAAGTTCCGGCAGCGTTTTACTGTGATCCGGCGAGAAGCAGATCACGCGGCTGGTGCCGCGCGCGCTCTCAAGGCGCATCAGCGGATCCTGCGTTTCCGGCGCGTCCGGCGTGTCGGTCATCAGCGCCGCAAAATCATTGGTAAATACATAGGTGCCGGTGTAGGCCGGGTTGGTATCGCCCGTAACGCGCACATTGCCCGGGCACAGGAAGCAATCGGGATCGTGGGACGGCAGCACCGTATTGGATGGGGTTTCCTGCGCGCCCTGCCACGGGCGTTTAGCCCGGTGCGGCGAAACCAGAATCCATTGCCCGGTAAGGGGGTTATAACGACGATGTGGATGATCGACCGGGTTAAACTTTTCCATCATTGTTCCTTAATCTTTGTAACCCTGAGGGTGACGTGACTGCCAGCGCCACGTATCCTGCGCCATTTCATCCAGCGTGCGCGTCACGCGCCAGTTCAGTTCTTTATCCGCTTTGCTGGCGTCCGCCCAGTAGGCAGGGAGATCCCCGTCACGACGCGGAGCGAAGTGGTAATTCACCGGCTTGCCACAGGCTTTGCTGAAGGCATTGACCACATCCAGTACGCTGCTGCCGACACCAGCACCCAGGTTATAAATATGCACGCCGGGTTTGTCTGCCAGCTGCTGCATCGCGGCGACATGACCGTCGGCCAGGTCCATGACGTGGATATAGTCGCGCACGCCCGTGCCGTCTTCAGTCGGATAATCATTGCCGAAAATCGCCAGCGACTCACGGCGGCCTACCGCGACCTGAGCGATATACGGCATCAGGTTATTCGGAATACCCTGCGGATCTTCGCCCATGTCGCCTGACGGATGCGCGCCGACCGGGGTTGAAATAACGCAGCAGCGCAATGCTCCATTGCGGGTTGGCTTTTTGCAGATCGGTAAGGATTTGTTCCACCATCAGCTTGCTTTTGCCATACGGGCTTTGCGGCGTACCGGTAGGGAAACTCTCAACATAAGGGATCTTCGGCTGATCGCCGTACACCGTGGCGGACGAGCTAAAAATGAAATTCGTGACGTTGGCGGCGCGCATGGCGGAAATCAGGCGCAACGTTCCGTTGACGTTATTATCGTAATATTCGAGAGGCCTGGTGACCGATTCGCCCACGGCTTTTAGCCCGGCAAAATGGATCACCGTGTCGATGGCGTGATCGTGCAGGATTTCGGTTATCAGCGTTTCGTTACGAATATCCCCTTCAATAAACAGCGGCTGTTTACCGCCAAGGGTGGCAATCACCGGTAACACGCTGCGTTTACTGTTGCACAAATTATCAAGGATGATGACGTCATGGCCATTTTGCAGCAGTTGAACGCAGGTATGACTGCCTATGTAACCGCTACCACCTGTTACCAAAACTCTCATGTTTTGCTCCATTACGCTTATGGTATGTGTTAAACATAGCATAACAGACGGCAGGAAACTGTGATATCGGATAAAATAGTGGAATCGGTTACACCAGTTTGCGTCCGCCACCTGTACAGGCATAAAAACATAGAATAACAGAGGGTTAGTGAAGTGATGTTGCGGCTAGTCTGAAAATGGGCGCGCCAGGCGCCCGGGCGGCTAGCGCTTCAGTACGTCAAACTGATAATGATAACGGTCATTTTCCGGCACAAAGGTCAGACGATGGGTAATACAGTCCGGCGCATCTTCTGCATGGTGAGACACAAACAACAATTGGGTTGAGCCTTCATTAATCAGGACATCGACAAAGCGGCGCACCAGCTGTCGGTTTAGCGGATCCAGCCCTTGCAGGGGTTCATCAAGTATCAGCAGAGTAGGGTGTTTAACCAGAGCGCGGGCGATTAACGCCAGCCGCTGTTGGCCCCAGGAAAGACTCTGGAAGGGTGCATCGGCCACGCTGTCGCTGATGCCCAGAATATCCAGCCACTGGCGGGTGAGTTTGCGCTGACGGTCCGACACCGCCTGGTAAATGCCAATGGAATCGAAATAGCCAGACAGAATCACATTGCGCACCGTGGTGCTCACCCGGTAATCAAGATGGAGGCTGCTGCTGACGTAGCCGATATGTTTTTTAATGTCCCAGATAGTTTCGCCACTGCCGCGGCGGCGGCCAAACAGCGTCAGATCGTTGCTGTAGCCCTGCGGATGGTCGCCGGTAATCAAACTCAGCAGCGTTGATTTGCCCGCGCCATTTGGCCCGACGATTTGCCAGTGCTCGCCCGGATTCACCGTCCAGCTCAGTTGATGGAGGATAGGGCGGTCGTTATACGAAACGACACCGTTGCGCAGCACGATACGGGGTTCATCAGGGGCCAGCGTCACTGGGGTAATCACGTCCGGTTCAGGCAGCGTGGTCCCGGCCAGCTTTTCACTATGGGCCAGCTGAGCGATGAGCGCCTCTTCCAGTAATTGCTCTTTTTTGCCGACGTGAGTCAGGACGCAATCCGCCAGCACCCCCGCGTGTTCGACAAAATCCGGGATTTCATCGAAGCGGTTAAGCACCAGCGCCAGCGTATGCCCTTCCTCGTGAAGCTGCCCCAGTAATTGCGCGAGCTGCCCCCGGGAATGCACATCCAGTCCGTCGAACGGTTCATCCAGAATCAACAGATCGGGATCGGGCATTAGTGCCTGGCACAGCAGCGTTTTGCGGGTTTCGCCAGTGGAAAGGTATTTAAACCGCCGGGTCAGCAGCGAGGTAATGCCAAACCGTTCTGCCAGCGCGTGACAGCGTGCGGGATCGTGAACCGTTTCCTGGATGATTTCCGCCGTGGTACGCCCGGTGTCCTCTTCGCCAGGCCCGAGCAAATCGGTGTTGTTGCGTTGCCACTCTTCGCTGACCAACTGTTGCAGCTGTTCAAATGACAGGCGCGCGATACGCTGGAAGCTACAGTCGCGCTGGCCTTTTAACTGCGTCAGCTCACCCGCCAGCGCCCGCGCCAGGGCCGATTTGCCGCTGCCGTTTGCGCCGACGAATGCCCAGCTTTCACCGGACTGGAGGGTTAAATCGGCAAGCTGTAATGTGCGCGTATCGCTAAGGCGAAACGTGCCTTGCGAAATATGCAATACTGACATGTGTTATCCCATTTTTTGCAGCAAACAGGCTTCAGGGATACGTCGCGCGCCCGGAATTGTCAACCGGACTCCGTGTTTTAGCAGAGCGTGGCGACAATCAGCGAATCGGCATTAAAAAATGCTGTAACCTCAGCACCTTCTTCTGGATTAAGAGCGGCAGTCTGTTCAGCGGTCAGGGTGGCGCAGACCCGTTGCCCGCCCGCGACGGTCACGACCACTTCACTGTGATCGGCTGCGTGCTGAATTTCGCTAATTACGCCTCGTAACTGATTATCCGCATCCGCAGCCTGGCGCGCATCGCGGGTTATCTGCACCCAGGGCGCTTTTAACAAAATCAGGACTTCCCGGCCCTTGTCCAGCCCAAGGCGCTCCGCGCTTTGCGAGGTGAGCGCGGCATTTAGCCTGGTAACGCCATCCGCCAGCAGCACGGTGATATGCTCCTGCACCGAGTGACGATCGCGTTGGGTGATAGTGCCGAACCACTGATTGCGGGCGCTGGTTTGCAAGGAAAACCGCGATATCGCCGCCAGCAGGCTGTCTAACGGCAGGCTGTCATCGCTCAGCACATCAAAGGCTTTTTGCTGGATTTGCCCCAGCAAATCGTAAAGCTGGATCAGGCGTTTACCGTAGTGGGTGACGCTCGCGCCGCCGCCGCCTTTGCCGCCGGTCGCCCGGTCTACCAGCGGCTGTTCGCTCAACTGGTTCATCTCATTAATGGCGTCCCAGGCGCTTTTGTAGCTAATGTTAGCAAGCTTAGCGCCCTGGCTAATTGAACCGGTATGCTCTATTTGTTTAAGCAGTGCGATACGTCTTGGATCGGCAAACAGGCGTTGCTGGAGTTTAAGAGTGAGTAGAATTTCCGCTTGCATGACCGGCTCCTTGAGAAAAGGGTATTGTGACTGAAAGCCAGGCGGCGACGCAAATGGCACAAAAAGGAGAGTGCGTTTTTTATGAGGGCGGTTAAAATAACGCTCCCTGTAATCTGGAGGCTACCATGTTAGAGTTGTTGAAAAGTCTGGTATTTGCCGTAATCATGGTGCCCGTGGTGATGGCCATCATCCTGGGTTTGATTTATGGCCTGGGTGAAGTCTTTAACGTCTTCTCCTCTGTTGGTCATAAAGACCGCTCAAAACAGCAACACTGATTCCTCAGCGCCCGGTTTATCCGGGCGTTTTGCTCTCAAGTCCCTCCTCGTTTTGCCGATTAATGCTATGAAAATCTGATGTGCACCGTTATATTGTCGATTACATAACGATGCTCAATGGAGAAGCACATGGCTAAAAAATGGTTTCAATTGACGGCAGTGATTGCGCTGTCCTGCGGTCTGGCGGCTCAGGCTCTGGCAGCTGACGGAAAGATCACGGTCTTTGCAGCGGCGTCCCTGACCAACGCGATGCAGGATATCGCGGCCCGGTATAAAAAAGAGAAACAGGTGGACGTGGTCTCTTCTTTCGCGTCCTCGTCGACGCTGGCGCGGCAAATCGAAGCCGGTGCGCCTGCGGATCTGTTTATTTCCGCCGACCAGAAGTGGATGGATTACGCCAACGAGAAAAAGTCCATTGATGCCGCGAGCCGGAAAACGCTGCTGGGTAACAGCCTGGTGGTGATCGCGCCAAAAGAGAGTAAACAGGGTGATATTACCATTAACGATAAAACCGACTGGCAGAGCCTGTTAAAAGGTGGACGTCTGGCGGTGGGCGATCCGGAACACGTACCGGCTGGCATTTATGCCAAAGAGGCGCTGCAAAAACTCGGCGCGTGGGATAAAGTCAGCCCGAGCCTGGCCCCGGCTGAAGATGTTCGCGGCGCGCTGGCGCTGGTTGAGCGTCATGAAGCGCCGCTGGGTATCGTCTATGGTTCTGACGCGGTGGCGAGCAAAGGTGTAAAGGTTGTCGGCACTTTCCCGGAAGGCTCGCACAAGAAAGTGGAATACCCGATGGCGATAGTCGACGGGCATCATAATGCGCAGGTCACGGCATTTTACGATTATCTGCAAGGGCCGCAGGCTGCGGCGATTTTTAAACAATACGGATTCACGACTCACTAATGATCTTAACGGAACCCGAATGGCAGGCCGTGTTGCTGAGCCTCAAAGTCTCATCGATTGCAGTATTAATCAGTTTGCCCTTCGGGATCCTCTGTGCCTGGGTGCTGGTGCGATGCACCTTCCCGGGCAAATCGCTGTTTGACAGCCTGATCCATCTACCGCTGGTGCTCCCGCCCGTCGTGGTCGGCTATTTATTGCTGGTGGCAATGGGACGGCGCGGCATCATCGGCAGCTGGCTCTACGACTGGTTCGGCATCACGTTTGCCTTTAGCTGGCGCGGGGCCGTACTGGCCGCAGGCGTCATGTCTTTTCCGCTGATGGTCCGCGCAATTCGCCTGGCGCTGGAAGCGGTAGATTTAAAGCTGGAGCAGGCGGCGCGTACGCTTGGGGCTGGGCGCTGGCGGGTGTTTTTAACCATTACCTTGCCGCTGACGCTCCCCGGCATTATTGCCGGTACTGTACTGGCGTTCGCCCGTTCATTGGGAGAATTTGGCGCGACCATCACTTTCGTATCCAACATCCCGGGCGAAACCCGCACCATTCCCTCAGCCATGTATACCCTGATCCAGACGCCGGGCGGCGAAAGCGCGGCGGCACGGTTATGCCTGATTTCCATCGTGCTGGCGGTGATGTCCTTGATGGTAGCCGAGTGGCTTGCCCGAATCAGCCGTAAGCGAATGGGGAACTGATCATGCTGGAACTCAATTTTCGCCAGACGCTGGGCAATCACCATCTGAATATAAACGAGAACCTGCCGGGGCAGGGCGTAACGGCGATATTTGGCGTCTCTGGGGCGGGTAAAACGTCACTGATTAACGCCATCAGCGGCCTGACCCGCCCGGACTCCGGACGCATCGTCCTTAACGATCGGGTTCTCAGCGATGCGGAACAACACATTTTTCTGCCGCCTGAAAAGCGCCGGGTTGGCTACGTCTTCCAGGACGCGCGGCTTTTCCCGCATTACAAAGTCAGCGGCAACCTGCGCTACGGCATGGCGAAGTCTATGTCAGGGCAGTTCGATAAACTGGTGGCGCTGTTAGGTATTGAACCTCTACTGAACCGGCTTCCCGGTTCGCTGTCCGGCGGGGAAAAGCAGCGTGTGGCCATTGGCCGGGCGCTGTTAACTGCGCCGGAACTGCTGCTCCTGGACGAACCGCTGGCATCGCTGGATATTCCGCGTAAGCGCGAACTGCTGGCGTATCTCCAGCGGCTGGCGCGGGAAATTCAAACCCCTATGCTGTATGTGAGCCACTCGCTGGAAGAGATTGTCCAGCTTGCTGATAACGTGCTGGTGCTGGATAACGGCGGCGTGAAAGCGTTCGGCAGTCTGGAATCGGTATGGAGCAGCCCTGTTATGCATCCCTGGCTGCCGCGCGAGCAGCAAAGCAGCGTACTGCGCGTGAGCGTACTGGAGCACCATCCCCATTACGCCATGACCGCGCTGGCGCTTGGCGATCAGCATATATGGGTTAACCGCATTGATAAGCCCCTGCAGTCGGCGCTGCGGATCCGCATTCAGGCCTCAGATGTCTCGCTGGTGCTGCAGCCACCGCTCAACAGCAGCATCCGAAACGTCTTGCGGGCGAAAGTGGTTAATCTGCTGGATGATGATGGCCAGGTGGAAGTGCAACTGGATATCGGCACCCGGACCCTGTGGGCGCGTATCAGCCCCTGGGCGCGGGATGAACTGAGTATCAAACCGGGCCAGTGGCTTTACGCGCAGATTAAAAGCGTGTCGATTGCCGCCTGATCACAGCAGATACTGATAGATCGCGTTGGCGATGCTCGGCTCGGTATTAGGACCAATCACCGTACTGACGCGATCCTGAATGGCCCGATCGGCATTGCCCATGGCGATGCCGAGGCCGGCGCGTTCCAGCATACTTAAATCGTTATAGTTATCACCAAACGCCACCACATCCTGCATGGTCATGCCCTGTGAGGCCAACCATTCCGCCAGCCGGTTGCCTTTGCTGTTGCCTGCCAGCGCCACGTCCACCTGGTCGTGCCACGACCATTCGCAGGCGAAGCCGAACGCTTTTTCAATGTGCGCCACCACTTCATGCAGACGGTCGATATTTTCGTCGGTGAGGGCGAATTTCCAGATGGCGTTGGCCTGAGACGCAGCGTCACGCAGGGAAGGCACCTGTAAAAAGACCGGACGCTGGTGGGCGGGCAGGCTGCGTGCCCAGTTTTCCGTACGCAAAACATGGCCGGTCGGCAACTGATACAGCATCGCGTCATCCACGTACATCAGTCCGTGAATCTGATGAGTTTCCAGTAAATCAATTAACTCTTGTGCTTGCGGGGCGGGCATGGGACTGGAAGAAATGACATTTTTTGCATGATAATCATACAAATAAGTGCCATTGCAACAAATAGCAGGTGTATCCAGCGCCAGCGCCTGATAAAAAGGATGAATGGCGACATGATGGCGACCGGTCACAATCAGCACCTGATATCCCGCTTCGCGCGCCCGTTTTATCGCCTCGAGCGATTCCGGCAAAATGGTCTTTTGCGGCGTAAGCAGGGTTCCATCTAAATCAAGGGCGATGACACGATAGCGCATGGGCAGATTCCCGTTATGTATTGTTCCGAAATGTGCGGTTGATGGTACACCGCATCCGCCTCGGGTCAAAATCACCGTTTCGCCTTCGGCACATCGCGTTAAAACGCGCTACCCTTTTGAAGACTTAACGCTCACGTGAGGAAAGGAGTATTCATGAAACAAACCGTTTATACCGCCAGCCCGGAAAGCCAGCAGATCCACGTCTGGCGTCTTAATCCAACGGGCGAGCTCACGCTGTTGCAGGTGGTCGATGTACCAGGCCAGGTGCAGCCGATGGTGATCAGCCCCGACAAGCGTTATCTCTACGTTGGCGTGCGTCCTGAATTTCGCGTTATAACCTACCGTATTTCCCCGGACGAGGGTACATTGACCTTTGAAGCGGAAGCCGCGCTGCCGGGCAGCCCGACCCATATTTCCACCGATCATCAGGGCAAATTCCTGTTCAGCGGCTCTTACGGCGCGGGCTGTGTCAGCGTGACGCCGCTCAATGATGGCATCCCTGGCAAGGTGGTGGATGTGGTTGAAGGGCTGGATGGTTGCCACTCGGCCAATATTTCCCCGGATAACCGCACCCTGCTGGTGCCAGCCCTGAAGCAGGATCGCATCTGCCTGTTTACGGTGAGCGATGACGGCAAGCTGGTCGCGCAAACCCCGGCGGAACTGACCACGGTAGAAGGCGCAGGTCCGCGCCATATGGCTTTCCATCCTAACCATCAGTTTGCGTACAGCGTCAATGAACTGAACGGCACCGTGGACGTGTGGGCGCTGAATTCTCCCAATGGCAAAATCGAGTGCATCCAGACGCTGGATATCATGCCGCCGGATTTTGCCGACACCCGTTGGGCTGCGGATATTCATATCACCCCGGATGGCCGCCACTTATACACCTGCGATCGTACCGCCAGCATCGTGACGGTATTCAGCGTATCGGAAGATGGTAGCGTACTGGCAGTGGAAGGTTTCCACCCAACTGAAACCCAGCCGCGTGGATTTAATATCGATCACAGCGGGAAGTTCCTGATCGCCGCCGGACAGAAATCGCACCATATTTCGGTTCATGCTATCGAAGGGGCGCAGGGATTGTTGCGCGATGTTGGCCGCTATGCCGTGGGCCAGGGCCCGATGTGGGTAGTGATCGACGCCCGTTAAGGGCATAAAAAAAGCGGACAGCGCAGTGCTGTCCGCCGGATCATCAGGCGCATCGTGTATGCGCCTTTTTTATTACTGCTTCGGCTCAGCAACCACCTGGCTGCCCAGACCGCGGTTGTTGTATTCCCACATGCGGTTGAAGTTATTGTCGTTCAACTCGCGCTGCAGTTTATCGTTCGCCATCGTACCGGTGTTGCCCGCGAAAGGACGTTTTGAACCCAGCGCATCGCCCCAGGGTTTCGCCTTGTTAAAGCCTTCATTAATCACGCTGTCGCGGATCACGACCTGGCCGTTTGAGGTCTGGTTAGCGGTATAGCCGTTTTCAGACGCTTCGATATCCCAGGCGCGGCCCAGTTGTGCGACGCCGTCACCGCTTGCCACGAAGCGGCTGTTAATCGCCAGGAAACCGTACCAGATGTTTGGCGGGGTGGCAGGCGCAAACACATAGCCTTCCTGCTGGGTGCGGGAATTCACCACACGGAACTCGGTGTTGTCGAACACCACCGCGCCACGACCAGCAACCAGATCCACATCGCCTTCAACGTAGCTGTTGGTCACCAGCGTACGGGTCTGACGGTTGTTGACCATGCGGTTTTGCAAATCGCTGTTGGTCACGAAAAAGGTGTTCTGGCGCCCAGAATGTTCACTTTATCGATTTGCACTTTGTCGCCGTCATTACGCAGCGCGACCGCCTGGTGATTGCCCGCGTCCACGCTATCGCCCAGATTGTTTTCGATGGTCAGGTTTTGCAGCTGCAATCCATTGTTCTGCGACCACACGACAGCGGAGCACATCAGGCCGACAGTGGCCTCGCGACGGTTCTGGCAGTTATCGAACATGTACCACGCCGGTTTGCCCGGCATATATTTGCCTGACGGGTTAACCGTATGACGCCAGGCGGTGCGATCCATTTCTGAATCCAGCGCCGCGCCGATTTTCACATCGGCCGGGTTTTCACCCAAACCATACAGCGTCACGCTGCCGGACGAGGCGGGAATATACACGGTGCCCTCATAGGTACCCGGCATAATCGCGATGTACTGACGTGAGCTGGTGTGCTTGATAATGGCCGCGTCCACCGCCGCCTGAATGGTGGTGTGCGTCACGCCTGCGGTGCCTGCCGGGCCAACCACAAAGTTAGGCTGGGCTGGAATTGTGATCCGGGTGGCGACCAGGGTGCCGCATTCGGGTCCAGCGAGGAGAAATAGCGTGAGGCGACAAAGTTCTGTGCTTCATCAGCGGACAGGACTGGACGCGATGCCGTGCCTGGCGCAGTCTGCTCGGACGGCAGTTGGTCCGGCGGCGTTGAGCTACAGGCGGTCAGTGTCACGCCAAAGGCAAAAGCCAGCGCCAGACGGGAAACCGAAAATGTGTTCAAGGGATGCTCCTTGCTGAGTAAAAAGGATGAGGATCGAAATAGCCTGCTTTTTTAACCTAACTTGACGAAAACGGGAAGCTAAAGCGCTAAAAAGTTATTTTTATCCGCGCTTTCGTGACCTGAAAAGCGCGGGCAGGTTGACAACCCGGCGAGCATGCCAATAAATGTATAGACAACCCATGACAAGCGAACATCATGACTTTTACCCTTCTTCCCGGTGATGTTATCTGGCGCAACGGGCGGCTCGCCACGCTAAACCCGGCCAACAACACGCCTTACGGACTGCTGGAGCATCACGATATTATCGTTCGCGGGGATCGGATTGCCGCTGTCACTCCCGCGCTGAATCCTTCTGGCAATGAAGTTATCGACCTCCAGGGACGCCTGGTGACGCCCGGACTCATCGATTGCCACACGCATCTGGTTTACGGCGGGAACCGCGCCCGGGAATGGGAACAGCGGCTTAACGGCGTCTCCTATCAGCAAATCAGCGCTCAGGGCGGCGGCATCAACGCCACTGTGAACGCGACCCGCGCCGCCTCTGCCGGGCAATTGCAGCAGCAGGCGCAACGACGGCTGGCTGCATTAATGCGCGAAGGGGTAACCACCCTCGAAGTGAAATCAGGCTACGGGCTGAACCTGGACGCGGAACAAAAGATGCTCCAGGTGGCGCGACAGCTGGCGGAGAGCCATCCGGTGGAGATCGCCACCACCTTACTGGCCGCGCACGCCACGCCGCCTGAATGGAAAGGCGACCCGGACGGGTACATCCACTACGTGTGCGAAACACTCTTACCCACGCTCTGGTCGCAGAACCTGTTTGAGGCGGTGGATGTGTTTTGCGAAAACGTCGGCTTTAACCTGGCGCAAACCGAGCGGGTATTTGCCGCCGCGCAGGCGCTCGGCATCCCGGTAAAAGGGCATGTCGAACAACTTTCGCCACTGGGCGGTTCAGTGCTGGTCGGGAAGTATCACGGCCTGTCGGCGGATCATATTGAATATCTGGATGAAGAAGGCGTGCTGGCGCTGCGCCAGGCGGGAACGGTCGCGGTGTTGCTTCCCGGCGCATTCTATTTTCTTCGGGAAACCCGGCGTCCGCCGGTGGATCTGTTACGCCGCCATCATGTGCCCATGGCTGTCGCCACCGATATCAATCCCGGTACCAGCCCGTTTGCCAGCCTGCATCTGGCGATGAATATGGCCTGTGTACAGTTTGGACTCACACCGGAAGAAGCCTGGGCTGGCGTAACGCGTCATGCCGCGCAGGCGCTGGGCCGTCAACGCACCCACGGCCAACTCGCCGCCGGATTCGTCGCCGACTTTATTGTCTGGGATGCCGATAACCCGGTGGAAATGGTCTACGAGCCCTGCCGCAATCCGCTTTTCAGCCGCGTCTACCGCGGCGTGGCCCATTATCCTCAGGGGAAATCATGATAACGCTCTGGCAACCCGCGTCCGCCGCGCTGTGGCAGGGACGCAACGACCTTACGGAAGCCGACAACGCGCTGCGGATATTTCAGACCATCCGGCATCGCACCGTTTTTAAACGGAAGCCGAAGGCATTGCACTGATGGGTTTTGCCTGCGATGAAGGCGTGAAGCGCAACCACGGTCGCCCCGGCGCGCACAAAGGGCCCGATGCGCTACGTAGCGCCCTTGCGAATATGGCAAGCCATCGCGGACATGACCGGCTGGTGGATCTTGGCAACATTCATGCCGCACCCGATGCGCTGGAAGCCGCCCAGGATGCCCTGAGTGTGGCGGTTAAACTGTGTCAGCAGGCCGGTATGCGTACGCTGGTGTTGGGCGGCGGTCACGAAACCGCGTTTGGTCACGGGCGCGGCCTGCTTGATGCCTGGCCTGACGCCCGCATCGCCATTGTCAATATCGATGCCCATCTCGATTTACGGCGTGCGGCGCGGGCGACGTCAGGCACACCGTTCCGCCAGCTGGCGCAGCACTGCGCACAGCAGCAACGCGAGTTTCATTACACCTGTATCGGCGTCAACCCCGCTGCCAATACGCAGGCGTTGCTTGACGAAGCCGCAGGCTGAACGTAAACATCATTTGGGATACCGACTGCCAGCGCCCGGAACAGCCCCAGGCGGCCATGCAAATCGCCGCGCTGCTGGCCTGGGCTGATAAAGTCTATTTAACCATTGACCTGGATGCGCTCCCCGGCTGGCAAATGCCCGCCGTGTCGGCACCTGCCGGACTGGGGATCCCGCTGGATACGTTGTTAACCCTGTTAGCGCCTTTGTGCCGCAGCCCCAAACTTCAGGCGGTGATTTGGTGGAATTCAACCCCGAATTCGATCGCGATAACCTCGGCGCAAAAGTTGCGGCCCGGCTGGCGTGGCAAATCGTCCACGACTGGCGTACGACGAACATGCATGGATAAGGAACACGCGCTCGCTATGTTTTCATCACAGCCCCGTCTGGCGGTCTCTCAGGAGCCGGTGCCGTTTTACGAAAAAGTAAAACAGAGCATCAGCAGTAATATTCACGCCGGTATCTGGAAGCCGCACGATCGCATTCCGTCAGAAGCGGAACTGGTGCAGCAGTTTGGCTTCAGCCGGATGACCATCAACCGGGCGTTACGCGAACTGACGGATGAAGGGTTGCTGGTTCGCTTGCAGGGCGTAGGGACGTTTGTCGCGGAGCCCAAAGGCCAGTCGGCACTGTTTGAAATCCGCAGCATTGCCGATGAGATTGCCGCGCGGAATCATCACCATCGCAGCGAAGTGCTGTCGCTGGGGCGTATTAAAGCCGATTCCCGCCAGGCCACGGCCCTGAACCTGGCGGAAGGCACCCCGGTCTTTCATTCACTGCTGGTGCATTATGAAAATGATGTGCCGGTACAAATCGAAGATCGGGTGGTCAACACGCTTGCCGCGCCGGACTATCTGGCGCAGGATTTCACCCTTATCACCCACACGTTTACCTGTCCCAGGCCGCGCCGTTAACCGAAGGCGAGCACATTGTTGAAGCGGTACGCGCCAGCCCACAGGAGCGCGAATGGCTAAACATTGAAGAAGGTGAACCCTGTTTATTGATCCGCCGTCGTACCTGGTCAATGAACCATATCGTCTCCCATGCGCGGCTGTTGTTTCCCGGCTCCCGCTATCGCCTGCAGGGGCGGTTCATGTCCTGATGATGTAACCATCTTGTTAATTTTGTGATGATCTGCACAGGGTCATCATTCCCTGACAGCGTGTGCCGTTAATTGTCTATACAAGTATAGGTAAATCCGTTTTTCCATCCGATGACTCAAGGAGTAGGCCATGCAGCACGATAAATACCGCGAGGGTGAGATACGCGCCCCACGAGGCACCACGCTGACAGCCAAAAGCTGGCTCACAGAAGCCCCGCTGCGCATGTTGATGAATAACCTCGACCCTGACGTGGCGGAAAACCCTCACGCGCTTGTGGTGTATGGCGGTATTGGTCGTGCGGCGCGTAACTGGGCGTGTTATGACGCCATCGTTAAAGCCTTAACCGAGCTGGAAGACGATCAGACGCTGTTAGTGCAATCCGGCAAGCCGGTAGGGGTGTTCACCACCCACAGCAATGCGCCGCGCGTGTTAATTGCTAACTCCAACCTGGTGCCGCGCTGGGCCTCGTGGGAACACTTTAATGAACTCGACGCGAAAGGCCTGGCGATGTACGGGCAGATGACCGCCGGCAGTTGGATTTATATCGGCAGTCAGGGCATTGTTCAGGGCACCTACGAAACCTTTGTCGAAGCGGGGCGTCAGCATTACAACGGCAATTTACAGGGCCGGTGGGTATTAACCGCCGGATTAGGAGGCATGGGGGGTGCTCAGCCGCTGGCCGCCACGCTGGCGGGCGCCTGCTCGCTGACGATCGAATGCCAGCAAAGCCGTATCGATTTCCGGCTGCGCACCCGCTATGTGGACGAGCAGGCCGACTCGCTGGATGACGCGCTGGCGCGCATCAAACGCTACACCGCAGAAGGGAGAGCCGTCTCGGTCGCCCTATGCGGTAACGCGGCGGAAATTCTGCCTGAACTGGTGGCGCGCGGTGTGCGCCCGGATATGGTTACCGATCAGACCAGCGCTCACGATCCGCTGCGCGGCTATCTGCCGGCTGGCTGGACATGGGAAGCGTATCAGGAGGCCGGAACCCGCGAACCCGAGCGCGTGATTACCGCGGCGAAGCAGTCTATGGCGCAGCATGTGACAGCGATGCTGGCGTTTCATCAGGCTGGCGTACCGACGTTCGACTACGGCAATAACCTGCGTCAGATGGCGAAAGAGACCGGAGTGGAGAACGCCTTTGATTTTCCGGGCTTCGTCCCGGCGTTTATTCGTCCGCTGTTCTGCCGCGGTATCGGCCCGTTCCGCTGGGTTGCGCTGTCCGGCGATCCGGAGGACATCTATAAAACCGATGCCAAAGTAAAAGAACTGATCAGCGACGATGTACATCTTCATCGCTGGCTCGATATGGCGCGCGAGCGCATCAGCTTCCAGGGCTTACCGGCGCGTATCTGCTGGGTCGGACTGGAGTGGCGACAAAAACTGGGCCTCGCGTTCAATGAAATGGTGCGCAGCGGCGAAGTGAGTGCGCCGATCGTGATTGGCCGCGATCATCTGGATTCCGGTTCCGTCGCCAGCCCGAACCGTGAAACCGAAGCCATGCGCGACGGTTCTGACGCGGTGTCCGACTGGCCGTTGCTCAACGCGCTGCTCAATACCGCCAGCGGCGCGACCTGGGTCTCCCTGCACCATGGCGGCGGTGTCGGCATGGGCTTTTCGCAACATGCGGGAATGGTGATTGTCTGCGACGGTACCGATGAAGCCGCCGCCCGCATTGCACGCGTACTGCATAACGACCCGGCCACTGGCGTAATGCGCCATGCTGACGCGGGCTACCCGGAGGCTACCGGCTGCGCGGTTGAACAAGGTCTGAATCTGCCCATGATTGCGGCAACCCAGGAGAAAAAATAATGCGTACCCTTAAACTGACCCCGGGGCAACTCAGCCTGGCGGATTTGCGCCAGATTTATAGCGCGCCCGTCAAACTGGAACTGGATGAGGGGGCGTTCGACGACATCAACCGCAGCGTGCAGTGCGTCAATGATATTCTCGCCGAGGGCCGTACGGCCTATGGCATCAATACCGGGTTTGGCCTGTTGGCCTCGACCCGCATCGCCAGCGAAGACCTGGAAAACCTTCAGCGTTCGCTGGTGCTCTCACATGCGGCGGGCGTCGGCGACGCGCTGGATGATGCGCTGGTGCGCCTCATTATGGTGCTCAAAATCAACAGCCTGGCGCGCGGGTATTCCGGTATCCGGCTGGAGGTGATCCAGGCGCTGCAGGCACTGGTGAATGCCGAGGTCTGGCCGCGTATTCCGGCCAAAGGCTCTGTGGGTGCCAGCGGCGATTTAGCCCGCTGGCGCACATGTCCCTGACGCTTCTCGGCGAAGGGCTGGCGCGTTATCAGGGCGAGTGGCTGCCTGCCGTTGACGCCCTCGCCAAAGCGGTTTAACGCCCATTACCCTGGCGGCGAAAGAGGGCCTGGCGCTGCTGAACGGCACGCAGGCTTCCACGGCCTTTGCCCTGCGCGGTTTGTTTGAGGCGGAAGATCTGTTCGCATCTGCGGTGATCAGCGGCGCGCTCACCACCGAAGCGGTACTTGGCTCACGTCGCCCGTTTGACGCCCGCATTCACGCGGTGCGCGGTCAGAAAGGGCAAATCGACAGCGCGGCGCTGTTCCGCCAGGTGTTAACCGATGACAGCGAGATCGCCCGGTCTCATCACAACTGCGAAAAAGTGCAGGACCCGTATTCGCTGCGCTGCCAGCCGCAGGTGATGGGCGCGTGTCTGACCCAAATGCGCCAGGCGGCGGAGGTGTTACTGATTGAAGCCAATGCGGTATCGGATAACCCACTGGTCTTCGCCGAAGAGCAGGACGTGATTTCCGGCGGTAACTTCCATGCTGAGCCGGTGGCGATGGCCGCCGATAATCTGGCGCTGGCGCTGGCAGAAATCGGCGCACTGGTCGGAACGGCGCATCGCGCTGATGATGGATAAACATATGTCGCAGCTACCGCCCTTTCTGGTGAAAAACGGCGGCGTGAACTCCGGGTTTATGATTGCGCAGGTGACGGCGGCGGCACTGGCCAGCGAGAACAAAGCGCTGGCCCATCCGTCCAGCGTAGACAGTCTGCCAACGTCAGCAAACCAGGAAGATCATGTTTCCATGGCACCCGCCGCCGGGCGTCGCCTGTGGGAGATGGCCAACAATACACGCGGCGTACTGGCCGTAGAGTGGCTGGCAGCCTGTCAGGGGATTGATTTGCGCGAAGGGCTTAAATCCAGCCCGGTGCTGGAAAAGGCGCGTCATATTTTGCGGGATAAAGTGGCGTATTACGCGCAGGATCGCTACTTTGCGCCGGATATCGAGGCGGCGATCACGTTGCTCAGCCAGCGGCGGCTGGCAGCATTAGTGCCTGATTTCCTCTGAACAAACGGCGGCATAATGCCGCCATATTGTTACACATACATCGCCGTCAGCGACGCGCTGCCCAGCGCATGGAAATGGACATTAAAGCCCACCATGGCACCGCTGGCCTCTTCGTCCACGTCAATGTGCTCCACATCCAGCGCGTGCACCGTAAAGATATAACGATGCGTTTCGCCTTTTGGCGGGGCCGCGCCACCGTAGCCGGTTTTACCGAAATCGGTGCGCGCCTGCACTGCACCTTCCGGCAACGCCGCCTGGCCGGAGCCGGACCCCTGCGGCAATACCCGCGTATCCGCCGGTAAATTGGCGACCACCCAGTGCCACCAGCCGGAACCGGTCGGCGCATCCGGATCGTAGCAGGTTACGACGAAGCTTTTGGTCCCCGGCGGGACCTCGTCCCAGGCCAGATGGGGCGAAATGTTATCGCCTTCATATCCCATACCGTTAAAAACATGGCGTAGCGGAAGCTTATCGCCGTCCGTAATGTCCCGACTGAAGAGTTTCATCGCGGCTCCTTACTCTTTCGCAAAAAATTTTACTTCACGAAGTGTAGTGCATGGATGCGGCACTCAGCGAAACAGGCTGGGGTCGTTGACGGCCTTCACCACCCGCTGCGGTTAACCGGCTGAGCTGTTCCGTCGCAATCACGTACGGCGGCATCAGATAGATCAGACGGCCAAAGGGGCGGATCCAGACACCCTGTTCAACAAAGAACTTCTGTAACCGGCCCATCTCCACCGGGGCGTGGGTTTCGACCACGCCAATCGCCCCCAGCACCCGCACATCCGCCACCTGAGCCGATTCCCGGCACGGAGCGAGTTGCGCCGTAAGCTGCGTTTCAATCGCCGCAACCTGCGTGCGCCATTCGCCGGATTCCAGTATGGCCAGGCTTTCCGCCGCGACGGCGCAGGCCAGCGGGTTACCCATAAACGTCGGGCCGTGCATAAAACAGCCCGCTTCGCCGTCGCTGATGGTGCTGGCGACGCGACGGGTAGTCAGCGTGGCGGAGAGGGTCATGGTGCCGCCGGTTAACGCTTTGCCAAGGCACAGGATATCCGGCGTGATGTCGGCATGTTCGCAGGCGAACAGTTTGCCGCTGCGGCCAAAGCCGGTGGCAATCTCATCGGCAATCAGCAGAATGCCTTCCCGATCGCACATCTTACGGATGCGGCGCAGCCATTCCGGATGGTAAAAGCGCATGCCTCCCGCTCCCTGCACCACGGGTTCGAGAATAATCGCGGCGATTTCGTGGCGGTGGGCCGCCAGCAGCCTGGCGAACGGCGCAATATCCCGCTCGTCGAATTCGCCGCCGAAACGGCTGGTCGGGGCTGGCGCGAACAGGTTTTCCGGCACGTACCCCTTCCACAAACTGTGCATCGAATTGTCCGGATCGCACACCGACATCGCGCCGAAGGTATCGCCGTGATAACCGTGTCGAAAGGTAAGAAAGCGCTGACGCGGCTCGCCCCGGGCATGCCAGTACTGCAAAGCCATCTTCATCGCCACTTCCACCGCTACCGAACCGGAATCCGCCAGAAACACGCATTCCAGGGCGGCAGGTGTCATTGCGACCAGCTTGCGACACAACGCTATCGCGGAAGGGTGGGTGATGCCGCCGAACATGACGTGAGACATCGCGTCAATCTGCTGTTTCATCGCGGCGTTCAGTCGCGGGTGGTTGTAGCCGTGGATCGCCGCCCACCAGGATGACATGCCGTCCACAAGTCGTTCGCCGCTCGCCAGTTCCAGTTCGCAACCCTCAGCCCGCACGACCGGATAGACCGGCAGTGGCCGGGTCATCGAGGTGTAAGGATGCCAGATATGCTGTTGGTCAAAGGCGAGATCCTGTTGCGTTATCATGACTTGTAAACCATTTTAAAAAGAATTAGGTTTACGAGTATAAACCGAACCGATAAGAAGCAACACCCTTTTGGAGAAGCAAGATGGCTGATTCCCCACGCTGGACACTGTCGCAAGTCACTGCATTGTTTGAAAAACCGCTGCTCGATCTGTTGTTTGAAGCGCAGACCGTACACCGTCAGCACTTCGACCCACGGCAGGTTCAGGTCAGTACACTGCTGTCGATTAAAACCGGTGCCTGTCCGGAAGACTGCAAATACTGCCCGCAGAGTTCCCGTTACAAAACCGGCCTTGAAGCCGAAAAACTGATGGAAGTGGAGCAGGTGCTGGATTCGGCCCGTAAAGCCAAAGCCGCAGGTTCGACCCGGTTCTGTATGGGCGCGGCATGGAAAAATCCTCATGAACGCGATATGCCGTATCTTGAGCAAATGGTACAGGGCGTTAAATCGTTGGGGCTTGAAGCCTGCATGACGCTTGGCACGCTGTCGGATAACCAGGCCCAACGCCTTGCCACGGCAGGGCTGGATTACTATAACCACAACCTCGACACCTCGCCGGAGTTCTACGGCAATATCATCACCACCCGCAGTTATCAGGAGCGCCTCGACACTCTGGATAAAGTGCGCGACGCCGGGATCAAAGTGTGTTCAGGCGGCATCGTTGGGCTGGGCGAAACAGTGACCGACCGTGCCGGGTTACTGCTGCAACTCGCCAATTTGCCCACGCCGCCGGAAAGCGTGCCGATCAACATGCTGGTGAAAGTGAAAGGAACGCCGCTGGCGGATAACGACGACGTCGACGCGTTTGATTTTATCCGCACCATCGCCGTGGCGCGCATTATGATGCCGACCTCTTTTTGTGCGTCTGTCCGCCGGTCGCGAGCAGATGAACGAGCAGACGCAGGCCATGTGTTTTATGGCCGGGGCGAACTCCATTTTTTACGGCTGCAAATTGCTCACCACGCCGAACCCGGAAGAAGATAAAGATCTCCAGCTGTTCCGCAAACTGGGCATCAACCCGGAACAGACGGCGGTGCTGCTGGGGGATAATGAACAGCAGCAGCGTCTGGAGGCGCAGCTTGCCACGCCGGACACCGACGGGTACTACAACGCGGCGGTGGTATGAGCTGGCAATACCGTATCTCGGCGGCCCTGGACGAACGACGGACGGCGAACGCGTTTCGCACCCGGTTCGTCGGGGAGAGCGACGGCACCGGCTTTATCCATGACGGCCAACGCTACCGCAATTTTTCCGGTAATGATTATCTCGGATTCAGCCGTCATCCGGCGATTATCGGGGCCTGGCAGCAGGGCGCGCAGCGTTATGGCGTAGGCAGCGGCGGCTCCGGGCACGTCACTGGTTTTCATCAGGCGCATCATGAACTGGAACACACCCTGGCCGACTGGTTGGGGTATCAGCGTGCGCTACTGTTTATTTCAGGATTTTCGGCGAATCAGGCGGTTATCCAGGCGCTGATGCAAAAAGAGGATCGCATCGTCGCCGATCGTCTGAGCCACGCGTCGCTACTGGAAGCCGCCAGTTTAAACCCGGCCACCCTGCGCCGCTTTCAGCACAACGATGTCGGATCGCTCCAGGCATTGCTGAGCAAACCGTTAAGCGGCCAACAGTTAGTGGTCACGGAAGGCGTGTTCAGCATGGATGGCGATAGCGCGCCGCTGGCAGAGATTCATGCGATAAAGGGCACGGCGCTTATGATGGTGGACGATGCCCATGGCATCGGGACGTTCGGCGAGGGCGGGCGCGGGAGCTGCGCCGCGGCGAACGTCAAACCGGATATTCTGGTGGTGACCTTCGGCAAAGCCTTCGGGCTGAGCGGCGCAGCAGTATTATGCAGTGACGATTTGGCAGATTATCTGTTGCAGTTCGCCCGGCATCTGATTTACAGCACCGCCATGCCCCCGGCACAGGCGCACGCGCTATCTACAGCGGTGGCAATCATCCGCAAAGCCGATGACGCACGCGCCAGACTTGCCCGGCATATCGATTATTTTCGTCGTCAGATGGCCCACATTCCCCTGCAACTGGCCCGGTCCACCACGGCCATTCAGCCCATCCTCGTGGGCGATAATCAACGAACCCTGCACGTCGCCGAACGCCTTCGGGCACGCGGGTTGTGGGTTACCGCGATCCGCCCGCCTACCGTGCCGGTCGGCAGCGCGCGCCTGCGGGTGACCCTGAGCGCGGCCCATGAAGACAGCGACATTGACGCATTGCTGGAGGCGCTTGATGACCTTAGCCGTGAATAAATCCGCCGTCGCTGCCGCGTTTGGACGCGCCGCCGCCCATTACGATAAGCATGCGGCTTTTCAGCGCGAAAGCGGCGAACGCCTGCTGTGTTTATTGGGCGACGGCCAACACGCGCAGGTACTGGATGCCGGTTGCGGTACGGGCTATTTCAGCCGTTACTGGCGGCAGCGAGGCAGCCAGGTTACGGCGCTGGATCTTTCCGCAGAGATGCTGCGTGCCGCGCAGGAAAACCAGGCGGCGGATTGCTATCAGCAGGGAGACATTGAAAACCTGCCGCTGGCCTCCGCCAGCGTCGATCTCGCCTGGAGCAATCTGGCGGTGCAATGGTGCAGTCAACTTTCTCGCGGGATCGGCGAGCTGCGGCGGGTGACGCGGCCCGGCGGGTATATCGCCTTCAGCACGCTGGTTGCCGGGTCCCTTGACGAACTGCATCAGGCCTGGCGCAGTGTGGATAACGCCCGCCATGCCAATGCCTTCCTGCCCGTTGACGCCGTACTGGCGGCCTGTGCGCCGTTCCCCCTGCAATGGTCGGTAAGTCCGGTCACGCTGCATTTCGCCGATCCGCTGAGCGCCATGCGTTCGCTAAAGGGCATCGGCGCAACGCATCTGCATGACGGGCGCGAAAACCGCATCCTCACTCGTCGTCAGTTGCAGCAACTGACGCTGGCCTGGCCGCAGCAGGGCGGGGCGTTTGTGCTGACCTATCAACTTTTTTGTGGAGTATTACGTTGTGAGTAAACGCTGGTTTGTAACCGGAACCGATACTGAAGTTGGCAAAACCGTCGCCAGTTGCGCGCTGTTACAGGCTGCGGCGCGGGCCGGTTTTCGCACCGCAGGTTATAAGCCCGTCGCCTCCGGCAGCGAGAAAATCCGTAACGGCGTACGTAACAGCGATGCGCTGGCGCTACAGCGCAACAGTTCGCTGACGCTCGACTATGGCGAGGTTAATCCGTATGTGTTTGAAGAACCCACCTCGCCGCACCTGGTCAGCCGTTCCAGTGGCGTGGCGATCGAACCCGCGGTGATGTCGCGCGGGCTGGCGGCGCTTGAGCATAAAGCGGACTGGGTGCAGGTGGAGGGGGCGGGAGGCTGGTTTACCCCGCTCAGCGAAACGGAGACGTTTGCCGACTGGGTGGTGCAGGAGCAGTTGCCGGTGATTCTGGTGGTCGGCGTCAAACTGGGCTGTATTAATCACGCAATGCTCACCGCCGCCGCCGTTAAAGCCGCCGGGTTGCCGCTTGCGGGGTGGATCGCCAGTGACGTCACGCCCCCCGGCGCACGCCATCTGGATTATATGGCGTCGTTACGGGCGCGGATCGCCGCGCCGCTACTGGGGGAGATCCCCTGGCTCGACGACCCGTTCTCATCCGATACGGGCCGTTTTATCGACGTTTCGCTGCTGGTTTAGCAATGGATTAAGGGCAGCAACCGCGGATTATCAAGCTGCGCCACGCTGCCCTGCGCCACGCTCCGGCCTTTATGCAATAAGCAAAACCGGTCCGCGACGCGGCGGATAAACGTCATCTGCTGTTCCACCATCAGGATCGACAGACCAAATTCCCGGTTTAAACGCAGCAGGATATCGCCGAGCTTTTGAATAAACCCGGCGCTGTTGCCCCGTGTCGGCTCATCGAGGATCAGAAGTTTCGGCTGTATCACCAGGGCATTCGCCAGCGCCAGCTGCTGCTGGCTCTCGTGACCGAGCGCCGCACTCCGGGTGTGACGCAAGGGATAGAGCTCGGGAAACAGCGCAAACACGGATTCCGGTACCTGGACCTGCGTTTCCCCGGCGGCACGCAGCGCGACCTGCAGGTTCTCTTCCACCGTAAGCCCGGAGAAAATGCGTCGGTCCTGCGGGACATAACCGATGCCCAGGGCCGCGCGCGCGTCGGTGTTAGCGTCCTGTAGTTGCCGGGGCGGTAATCCTTCATGCCGCCAGACGATCGATCCGCTCTGCACGGGTAAATGGCCGGTGATGCAGTGAAGCAACGTGGTTTTTCCCATCCCTTGCGCCCCGGTTATACAGACTGACTCCCCCGAAAGCATTTCCAGATCCACATTCCAAAGCACATGGCGTTCGCCATAAAACTGATTAACCGAATGCAAACTCAACATAAGCGCTCCTGGGTTGCGAGGGGAACACGGTTTGGCGAGCAGCGGCAGCGCCGCTCTGGGCAATAAGTGCTGCAATTCCTTTGCCAGAGTCTGAAATCGCAGGAAGGAAGGGGGATAATTAAGATTAAACTCACACATTCAGCGTATTCACGGCGTGGTGACAGGGTGCGCGGCATTCACCTGCACTTTAACAGTGCTTTAACATATTGGGCTGGTGCAGCGCCTGTAGACTGACGCACCGTTGCGCAACACGTTTCAATCGGAATGCCAGATATGCTCCAGCGCCACCAAATTTAGCTTTAAATTTTTTTTTTGATGCCGGAGTACAGAAAATTTCATGAATCGCCGGGCGGCGACCCTTCAGGGCTGCAACCACTTATCCACTATTCCTGTGGATAACCTTGTGCATTAGAGTTAGAAAACTGGTGGGAAGCGAGAGTTCATGCGGCTTGCGCATGAATTGGCGCTAAAGGCGTCTGATAAAAATTTGGCTTACTTAACAATAGATTATATAAAATCAATGGTTGTCAAAAAAGTGTCATTCCCTGCCACAAAACTTTCATTACCTTGCTTGACAAATGTTAAAAAGCCGGTTCGTTTGGGGATAACCCCGCCAACGTAGTGAAATCCGCTGTTTTAGATTGTCGTATCGCCGTAAAAGTTCCCAAAGAAGCCAATCTCCAGTTTAGCGCGCACTGTGTTTTTATCCAGTCTTTTGCGTTGGCAAATTGCCTGTGAGGGAGTAAAATTACTCCTTCCCCCTCGTAACGCTTCAGGTATCCCATGAGCAAACCGTTCAAACTCAATTCTGCTTTTACGCCTTCTGGTGACCAGCCTGAGGCGATTCGTCGTCTTAAAGAGGGGCTTGAGGATGGCCTTGCCCATCAAACGCTGTTGGGGTAACCGGCTCGGGGAAAACTTTCACCGTCGCGAATGTGATTGCGGATTTGCAGCGCCCGACGATGGTGCTGGCCCCGAACAAAACGCTGGCAGCGCAGCTGTACGGTGAGATGAAAGAGTTCTTTCCGGAAAACGCGGTGGAGTATTTCGTTTCGTATTACGACTATTACCAGCCTGAAGCCTACGTGCCGAGTTCGGATACGTTTATCGAGAAAGACGCCTCGGTGAACGAACACATCGAGCAGATGCGTTTGTCTGCCACTAAAGCGCTGCTGGAGCGGCGGGACGTGGTCGTGGTGGCCTCAGTATCGGCGATTTATGGTCTGGGCGATCCGGATCTGTATCTCAAGATGATGCTGCATCTGACGAACGGCATGATTATCGATCAGCGCGCGATCCTGCGTCGTCTGGCGGAGTTGCAATATACCCGCAACGATCAGGCGTTCCAGCGCGGTACGTTCAGGGTGCGCGGGGAAGTGATCGATATTTTCCCTGCGGAGTCGGACGATATGGCGCTGCGCGTCGAACTGTTTGATGAAGAGGTGGAACGTCTGTCGCTTTTCGATCCGCTTACCGGTCAGGTTGAAGGGGTTATCCCACGTTTTACCGTTTATCCAAAAACGCACTATGTCACGCCACGCGAGCGCATCGTGCAGGCCATGGAAGACATCAAAGTCGAACTGGCTGACCGCCGCAAAGTGCTGCTGGCCAATAATAAATTGCTTGAAGAGCAGCGACTCACCCAGCGAACCCAGTTTGATTTAGAGATGATGAATGAACTGGGCTACTGTTCTGGCATCGAAAACTACTCGCGCTATCTGTCCGGGCGCGGGCCGGGTGAAGCGCCGCCGACGCTGTTTGATTATTTACCGGCTGACGGCCTGCTGATTATTGACGAATCCCACGTGACCATTCCGCAAATCGGTGGGATGTACCGTGGTGACCGGGCGCGTAAAGAAACGCTGGTGGAATACGGCTTCCGCTTACCGTCGGCGCTGGATAACCGCCCAATGAAATTCGAAGAGTTCGAAGCGCTGGCGCCGCAGACAATTTATGTCTCGGCGACGCCGGGTAACTATGAGCTGGAAAAATCGGGCAGCGAAATTATCGATCAGGTGGTGCGTCCGACCGGTCTGCTCGACCCCATCATCGAGGTGCGTCCGGTTGCGACTCAGGTGGATGACCTGCTGTCGGAAATTCGCAAGCGCGTGGAGATCAATGAGCGTGTGCTGGTGACTACCCTGACCAAGCGTATGGCGGAAGACCTGACGGAATATCTGGAAGAGCACGGCGAGAAAGTGCGTTATTTGCACTCTGATATCGATACCGTGGAGCGAATGGAGATCATCCGCGACCTGCGCCTGGGCGAGTTTAATGTGCTGGTGGGCATTAACTTACTTCGTGAAGGCCTGGACATGCCGGAAGTCTCGTTGGTGGCGATTCTGGATGCCGATAAAGAGGGCTTCCTGCGCTCTGAACGCTCACTGATTCAGACCATTGGCCGCGCAGCCCGTAACGTTAACGGCAAAGCTATTCTGTATGGCGATAAGATCACGCCTTCCATGGCGAAAGCCATCAGCGAAACCGAACGTCGCCGCGAGAAACAGCAGAAATACAACGAAGAGCACGGCATCGTGCCGCAGGGTCTGAATAAGAAAGTGGTGGATATTCTGTCGCTGGGCAGCGGTATCGCTAAAACGCGCAATAACAAAGGGCGGGGTAAAACACGCACCGCCGCCGATGTGGAAGCTGCGGAACTGGCGCTTACGCCAAAAGCGTTGCAGCAGAAAATTCATCAGCTTGAAGCGCAAATGCTGCAACACGCGCAAAACCTGGAGTTTGAAGAAGCCGCCGCCATTCGCGATCAGCTTCATCAACTGCGCGAGTTGTTTATCGCGGCCTCCTGACAAGCCGGCTGCGGCTGTTACGTCGCAGCCAGCTTTAGCCCATTTTCTGAACGACTTTATCCAGTGCCGCCCGCAGCAACTGTCTGTCGTGGCGGTAGGGAATATCTTCCGCCTCAAGCGGTTCCTGAATAATCACCTTATCCACCAGTCCCGAAACATCCACCTTCGGACCTACCACCACGGCGTCGACCAGCGGTTTACCCACGTAGCGTTCCATGATGGCGAGCTTTTCCGGCAGCGTGAGGCTGGCGGCAGGCACGCTCAGTTCACGCCCCAGATTGCCAATGTAGACCACCGGCGCGGGGGTACGTCTTAACGCCTGGGCTAAATCCGGCAACAGCAGGAGCGGCATCAGGCTGGTATAAAAACTGCCAGGGCCAATCAGGATCAGATCCGCTTCGCCAATCGCCTGTAGCGCTTCACGCGTGGCGGGGGCAATGGGGTAGAGCGAAAGCTGCTGGGGCGGTTCACGTAAATGATCGATATTGACTTCCCCGTAAACATCGTTGCCCTCCGCGTCTGTCGCCATCAAATCTACCGGTTGCTCAGACATTGGAATTAAAAAAGCGTCTACTTTGAGCAAGTTTCTTATCAGATTTATGGCTTCTAATGGCCTGACGCTTAAGTGATCCAGCGCCTTTAACATCAGATTTCCGAGGTTATGACCGGAAAGCTCGCCGTTACCGTTAAAACGGTATTCAAACATGGCCGACGCGACGCTTGGTTCAGTAATTAACTGGTTTAAACAGTTACGCATATCGCCCCACGCGATCCCGCCTTCAGAGCGGCGAATACGACCGGTTGAACCACCATTATCGGTGGTGGTAACGATACCGGTAAGCCGCGAGCCCAGCGAGGAAAGGGAGGACATAACCCGTCCTAAACCATGCCCGCCGCCAAGTGCCACGACCCGGTCTAAATCCGCTAAGGTGCGATTACGCATAGATGTTCCTTCATTCTGTTGTTAAGCAAAACGTTAGCTGAAACCATAAAAAAGACGAACCTTGCGGATTAAAATGATACATGTCA
Organism: Atlantibacter hermannii; assembly: GCA_900635495.1. NCBI lineage: Bacteria > Pseudomonadati > Pseudomonadota > Gammaproteobacteria > Enterobacterales > Enterobacteriaceae > Atlantibacter > Atlantibacter hermannii. The sequence continues at coordinate 3,094,582 of LR134136.1, read as the reverse complement.
AAACAAAACCGTGAGTTTTACGTATTCTGTAACGAAATCGCAGAATAACATCGTTATATATAACTTTATACAACGAAATTGAACATGGCAGGGGCGGTTAATCCACGCTACTATGCCTGTAACCCGCTTCTTCATATGAAGCATACACTCAAGCTACTCCGCCTAAGTCGCATTATTCGCTGATATGGCAGTTTGGCCGTGACAAACGTCACCAGGGTGCAGAAAGAAATAACTGCATCTCCCGTATTTGGAAAGGTGTACATGGTCTCTCAACTTACTGATGCCTTCGCGCGTAAGTTTTTCTACTTACGTTTGTCGATTACCGATGTGTGTAACTTCCGTTGCACCTACTGTCTGCCGGATGGTTATAAACCTGCCGGACATACCAATAAAAGCTTCCTGAGCGTGGAAGAAATTCGCCGCGTGGTGCGCGCTTTTGCCAACATGGGCACAGAAAAAGTGCGCCTGACCGGCGGCGAGCCTTCTTTACGCCGCGATTTTGTCGATATCATTGCCGCCATTCGCGAAAACGACGCCATTCGCCAGATTGCCGTCACGACTAACGGTTACCGTTTAGCCCGTGATGTGGCCGCGTGGCGCGATGCCGGATTAACCGCGATCAACGTCAGCGTCGACAGCCTCGATGCGCGCCAGTTTCACGCCATCACAGGCCAGGATAAATTCCATCAGGTAATGGAAGGCATCGACGCCGCGTTTGACGCTGGTTTCAGCAAAGTCAAAGTCAATACCGTGTTGATGCGTGACGTCAATCATCATCAGCTCGACACCTTCCTTAACTGGATCCAGCCGCGTCCGATTCAATTACGCTTTATCGAGCTAATGGAAACGGGTGAGGGCAGCGATCTGTTCAGAAAACACCATATCTCCGGCATGACACTGCGCGAAGAACTGTTAAAGCGCGGCTGGATCCATCAGATCCGCCACCGCAGCGACGGTCCGGCCCAGGTGTTCTGCCACCCGGATTACGCGGGCGAAATCGGGCTTATCATGCCCTATGAGAAAGATTTCTGCGCCAGCTGCAACCGCCTGCGCGTCTCGTCGCTTGGCAAACTGCATCTGTGCCTGTTTGGCGAAGGCGGTGTCGATCTGCGCGATTTGCTGGCAGATGACAATCAGCAGGCGGCCTTACAGGATCGCATCGCTGGCGCGCTGCATCATAAAAAACAGACGCATTTCCTGCATCAGGGAAATACCGGGATCACTCAGAATCTGTCATATATCGGCGGCTAAGCCGGTCTTCAGGAGAACATTATGAGTCAGGTGAGCGCAGAATTTATTGCGACGCGTATCGCTATTCTTACCGTTTCCAGCCGTCGCGGCGAAGAAGATGACACGTCAGGCCATTATTTGCGCGATGCCGCGCATGATGCCGGGCATCAGATCGTGGCGAAAGCGATTGTGAAGGAGAACCGCTACGCGATCCGCGCCCAGGTGTCTGCCTGGATCGCCGACGAAAACGTGCAGGTGGTGCTGATTAACGGCGGCACCGGCTTTACCGACGGCGATCAGGTGCCGGAAGCGCTGCTGCCGCTGTTCGATCGTGAAGTGGAAGGCTATGGCGAACTGTTCCGGATGCTCTCTTTCGAAGAGATTGGCACCGCGATGATGCAGTCCCGCGCTGTGGCGGGCATTGCCAACCGTACGCTGATTTTCGCTATGCCTGGTTCCACACGCGCCTGCCAGACGGCCTGGGAACACATCATTTCCGGTCAACTGGACGCCCGCAACCGCCCCTGTAATTTCCACCCTCATTTGAAGAAATAACGATGTCGCAACTTACTCATCTTAACGCCGCGGGCGAAGCCCACATGGTGGATGTCAGCGCCAAAGCGGAAACCGTGCGCGAAGCGCGGGCCGAAGCGTTTGTTACCATGCGCGCCGATACGTTAGCCATGATTGTCGATGGTCGCCATCATAAAGGCGATGTCTTCGCCACGGCACGCATCGCCGGGATCCAGGCAGCTAAGCGTACCTGGGAACTGATCCCGCTTTGCCATCCACTGTTGCTGAGCAAAGTCGAAGTACAACTGGCAGCGGAACCGGAGCACAATCGCGTTCGCATTGAAGCGGTTTGCCGTCTGAGCGGTAAAACCGGTGTCGAGATGGAGGCGCTGACGGCGGCGTCGGTCGCGGCCCTGACGATTTATGACATGTGTAAAGCGGTGCAAAAAGACATGGTTATCGGTCCGGTACGTTTGCTGGCGAAAAGCGGCGGCAAATCCGGCGATTTCAACGTGGAGGCGTCATGATTAACGTACTGTTTTTTGCCCAGGTGCGTGAACTGGTTGGCTGCGACCGTCTGGAAATCAATGAGCCATTCCCAACGGTAGAGTCGCTGCGTCAGCATCTTGAAAGCCGTGGAGAACGTTGGGCGCTGGCGCTGGAGTCCGGCAAACTGCTGGCGGCGGTGAACCAGACGCTGGTGGCGTTTGACCATCCGCTGAACGAAGGCGATGAAGTGGCCTTTTTCCCGCCGGTGACCGGAGGCTGATATGCAGGATACCCGCATTCGCGTTGGACATGAGGGCTTTAGTGTTGGTGATGAATACCAGTGGCTGGCCTCCTGTGATGAGGATGGCGCCGTGGTGACCTTTACCGGCAAAGTGCGTAACCACAACCTTGGCGAGAGCGTCAGCGCCATGACCCTGGAACACTATCCCGGGATGACCGAAAAAGCACTGGCGGAAATCGTGGCCGAAGCGCGCCAGCGCTGGGCATTACAGCGCGTCTCCGTGATTCATCGCATCGGCGAACTGTGGCCGGGTGATGAGATTGTTTTTGTCGGCGTCACGGGCGCACACCGCAGCCAGGCTTTTGAAGCGGCGCAATTTATAATGGATTATCTGAAAACGCGCGCGCCGTTCTGGAAGCGTGAGGCCACGCCGGAAGGGGAGCGCTGGGTAGAATCCCGTGACAGCGACCATCAGGCGGCGGAGCGCTGGTAAGACGTAATTGTGAGGATCTGTTACCCTTTAGCTAAGACATGACTTTCAACGGTACTTCGTTCTTAGCTTAAAGGAGGCATCATGGATAGATTCGAACGTCCCGAACAAACCATCGTTCAACAAACCCGCAGCGGTCTACAAACCTATATGGCGCAGGTTTATGGCTGGATGACCTGCGGGTTGTTGCTTACCTCGTTTATCGCCTGGTACGCCGCCAACACCCCGGCGGTAATGATGTTTGTTTTCCAGAGTCAGATTACGTTCTTTGGTCTGATTATCGCCCAGCTCGCTCTGGTGTTTATTCTCTCCGGTTTAGTGCATAAGATGAGCGGCGCGCTGGCGACCACGCTGTTTATGCTCTATTCGGCGCTTACCGGCCTTACCATGGCCAGTATCTTCCTTGTCTATACCTCAAGCTCCATTGCCAGCACCTTCGTGGTAGCCGGCGGGATGTTTGGCGTGATGAGTCTTTACGGCTATACCACCAAGCGCGATCTGAGCGGTTTTGGCAATATGCTGTTTATGGCGCTGATCGGCATTATCATCGCCTCGCTGGTGAATTTCTGGTTGAAGAGTGAAGCATTGATGTGGGTAGTGACCTACATTGGCGTCATTGTGTTTGTCGGATTAACCGCCTACGACACCCAGAAACTGAAAAACATTGGTCAACAGATTGATGTTTCCCACCGTGAGAACCTGCGTAAATATTCCATTCTCGGCGCGTTAACGCTGTATCTGGACTTCATTAACCTGTTCCTGATGCTGTTACGTATCTTTGGTAACCGTCGGTAAGGGGCTTCTGTCTGCGATAGCCTCATCCAGAGAGGTTATCGCAGGCGTTTTATCAACCTGCGTTGCTCTTTATTTCGTTGGCCTCGGATATAAACACGAGGCTAAATGATATCTTTTACGCGGCTGCTATACAGCTCACACATTCGTGGTCAGTCGCGAAGAGAGAATAATAATTTCCTCCTGCCGGATATACAGTGAGCGTGACCTGCTCCCCGTTGATTAATACACCCCGATGTTAGTAATGTCTTCATAAGCCACATGAGGACATCCCCATGAAGAAGCGTTTTTCCGACGAACAGATCATCAGTATTCTCCGCGAAGCGGAAGCCGGAGTTTCTGCCCGCGAGCTCTGCCGTAAGCACGCCATTTCAGATGCCACCTTTTACACCTGGCGCAAGAAGTATGGCGGTATGGAGGTGCCCGAGGTTAAGCGGCTTAAATCTCTTGAAGAGGAGAACGCCCGCCTCAAGAAGCTACTTGCCGAAGCCATGCTGGATAAGGAGGCACTTCAGGTGGCTCTGGGGCGAAAGTACTGACGACAGGCCAGAAGCGGGAAGCCGTTGAGTTTATGTGTGATGCGACCGGTCTGTCGCAACGTCGTGCCTGCAGGCTTACAGGTTTGTCTCTGTCGACCTGCCGCTATGAGGCTCAGCGTCCGGCAGCTGATGCGCTTTTATCAGGGCGCATCACTGAGCTGGCACTGGAGCGCAGGCGTTTTGGCTACCGCCGCATCTGGCAGCTGCTGCGTCGGGAGGGCCTTCGCGTCAATCACAAGCGGGTATACCGTATTTACCACCTTAATGGACTGAGCGTAAAACGCAGACGACGCCGTAAAGGGCTGGCAACCGAACGGTTTCCGCTTCTGCGCCCGGATGCGCCGAACCTGACATGGTCGATGGATTTCGTTATGGACGCACTGGCCAACGGCCGGAGGATCAAGTGCCTGACCTGTGTGGATGATTTCACGAAGGAGTGTCTGACGATCACCACTGCTTTCGGTATTTCAGGCGTTCAGGTCACGCGTATTCTGGACAGCATCGCGCTGTTTAGGGGCTATCCGGCGACAATAAGAACCGATCAAGGCCCGGAATTTACCTGCCGCGCGCTCGATCAATGGGCCTTTGAGCATGGTGTGGAACTACGTCTTGTCCAGCCAGGTAAGCCAACGCAGAACGGATTTATTGAGAGTTTTAACGGACGCTTTCGCGATGAGTGTCTGAATGAACACTGGTTCAGCGATATTCTTCATGCCCGGAAAACGATTAATGACTGGCGGCAGGATTATAACGAGTGCCGTCCCCATTCATCGCTGGATTACCAGACACCAGCTGAATTCGCAACGGACTGGCGAAACAGGAAATATGAAGAAAAACCAACCGACATTACTAACTGAAGGTTGTATCTAATCCTGGGGGCAGGTCAAGCGTAAAACAACTTTCTTTAAGCGAACTTTGTTTTCATAATTGTTATTCTAAAAAATTTACTTAACATTAGCGTAACTTAATTTGTTAGCTTTAATGTAATGTTTATCTCTAACATTAAAGTTTGTAGGCAGATTTATGATGGTTGACTTTAACACTCTGTTAAAATAAAAGTGATTTCATTTTTAAAAATTATTAAATTGATAATAAATAATGATAGGTTTTATTGGGTGCTGCTTTTTTAATATGAATAAAATATCTAGTTAATAAATGTAATCTGAAAGCGCGGATGGACAGTTTGGTTATAACTTATTGAATTTTAAGGGTGTCATTTTATTGCGATATGGATTTTTTTGCTTTCTGTTTTTTGGTGCTTATTTTTCATGCGTTGTTAAGTGATCTCATAAAGAATATAATTTACCACATGAAGTCAGGGAACATGAAGACCTCAATATAGTCATATTTTTTTGAAAGGAAGTGCTATGAAAAACGTTGTCGCGTTATTTATTAGCTTAACATCGCTTTTTATTATGCCTTGTTTTGCATCAGATGGTGTCATCAATTTTTCAGGAAAAATAACCGATCAGTCCTGTGAGATTGACACACAAGCATCTACATTAAATGTTAATTTAGGTTCCTATTCGATTTCTCAGTTTGGAGGAAGTGTGGGTGTGACCAGTTTACCGATACCCTTCACCATTAAATTGAAAAATTGTCCGAATACGGAAGAAATCCTGCGTTTTAACGTTGCCCTCAGTGGCGTTTCCGAACCGACTAATCCGGATTATTTGAAAATTAATGATGGTGGCGCACAGGGTGTGGCAATTGTCATCAAGGATAAGGACGGAGCGGTTGTTCCGATTAATAAAACATCACCAACGGTTTATGATATTCCCGATGTTGAAATGGAGCTTAAATTCACTGCTTATTATATTTCAACATCCTCATTAGTTAAACCGGGCGATGCCAATAGTACGACAGATATCACCCTGGTGTATCGTTAAGTAGCAATGCACTGATTATTATTTTTTAAAACTTTCAGGCAACCATGCTGGAGTTATTGGCGTGCGTCGCTTGCAATCAATGGTTTGCAAAATGAAATTATTTAAATCACCTGCTTTACTTTTATCCCTGTTGCTTTGCTTTACTTCCTTTGCCAACGCTGGCGGTATTGTTATTGGCGGCACGCGGGTGATTTATAATGGCAGTGCAAAGGAAGCCTCAATTAACGTTCAAAATAACAGCACAACCAGTCCATTCCTGTTACAGTCATGGGTCGAAAACAGTGATGAAAAGGGTAGAGCGCCGTTTGTGGTAACGCCACCTTTGTTTCGCATCGAACCTCAGGAAAAAAATACCCTCAGAATTAATAAGTTAAATCAGACGCTACCTTCAGACCGGGAGTCCCTCTTTTTTTTGAATATTCGCGCTATACCCTCATCTGATAAAAATGCGGTCAATACTCTGAAGTTAGTGGTCAAATCGAAAATCAAATTATTCTATCGCCCGGCTGGTTTAAGCGAGGGCGCAGATACGGCCTGGAAGCAGCTACGCTTCACGCTTTCGAAACATACTTTGACAGTAGAGAATCCTACGCCATGGCATGTTGTATTCAGCAGCCTTAAGGTTGGAACCACTCTGTTAAAGGATGCTGAGACGTTGACGCCGTTCAGTAAGAAATCATTCAATTTCGATGCGAAAGAAAGCTCGCATACCGTCACATGGCAAGTAATTGATGACTTTGGCGGTACGTCAGAACCAGCAAGCCGTCAACTCTGAGTAAGTCAGGAACATGATGCAAACACATCTGTTTAAAAGGAGGAGGACGCCATGCGTTTTACTTTCATTGAGCGTGTTGTTTGCACTTTGCTATTCCCGATCAGGGCTAGCGGATGATGATATTTATTTTGACCCTATGTTGCTCGAGCAAGGCAATAAAGAGGCGCGCTCGGTAAATCTCGAAATTTTTCGGTATCAAAATCAGTTGCCTGCCGGCAAGTATCATCTGGATGTCTGGTTGAACGGGCAAGAAAAGTTCTCAAAAGAGATCAGTTTTATTGAAGTTTCCGCAGGCAAAACAGTTCCGGTTTTAACCAAAGAAATGCTTAATGATTTAGGGGTTGAAGTCGGTCATATTCCCTCACTGGCTGCGCTGGATAATAATGATCCGATAATGGACCTCGGTCACTATATCCCTGCGGCATCTGTTACGTTAAATAAAACTCAGATGCGCCTGGATATCAGTATTCCTCAGGCTTCGCTCAAAAAATTACCGCATGATTATATTGATCCCCGTTACTGGGATGATGGCCTTAACGCATTATTTACTAATTATACCTATTCTGGTGGAACAGCTCAGGGAGAGCAGGCAGCTTCGCAATATCTCAATTTGCAGAATGGACTGAATATGGGCCCGTGGCGCTTGAGAAATTATTCCACGTGGCAGCAAGAGGGTGCATCATCGCAGTGGGATTCTGTTTATAACTATCTACAGCGAGACATCAAATCCCTTTATTCTCAGTTTCTGGTTGGGGAGAGTTATACCTCATCCACGCTGTTTGATAGCGTTAAGTTCCAGGGGGTACAGCTTAGTAGTGATAATAATATGCTACCTGATAGCCTGAAAGGGTTTGCACCCACTATTAGAGGGATTGCAAACAGCAATGCTGAAGTGACCGTACGTCAAAATGGCTATGTGATCTACCGAACTACGGTGCCCCCTGGCGCGTTTGAAATTAACGATCTTTATCCCACATCCCGTAGCGGTGATTTAGATGTGACAATCAAAGAAGCTAATGGTCAGGAGCGGCACTTTGTTCAGCCATTTTCCTCTGTCCCGATTATGCAGCGAGCAGGCCAGTGGCAATACAGTCTCACAGGCGGTAAATATCGTTCCGACAGGCCCGATGATGCGACGCCGAATTTTGCTGAAGGGGCGCTCATTTATGGCCTGAATAATCAATTTACTCTTTATGGCGGTGCCATCGGTGCGGAAAACTATTTGTCGCAGATAATCGGTATTGGTATGGCTGCGGGTGACTGGGGCGCTGTGTCATTAGATATGACGGAAGCTAAAAGCGAATTACAAAATGGTGATTCCAGCGCAGGTCGTTCCTTTCGTTTTCAATATTCCAAAAGTTTTGACGCTACGGGAACAGCACTAACTCTGGCGGGTTATCGTTATTCAACAAAAGGCTTTTATACCTTTCAGGATACCAACCGAAATAATAATGATGATACGTCCTTGCAGCAAAAGCGTAGTCAAATCCAAATAAATATATCGCAGCCCGTAGGTCGCAGGGGCTCGTTTTACGTCAATGGTTACCAGCGTAATTTTTGGCGAAGTAACGATACAGAACGCAACTTGTCGGCAGGTTATGCCGTCGATATTAAAGGGGTCTCGGTGAATCTTTCCTTAAACTGGAATCAGTATCAGGATGATAATGATCGCCAGGTTGCACTGGGTATTAGCGTTCCGCTCGATAAATGGTTACCGCACAGTTGGGCAACAACCAATTACACCCGTAGCCAGAAAGGCGATGCCCGCTTACAAACGGGCCTTTCCGGGACTGCGTTAGCCGATCAGAGCCTGAGTTATACCGTTCAACAAAATATCAGCCAGACAGAAGGTCATGACGATCGGTTTTATGATGGCAACATCGATCTGGGCTATAAGACCCAGTATGCGAATCTCAACCTTGGCTATTACCAAAGTCAGGAGGGGCACCGGTGGAATTATGGTGCCTCAGGCGGGATAGTCTTCCATCCTCATGGCGTGACATTGTCGCAGTCCTTAGGCGATTCTTTCGCACTGATCGATGCTAATGGCGCGAAACACATTCATTTTAAAAACCAACCAGGTGTATCGACGGATATGTTTGGATATGCAGTTATTCCCTGGTTGTCACCTTATCAGCGCAATGAAATCGAGCTTGATACCCTCTCTTTACCCAACGGTACCGATGCCAAAAATACCATTGAAACGCGAATACCTAATCAGGGCGCGCTGGTGGAAATCCATTTTGATGCCAGAACCGGCCATCGCGTTTTAGCGACGCTGAAAAAAAGCAATGGGGAAGTTGTTCCGTTTGGCGCAATGGTTTCTTCTGACTCTGATGACGGCGTTGAGGGCATCGTTGATGAAATGGGCGTGGTTTATTTATCGGGTGTGAAAGGAGCCATTACCGTTGAAGCAAAATGGGGCAATCTTCCCTCTCAACATTGCACCGCGGCGCTTACTTTACCGAAACCGATACCGCAAAACAGCGATTTGCTGGAGGTCAGCGCGGTATGCCATCTATGACAGCAGGCGTTAAGCTTATGAAAAAATTTTACCTATTAGCACTCATACTGGGTGCCCTGATGATGGCGTCTACAGCCGGAGCCGCGACAGGGTATTGTTTGCCCAAAAATGGTCCTGCGACGTTTACTGCGGACGCAACCACAACGATTGACGCGATGGATAATGTCGTGGGCAGGACAAAACGGATCCCTTTCGGCGGGAGCTCTTTTCAATACAGCGCACAATGTGACTGCGACGATACAGATCAGGCTACGCTGGGTAACTTCTATAAAGCTGACTATTTAATGGCCAGCGAAAAAATAGGTAACAACACATTTGTAGTGCTGAACGAATCGTTGCAACTGGCTGTTATGATCCATGTAGCAAATTATTCAGAAGACCTTGCTGTCCCTTTTACGGATGTCTGGAATAAAAATTCGCATCGCGGCTGCTCAGTGAGCGTGTTTTCAACAGGGGGAAATGGATCGTTGGTTTTTAGAATCAGCAAGCCTTTTAAAGGAAAAATGATCATACCTGCTACACCTGTTGCAGCGATCTTCGGCACTGTACGGGAAGGGCAATATTCTCCGGAGCCAATGTCCCGGGTCTATATATCAGGGACTATTACCGTTCCGCAAAGTTGTGAACTCAACGCCGGAGGGATCGTTTCGGTCGATTACGGGACGATTATTGCGAATACATTCAGGCAAAAAGGGCAAAAGCCTTAGGGCTTTAATGAAACGCGGACCACCATCGGGTATGTATGCCAGAATATTTCTGAGGGGATTACGTTAAGTATGACCTTATCGGGCGACACCGCCCCAGGATATCCTGAGGCGCTGGCCACCAGTAATAGCGATGTCGGCATTCAGATAAAAGATGGCAATGGCAACGTGTTACCTGTAAATACCGGCGAATTGCCTATGCCAGTCGATCTCACCCAGGGAATGACAAATCAGGCGGGTTCTGTGGATATTCTCAGTTCGCCGATCAATCTCACGGGGAAAACGCCTCAGGCGGGAAACTTTACTGCATCAGCTGCGATCACTGTTAAATTTCGGTGATCCGCAGCTCTGCCTCACTCACTGCTGCAGGACCAGCCGTGGAGCAGTGAGTGAGAAGGCTGTTGAAACCAGACGGCGTGGCGCCGGAGAACAGGGCAACGTCAACTCATCCCCATCTTCTGCTCGTTTTTGGCGCGCATTTTTTTGGCGCGGCTCTCCAGCCACAGATAACCAATCAGCGCCAGCAACAGCGGGATGAAGAAGTAGAGCACGCGATAGGCGAGCAGGGCGGCGATAATTTTCCCCTGGCTGGTGTGCTCGCCCGCTAACAACGCGATAAACACCGCTTCCAGCACCCCAATGCCCGCAGGGATATGAACAATCGCCCCGGCGATGCTGCTCACCAGTAAAACCCCTAATACGAAGAAATAATTAATATCCTGGCCGAGCAGGATCCAGATAATGGCGCCCATCGCCATCCAGTTGAGGCTGGACACACCCATCTGCATCAGCGCAAAACGCCACCCCGGCAGCACCAGCTTCTGCCCTTTAATGGTGATATGCCGCCGTTTGGCAAAGGCGCAGGCCCAGAGGTAGAAAGCGCTGAGCACCAGCAATACCGCACCGATAATGCGCAACGTATTGTCTTCGATATACCAGTGTGACGGCAGCTCCACCACGCCGATACTGAAGATCACCCCGCCCAGCAGGACATAGCCCAGCCAGTTGGTGGTGATACTCAGCGAAAAAATGCGCGTAATGGTGGCGCTGGGCAGCCCAAGCCGGGAATAAAGCCGGTAGCGCATCCCAATACCGCCGACCCAGGTGCTGAGCGTCAGGTTAAAGGCATAACAGATAAACGACACCAGCATAACCTGGCGCTTCGCCAGCTTATGGCCGCAGTAGAGCCGCCCGAGCAGGTCGTAGCAGCCATAAACGAGGTAGCTGACAATCACCAGCCCCATCGCAGTTAGCAGCGCGGTGTGGTTATAGTTACGGATAACTTTCCACACCTCTTCCCAGTCAACGTTGCGCGCATACAGTACCAACAGCACCGTTACGGCAATAAAAAACACCCAGGTAAGAATTTTTTTGGCTTTACGCCATTTCGCATGAGATTTCGCCATAGTGTGCCCTTACGCCTTGTCCGTAGTTTCAACCCGGTCCTGGGTTTCGATTTCGGGCTGCACGGGCGGTTTTACCTGTGAAAGCCGCGGGGTATGTGCGGGCAGCCAGCCCACCAGCGCCGGGAAATGGCGCAGGAAGTGGAACGCAATCACGCTCTTGGCGAGGTTCCACCAGGTGCGTTTGGGTAGCAGGGATTCATCCACCTGGCGGCACTCTTCAGTGATCAGGCGGGTGAGGTTTTCATAGAGTGTCTGGTTAAACTGGCGGTCGTGAATGATCACGTTGGCTTCCAGATTAAGAGACAGGCTCAGGGGGTCGAGGTTACTGGAGCCCACCGTCGCCCAGTGATCGTCCATCACGGCGACTTTGCCATGAAGCGGACGCGTCAGGTACTCATAGACTTCCACGCCCCCTTTGACTAAATAGTTGTAGAGCAGTCGCGCCCCGACGCGCACAATCGGCATATCCGGTTCGCCCTGGACAATCAGCCGCACCTTCACGCCGCGCCGCGCCGCATTGCGCATCGCGTGCAGCAGCCGGTAGCCGGGGAAAAAGTAGGCGTTGGCGATAATCACTTCCTGGCGGGCATTCGCCAGCATTTTCAGGTAATGGCGCTCGATATCGTCACGATGTTCTTCATTATCACGCCAGACGAACAGCACCTGCGCTTCCCCAGGCGTGTTGTTTTCACTCGCTTTGGTGCGGCGGCGCCACCAGCGGCGTGGCCGCTCATTTTCCGGCAGATTCGAGAGGATAAAGGCACGAATATCCTCCACTACCGGGCCTTCAATACGCACCGCGTAATCCTGCTTGGCCTCCGGACCATAATCGATCATATGTTCAGCGGAGTAGTTAATGCCGCCCACAAACGCGATGGTTTCATCAATCAGCACAATCTTGCGGTGCATACGGCGGAACAGGTTGGTGCGCATCCCGAAGATTTTGGGTCGCGGATCGTAGTAGCGGAAAATGACCCCCGCCGCGATCAGTTCGGTAACAAATTCGTCGCTGAGATCCGGTGAACCGTAACCGTCGAGCAGAACTTCAACGCTGACGCCGCGCTGCGCTGCGGTCAGAATGGCGCGGTGCAGTTTGCGTCCGACGTTATCTTCAAACCAGATAAATGTTTCCAGATAAACTTTACGCTGTGCTTCTTTAATAGCGCTGAACACGGCGGGGTAGAACATATCCCCGTTTTCCAGCAGCTCAATGTGATTGCCGTCTCGCCAGTTGGTTTTCATAAATGAATCTCCACCGCCAAAGGGGCGTGATCTGACAGGTGCCGCCACTCGCGCAGCGGTAAGGCGGTAGGGCTGGTGGCCGACGCATTTTTGACATAGATGCGGTCAAGGCGCAGCAGCGGCATCACCGCCGGGAACGTCCGCGCAGGGCGTCCCCGGGCGCGGGTAAACACCTCATCAAGCCCGGCTTTTGTTTTAAGTATAGAGTTGGCTTTTTGACGCCAGTCGTTGAAATCACCGGCCACGACGATGGGATCGCCCTCCGGCAGGCTGTTCACCAGTTCGCACAGCATTTCCAGCTGGTCATGGCGATGCGCTTCCTGCAGGCCGAGATGCACGCAAATAACATGCAGCGTCTTACTGACTTCCGCGAGGTTAATCCGACAGTGCAACAGGCCGCGCTTTTCATGACCGTTATGGGACACATCCAGGTTGTCGTACTCAGAAATGGGAAACCGCGACAGCACGGCGTTACCGTGATGCCCTTCCGGATAGACCGCGTTGCGGCCATATGCGTAGTCGCTCCACATGGTATCGGCGATAAATTCGTAATGCGTGGTATCCGGCCAGTTCTCAAAATGCAGCGGATGCACTTCATGCGCGCCCATCACTTCCTGAAGGCAGACGATATCAGCAGAAACGGTACGCACCGCGTCGCGTAATTCCGGCAAAATAAAGCGCCGGTTTAAGGCGGTGAACCCTTTGTGCGTATTGATTGTGAGCAGTTTGAGTGAAAATGCAGCAGTCTTACTGGCCATGTTCCCCTGCCTGTGTTTTTCCAATGAAAATAAAGTGTAGTCTTAGTCACAAAAAGGTGCGGGCTTACGGAATTTTCCGTAAAGTGCGGTACTCTCAGTTACAGCGAGAAATTCCGAAGGAGAGAATCCATGAAGTGGCAACAACGTATTCGTGTTGCAACCGGCCTTAGCTGCTGGCAGATTATGCTGCATTTGGCCGTTATCGCACTGCTGGTGATGGGATGGATGAACGGCGTGTTGGTAAAAGTGGGTATCGGCCTGTGTCTGCTCTATGGCATGACGGTACTGATGATGCTCGCCCTGCAACGTGTCCAGGAAGGCCGTTTACGCGAGCTGGGCGACTTCCTTGAAGAGCTCACCACCACCTGGTATTTCGGCAATGCCATCATCGCACTGTGGCTGCTGTCACGTATTGTGCACAATAACCTGGTGCTGGCCATCGCCGGGCTCGCCATTCTCGCCGGCCCGGCGCTGATGTCGCTGCTGGTGAAAGAGCGCAAGCCGCGCCTACATCACCTTTCGTCGAAACATAGCGTACGCCGCTGATCCCGTCGTGGCCGCTATGACCAGTAGCGGCCATAAACTTCCCCAGACAATATCGAAGCTGGCGTCTTTCAGGTAAATCTGTTTCGTGATGTCAGTAAAATGCCGAATCGGGTTAACCCAGGTGATGTTTTGCAGCCATACCGGCATGTTCTCCACCGGTGACACATACCCCGACAGCAAAATCGCCGGCATCATAAACACGAATACGCCAATAAACGCCTGCTGTTGAGTTGAGCAGAGCGCCGAAATCAGCAAGCCAAACCCCACCAGCGACAGGCCATAAATCAACATAGTGAAATAGAACAGGCTGAGCGAACCGGAAAACGGGATGTCGTAGCCCCAAATCCCCACCCCCAGCACAATACTGGCCTGAAAGGTCGCCACAATCAGCGCAGGCACCGCTTTACCGACAAAAATCTGCCAGGTCGCCAGCGGTGAAACCAGCAACTGATCCAGCGTGCCCTGTTCCCGCTCCCGGGCAACCGACAGCGAGGTCACAATCATCACCCCAATGGTGGTGATCATCGCGATCAGTGACGGCACCACGAACCACTTATAATCGAGGTTCGGGTTGTACCAGTTGCGCACCACCAGCTCGCTGTTATTGGGCTTCGGTTTGCCGTCCAGCAGATCCTGCTGATACTCCTTCACAATCTGCTGAATATAGTTGGCGGCAATCTGGGCGCTGTTGGAGTTACGCCCGTCAAGAATTAACTGTAGCGGCGCGGTTTCAAAGCTATCCAGCTTGCGGGAAAAATCAGCCGGAAAAGCGGATCAGCAGCAGGACTTTTTGCGTATCGATAGTAGGGCGGATCTCCACCGAGCTTTTCAGCAACGTGATATGGCTGAACGCCGTGGCTTTTGCAAAGCGCTGGGTGAGTTCCACGGAGTGTTTACCGTTATCCTCGTTGTAAATCGCGATGCTGGCGTTAGTCACCTCAAGCGTGGCGGCGAACGGGAACAGCAGCACCTGAATCACCACCGGTAAAATCAAAATGGCGCGGGTTTGCGGCTCGCGCAGTAGCGACTGCAACTCTTTGCGGATAAGCGTCCAGAGACGATTGAGCATCAGTTTCTCCCTAATCCAGCCGACGTTTGGTTTTCAGCCAAGTCAGGCCAATAAACATCACGGCGGATGCAATCAAAAACAGGACGTTGATAATCAACACCGCCGGAATGGTGCCCGCCAGAAACAGGCTTTGCAGCGTGGTGACGAAGTAACGCGCCGGAATGATGTAGGTCACCGCGCGGATCACGGCGGGCATACTGTCGATCTGAAAGATAAACCCTGACAGCATCACCGACGGCAAAAAGGCCGCATTCAGCGCCACCTGGGCGGCGTTAAACTGATTGCGGGTGATGGTGGAAATTAACAGTCCCATCCCAAGCGTACTGAGTAAAAACAGGCTGGTAATAAAGAACAGCAGCCACAGCGAACCGCGATACGGCACGCCGAGAATAAACACCGACACCAGCATACACAGCAGCATCGCCAACATGCCGAGGAAGTAATAGGGAATTAACTTACACAGCAGCAGTTCGCCGCGCGTCACTTCCGTGGACAGCAGCGCCTCCATGGTGCCGCGCTCCCATTCACGGGCCACCACCAGCGACGTTAAGATCGCGCCGATAACCGTCATGATAATGGTCACCGCGCCGGGAATTATAAAGTGCTGGCTGATGGCGGCAGGGTTAAACCAGTAACGTGTCTGCACGTCAATCAGCGGCTCGAAGCTTTCGCCGTTATCCTCGGCACGCTGCATTTGCCAGATTTGCCATATACCTTCGACATACCCCTGCACGAAGTTAGCGGTATTAGGCTCGCTGCCGTCGGTGATCACCTGGACCGGGGCGGTGTCGCCGCTGCGCGCCATTCGCTGGTCGAAATCCACCGGGATCACCACGATGCCACGCACTTTCCCGGCCTGCATTCGCTGAATTAAGTCGTGCCGGTCAGTGCTGATTTTCGGATCGATAAACGGCGAAGCGCTGATGGTGTGGGCGAAGTCGAGCGCTTCAGCGCTTTGCTGCTCGAGTAAAATCCCCACCCGCAGACGGCTGGAGTCGAGGTTGATGCCGTAACCGAAGATAAACAGCAACAGCAGTGGGATCACCACCGCAATCAGCCAGCTGCTGGGGTCGCGAATGATTTGTCGCGTCTCTTTGACGCACAGCGCCCGTACGCGCCGCCACGAGAGGTGACTGCTCATGACTCATGCTCCTTATCCCACTGCTCGATAAGCGTAATAAAAGCGTGTTCCATGGTCGGGTCAGGATGGCGCTCGTCAGCAGTCTGCTGCTTCAGATCATCCGGCGTGCCGCTGGCGATCAGCTTGCCGCGATACACCAGTCCAATGCGATCGCAATATTCGGCTTCATCCATAAAGTGGGTGGTGACCATCACCGTAACGCCTTTTTCCACCATGCTGTTGATATGTAGCCAGAATTCACGGCGGGTGAGCGGGTCGACGCCGGACGTGGGTTCATCCAGGAACAGAATGTCCGGTTCGTGCATCAGTGCGCAGGCCAGCGCCAACCGTTGTTTAAAGCCCAGCGGCAGGGAGTCGGTGGGCTGGTTGAAAATACTCTGAAGGTTAAACGCCTCGCTCATGCGGTTGATTTTGTCAGTCTGCGCGCTGCCGCGCAGACCGTAAACGCCGGAGAAGAAGCGCAGGTTCTGTTCCACCGTCAGGTTGCCGTACAGCGAAAACTTCTGGGCCATATAGCCCAGGTGCTGACGGGCTTTACCGGAGCCGGTTTTTAAATCCATATCCAGCACCAGCGCTTTACCGGAGGTAGGCACCAGCAGGCCACACATCATTTTAAACGTGGTGGATTTGCCCGCGCCGTTCGGGCCAAGCAGGCCGAAAATCTCGCCGCGCTGCACGGTGAAGTTAACGTCGTCGGTCGCGGCGAAATCACCAAATTTTTTGGTTAACGATCGCGCTTCGATCACCGTTTCGCCGGGCGTGCCTTCAACGGTATGCAGGATGGCCCCGAGGGGGGATTCCTGGGTCGCCGCCCCGCCCAACAGATCAATGAAGGCGTCCTCAAAGCGCGGCGCGGTCTCTTCAATCTGAATGTCCGGGAGTTGCTGTTGGCGCAGGGTGTCCGGGCTGGCCTCCTTTTTCAGGATCAGGCGTACCGAGCGGCCCTGAATCATGCCGTCGCTGACGGCGTGCGTCTTCAGCGCCTTTTGCAAAAGCTGGCGGTTATTCAGGGACGGGCTGGTGGCCAGGACGCTGCGCCCGGCCATTTGCTGGGTTAGCGCTCTCGGTTCGCCCTGATACAGCAGCTCGCCTTCGTTCATCAACAGGACTTCGCGACACTGCTCCGCCTCATCAAGATACGAGGTACTCCAGAGGATCAGCATGCCTTCTCCCGCCAGCTCATGCACCATTTGCCAGAGCTCGCGGCGTGAGATGGGGTCGACGCCGACGCCGGGTTCATCCAGCAGCAACACTTTCGGCTGGCCGACCAGCGTACAAGCCAGCCCCAGTTTCTGCTTCATGCCCCCGGAGAGCTTACCGGCCAGGCGGTCGGTAAAGGGCCCCAGGGCGGTAAACTCCAGGAGTCGCTCGAAGGTGGTTCGGCGCACTTCGCCGGTAACGCTGCGCAAATCGGCGTACAGGTTAAGGTTCTCCATCACGCTCAGATCTTCATACAGGCCGAATTTTTGCGGCATATAGCCAAGGATCGCGTGCAGCGCCCGGTCATCATTGACCGGGTCAAGCCCGTTTACCCGCGCTGCGCCATCGTCCGGTCTCAGCAATCCCGCCAGCATGCGCATTAATGTGGTTTTGCCCGCGCCGTCCGGGCCGACTAAACCGGTAACCGCGCCTGCGCGGATTTCACCGTGCAGGCTGGCGACCGCCGGTTTGTCCATGCCCGGGAAGCGCTTCATCAAACCTTCCAGGCGGATGACGCCTTCCTCAACGCTCATTGCGCGCCTCGTCATTAAACTGCACGGTAACCGGCATACCCTGACGCAATGAGGCATCAGCATCGGTCACGATAATCCGCAGGCGGTACACCAGGTCGGTGCGCAGATCCGGCGTTTCAACGGTTTTCGGGGTAAATTCTGCCGTGGGTGAGACAAACCCAATCTGGCCCTTATAGGGTTTATCCGGGCGACCATCGGTGTAAAGCAGCACCTGCTGGCCGGGTTGCGCTTCGCCGAGGTGGCTTTCATCAATATAGGCGCGAACCCAGACCGGATGCGTCAGTGACAGGGTAAATACCGTGCCGCCCGCGTTGAGCATCGTGCCTGGCTCTACCGCGCGGGTCAGGATGGTGCCGTCAGAGGGCGCCAGCAGCGTAGTATCCTGTAAATCCAGCGTGGATTGCGCGAGCTGCGCCTGGGCCTGTTCCAGCGCCGCTTTCGCCTGGGCGATTTCCTGCGGACGGTTACCGGCTTTGAACTGGCTGAGTTTATCCTGGGCGGCCTTCAGATTAGCCACGGCCTGGTCGCGGGACGAGCGGGCGTTTTCCAGATCGTTGGCGGAGATGGTGCGGCTTTTCCACAATCCCTGCTGGCGGTTATAGAAATTCTGCGCGTAATCGGCGGCCGCCTGGGATTGTTTCACTGCGGCAGCGGCCTGGGCTATTTCTTCCGAGCGGTAACCGTCCATCACCAGATCGTATTTCGCCTGTGCCGCAGCCACATTGGCTTCAGCCTGACGTAGCGCATTTTCATAGGGGGCTTTATCAATCAACCCGAGGGTGGCGCCTGCTTTGACCGCATCGCCTTCATCCACATTCAGGCTGGCGAGACGCCCGCCAACCCGGAAACTCAGATTCACGGTACGGATATCGACGTTGCCATACAGCGTCAGCGTCTGGTCCTGGCGGCTCTGATACCACTTCCAGCCGCCAAAACCGGCTGCCAATACCAGCACGACGATAACCACTAACAGTACCGGTTTTTTGTTGTTCATTAATCGCCACTCCTTACAGATAAGCCCTGCAAAATGAAATCAATATGGCTTGATACCACCTGGTGGATGCACTCGCTTTTTTCGCTGTCGAATTGCGTCCAGCCGGTTCGTACCAGAATGGTTTCGCGTCCCAGGCGGAAGGCGAGGATTTCGCCAATTAACGCATGGGTATGCAAAATGGTGGTGACATCATTGGGATCGCGGCCGGTATAGCGGGCCACCAGATGTGTGAAATGGGTGTGCAGCGGCTCAATCACCTTGTCGTGGATGAGCTGATACGCAGGCGTGGGGGAAAGCTGCTCACGGGAGATAAATTTGCTGAGGTTCAGGGTGTCGTCAGCGGTCATCAGCGTGACCATATGACGGCTGGCCTCATCAATCAGCTGGCGTATTTCCGCTTTATCTGGCTGAGGTTGCGCTAAAATGAGCTGTGCGGCTTCGGCATGAGCCTGAAACTGGCTGCCGATAAAGTCCGCCAGCGCCTGGGCGCAGGCGAGGTACAAATCCTCTTTTGAGCCAAAATAGTAGGTAATGGCGGCGATGTTTTGTCCGGCAGCTGCGGCGATATCCCGCGTGGTGGCATGAAGACCATATTCGCCGAATTGCGCGGTAGCGGCCTGAATGAGCTGGCTTTTGGCATGCTCACCCCGGCTGGTTAGCGGTGTCGTAACAGTAATCATCACTGTCACCCATAAAGTTAATCAATCGATTGATTAACTTTATGGTCAAAGTTTGAGCTTGTCCAGTCGGTGATGAAAATTGATACGCGCAGCAGGGCGACAATTTATGCGCTGCGTCACAAAAACTGCTACACTCCGCCCCCTTATGACATTGTGGTTTTGTCCCTGATTCGGCCTGACGGCCATTACACTCCCCTGAAACTACACCTTTCTGGTCGGGGCGAGTCTGGAGTTGTTATGTCTTTTGATTCGCTTGGTTTGAACCCTGACATTTTACGCGCCGTGACCGAACAGGGTTACAACGAACCTACCCCGATTCAACACCAGGCTATCCCTGTAGTGCTACAGGGTCGCGATCTGATGGCCAGTGCCCAGACCGGCACCGGCAAAACCGCGGGCTTTACGCTGCCCCTGCTGCAATTGCTGACCGATAAGCCGTATCAGGCGAAGGGTAACCGTCCGGTTCGTGCGCTGATCCTGACCCCGACCCGCGAACTGGCAGCCCAGGTGGGTGAGAACGTCCGTGAATACAGTAAATACCTCAACATTCGTTCGCTGGTAGTGTTTGGCGGCGTGAGCATTAACCCGCAAATGATGAAACTGCGTGGCGGTGTGGATGTGCTGATCGCCACCCCTGGCCGTCTGCTGGATCTGGAACACCAAAATGCGGTGAAGCTCGATAAAGTAGAGATCCTGGTGCTGGACGAAGCGGACCGCATGCTCGACATGGGCTTTATCCACGATATTCGTCGTGTACTGGCGAAATTGCCGCCGCGTCGTCAGAATCTGTTGTTCTCTGCCACTTTCTCCGACGACATCAAATCGCTGGCGGAAAAACTGCTACACAACCCGGCGGAAGTGGAAGTGGCGCGTCGCAATACCGCCTCCGAGCAAATCACCCAGTACGTTCACTTTGTGGATAAAAAGCGCAAGCGCGAGCTGCTGTCGCTGATGATTGGCAAAGAGAACTGGCAGCAGGTGCTGGTCTTCACCCGTACTAAGCACGGCGCGAACCATCTGGCTGAACAGCTGAACAAAGACGGCATTCGCAGCGCGGCTATCCACGGTAATAAAAGCCAGGGCGCGCGTACCCGCGCGTTAGCTGATTTTAAATCCGGCGATTTACGCGTACTGGTGGCGACCGATATCGCCGCCCGCGGTCTGGATATCGAAGAATTGCCGCATGTGGTCAACTACGAGCTGCCTAATGTGCCGGAAGATTATGTGCACCGTATTGGGCGTACCGGCCGTGCCGCCGCGACCGGGCAGGCGCTGTCGTTAGTGTGCGTTGATGAACATAAACTGTTGCGTGATATTGAGCGTTTGCTGAAGCGCGAAGTACCGCGTATGGCCATCCCGGGCTTTGAGCCGGATCCGACCATCCCGGCCGAGCCGATCCAGAACGGCCGTGACAGCAGTGGCGGCGGACGTGGCCGTGGTCAGTCGCCGCGTGGCGGCCAGTCTGCAGGTCGCGGGCAACCGCAGGGCCAGCGCCGTAGCGAAGGCGGCGCGCCGAAAGGTGAACGTCGTAGCGGCGACGCTGCGAAAAGCGAGCGTCGCACTGGCGATGCTGCGCGAGGCGAACGCCGTACCGGCGATGCCGGGAAAAGTGAAAAACTGCCCCGTCGCCTGGGTGATGCTGCGAAGCCAGCCGGCGACCGTCCGCGTCGTCCGCGTCCGAGAAAACCGGCCAGCGCACAGTAACCATCGACAGGGAGCCTTTATGGCTCCCTTGTTATTTCTGCTGCCCGCGTCGCGTTAAGTCCGGCTTTTGCTTTGCGGGCGGGCGGCGAAAATGCCACAATAGTGGCTGTTTATACAGTATTTCAGGTTCTGCTATGGCGTTATCCAGCGCGCAAAAAACGCAAATCGCGGCGTGGTACAAAGCGTTGCAACTGCAAATCCCGGATTTTATTCCCCGCGCTCCCCAGCGGCAGATGATTGCGGAAGTGGCCAAAACCCTGGCGGGGGAGGAGGGCCGACATCTGGCGATTGAAGCGCCGACCGGCGTCGGGAAAACCCTTTCGTACCTGATCCCCGGTATCGCTATTGCCCGCGATGAGCAAAAAACGCTGGTGGTCAGTACCGCCAACGTCGCGTTGCAGGACCAGATTTTCAGCAAAGATTTGCCGCTGCTGAAAAAAATCATTCCCGACCTGCGCTTTACCGCTGCTTTTGGGCGTGGGCGCTACGTTTGCCCGCGCAACCTGTCTGCGCTGGCCAGCAGCGAATCGACCCAGCAGGATCTGCTCGCGTTTCTTGACGATGAACTGACGCCGAACAGCAAAGAAGAACAGCAGTTTTGCGCCTCGTTAAAAACCGATCTGGATGGCTACAAATGGGACGGTTTGCGCGATCACAGCGACAAGGCGATCGAGGATGATTTATGGCGGCGATTAAGTACCGATAAAGCCAGCTGCCTGAACCGTAACTGCCATTACTATCGCGAATGCCCGTTTTTTGTGGCGCGACGGGAAATCCAGGAAGCGGAAGTGGTGGTCGCCAATCACGCGCTGGTGATGGCGGCGCTGGAGAGCGAATCCGTGCTGCCGGAGCCGAAGAATCTGCTGCTGGTGCTGGATGAAGGCCATCATGTGCCGGACGTGGCACGTGACGCGCTGGAGATGAGCGCGGAAATCACCGCGCCCTGGTACCGCCTGCAACTCGATCTGTTCAGCAAACTTATCGCCACCTGCCTGGAACAGTTTCGGCCCAAAACCACGCCGCCGTTAGCGTTGCCGGAACGGCTTAACGCCCACTGTGAAGAGCTTTATGAACATATCGCCTCGCTGAATACCCTCCTTAACCTGTATCTGCCGCCGTCTCAGGAGGCCGAACACCGGTTCGCCATGGGCGCACTGCCGGATGAAATCATGGAGATTTGCCAGCGGCTGGCAAAGCTCACCGAGCAACTGCGCGGTCTGGCAGAGTTGTTTTTAAACGATCTCAGTGAAAAAACCGCGAACCATGACGTGGTCCGTTTGCACCGGGTGCTGTTGCAAATGAACCGGGCGCTGGGGATGTTCGAGAGCCAGAGTAAGTTGTGGCGACTGGCTGCGATGGAGAAGGCATCCGGTGCGCCGGTCACCAAATGGGCGACCCGGGAAGTGCGTGAAGGCCAGTTGCATATGTTCTTCCACTGCGTGGGGATCCGGGTCAGCGAGCAGCTTGAAAAACTGCTGTGGCGCAGTGTGCCGCATATTGTGGTGACCTCCGCTACCCTGCGGTCGTTAAACAGTTTCAACCGGCTGCAGGAGTTGAGCGGGCTGAAAGATAAAGCAGGGGATCGCTTTGTGGCGCTCGATTCGCCGTTCAATCATGTTGAACAGGGCAAGATCGTGATCCCGCAAATGCAGTATGAGCCGCTCATCGACAACGAAGAGCAGCATCTGGCGGAGATGGCCGCCTACTTCCGTCAGCAAGTGGAGAGCAAGCAGCATCTCGGGATGCTGGTGCTGTTCGCCAGCGGCCGCGCCATGCTGCGCTTTTTAGAGTACGTCACCGATTTGCGCCTGCTGCTTTTGGTGCAGGGGGACAAACCCCGTTCCCGCCTGATTCAGCTCCATCGTCAGCGGGTGGAGAACGGCGAGCGCAGCGTGCTGATCGGACTGCAATCGTTCGCGGAAGGGCTGGATTTAAAAGGCGATCTGCTGACGCAGGTGCATATTCATAAAATCGCCTTTCCGCCAATCGACAGCCCGGTGGTCATTACCGAAGGGGAATGGTTGAAGAGCCTGAACCGTTATCCGTTTGAAGTGCAGAGCCTGCCGAGCGCGTCGTTTAATTTGATTCAACAAGTGGGGCGGTTGATTCGCAGCCACGAATGCCGGGGCGAAGTGATTATTTATGATAAGCGCCTGCTGACGAAAAACTACGGTAAACGGCTGCTGGACGCCTTGCCGGTCTTCCCGATAGAACGCCCTGATGTGCCGGAAGTGACATTCGCTAAACCCGCCGCGAGCAAAGCGCGTCGCAGCAAAGGCGGCGCTTACAGTCGGCGCAAGCGCGCCGGGAAATAACGGTCAAGGTATAACTATAAGAAATTAGTCGCTAATCTTAATTTATGGGCATTATAGTGTCGTCAACCTATCGCGAGGAGAACTGTCATGGATTACCGCAAAATCATTAAAGAAGTCGGACGGGGCAAGAATCACGCCCGCGATCTGGACAGCGAGACGGCCCGCGAGCTGTATACCGCCATGCTTAACGGCGACGTCCCTGACCTGGAACTGGGCGGCATCCTGATTGCGCTGCGCATTAAAGGGGAAGGCGAAGCGGAAATGTTAGGTTTTTATGAGGCGATGCAGCGGCAAACCATTCAACTCACGCCACCGGTCGCCAGGCCGATGCCGATCGTCATTCCCAGCTATAACGGCGCCCGTAAGCAGCCCAACCTGACGCCCCTGCTGGCGATGCTGCTTAATAAGCTGGGCTTCCCGGTCGTGGTACATGGCGTCAGCGAAGACCCGACGCGGGTGCTCACCCAAACCATCTTCGAACTGATGGGCATCGAAGCGACACGCCATGCGGGGCAGGCGCAGGCCAAACTCGAAGGCCATCAGCCGGTATTTATTCCGGTGAGCACGCTGTGCCCACCGCTGGAAAACCAGTTAAATATGCGCTGGCGGATGGGGGTGCGTAACAGCGCGCATACCCTCGCGAAACTGGCGACGCCTTTTGCCGAGGACGCGGCGCTGCGTCTGTCGAGCGTCTCGCACCCGGAATACATTGCCAGGGTGGCGAAATTTTTTAGCGATATCGGCGGTCGCGGCCTGTTGATGCACGGCACCGAAGGCGAGGTGTATGCCAGCCCGCAAGGCTGCCCGCAAATCAATCTTATTGATCAACAGGGTGTGCGGATACTCAGCGAGCGGCAAAGCGCAGACGCAGACGAACAGCTTTCGCTGCCCGCCGCGAAAGATCCTGAAACGACAGCGCGATGGATCGAACGCTGTGTGGCCGGAAGCGAGCCGGTTCCGGCATCCATTAAACGCCAGATCGCCTGCAGCCTGGTGGCGACCGGCGAGGCGCCCACGCTGGACGCGGCGCTGGCGAAGGTCGCGCAAAGCTACTGATCCCCGCGTTGCCCGTCTTCCGGCGGGCACGTTTTATACGTCAATCGCAAGCGGCGTAAAGCCAAACCGTTCACCGTCGAACAGCCCCTGACTGGTGAGCTTCAGCGCCGGGATCACCGGCAGCGATAAAAATCCCATCTGTATAAACGGCTCATCCAGCATCACACCGCATTCCCGGCAGGCTGCCTTCAGGCCGTCAATGTGCTGTGCAAGCGCCTCTGCCGGTTGGGTACTCATCAACCCGCCAACGGGCAGTGGAAGATGGCTTAACACCTCCCCGTGCCGCGCCACGCATAATCCGCCGCCGTCGACGATCGCCTGGTTAACCGCGCAGGCCATATCGACCGGATCGCGACCGATAACCACCAGATTATGGCTGTCATGACTCACCGTGGAGGCCAGCGCACCGTCGCGCAGACCAAACCCCATCAATAATCCCAGCGCCGGGGGAGACTGGCGGCCGTAGCGCTCCAGCACCGCGATGTAGCAGATATCATCCTGCTGGAAAGCCATTTCCGACCAGCGGTATTCGCGCGCGTGGGTAATCAACTCATTAGGAACGACCTCTATCGCCCGATAGCGCAAGCCCGGCGTCAGCGGCAGGCTGAAGTCTTGCGGCGTGGTAAGGGCGCGGCGTACCGTATTGCCCAGCGGCGGCGAAGACAGGTTTAAACGCGCCGCTTCATTGGCCTGTAACAATGCCTCGCAGACCGGTTGGCCTTTCACCATAACGCACTGCACATCCACCTGTCGGGCATCGTTGAGTAATACGATGTCCGCCTGTTTGCCTGGCGCGAGTAGTCCTAAATGCTTCAGGCCAAAATGCCTCGCCGGGGACCAGCTTGCCACGCGATAGGCCACATGCAGAGGAACCTGATGCTGATTAATCAGCCGACGGATCAGGGCGTCGATATGTCCTTCATGGGCGATTTCCCACGGGTTGCGATCGTCAGTACACAGCATGCATTGCGGGCTATTCAGTTCAGTGATGAGCGGCGCCAGCGCATTGAGATTGCGCGCCGCTGAACCTTCGCGGATCATCAGCGCCATCCCGGCGGCCAGTTTTTCCCGGCCTTCCGCCAGCGTGTGGCTTTCATGGCAGTTTTCGATGCCGGCGGCGATGTAAGCATTCAGCGCCTTGCCCGTAACGCCGGGGCAGTGGCCGTCTAAGGTCAGGTGCCGGAAGGCGTCCAGCTTATCGAGAATGCGCGCATTGCCCTGAATGACGCCGGGGTAGTCCATCACTTCGCCGAGTCCGGTAATTAACGGATGGTCGCGCCATTTCATCATGTCGCTTAACGGGAAGTCCGCGCCGTTAATATCGCTGTCCGCCAGCGCCGGGACACAAGAGCTGACCTGCAAATACTGGTTTTGCTGCGCCTTTTCCGCACAGCGGACGAACCATTCAAATCCTGCTTCACCCATCACATTGATAATTTCATGCGGATCGCAAATCAGCGTCGTCAGGCCGCGCGGCAACGTGGCGGTTTCAAAGCTAACGGGCGTCATCATGCTGGATTCAATATGCAAATGCGCATCGATAAATCCCGGCACAGCGATAGCGTGTTGGGCATCGATTCGCCGCAGCGCAGGGGCGTCCTGATAAGCGGGCCCAATACCGGCAATGGTTTTCCCTTTTATCACGATCGGACCGGGTAACGTGCTGCCGTTGATTAAATCGAGAAGGGTGACATTATCAATAATATAATCGGCGGTCATTTCTCCCCGCGCTACGGCTAATACGTCAGCGAGTTCACTGCGGGTAATTGAATGATAGTTAGCGTTAAAATGTGTTTTCATTTATTTTCTCATTTTGATTTTATTAAAATGATTCACTGATTATCATTTTATTTTCGGTAATTTAATTTAAGTTTAGCCGGGAAGGTGTCAAAAGGGTGTGATTACTATCACTGAATAAACAGCCGTGAATCGTTTACAAATAATGGCGCTAATTTAGCGAAATAAGCGGTAATCACTCATCTCTTTTGGGATAGAAAAAATGAATAATACGCCAGATGAAATTTATCACGCCGAATCCGGTGGGCTGTCCGGCTTTTTTAAATTACACCAGCACGGTACGACGGTACGCACCGAAATCATTGCCGGGCTCACCACATTTCTTACTATGGTCTATATCGTTTTCGTGAACCCGCAAATTCTTGGGGCGGCGCAGATGGACCCTAAAGTGGTCTTCGTCACGACCTGCCTGATTGCGGGCTTTGGCAGTATCGCCATGGGGATTATCGCCAACCTGCCGGTGGCGTTAGCGCCAGCGATGGGGCTCAATGCCTTTTTCGCTTTTGTGGTGGTGGGCGCAATGGGGATGACCTGGCAGGTGGGAATGGGGGCGATTTTCTGGGGTGCCGTTGGGCTGTTTTTATTAACCTTATTTCGTATTCGTTACTGGATGATTTCAAATATTCCGGTGAGTCTCCGCATCGGTATCACCAGCGGTATTGGCTTATTTATTGCCATGATGGGATTAAAAAATGCCGGGGTGATCGTTGCCAATAAAGACACGCTGGTCGCGATTGGCGATTTAAGTCAGCACGGTGTATTACTCGGCGTACTGGGATTTTTTATTATTGCGGTATTGTCATCGCGTAATGTGCATGCGGCGGTACTGGTTTCGATTGTTATCACCTCGCTGTGCGGATTGTTTTTTGGCGACGTGCACTTTAGCGGGGTGTATTCAGCGCCGCCCAGCATAATGGGCGTCATGGGGCAGGTCGATTTAAGCGGGGCGTTATCGCTTGACCTGGCAGGTATTATTTTCTCTTTTATGCTGATTAATTTATTTGATTCGTCCGGCACACTCATAGGCGTGACGGATAAAGCGGGTTTAATAGATAAAGAAGGTAAATTCCCGAACATGAATAAGGCGCTGTATGTGGACAGCGTCAGTTCTGTCGCGGGCGCATTTATCGGCACTTCCTCTGTCACGGCGTACATCGAAAGCACGTCCGGGGTGGCGGTAGGGGGGAGAACGGGCTTAACCGCGATAGTCGTGGGCGTGTTGTTCCTGTTTGTGATGTTCTTTTCGCCGCTGGCGGAAATGGTGCCGGGTTACGCCACGGCGGGCGCGTTAATTTTTGTTGGCGTATTGATGACGGCAAGTCTGGCGCGGGTCGACTGGAATGATTTTACCGAATCGGTACCCACCTTTATCACCGCAGTCATGATGCCGTTTAGTTTTTCGATTACGGAAGGGATTGCGTTAGGGTTTATCAGCTACTGCGTGATGAAAATATTTACCCGTCGCTGGCGTGAACTCAACGTGTGCGTGGTGGCGGTGGCGCTGCTGTTTGCCCTGAAAATCGCGTTCATCGATTAAAAAAAAAAAGCCCGTCCAGGGCCGGACGGGCAAACAAGGGGTAAAAAGGTCAGTCAATATGAGGGTAAAGGCTGAGATCTGAATTATTTGTAGATAACCGCAGTACCGCTGATTTTGTTATTGGTGTTGGCAGAGGTGATCGCATAGCGGGATGCGCCTGCAGCTTCTGCTTTTGCTGCCAGTTTCGCTTCCAGACCGTCGAGGGTCATGGCGCCGTCAGCAGAAACCACGCCGACTTTATTTAAACCGTTGGTTTCGGTCGGGTTAACAGACTGAGCGGCAAAAGCACCGAAGGATAAAGCAGAAAGAACAGTGGCGATGGCAGTATATTTAATGGTTTTCATGGGGTAATCCTCGCAGGTAATTTTGTATATGTGACGATGTTCAGTCGATGTGATAAGTATCACGGTTTTTTGCGAGTGAGAAAATCTAAACAAATTGACGGCGTTGTTCTAAAAAATTTGAACATTTATAAACAAATTGATTTTAAAAGGTTATTTTTTGTTAACCGCACATTTTGCGAACCGGTGCGGCCACAGGCGCTGAAGAGGGCATTATTTGATAACTGTGAATCAAATATGCGTATCTTAAAGGAAGTTTGTGTGTGGGGTTGTATAAAAAAAACGCGTGGTTTCAGGGCGCTAAGCATCGTCAACAGCCCCTGGAGATTGCCTGGTGATTTTTCGCCTCAGGCAGAAGGACGTGGTAAAAACTGCTGCCGTCTTCGCGATTTTTAACCGCTTCAGATGTAAAAATGTCGTCGCGATATTTACCCTGTGTCAGTGAGCGGGTATTGTACGCGGCCCACCAGGGAGAAACATGATGACTACCAAACCCGGCCTGCATCCGCGCAACCGCCATCAAAACCGTTACGACTTTAACGCCTTACAGCAGGATTGCCCTGAGTTAACGGCGTTTGTCCGCCAGTCGCCAGCGGGCGAAGCCACGATTGATTTTGCCGATCCGGCGGCGGTGAAGACCCTTAACAAAAGCGTTACTGGCACATCACTATCAGGTGAAAAACTGGGATATTCCCGACGGCTTTTTATGTCCGCCGGTACCGGGGCGCGCCGATTATGTGCATTCATCTGGCGGATTTGCTGGCGCAGGACCATAACGACGTGGTGCCGCGCAACGCAACGGTGCTGGATATCGGCGGTGGGTGCGAACTGTATTTATCCCCTGATTGGTCATCATGAATATGGCTGGCGTTTTACCGGTAGCGAAGTCAATGACGAAGCGTTAAAGAGCGCCAATGCGATTATCCTCGCCAATCCGGGGCTTAATAAAGCGATTCGCCTGCGTCGGCAGAAAACCCCCGACGCTATCCTTAACGGCATTATTCATAAGAATGAATATTACGATGCCGTGATGTGTAACCCGCCGTTTCATGATTCCCAGGCAAGCGCCGCGGCGAGTAGCGAGCGCAAACGTCGCAATCTCGGTCTGAAAGAGAGCGCCCAGCTTAACTTTTGGCGGCCAGCAGCAGGAGTTGTGGTGCGACGGCGGCGAGGTGGCGTTTATTACCACGCTGATTTAAGGAAAGCAAAGCCTTTGCCCGTCAGGTGACGTGGTTTACGTCGCTGGTGTCGAAGGGCGACAATTTGCCGGATCTTTACCGCGCCCTGCAACAGGCGGGGGTGGTGAAAGTGGTGAAAGTGGAAATGTCGCAGGGCCAGAAACAGAGCCGTTTTATCGCCTGGACATTCCAGGATGACGCCCAGCGCGCCCGCCGGGCATCAACCGCTTCACGTTAATCAGACTGAAGGGCTGGCAGGGGGCAATGCGCCGCCTGCCGCCGCCGCTTCGTTGCTGACCGCAGCAGCATCAGGCCCCGGTTGCATAACCTGAACGGTTTGCACCGGCGGCCCTTATCCCCGCTTTATCAAAATGTTTCTTCACCATGCTGTCGAGCGCGAAGCGCACCGTCCACTGTTTTAACGGCTGGGGTGGTGAAGGTGACGCGGATGGTGAAAGACGTATTCGTCAGCCCGACAATGCCGACAAACGAAGGCTGACCAATCACCAGCGGACGGATATCATCATTTTCCATCACTTCCTCCACGGGCTTCGCGTTAAGGCGCGGTTCGCTTTGTCGGCGTCCTCATGGCGGTCCACGTCGTAGTTGGCGACAAACGAGCCGATGCCGCGCACGAAGTTTGGCGAAGGTGGTTATCGAGGACCACGGGGATGATGTGGTACGCGCCGGTATCCTGACGCACCCCAACCGGAGCGGATCGACATGCGCTCCACCGTGCCGGTGATGGGCCCGATAGTAACCAGATCGCCGGTATTCATGCCGTTTTCGAACTGAATAAAAATCCCGGTAATAATATCCTTCACCAGGGTTTGCGAGCCGAACGACACCGCCAGCCCCAGTGCGCCTGCGCCTGCCAGTAACGGCGCGATGTTCACGCCGATTTCTGACAGCACAATCATAATGGTGATGGTGCTGATGACCACGGCCAGGGCGTTACGAAACAGCGTCAGCAGCGTGCGGGTACGGGCGCTGGGCATCGGGCGGCCATGAATATCCGACGACAGGCGGTTCTCAATCAGGCTGGCCAGCACGGTCCAGCCCACGGCTGAGAAGAACACGATTAACAGGATGCGGATCAGGATGTCGACGGTTTTTTCGCCAGCGCCCTGCGTCAGCCAGGCCCAGATATCAAACAGCCCCCAGGCATCGAGCAACAGCAACATCGCTACCACCACCGTCAGGATACGCGCGAGTTTCAGCGAGGCGGAGAGCCAGCCGTTGATCCGTTTTTGCAGCTCAGGATAGTTACGCTGCACATGGGGCGACAGGTTAATGCGCTTCGCAAGCCAGCGTGACAGCATCCCGGAGACAAATGCCGCGACGCTAATGATCGCCAGACTTTTCAGCGACGCCCCCATCATAAATTTCAGGCTGTTGCCGGGGTCAAAGAGCGAGAAAAACATTAACACGATGAAATAAGCGCTGGCGATCCAGTGCCAGATCAGCGCGAATGCCCGGATAAACAGGCTGAAAAAAGCCAGTGAACGATCGGCGAGATGCAGCAGGTCTTCCTGAATCCGCCGCTTGTTTTTGAAGATCAGCGTCAGCGCCCAGACGGTGATGGTCAGCATAATGGTTACGTTGGCCAACGCGCCGGCCTGAACGTTTATCTGGCTTGAGATAATCGGCACTGCCACTAACAGCCCATAGCCAATCAGACTACTCAGACTGCTCAGGCGTATATTCCAGTAACGGGCACTGTCGTTATCGATGTTGAAAGGGCGCAACTGCGGGAAGCGCGGGCAGAAGATCAGCCGCAGAATGGCTTTAAAGAACTCAATCAGCGCGAAAGCATTCAGAAACAAGCCTTGCTGGCGCGCAATGGTTCGGTTCCCGGCATTAAGCACATCAGTGAGTATTTGCCCGACAAACAGTGTCAGGGACAACAACGCCAGATCGATAAGAAACGCGAAGATGATCATCAACGGCAGGTGAAACCAACTGCTGCGATCGCGGTTCCTTCGACGTGCCCAGTCGCCCATTTTGCGATACAGCGGACTCACGATCAGGCGTACCAGCCAGTAAAACGCAAATACGGCAAACGCCAGCCCAAGAAAATGGGTCAGGGCATTCATAAAGGTTTGTTGGTTAAAGGCCTTATGCGGTGCACTGGTGATGTTGCGGTGTAACAGGGCGAAACGTGAAGCGAGTTCGCCACCGTAATGGCGGGTGACCTCGGTGATATTTTCCAGAACCGTTTTTTCTTCTTCAATGACCGGAGGCGTGAGCGTCGGAACCGGCTCTGGCGGCGGCGTAGACGCGACCTGGCGCAGTTGGTCGATAAGTTCAGTGCGTGACTGTTCGTTATCCAGCACATCGGCCAGCGCGCCGTAAGCGGCTTTCTTCTCGGCCAGGTCGGGCTGTGGAGGAGGCGATTCCGTTTTATTATCGGTTTGAGTCGCCGCCGCGCCCACTGCGGCTGCCGGGAGTGAAACAGCGTGTAACGGGGCGCATAACAGCATCAGCGTCAGCAAAAATATTCGCGACACAGGCTCCTCCAGGTTGAGAAAGTGACACCAAAATAACCTAAGTATAGTGTCCGGTACAAGCCTGGCGGGAAATGGGGATTAATCCGGGAGAATAAAAAACCCCCTCGGCGGAGGGGGTGAATATCAGGAGACGTGCTGCAGAAATTCCTGCAAACGCTGGCTCGGTGGATTCTCGATCAGCGTCTGTGGATTGCCGTCTTCGGCAATGCGGCCTTTGTCGATGAAGATCAGACGCGACGCCACTTTTTCGGCAAAGCCGATTTCGTGGGTCACGATCACCATCGTCATGCCTTCTTCGGCCAGATCCTGCATCACTTTTAATACTTCATGGCGCAGTTCCGGGTCGAGCGCAGAAGTCGGCTCATCAAACAGCATCATTTTCGGTTTCACTGCCAGCGCACGGGCAATCGCTACGCGCTGCTGTTGGCCGCCAGACAGCTCTGAAGGGTAGTGGTGCGCGCGTTCCGCCAGGCCGACTTTCGCCAGCAACGACTGCGCCAGTTTTTCCGCTTCCGCTTTGGATGCGCCGCGCACGCGTAGCGGGCCAAACATCACGTTTTCCAGCGCTGTCAGGTGTGGGAACAGATAAAACTGCTGGAACACCATGCCCGCTTCCTGACGAATCAGGCGCTCGTCGACTTTCGGGTCGTTAACCTTCAGGCCATCGACGATCAGGTCGCCGCTGGTGATCTCTTCCAGCTTGTTGATACAGCGCAGCAGGGTGGATTTACCTGAGCCCGACGGCCCGATAATGACCACCACCTCACCCTGGGTAATGTTCAAATCAATATTGTGCAGCACCTGGGTTGCGCCAAAGTGCTTGGAAACATTTTTAAATTCAATCACAGGATTTTCATCCTTCTTTCAAGACGACGCAGAACGAAACTCAACACCAGGGTGATGATCAGATAGAACACCGCAACGGCGCTCCAGATTTCCAACGCACGGAAATTACCGGCGATAATTTCCTGGCCCTGACGGGTTAATTCGGCAACGCCGATCACAATAAACAGCGAGGTATCTTTAATACTGATAATCCACTGGTTGCCCAGCGGTGGCAGCATACGGCGCAGCGCCAGCGGCAATATGACGTGGCGGATGGTTTCGCGTCGGGACAGCCCCAGCGCCAGGCCAGCTTCTTTGAATCCTTTATGGATGGACAGCACCGCGCCGCGGGTGATTTCGGCGATATAAGCGCCGGAGTTAATCATGATGGTCACGACCGCCGCGCTGAACGGATCGATGCGCAAATCGGTGAATGCCATAGGCAGGGCGAAGTAGATAAACATCACCTGCACCACAATCGGCGTGCCGCGAATGACTTCAATAAATACCAGTGCGATATGGTTGGCAATCCAGCCGCCGTAAGTACGGGCAAAGCCAGCAACCAGGCCGATAATCAGACCGCCAATCAGACCGAGGATCGAAATCCACAAGGTCATTTTGGCGCCTTCAATCAGGAGGGGAATGGCGGGCCAGATGGCGCTCCAGTCAAACTGCATGATGATATCCTGTGTACCGTGGTTCAAAAATAGCAGGGGCGAAGACCGCCCCTGAGAGTGCTTACCGCATCAATAATAATTATTTTGGTTCAGTACCGAACCATTTTTTATAAATTTCGTTGTAGGTACCGTTTTCTTTCAGCGTTTTCAGCGCGCCGTTGACTTTCTCACGCAGGTCGCTGCCTTTCGGGAACGCAATACCGTACTGCTGTGCTTCCAGTGAATCACCTACCGCTTTGAACTGGCCGTTGCCCGCGGTTTTGATGAAGTAAAGAATGTTCGGCGTGTCGTGCAGTACTGCGTCAGCGCGGTTGGTGCCCAGTTCCATGTAAGCGTTGTCGATGTTCGGGAACTGACGCAGATCTTTGGTTTTGATGTTCGCTTTCGCGTAATCAACAGAACCGGTGCCGCTCTTAACTGCAAGCACTTTGCCTTCCATATCTTTCACGCTTTTCACGTCGTTGTTATTGGCTTTCACCATTAACAGCAGGCCGCTTTTGTAATAGCCATCAGAAAAGTCGATCGCTTTTTTACGCTCGTCGGTGATGGTGATACCCGCCAGCGCCAGGTCAACGTTTTTGGTTTGCAGCGCCGGAATGATGCCGCTGAAATCCATCGGCTTCAGCTCGTAGTCCAGGTTCAGTTCTTTGGCGATAGCTGCCCACAGATCCACATCAAAGCCCACATATTTATCGCCTTGCTTGAATTCAAAGGGAACGAAGGCGGTATCGGTCGCCACGACCAATTTTTTATCAGCTGCCTGAGAAGAGACGGCGAAAGCCAGGGTAAGCGCAGCAAGTGACACTTTCAAAATCGACTTCATAGCATTTCCTTTTGTAAATCCACGGGACTATCCCCAGCGAGACAGCATTAGTATGAAAAAATCATGCCAACATTACAACCTGCTGTTTTGAAAGGAGTTGAAAAAGCGCGGTTGCACGTTTTCCCGGGCAGGATACCCACTTTGCACCAATTTGGTGCTCTAAAATGGTGCATCCGCAGAGCGTAACATTGGAATGCTTTATTTAGCGTACTTTTCGCACAGAAAACAATCTTCTATTAACGATTGTGTGAGGTGATTATTACAAAAAAATAACGAACAAGGCGGGAGAGGGGAATGAAAGTGCTCTATTTTTGGTGCAAAAGCCCCCTCCCGGGGGAGAAGGCTTGATAAGTGAATTGTCTGGATTACTCGATATTAGACTCGATGAACCACAGGAATTTATCCAGGTCACGGGAAGCTGCGGTGAAAATATCAGCGGTATCTTCGTCTTTTGCTTCTTCAATCGCTTTGCGCACATCGTTCGCGACAACGGCATAACGATCGGCCAGCTCTTTCAGGTGATCCTGCACGCTGTGGATATCCAGCGGATAGCTTTTCAGCGCGGTTTTGTTGTTGATAACCTGAGTCGTACCCAGTGCAACGCCGCCCAGCTGTACGGCACGTTCTGCAATGGTATCAAGGTGGGTGGTCAGCGCTGTGCGGAAGCCATCAAGCATTTCATGAACGGCGATAAAGTTAGCACCGCGCATATTCCAGTGGGCCTGTTTCGTGATTAACGACAGGTCAATGAACTGGACTAAGTGACGGTTCAGCAACTCAATAGTCGCTTTCTTATCGCTATCTGCCACATCGTTGCGGGTATATAGCAGATTAGAAGTTTTAGTTTTAACCAATTTAGCGGTACTCATAATCTCATATCCTCTTGATGTAATGTCCCAATTGAATTACCGGAAATAAGTATAGCACCGCCTTTGCAACTTGCTGGTTTGGAGATACCTATCAGTCAAATAGCAACAGACGGGTTGAAGGTATGGATTAATTAAAAATCAATGAGTTGAGTTAAATTTGCGATTTTATGGATAACACGTAAATAAATATGTCTGTCACGCTGAAATATTCTCAGTCTCAATTTAGGGCGTGGGAAGAATTATTTTTGGAAAATCTAAGATTTTTCCGCATGGTATTTTACCGCTGCGGAAAAATCAGCACGTTAATTTATATCGACGCTCTGGATTTTAGGTTCCCGCTTAATGGTTAACGTAGAACCGATCGATGCGATAATGATGGAGCTCAGCGCCATAAGCTGTGTTCCGGTAAGGGTTTCTCCCAGGAAAATCATCCCGGAAAGCGCCGCCATGGCAGGCTCCATGCTCATTAACGTACCAAAGGTGCGGGTGGGCAAACGGGTGAGCGCCACCATCTCCAGCGAATAGGGCAGGGCGGTAGAGAGTATGGCGACGCCGATTCCCAACGGCAGAAGCGACCAGTGCCACAGTGCATCACCTGCCTGCCAGACGCCAACCGGCACGAAGACCAGCGCCGCGATTAACGAGCCCAGCGCCACCGTTGCTGGCCCGTGATCCGCCCCTGCACGCTGGCCGGTCACAATATACAATGCCCAGCATGCACCTGCCCCTAACGCACAAACTGCGCCCAGCGGATCAACATGGGCCACGTCCTGCCCGAGCGGCAATAAAAACCACATTCCCAGCACCGCCAGGATCACCCAAACAAAATCTATGGCGCGACGCGAAGAAAACAACGCCAACGCCAGCGGGCCGGTGAATTCCAGCGCCACAGCAATTCCCAGCGGAACGGTGCGGATCGACAGGTAGAACAGGTAATTCATTCCTCCCAGCGCCAGTCCGTAAAGCAGTAAAGGCACGCGCTGCTCTTTTGTGAATCGCAGACGCCAGGGTTTGAAAATAATGACTAGAATGAGGGTTCCCAGCGCAAGGCGCAGAGCCGTAACGCCGGGCGCGCCCACCAGAGGAAATAATGT
The DNA here is from genome assembly GCA_900635495.1 of Atlantibacter hermannii. Lineage (NCBI taxonomy): Bacteria > Pseudomonadati > Pseudomonadota > Gammaproteobacteria > Enterobacterales > Enterobacteriaceae > Atlantibacter > Atlantibacter hermannii. The sequence continues at coordinate 3,058,101 of LR134136.1, read as the reverse complement.
TTTCGCCAGAGACGCTCCGCCCTGAATCGAAATCATGGCGATGAGCAGGGTAATAATAGGCACCCAGAGCGGGGTTTTACGTAATAACGTTGGCATCCTTAACCTGTCAGTTTGTGTCAGCGATAAGTAAAACTGGCAGTGTAATGTAAATAAAGTTCACTGGTTGATGTTTCGTTGAAAAAACTCCGCCGTGCTGTCCGTAGAATGTATGGACTTTGGTGAAAAAAAGCTCAGAATGTTTTAGGAATTATCTGGATGTCTGGTGGTTTCGATGGGGCTCATAATGGCCCGCATTCGTTAAACGCTTGTTTCATAGCAGGATAAATGGACCTGGAAATGTTCTGTTACAGCCTGGGCCCGTTAGACAGCGCGAATCGCAAAGAGTTTCCAGACATTCTTTGGTATATTTAAGACTTTAGTTTTACTTGAAGCACATTTGAGGTGGTTATGAAAAAAATTGCATGTCTTTCAGCATTGGCTTGTGTACTGGCCGTTTCCGTTGGTACTGCTAGCGCGGCAACCAGCACCGTATCCGGTGGTTATGCTCAGAGCGATTACCAGGGCGTAATGAACAAAGCTAACGGCTTCAACCTGAAGTATCGCTACGAAAACGACACCCCGCTGGGCTATATCGGTTCTTTCACCTATACCGAAAAAGACCGCACTGACGCTGATTACCGTAAAGGCCAGTACTACGGCATTACCGCAGGTCCTGCTTTCCGTATTAACGACTGGGCAAGCATCTACGGTGTAGTGGGTGTAGGCTACGGCAAATATCAGGATCGTTCCTACCCGACTTACAATGACAGCACCAGCGACTATGGTTTCTCCTACGGCGCAGGTATGCAGTTCAACCCGATGGAAAACGTTGCACTTGACGTTTCCTACGAGCAGAGCCGCATCCGCAGCGTTGACGTGGGTACTTGGATCGCAGGCGTGGGTTACCGTTTCTAATCCTCCCGTGCTAATAAAAAATCCGCCCCATGGGCGGATTTTTTTTGCTCAGAAGACAGCGTTAGCGGCTGCGGGTTTCGAAAAGGTCGGTGGCCAGGTGATCGTAATCCACCTTTTTGAGTTTGAAATTGGTGATATAAACCGGTCCGGCCTTTTGTTCAGAAATAAATTTATAGCGGCTGGCAATTTCTTTGGTTTTGATTCCCGTCCACTGTGAGAAGAAGGACAGAAAATCATTTGCGCTGCGACGCGCTTTAATAACCCGATGCGCTTTATCATCACTCGACAGCACCATAAACGGTACCTGGAAGTTTTGCTGGAAGCCGTCGTCATGGGCCAGATATTGCACCTCTTTACCGCGTTCCTTAAACGCCAGACCGTGATCGGAAAAATAAACCAGTGAGAAACTCTGACCGCTATTCTGAAGCTGTCCATACAGTTGCTTAAGCAACTCGTCGGTTTGCGTCACGGTGTAGAGATAGCACGACGTCTCTTTTGACTGCACAAATTCCTGATATTTTCCCTGGGTCCGATCGCAGGCTTGCGGATGTGAGCCCATCAGATGCAGGACGATCAGTTGCGGCTGGGTACGCTCGGTTTCCAGCACCTGTGCCGTCATTTTCAGCAGCGCTTCATCGCGGGTATTTTTATCGGCTTCAAAATCGCCGCTTTTCAGGAACTGCACTTCATCGGCACGTTTGGCGATACTGGCGATAGCGGTATCGTATTCACCGATTTGCCCCTGGTTGGAGAACCACCACGTCTGGAAACCGGCGCGGTTAGCCAGGGTGACGAAGTTGTCCTGATACTGCGGCTTGCCATCCACGACGCGATTTAACGTCAGCCCAAGGGATTTTTGAGTCGAACCGCTGGCGGCGATGTAATCGGTAAACAGATAGCCATTTACCGCACTGGCGAAGGGGCTGTTATTCCAGTGGCCGCCAAAAGCACCCACCGCGTCGCGCCGCACGCTTTCGCCAATCACCACCACATAGGTGTGATAGCGCGGGCTGACCGCCACCACGTTCCAGGAATCTTTGATTTTCGACAGTTCCGCCATCCGCTGTTGTTCATCAATCACTTCCTGATTGTTGACCACCACGTCTTTCACGAAGCGGAATACCGGGTAGCCGGTGTCTTTTAATTTAAACACGCCGCCCCAGGCCAGGTTTTGCAGCGGCGCGACAAATACCGCCGCCACGCTGATCGCCAGACAAACGCTGTCGAAATGCCGCCACGCCGGTTTCTCGCCTGTGGCTTTACGGCGCAGCGCAACCACACCGAGCCCGAAAATAAACACCGATACCACATAGCTGTACCACGGGAAGATGGTCATTATCTCCGTGGACTCTTCCAGATTAGTGGAGTGCATCGCCAGTAGCGTATTGAAATTCGGCGCGCCATAGGCCTGGCCGAAAGGATAATACAGGGCAGCAAGCAGTGAACAGGCGCCGATCAGCACCTTCTGCCCGTGAGGCATTGCCCGCCAGAGCAATAACAGGATGCAGGTAAACGCGATGGCATACAGCAGGCTAAAGGGATAACCCAGCGCGTAATTAATTAATAAGGATTGCAGAAAATAGAACGCCGTCCACGGGTTCGGCATAAACCCACGGGCGGTTAAGGAATTTTTAAGCGTTACATTCATATCGCAACTTCAACAAAACGCCATGCGTGAACCCTGGCGTTAAGGGTCTGAGAGCCTGCCTGAGAGCTGGATAGAAGAGGGCGTGACCGCATCTGCGAGCCGCTTTGATTGCAGGGCTGCAAGAAGATAGAGCTAACACATAAGAAGATCAACTGGCACTAACAGATTGTTTTGCGAGACGGATTGCAAAATGAAGAAACGACACACACCAGGCCACTGCTGGCAACAAAGGGGAAATAAATTAGACAAAAATTTTTACAAAATGATGACAGCGTCATCAAATGCTAAACAGCCAGATAACCGCTGAGCGCTGCTATCTGGCAGAGTTTTTCGGTTCGACGCGTTTGAAGTAATCACAGACTAAATCAATCAGCAGCAAGCGAACCTGGAACGGTGAGTGGCTAAACACGGATATGCACCTCTTGAATTCGTTCATCGGTTACCTCCTCTTTCGTCATCAATAAATTCATCACTGATGCGAATACATACAGATATAGCATAGGCTATATTCTATAGCTATGGCTAATTCGTTAATTTTTTGTGCTAACGAGGCTGTGGTTTACAATGCACGCTACGATCGCGTTAACCGTATCGCGCCACAGTAACGAGGAAGCACAATGAGTCGTCGCGCAGGTAAGCAAAACAGTAAAAAAGTGACGCAACTGGTCAATGTCGAAGAGCATGTAGAGGGGTTTCGCCAGGTCCGCGAAGCCCACCGCCGCGAGCTTATAGATGACTATGTCGAATTGATTTCGGATCTTATCCGGGAAGTGGGGGAGGCTCGCCAGGTCGATATGGCGGCGCGTTTAGGGGTTTCACAGCCGACAGTGGCAAAGATGCTTAAGCGGCTGGCGACGGTGGGGCTGATTGAGCAAATTCCCTGGCGCGGCGTCTTTTTAACGCCGGAAGGCGAAAAGCTCGCACAGGCGAGCCGCGAACGGCACCATATCGTTGAGCAATTTTTATTAAACATCGGCGTCAGTCCGGATACCGCCCGCCGCGATGCCGAAGGAATGGAACATCACGTCAGCGAAGAGACGCTCGGCGTTTTTCAGCGCTTCAATGAACAGCACGGTCAGGACCAGTAAAATGCTCATGCATGTTTTGCGTCCTTTCTTACGCGATCGTTTTTTGCACCTTTTAGTGATTATTGGCGTTGCGGTCAGCTTTTTCGTTCCTTTTACCCCCGCTCAATGGCCGCAGGCCATTGACTGGCACACCATTATTACCCTTAGCGGATTGATGATGCTAACCAAAGGTGTTGAGCTCAGCGGTTATTTTGATGTGCTGGGGCGACGGATGGTGAAAGGCTTCGCCAGTGAACGGCAACTTGCGATGTTTATGGTGTTCGGCGCCGCGCTGCTCTCCACGTTCTTAACCAATGATGTGGCGCTGTTTATCGTGGTGCCGCTCACCATCACCCTGAAAAAGCTGTGCGGCATTCCGGTGACGCGGCTGATTATCTTTGAAGCGCTGGCCGTTAACGCCGGTTCGTTACTAACGCCCATCGGCAATCCGCAAAACATTCTGCTGTGGGGGCGCTCGGGCCTCTCCTTCGCCGCTTTTATCTGGCAGATGCTGCCGCTGGCCGCCGTACTGGTTATCAGCCTGATGGTGCTGTGCGGGTTCTTCTTCCCGGCAAAACCGCTGCGTTACCAGGCGCGTGAACAACAGCATCACTGGCAGCCTCGTCTGGTATGGGCCAGCCTGGTGCTGTATCTGGTGTTTTTGGCCGCGCTGGAATTTCACGTTGAGCACTGGGGGCTGTTACTGGTCGCGGCAGGTTTTTTACTGGTGGCGCGGAATGTGCTGCTGAGCATTGACTGGAGCCTGTTGCTGGTGTTTATCGTGATGTTTATCGATGTACACCTGCTTATTCAGTTGCCGATCCTGCGGGAGAATTTGCCCGGCGTGGCGCAGCTTTCATCCGGCGGACTGTTTTTACTCGCCGTGGGGCTGTCGCAGTTTATCAGCAATGTGCCGTCAACCATTCTGCTGCTGAACTATGTTCAGCCGTCAACGCTGCTGGCTTTTGCGGTGAATATTGGCGGGTTCGGCCTGCTGCCAGGATCGCTTGCCAATCTTATCGCCTTACGCATGGCGGGCGATCGGCGTATCTGGTGGCGTTTCCACGTCTGGTCGTTGCCGTTACTGGCATGGGGGATGCTGATGGGGTGGGGCATTCTCTGGTTGATGCGCTAACGCAGATAAAAAAAGAGCGGCTGATAAGCCGCTCTTTTTTATGACTGATGAATCAGTTCAAACGTACCGGCATACCGGAACGGTTCTGAAGCGCCTGCTCAACGATGCTCTGGTCGGCATCAGGTTGGCTGGTAACGGTCTGCACCGCCTGTGTCAACGTGATCGGCACCACTTCATTGTTCTCAATCTGCGATTCGCTGGTGGAAAGCGGATTGTGAACCTCAATATAGCGGCTGCCGTCCGGCTCAACGGTGGCTTTCACCGGCTCGTTGATAAACTGTACGCGGGTACCAACCGGCACGTTATCAAACAGGAACTTAATGTCGTCGTTACGCAGACGCACACAGCCGTGGCTGACGCGCAGGCCGATACCGAAGTTCGCGTTAGTACCGTGGATAGCATACAGGCGGCCAATATAGAGTGCGTACAGACCCATCGGGTTATCCGGGCCTGCCGGGACAACGGCTGGCAGCGGTTCGCCTGCTGCCGCGTATTCCGCATGCATCTTCGCCGTCGGGGTCCATGTCGGGCCCGCTTTCTTACGCTCTACTTTGGTGACCCAGTTGATAGGGGTGTCTTTGCCCAACTGACCGATACCGATTGGCAGCACGATCACGGTATTCGTTCCTTTCGGATAGTAATACAGGCGCATCTCGGCGCTGTTAATCACGATCCCTTCATGCGGCGTATCCGGCAGGATCAGCTGCTGCGGAATATTTAAAATGGTGCCGCCTTTTGGCAGGTAAGGGTCCACGCCCGGGTTGGCTTCCGTCATATTGGAAAAACCCATCTGATATTGCGCGGCGAAATATTCCAGCGGCTCGTTATTGCCTTCAGGAATGGTGATCACCTGGTTTTGCCCGACAACACGGCTGCCGTCAGTCGGCAGTGGGTAGGTCACAGCATTGGCGGTTTTACAAAAACCGATGACAGCGAAAGCTGCTACTAAAAGCGTGCGTAATTTCATGTTCATCTTGTGCAGAGTAGTCGAGCCTTAAGCGGCGGTAAATTTACAATTCCGGGGGCGCATTATAGGTGGATTATTGCGCGCTGGGAATTCTGATGTGGATGATATCACATTTTTTCACTCACTCTGGTCAGCATAGCCCACCGGATGCGGGGCGATTTAAATTCGGAGTTATGGCATAATGCGGCGTTTATCACATTTTCTTGCAGGATATCGTCGTGTTAGTTACCAGCAACGTCACTATGCAGTTTGGCAGTAAGCCGCTGTTTGAAAACATTTCCGTCAAATTTGGCGGCGGCAACCGTTACGGCCTGATTGGCGCCAACGGTAGCGGAAAATCTACATTCATGAAGATCCTGGGCGGCGACCTTGAGCCAACGCTCGGCAACGTTTCTCTCGATCCTAATGAACGCATCGGTAAGCTGCGCCAGGATCAGTTCGCCTTTGAAGAATTTACCGTTCTGGATACGGTCATCATGGGCCATGGCGAACTGTGGGAAGTGAAGCAGGAACGCGACCGTATTTACTCACTGCCGGAAATGAGCGAAGAAGACGGGTACAAAGTCGCCGACCTCGAAGTCATGTACGGCGAGATGGACGGTTATTCTGCCGAAGCGCGCGCGGGCGAATTGCTGCTTGGCGTCGGTATTCCGGTGGAACAGCATTACGGCCCGATGAGCGAAGTCGCGCCAGGCTGGAAGCTACGTGTGCTGCTGGCACAGGCACTGTTCTCGAACCCTGACATTCTGCTGCTCGATGAACCGACCAACAACCTGGACATCGACACCATCCGTTGGCTGGAGCAGACGCTCAACGATCGCGACAGTACCATGATTATCATCTCGCACGACCGTCACTTCCTGAATATGGTCTGCACCCACATGGCGGATCTGGATTACGGCGAACTGCGCGTGTATCCGGGCAACTACGATGAATATATGACGGCCGCGACGCAGGCCCGTGAGCGTTTGCTTGCGGATAACGCCAAGAAGAAAGCGCAAATTGCCGATCTGCAATCCTTCGTCAGCCGTTTTAGCGCCAACGCATCGAAATCCCGTCAGGCGACCTCGCGCGCCCGTCAGATTGACAAAATCAAGCTTGAAGAAGTTAAAGCTTCAAGCCGCCAGAACCCGTTCATCCGTTTTGAGCAGGATAAGAAGCTGTTCCGTAATGCGCTGGAAGTGGAAGCGATTACTAAAGGCTTTGATGAGGGTGCGCTGTTCAAAAACTTCAATCTGCTGCTGGAAGTGGGCGAAAAAGTGGCCATCATCGGCGCGAACGGCGTCGGTAAATCCACCATGCTGAAAACCCTGGTGGGCGAACTTCAGCCTGATGCCGGTACCGTTAAGTGGTCTGAAAATGCGCAGATCGGCTATTACGCGCAAGATCACGAGTACGAGTTTGAAAATGACCTGACGGTATTTGACTGGATGAGCCAGTGGAAGCAGGAAGGCGACGACGAACAAGCGGTGCGCAGCATTCTTGGCCGTCTGCTGTTCAGCCAGGACGACATCAAGAAACCGGCTAAGGTGCTCTCTGGTGGTGAAAAGGGCCGTATGCTGTTTGGTAAGTTGATGATGGAAAAACCAAACATTCTGGTGATGGATGAACCGACCAACCACCTGGATATGGAATCCATCGAATCCCTGAACGCGGCGCTGGAAATGTATCAGGGAACCTTAATTTTCGTGTCTCACGACCGTGAGTTTGTGAGCTCGCTGGCGACGCGTGTTATTGAGATTACCCCGCAGAAGGTTATTGATTTCTCTGGTGGGTATGAGGAGTACTTGCGGAGCAAGGGGATTGAAGGGTAAGGGGGCTGTTCGCTTCGGGTAGCGGGCCTTTTTTGTAGATGGAAGGGTTTCGTTCGCTCGGGCTGCGGGGCCTTGTGTAGGGTGGAAGGGTTCCGTTCGCTCGGGGCGTTTTCATCCACAGAGGCCTCAGTGACGGCGAACGTGTCAGGGGCGCTCCCCGCCGCGCCCCCGACACCCCCGGCTCCCGGCCAGCAAAATCGCCGCTGCGCGGTTCCCTCGCCTCCATTTCCTCGCTTCAGGTCGGTCGGGATACGGCATCCTGCCTTTCCCGACCTCAGGCCCGGATTACTCGGCCCATCCTTGGGCCTCGCCCCTTCGGGGCCGCCGCAAGCGGCGTTCAAAAGCGCTCCCGGCGCTTTTGTCCATGCGGGGATGACCTGGCTCGTCAATTCCGGCTCGGCGATTTTGATGCCGGACCCAACCCCCCAACTTTCAGATTTTTATGTTTTACAGGACGGTTTTTGTCGCTGTGAGATAACGCCCCCAATCCACGCTTTTCTTTTTATTTTTCCATACTCATCGCGACACTTCAGTCCCATTAAAAACCTGAAATTATCGCGGGGGTGTTGGACCCCATCGCCCTCGCCGAGGCGTGCGCGGGAGGCCGGGGCTGACGGCATGGATGCCGTCAGAGGGCGTGAGCCACAGGGATGTGGCGTCGCGCCCGGTCCCGAAGCCGGACGCGGTAAGCCGAGGGGACCGCGAAGCGGCGAGGGTGACAGGGGGAGCCGGGGGTGTTGGGGGCGCGGCGGCGAGCGCCCCCAACCCGGTCGCGTTCGCCGGTGACTATTGATGCGCACCGCTGCCTGAAGCGAACGGAACAAATCCACCCTACAAACGAGGCCCACGCTACCCGAAGCGAACGGAACAATTCCACCCAACAAAACAGGCCACGCAACCCGAAGCGAACGAATCAATTCCACAAAACCTAAGAATCCCCGCCGCCCAGGCGAACATCACCCCTATGCCTCCGCCGCAGGCGCAAAAATCATCACTTTCTGAATACGATGATTCTCCACCTCCAGCGTCTTAATCACATAATCCCCCACCTTCACCTCTTCGCCCTCGGCGGGAACCCGCTGGAGATACTCCATCAACAACCCGGCGATGGTGAGGTATTCCCGCTTATCATCCAGCGGCAGCGGCACAAACTGCACCAGATCCTCCAGCGGCATATAGCCGTTAGCGGTCCAGCTCCCGTCCTGATTGCGGTGAATATCGTGGCGGGCATCGATCTCCTCCACCTCGTTGGGCAGGTTGCCGGCGATGGTCTCCATGACGTCGCTCAGCGTCACCAACCCCTGAATAGAGCCGAATTCATCCACCACAAAAGCAAAGTGGGTGCGGGCGTTGCGGAATTGCTCAAGCGCATGAAGCAGTTGTAGCGTTTCAGGGAACACCAGCGGTTGCTTAACCAGCGCGCCCAGATCGAGGGGATTGCCCGCCAGGGATTGTTGCAGCAGGTCGAGGATATGCACCACGCCCAGAATCTCATCCTCGGCGGTCACCACCACGCGGGTATGCTGATTCCTGTCCAACAGCAGGCGGATTTGCTCTTCGGGGGCGTTAATGTCGATGTGCTCGATATCGTGGCGCGACGTCATAATGCTGCTGACGCTGCGCTGATTCAGATTCAACACCCGACCAATCATCAGCCGTTCCTGCTTATTAAATACCGGCACACTGGCGTTGTCGGCGACCAGGGAAGCGGTTTGCGCATCCAGCTCGGCGCTCTCATGCTTGCCGCTCAGCAAATGCATAACGGCTTCCGTGGTGCGCTGGCGCAGCGACATATTGGCCGACAGAAAACGGCGTCGGTTAAACATCGCCAGCTGATTCAGGCATTCGATCATGATGGAGAAGCCAATCGCCGCGTACAGATAGCCTTTCGGTATCGAAAAGCCAAACCCATCGGCAATCAGGCTAAAGCCAATCATCAGCAGAAAGCTGAGACACAGGATCACGATGGTCGGGTGGTTATTCACAAACTGCGTCAGCGCCTTGCTGGCCAGCAGCATCAGCGAAATGGCGATCACCACGGCGGCCATCATCACGGCCAGATGATCGACCATGCCGACCGCAGTAATGACCGAGTCCAGCGAGAAAATAGCGTCGAGGATGACAATTTGCGCCACCACTGACCAAAACTTCGCGCCGCGCCGCTGGGTCGGGTTTTCATGATCCTTACCCTCCAGCCGTTCGTTTAGCTCGACGGTCGCTTTGAACAGCAGGAACAACCCGCCGAACAGCATGATCAGATCGCGGGCGCTGAACCCGTGACCGTAAAGCACCACCAGCGGACGGGTGAGGGTGACCAGCCACGAGATAGACGCCAGCAGCAGCAGGCGCATCACCATCGCAAGGATAAGGCCGGTTATCCGGGCTTTGTCGCGTTGTGCGGGGGGGCAGCTTCTCCGCAAGGATGGCAATAAACACCAGGTTATCAATACCCAGCACCAGTTCGAGTACCACCAGCGTGGCTAAACCCGCCCAAATTGATGGATCGGCAATCCATTCCATAGAAAAACTGTTACCTGTAGTGAAACCGTGCAGCACTCACGCACTGAAGAGGACGTCTGGCTGGAGAAGTCAGCGTCGTCCCTGTCAGGGCGAGGGAGACGGGAAAATGGAAGATAACCAGATCATGGGTAATGACATCGAAAAATGCAATGCGCAGCCGGTTTTTAAGCGCGCCGACGGCGTTTATGCGGATAAATATCCACCAGAGAAGGGCTGAAAATGGCGGTGATTCAATAATATCGTGGCGAAATTATTAGCCTTTAGAATGTTGGGGTTTATATTCCTCAACGCGCTGTGTTGAGGGATGCGGAATAAAAATAAGCCTGAGGATATTCCTAATATTAAATTTACTGACGCTGCATTTAATTTTGTTGTCAATGTGAGGCTAATCCTAAAAGGCTATTTTTGTGGCGCTTCATATTAATCTTAAAATGCCTTTTAATGGAATGAAGAGGGTTGTCTGATACCCGATTCCCGGTAATATCCATCGCGGTTAATACGGAAAGGACAGCTTTTTTTGAGCATTTCCTTTCCCCGTCAATCTACTGCAATAAATAACTTTCGCCAATTCGGATAATTCCAGATAGCGCAGGGTTCTTCAAAGATATTCTTTTTTTACAGTGTGTTGGTAGCTGAAAGCCAGGGGCGGTAGCGTGTCCTGATGACGGCACCAGGCTTTTATCACGCTGTCTGAAATCATCGTTTAATTAAGTCTTTTTAGGAATGATTCCACTTATTTTTAATCCGGGATACGTCCATGGTTTATACGCGCATTTGGTAACGGCTTATTGATGCGACGGAATTATTACTCTGCCATAGTGAAAATAATCAATGACGAAAACGAGATTAAAATTGATGCCATTATTGGTGTCGATCGCCTTAATGAGCGGGTGTACTGTCCTGCCGGGCAGTAATATGTCGACAATGGGTAAAGATGTTATCCGCCAACAGGATGCTGATTTCGACCTCGATAAAATGGTCAACGTTTATCCCTTGACGCCAAGACTGGTTGAGCAATTACGCCCGCGTCCCAATGTCGCGCAGCCGAATATGTCGCTCGACCAGGAAATCGCCCAATATCAATACCGTGTGGGCCCAGGGGATGTGCTGAACGTCACCGTCTGGGATCACCCTGAGCTGACCACCCCCGCCGGGCAATACCGTAGTTCCAGCCGATGCCGGTAACTGGGTTCAGCCGGACGGCACCATGTTTTATCCCTATATCGGCAAAGTGCATGTGGCCGGTAAAACCCTGTCCGAGATCCGTAGTGATATTACCGGCCGCTTAGCGCAGTACATCGCTGACCCGCAGGTGGACGTTAATATCGCCGCGTTCCGTTCGCAAAAAGCCTATATCTCCGGGCAGGTGAATAAATCTGGCCAGCAACCGATCACCAACGTGCCGCTGACGGTGCTGGACGCCATCAACGCCGCTGGCGGGCTGACTGAAAATGCCGACTGGCGCAACGTGGTATTGACTCACAAAGGTAAAGAGCAGCGCGTGTCGCTACAGGCGCTGATGCAAAACGGCGATCTCAGCCAGAACCACCTGCTCTATCCCGGCGACATTCTTTTCGTGCCGCGCAACGACGACCTGAAAGTCTTCGTCATGGGCGAAGTGAAAAAAACAGTCCACCCTCAAAATGGACTTCAGCGGCATGACCTTAACCGAAGCGCTGGGCCAGGCGGAAGGCATCGACCTGACCACCTCCAACGCCAGTGGCATCTTCGTGATTCGACCGCTTAAAGGCAAGGAAAGCGCCAGCGGCAAGATCGCCAACATCTACCAGCTTGATATGTCCGATGCGACTTCGCTAGTGATGGCGACGGAATTCCGCCTCCAGCCGTATGACGTGGTGTATGTGACCACTGCGCCGGTGTCGCGTTGGAACCGCCTGATCAACCAATTGCTGCCAACCATCAGTGGGGTTCGTTATATGACGGACACGGCAAGCGATATCCACAACTGGTAATGACGATGTTCAACAAAATTCTTGTGGTGTGCGTGGGGAACATTTGTCGTTCCCCCACGGCAGAGCGGTTGCTCAAACACTATCTGCCGGAGGTAACGGTGGGATCTGCCGGGCTCGGCGCGCTGGTTGGCAAGGGCGCGGATCAACGGGCAGCCAGTGTCGCTGATGCCCATGCGCTGTCGCTGGACGGGCATCGCGCCCGCCAAATCAGCCATGAAATGTGTCGGGAATATGATCTGATCCTGGCGATGGAAAAGCGCCATATCGCGCGGATTTGCGACATGGCGCCCGAGATGCGCGGCAAAGTGATGCTGTTTGGCCACTGGGATCAGGAGCGGGAAGTCCCGGATCCGTATCGCAAAAGCACCGAGGCTTTCGAAGCCGTTTACACGATGCTGGATGACTCCGCCCCAACGGTGGGCTCAGGCACTGAAAACTCAGCAGGGATAACCATGACAGCAAAAATGACCGCTTCCGCCGCCACTGAGGGCAACGATGAAATTGATATCGGGCGTTTAATTGGCACCGTGATCGAAGCCCGCTGGTGGGTACTCGGGATCACCGCCGTGTTTGCCCTGCTGGCGACGATATATGCCCTGTTTGCCACCCCGATCTACAGCGCCGACGCGCTGGTGCAGATCGAGCAAAACAGCGGAAATTCTATTGTCCAGAATATTAACAGCGCGCTGTCGAACAAACCGCCCGCTTCAGATGCGGAAATTCAGTTGATCCGATCGCGACTGGTGCTGGGAAAGACCGTTGACGAACTCGATCTCGATATCGCCGTCGAGAAGAAAACCTTTCCCGTTCTGGGCGCGGGATGGGACAGGCTAATGGGCCGCCAGAATGACACGGTTGAGGTCAGCACCTTCAACTTACCGTCCGGTATGGGCAAAGCCAGCTTCACGCTTGAAGTGCTGGGGCCGCAGCAGTATCAGCTCACCAGCGATGACGGTTTCAGCGCCCAGGGCACTGTCGGCCAGCCGCTGAAAAAACAGGGCGTCACCCTTATGGTGAAGGCCATTCATGCCGAAGCGGGCAGTGAATTTAGCGTCACCAAATACTCCACGCTCGGCATGATCAACCAGCTGCAAAATAACCTCACGGTAACGGAAAACGGTAAAGACACCGGCGTGTTGAGCCTGACCTTTACCGGTGAAGATAAAGTCAAAATCCGCGAGATCCTCAACAGCATCACCAAAAACTACCTCGAGCAAAACGTTCAGCGTAAATCGGAAGAGGCCGCCAAAAAGTTTAGCCTTCCTGGCAAAACAGCTGCCGGAAGTACGGGCGCGGCTCGATGCGGCAGAAAATAAACTTAATGCTTATCGCCAGGAAAAGGACTCTGTCGATCTGCCGCTGGAAGCCAAAGCGGTGCTGGACTCCATGGTCAACATCGATGCGCAAATCAACGAACTGATCTTTAAAGAGGCGGAAATTTCCAAGCTCTACACCAAAGCGCACCCGGCCTACCGCACACTGCTTGAAAAACGCCGGGCGCTGGAAGAGGAAAAAGGACGGCTGAACAACCGCGTCACCGCCATGCCGAAGACGCAGCAGGAAATCGTGCGTTTGACCCGCGACGTTGAGTCCGGCCAGCAGGTTTACATGCAACTGCTCAACAAACAGCAGGAGCTGAAAATCACCGAAGCCAGTACCGTGGGCGACGTGCGCATCGTTGACCCGGCCATCGCCCAGCCTGGCGTGCTGAAACCGAAAAAAGCGCTGATCATTCTCGGCAGCATTCTGCTGGGGCTGATGGTGTCGGTGGTCGGCGTGCTGCTGCGCTCGCTGTTTAACCGCGGCATTGAGAGCCCGCAGGTGCTGGAAGAGTCGGGTATCAGCGTCTACGCCAGCATTCCACTGTCGGAATGGCAAAAAAGCGCGGGACAGCGTCAGGACTGTGAAAGGCGTTAAGCGCTTTAAACAGAGTGAACTGCTGGCGGTGGGCAATCCGACGGATCTGGCAATTGAAGCCGTTCGCAGCCTGCGTACCAGTCTCCATTTCGCCATGATGCAGGCCCGCAACAATGTGCTGATGCTGACAGGCGTAAGCCCGTCGATTGGTAAAACCTTCGTGTGCGCCAACCTGGCGGCGGTGATCAGCCAAACCCACAAGCGCGTATTGCTGATCGACTGCGATATGCGCAAGGGGTACACCCACGAACTGCTGGGCACCAGTAACGTTAACGGCCTGTCGGATGTGCTGGCCGGGCAGGGCGATATCGCCGCGTGCGCACGTCCCACCTCGGTTGCCGGTTTCGATTTGGTCCCGCGTGGCCAGGTGCCGCCCAATCCGTCTGAGCTGTTGATGAGCGAACGCTTCGGCGCGCTTATCGCCTGGGCCAGCAAAAACTACGACATCGTATTAATCGATACGCCGCCAATCCTGGCCGTGACCGACGCCGCCATTGCTGGCCGTCATGCCGGGACCACCCTGATGGTGGCGCGTTACGCCGTTAACACCCTCAAAGAAGTGGAGACCAGCCTGAGCCGCTTCGAACAAAACGGCATTGCGGTGAAAGGCGTGATCCTGAACTCCATCTTCCGGCGCGCCACGGGCTATCAGGATTACGGCTACTACGAGTACGAATACCAGTCCGACACTAAATAATCCGCGTCCCGGTTCGCGCCGGGAAGCGTTTCGTCATTAACCCATTTTTTGACGCCAGGGGAAGGAAATATGGCACATGCGCAACGGCCTTTAATTTCAATTTATATGCCGACCTGGAACCGCCAGCAGTTGGCGATCCGCGCCATCAAATCGGTACTGCGCCAGGAATACGATCGCTGGGAAATGATCGTGGTGGATGATTGTTCCGCTTCCTGGGAGCAGTTGAGCGAATTTGTCGAACAGCTTAACGATCCGCGCGTCAGTTACGTGCGCAATGAGGTTAACAGCGGTGCCTGTGCGGTCCGCAACCAGGCCATCCAGCAGGCCCGTGGCGAATACATTACCGGCATCGACGACGACGACGAGTGGACGCCCGGACCGTCTGACGGTGTTTTTGCGTGAAGCGCACCGTCTTAACGATCATGCGTTTCTCTACGCGAATGATTACGTTTGCCAGGGTGAAGTGTATAAACCAGCCGGCCAGCCTGCCGCTGTATCCGAAGTCGCCATTGGTCGAGAAAGTTATTCTATAAACGCAATATTATCGGCAATCAGGTGTTTAGCCTGGCGTGGCGCTTTAAGGCGTCGCTGTTTGACACATCGCTGGGTGGCCGCGCAGGACTACGACATCTTCCTGCGAATGGTGCTACGGTATGGCGAGCCGTGGAAAGTCGAGGCCGCCACGCAAATTTTGCATGTTAATCATGGCGAAATGCAGATCACCAAATCGCCAAAAACAGTTCTCCGGTTACTTTCAGTTTTACCGCAAGCACAAAGGCATCTTTGACCGGGCGAGCAAAAAGTATCAGCTGTTCACCCTGTATCAGATCCGCAATAAAACCCATGACCTGGCGCACCTGCCTGACGCTGCTGTCGCTGCGCAATACCAAACGGCTGGCCTACAGCCTGCGGGGGAAGTGATGCTGCTGGAAGATTGCCGCGCCAATAGCTGGAGCCTGCGTCCGTGTTGCATGGTGCTGGCGTACCGCATCGCGCATTTCTGCTCGGTATGGCGCAAAAAAAATGTCCTGAATAATCTCTGGGCCGCGCCGGTGCTGGTGCTGTACCGCATTATCACTGAATGCCTGTTTGGCTACGAAATCCAGGCGGCGGCAACCATTGGACGGCGCTTCACCATTCATCATGGCTACGCGGTGGTGATTAATAAAAACGTGGTGGCGGGGGATGACTTTGTGATCCGTCACGGCGTGACCATCGGCAATCGCGGCGGCGACAGCCTCGCCTGCCCGGTGATCGGCAACGGCGTGGAGCTGGGCGCAAACGCCATTCTGATCGGCGATATCACCATTGGTCACCATGTGACCGTCGGCGCCGGAAGCGTGGTGATGGAAAGCGTACCGGATAACGCGCTGGTGACCGGTGAAAAAGCCCGGGTGAAGGTAATCAAATGAACATTGTGCAATTTAATGTGCGCCTTGCAGAAGGCGGCGCGGCGGGCGTTGCGCTCGATCTTCATCAACGTGCCCTGCAGCAGGGCATGGCATCGCGCTTTGTCTACGGTTACGGCAAAAGCGGTAAAAAAAGCGTCAGCCATCAGGATTACCCGGAGGTGGAAAAACACACGCCACGCCTCACGTCGGTGGCGAATATCGCGCTGTTTCGCTTCTTCAATCGCGACCTGTTCGGCAATCTGAACGGGCTGTATCGCAACATCACCCGCACCAGCGGGCCGGTGGTGCTGCATTTTCATGTGTTGCACAGTTACTGGCTTAACCTTGAGCAGGTGGTGGACTTCGCTGAGCGGATAACCGCCCATAAGCCGGACGTGCGGCTGATCTGGACCCTGCACGATCACTGGAGCGTGACCGGGCGCTGCGCGTTTCTGGACGGCTGTGAAGGCTGGTTATCCGGCTGCGGCAAATGCCCGACGCTTACCAACTATCCGCCGGTAAAAATCGATCGTGCTCATCAGCAAATCGACGAAAAGCGCTTTTTGTTCCGCAAAATGCTGGCGCTGGGCTGTGTGTTCATCTCTCCCAGCCAGCATGTCGCCCAGGCGTTTAATCACATTTACGGCGCGGGCCGCTGCCAGATTATTAACAATGGTATCGATGTCGCGACGGAATCCATTCTCGCTGAGTTACCGCCGCCGTCGCCGTCCGGCGGCGCACCGAAAATTGCGGTGGTGGCTCACGATCTGCGCTATGACGGTAAAACCCGGCAGCAACTGGTGCGCGATATCGTCGCGCTGGGCGATGGCGTGGAAGTGCACACCTTTGGGAAGTTCTCGCCGTTTGAAGGAGCAAACGTCGTCAATCACGGTTTTCTGACCGATAAAAAGCAGTTGATGAACGAACTGAACCAGATGGACGCGCTGCTGTTTACCTCCCGCGTCGATAACTACCCGCTCATTCTGTGTGAAGCGTTATCCATCGGCGTGCCGGTGATTGCCACCCACAGCGATGCGGCCCGGGAAGTACTGCAAAAATCCGGCGGGCGCACCGTGGATGAGCAGGAAGCGCTGGCGCTGGCGCAGCAACACCGGGAACAGATTGCCGCGGCGATTTTCGGTATGCCGCTGGCGCAGTTTAAAGCGGTCAGTCGCGAGGCGTACAGCGGTCAGCAGATGCTGGAGGAGTATGTCTCGTTCTATCAGAGTCTGTAGCTATCTGTTGCTGCCGCTGATTTATCTGCTGGTCAACGTTAAGCTGCTGCAGCTGGGGGAAAGTTTTCCCATTACGGTGGTGACGTTTTTGCCCGTGTTACTGCTGCTCTACGTGGCGCGCATCAACCTGAAAAAACTGATGATCGCGCTGGGGATCGGGGCAGGGCTGACGGCGTTTAACTATATCTTCGGGCAGTCGCTGGATGCCTCGAAGTACGTTACCTCAACCATGCTGTTTGTTTATATTGTGATTATTATCGGCATGACATGGAGCATTCGCTTTAAAACATTGTCGGTGCGCAACTATCGAAAAGTGTTACGGCTATTTTATCTGGTCATCGGCATTATTGTTGCGATTGCCTGTGCGGAAATGGCGCAGATTATTTTGACCGGCGGCAGCTCCCTGATGGAGGCCATTTCAAAATATCTCATCTACAGCAACAGCTATGTGATGAATTTTATTAAATTTGGCGGCAGGCGCACCACCGCGCTTTATTTTGAACCCGCATTCTTCGCGCTGGCGTTAATCTCAATTTGGTTGTGCATTAAACAGTTTGGTGTGAAAACCCCCAAAGCTGATGCGATGATTTTGCTGGGCATCATTCTTTCCGGCTCGTTTTCCGGGGTGATGACGTTTATCCTGTTCTACTTGCTGGAGTGGGCGTTTAAATACCTTAATAAAAATGCCCTGCGTAAAAAATTGCCGCTGGCGATTATTTCACTGGGTGTGTTTTTAGTCGGTTTGGTTTTTGCGTTCCCTTATATCGCCACGCGTCTTGGGGATTTAGGTACCGAAGGATCGTCATCTTATTATCGTATCATCGGACCGCTGGTGATGGTCGGTTATTCTTTAATCCATATTGATGGCGTGGTTCGCTTTGGTTCCCTTTACGAATATGTCGCATCATTCGGAATATTTAACGGTGCGGATGTGGGCAAAACCATAGACAATGGCCTGTATCTGTTAATTATTTATTTTTCATGGCTGGCGATTATTTTATCGGGCTGGTATTTGTGGAAAGTGGTGAAAATGATGGCGCATGCGTTTGGCGATAATCCTAATTTCCGCGTGCAACTCTGGTTATTTACCCCGATATCCCTGTTCTTTACCGGTTCAATATTTAGTCCGGAATATGCCTTTTTAATTGTCTGTCCTTTTATTTTGCGTAAAGCCATCGGGCAACCCGACAGCAGGAGTTAATTATGCGATTAAGTGTTATCACGGTGGCCTGGAAAAACCTTGCCGGCGTGGAGAAAACCTGGCGCTCGCTGGCGTATCTGGCGGCAGCACCGGACTTTGATTTCGAATGGATCGTGGTGGATGGCGGTTCAGACGACGGCACGGCGGCGTTTTTGCAAAATCTTCAGGGGCAGTATCAGTTACGCTACGTCAGTGAAAAAGATCGGGGTATTTACGACGCCATGAACAAAGGCATTCAGCTGGCACGCGGTGACTATGCCCTGTTCCTCAATTCCGGCGATGTGTTTCATCCGGATATTCCGAAATTTGTTCGCCAGTTAGCGGCGCTCCCGCCACAAAAACCGGCGATGGTGATTGGCGACGCGCTGCTTGATTTCGGTAATGGCCATAAAACGCGACGCAGCGCAAAACAGGGCTGGTATATTTACCACAGCTTACCTGCCAGCCATCAGGCGATATTTTTCCCAATGGAGGGGCTGAAGCGTTATCCTTACGATCTGCGCTATAAAGTGTCATCCGATTACGCGCTGGCAGCCAAAATGTATAAAGCCGGCTATCCCTTTAAGCGTATTAATGGCCTGGTGTCGGAATTTTCCATGGGGGGGATCTCTACCTCAAATAATATTGAGCTGTGCCAGGATGCAAAAAATGTACAGCGTACCATTTTACGCGTACCCGGTTTCTGGGCTGAATTATCTTACTGGTTAAGATTACGCACCACGGGAAAAACCAAAGCGGCCTATCAAAAAAGCGGCCTGTAATTTAATTATTCGTTATTTTTACGCTCTTAACCGGGCGGGGGATCCTTCAGCCCTTTTTTAAGATGCGCAGAAAAGAGCTTACGAAAAAATAAGGAAAACCGATGCAAGAATTAAGAGGATTCTCGGTACCAAAAAATTTCCGCGGCGGGCATCCTGTGAAAGTTCAGTTATGGTGGGCGGTGCAAAAAACCTTATTTGCCTGGTCGCCGCAAATATTCTACCGGTGGCGTGTTTTCTTATTACGCCTGTTTGGCGCGAAAATTGGTAAAGGGGTGGTGATACGCCCTTCGGTAAAAATAACTTATCCCTGGAAATTAACTCTGGGGGATTATTCCTGGGTGGGCGACGAGGCCGTGTTATATACCCTCGGAAATATTACGGTTGGCGCAAATTCGGTGATTTCGCAAAAAAGTTATTTATGCACCGGCAGCCACGATTATCACAGCGCGCATTTCGATATTTATGCCGAACCGATTGTGATTGGCGAGAAATGCTGGCTGGCGACGGATGTATTTGTCGCGCCCGGCGTAACCATTGGCGACGGCGCCGTAGTGGGAGCCAGAAGCAGCGTTTTTAAATCCTTACCCGGCAATGTGATTTGCCGCGGTAATCCAGCGGCGGTGATACGCCAGCGTACAGAGATTGTACAGGTGAAAGGCTAAATAGCCGGGATGAAGTCGCTCTTTAGCCGGTGTAAATAATCATTCTTCAACCCTGACTTGCTGATTTTTTACAGCAGGAAATGACCTTACATGAAAGGAAAAACAATATGAGTAAAGTGGCTCTTATTACCGGTGTGACCGGACAAGATGGTTCGTACCTGGCTGAGCTTCTGCTGGAAAAAGGTTACATCGTTCATGGCATTATTCGCCGTGCCTCCTCATTTAATACCGAACGAGTAGATCACCTTTCTCAATTGCCTCATGCAAGCCATCCTAAATTCCATTTGCACTATGGGGACCTTACTGACACGTCAAATCTGACGCGTATTTTGCAGGAGGTCCAGCCTGATGAAGTCTATAACCTCGGGGCCATGAGCCACGTCGCGGTGTCGTTTGAATCCCCGGAATACACCGCCGATGTAGATGGAATGGGCACCCTGCGTCTGCTGGAAGCCATCCGTTTCCTGGGTCTGGAAAAGAAAACCCGTTTTTACCAGGCCTCCACATCTGAACTGTATGGCCTGGTGCAGGAAATCCCGCAGAAAGAGACCACACCATTCTATCCGCGCTCGCCGTATGCGGTCGCCAAACTGTATGCCTACTGGATCACCGTTAACTATCGAGAATCCTACGGTATGTACGCCTGCAACGGCATTCTGTTTAACCATGAATCCCCGCGCCGTGGCGAAACGTTCGTTACCCGCAAAATTACCCGCGCCATCGCCAATATCGCCCAGGGGCTCGAAAGCTGCCTTTACCTCGGCAATATGGACTCCCTGCGTGACTGGGGCCACGCCAAAGACTACGTGAAAATGCAGTGGATGATGCTGCAACAGGATCAACCCGAAGATTTTGTCATCGCCACCGGCGTGCAGTACTCAGTGCGCGAGTTCGTGGAAATGGCTGCCGCGCAACTGGGCATCAAACTGCGTTTTGAAGGTCAGGGCGTGGAAGAGAAGGGCATCGTGGTATCGGTGACCGGCCATGATGCGCCGGGCGTGAAACCGGGTGATGTGATCGTGGCCGTGGACCCGCGTTATTTCCGTCCGGCGGAAGTGGAAACCCTGCTGGGCGATCCGACTAAAGCCCACGAGAAACTGGGTTGGAAGCCGGAGATCACCCTTCAGCAAATGGTGGCTGAAATGGTCACAAAAGACCTGCAAGCCGCCAAAAAACACGCATTGCTTAAATCTCACGGCTACGATGTAGCCCTCGCGCTGGAGTCCTGATTATGAAAAAGAAACGCGTTTATGTGGCAGGCCATCGTGGCATGGTGGGGTCGGCCATTGTTCGGCACCTCGAGCAGCGTGAAGACATCGAACTGGTGCTGCGCACTCGTGCTGAGCTGGACTTACTGGATACGCAGGCCGTCAATGCCTTTTTTGCTCGAGAAGCACTAGATCAGGTGTATCTGGCCGCGGCTAAGGTTGGAGGGATTGTGGCGAACAATAGCTATCCGACTGACTTTATTTACGAAAACATGATGATGGAAAGTAACGTTATCCATGCGGCTCACACCCATAACGTGAATAAACTACTGTTTCTCGGATCCTCTTGTATTTATCCCAAGCTGGCAAATCAACCTATTAAAGAAAGCGAGTTGTTACAGGGTACGCTTGAGCCCACCAACGAGCCTTATGCCATTGCTAAAATCGCTGGCATCAAATTATGTGAATCTTGTAACCGTCAACATGGACGTGATTATCGCTCGGTAATGCCGACCAATCTGTATGGCCCAAATGACAATTTCCATCCAAGCAATTCACATGTCATCCCGGCTCTGCTACGCCGTTTCCATGAAGCTGCCGTCAATAACACGCCCGATGTTGTGGTGTGGGGGAGCGGCACCCCCATGCGTGAATTCTTACATGTAGATGATATGGCGGCGGCCAGTATTCATGTGATGGAACTGGACAAAGAAGTCTGGGAAGAGAATACCGAACCGATGCTGTCGCATATCAATGTTGGCACCGGGCAGGATTGCACTATCCGCGAACTGGCTCAAACCGTTGCGCAGGTAACCGGTTATCGGGGACGTATTGTCTTCGACGCCTCTAAACCAGACGGTACGCCGCGCAAATTATTGGATGTTTCGCGGTTACACAGTCTCGGCTGGTTCCATGAGGTTTCTCTGGAGCAAGGACTGGCGAGCACCTACCAATGGTTTCTGGAAAACCAACACCAGTTCCGGGGGTGAGTATGTTTCTCGATTCTGAACAGTTTTCAACCGTAGTGCGTCTCACGCCACTTATCTCGTTAGATTTCATCGTTGAAAACGAACAAGGCGAGGTTTTACTGGGTAAGCGAACCAATCGGCCCGCGCAAGGTTATTGGTTTGTTCCCGGTGGCAGAGTGCTTAAAGATGAAACGCTGGACCAGGCGTTTGCCCGATTAACGCAGGCAGAGCTAGGTCAGGGGTTCTGTTTACGGGATGCACAGTTTTACGGTGTCTGGCAGCACTTTTATGAAGATAACTTTTCGGGTGGAGACTTTTCCACGCATTACGTTGTCCTGGGATTCAGGCTGCGGGTGCGTAGCGGCGAACTTACGCTACCAAACGATCAGCATGACGCCTATTGCTGGATGAAACCCGCTACGTTAATTGAAGATGATCACGTGCACCACAACACCAGAGCCTACTTTAATGAAGCCTTACAGGACGGGGCGTTGGGGCTATGAAAATTCTGGTGTACGGCATCAACTATTCCCCGGAGTTAACCGGCATCGGCAAATATACCGGTGAGATGGTGGAGTGGATGGCGAACCAGGGCCACGACGTGCGCGTCATCACCGCACCGCCATACTATCCGGCCTGGCGGGTGGACGAAAACTATTCGACCTGGCGCTGGCGTAAAGAAACCGGCGTCGCCACGGTATGGCGCTGCCCGCTCTATGTGCCGAAGCAGCCTTCCACGGTTAAGCGGCTCATTCATCTGGGCAGCTTTGCGCTCAGTTCGTTTTTCCCGCTCCTGGCGCAACGCCGCTGGAAGCCGGACCGCATTATCGGCGTGGTGCCGACACTGTTTTGCACGCCGGGCATGCGCCTGCTGGCAAAACTCTCCGGTGCCAAAACGCTGTTACATATTCAGGATTATGAAGTCGACGCCATGCTGGGATTGGGTATGGCAGGCGGAAAGCGCGGCGCTGTCGCGAAGCTTGCTGCGGCATTCGAGCGCAGCGGCCTGCTGGGGGTCGACAATGTCTCGACCATTTCACAATCCATGATCAAAAAAGCCACTGAGAAAGGCGTGCCGCCTGAACGCACCCTTTTTTTCCCAAACTGGTCCGAAGTGGCGCGCTTTCGCGAGGTGCCGACAACGGATATCGACGCGTTGCGTACGCGTCTGGCGCTGCCAGCCGATAAAAAAATCGTGCTCTATTCCGGCAACCTTGGCGAAAAGCAGGGGCTGGAAAATGTTATCGACGTGGCGGAGCGCGCCCGTTCACAGCCCTGGCTGTTCGTTATTGTCGGTCAGGGCGGCGGGAAAGCGCGGCTGCAACGGCTGGCGGACGAGCGCGGTTTAGCCAATGTGCTGTTTTTACCTTTACAGCCTTATGCGGATTTACCTGCACTGCTGGCGCTCGCCGACTGTCATCTGGTGATCCAGCGCCGGGGCGCGGCGGATGCCGTGCTCCCCTCAAAGCTGACCAATATTCTGGCGGTGGGCGGTAACGCGGTGATCACCGCCGAGCCGGATACCGAACTGGGTCAGCTGTGCCTGACGACACCCGGTATTGCGGTGTGCGTGGAACCGGAGTCGGTGGATGCGCTGGAGCAGGGCATCGTTAGCGCGCTGGCGATGCCGGAAATCAACACGGTGGCACGTGAATATGCCGAACGCACGCTCGAGAAAGAGAACGTGCTGCGTCAATTTATTAACGATATACGGGGTTAAGACATGAATCAGTCCACTCTTTTTCCGGTCATTATGGCAGGAGGCTCAGGCAGCCGTTTGTGGCCGCTCTCCCGCGTGCTCTATCCCAAGCAGTTTCTCTGCCTTAAAGGCGAATTGACCATGTTGCAGGCGACGGTTTCCCGCCTTGACCGCGTTGCGTGCAAAAATCCTGTGGTGATTTGTAATGAGCAGCATCGCTTTATTGTGGCGGAGCAGCTGCGCGATATGGGGAAACTGGCCGAAAACATTATTCTCGAGCCGGCCGGGCGCAATACCGCGCCTGCCGTGGCGTTAGCAGCGATTGCAGCGCTTCGCAACAGTCCAAATGAAGATCCGTTAATGCTGATCCTGGCGGCGGACCATATTATCCAGGATGAGCAGGCATTCCTTGATGCGGTTCAGGCTGCACTTCCGCTGGCTTCCGAGGGAAAACTGGTGACCTTTGGCATCGTGCCGGACGCTCCTGAAACGGGCTATGGTTACATTCGCCGCGGCGGCGTGTGCCAGGCGGAAATCAAAGTTGATGCCGTGGCCTTTGATGTTGCTCAGTTTGTGGAAAAACCTGACCTGGGCACAGCAAAAGATTATCTCGCGAGTGGCGATTATTACTGGAACAGCGGCATGTTCCTGTTTCGCGCCGGACGCTACCTGGAAGAATTAGAAAAGTATCGTCCCGACATTATGTCAGCCTGCAATCAGGCAATGGAAGCTGTCGATCCCGATCTTGATTTTATTCGGGTTGATGAAGACGCATTCCTTGCCTGCCCGGAAGAGTCCATTGATTACGCGGTGATGGAACAGACTGATGATGCAGTCGTGGTGCCGATGAACGCCGGGTGGAGCGACGTGGGTTCCTGGTCCTCACTGTGGGAAATCAGCCAGCGTACGCCTGAGGGCAATGTGCATCACGGCGATGTGATCAGTCATCAAACTGAAAATAGCTATGTGTATGCCGAATCCGGGCTGGTTACCACGGTAGGGGTAAAAGATTTAGTCGTGGTACAAACCAAAGATGCAGTGCTCATTGCCGACCGCAATCAGGTTCAGGATGTGAAAAAAGTGGTTGAGCAAATCAAAGCCGAGGGGCGTCATGAACACCATGTACATCGCGAGGTCTATCGCCCCTGGGGTAAGTATGACTCCATAGATGAAGGTGAGCGTTACCAGGTCAAACGAATCCGGGTTAAACCGGGTGAAGGTTTTTCACTCCGAATGCACCATCACCGCGCAGAACACTGGATTGTAGTCGCGGGAACGGCGCAGGTGACGATGAATGACGAGGTACGTTTACTCGGGGAGAACGAGTCTATTTATATTCCTTTCGGTACTGCTCATCGTCTGGAAAATCCAGGGAAAATTCCGCTTGATTTAATTGAAGTCCGTTCGGGAGCCTATCTCGAAGAGGACGATATTGTGCGCTTTGAGGACCGCTACGGAAGAGGTGTTTAGCGTAGCTAAAGAAGTCGTGGTGTCCGCAGAACGGGAGTTTTCATTCTTCTGGCGGGCATTCGTCTTCCCGTTTCAGCTATGCAGCGCCTCAAAATACTCAAGCGCCTCAGCGCAATTCACAGGACCAACGATGACGACTCTAAAAAAGCGCGAGCGAGCCAAAACAAATGCATCGTTAATCTCAATGGTGCAGCGGTTTTCGGATATCACCATTATGTTCGGTGGACTATGGATAATATGTAAAATTAAGGATTTGCCATTTCTTTATATGCATCTGCTGATGGCGCTGCTTACGCTGGTGGTCTTCCAGATGATTGGCGGGATCACGGATTTTTATCGCTCATGGCGCGGCGTAAAAATCACCACCGAACTGATGCTGCTGCTGCAAAACTGGACCCTGAGCCTGGTATTTAGCGCGGGGCTGCTGGCGTTTAATAACGACTTCAATAACAGCTTTGCCGTGTGGTTTGCCTGGTATTTGCTCTCCACGTTAGGGCTGGTGGCCTGCCGGTCATGCATACGTTTTGGCGCTGGCTGGTTACGCCATCGCGGCTATAACACCCGTCGTGTCGCTATCGCCGGTCCACTGCCGGTCGGTATGCAACTGGCGGAAAGTTTCCGCAATGAGCCCTGGCTGGGATTTGACGTCGCCGGGATCTATCACGATCCACAGCCGGAGGGCGTTCCGCCGCTCTGGGCCGGCAATTTAGACCAGCTGGTGGACGATGCCAAATCCGGCAAAATTCACAATATCTATATCGCAATGGCGATGAGTGATGAGGCGCGGATTAAAAATCTGGTGCGCCAGCTTTCTGATACCACCTGTTCGGTCATGCTGATCCCCGATGTCTTCACGTTCAATATTCTTCACTCGCGTACCGACGAAGTGAACGGGGTGCCGGTGGTGCCGTTATTCGATACGCCACTCAACGGCATTAACCGGCTGCTCAAGCGGGCGGAAGACATTGTGCTGGCCTCGTTTGATTCTGCTGCTGATCTCGCCGGTGCTGTGCTGCATCGCGCTGGCGGTCAAGCTGACGTCAAAAGGACCGGTGATATTCCGCCAGACCCGTTACGGTATGGACGGCAAGCCCATCATGGTGTGGAAATTCCGCTCCATGAAAGTCATGGAAAACGCGGCTGTGGTGACCCAGGCCACGCAAAACGATCCGCGCGTGACCCCCGTCGGCAACTTCCTGCGCCGCACCTCGCTGGATGAGCTGCCCCAGTTTATCAATGTCCTGACCGGCAGTATGTCGATTGTCGGCCCGCGTCCGCATGCCGTGGCCCATAACGAACAATATCGCGAACTGATCGAAGGCTACATGTTGCGGCATAAGGTCAAACCGGGCATCACCGGCTGGGCGCAGATTAACGGCTGGCGCGGCGAAACCGATACTCTGGAAAAAATGGAAAAGCGTATCGAGTTCGACCTGGAATATATCCGCGAATGGAGCCTGTGGTTCGATATCCGCATTGTTTTTCTCACCGTCTTTAAAGGCTTTGTGAATAAAGCCGCGTACTAAGGAAAGTCCATGAGCCTGAGAGAAAAAACCATTAGCGGAGCCAAATGGTCCGCGATGTCTACCCTCGCGATTATTGCTCTTGGCCTGATCCAGATGACGCTGCTGGCGCGCCTGATGGACGGGCATCAGTTTGGCCTGTTGACCCATTTCACTGGTGATCATTGCGCTGGCGGATACGCTGTCGGATTTCGGCATCGCCAACTCGATTATTCAGCGGAAAAATATCAGCAATCTGGAACTGTCCACGCTCTACTGGCTGAATGTCGGTCTGGGATGGGCGGTGTGCGTGGGCGTGTTCCTGTTAAGCGATACGCTGGCGCTGCTGCTGCGTAACCCCGATCTGGCGCCGCTGATCAAGGCGCTGTCGCTGGCGTTTATTGTTATCCCCCACGGTCAGCAGTACCGGGCGCTGATGCAAAAAGAGCTGGCATTCAGCAAAATTGGCGCTATCGAGACGTTTTCAGTGCTAGTGGGTTTTTGCGTGACGACCCTTGGCGCCTGGTTTTGGCCCAACGCCATGATGGCGATTATCGGTTATCTGGCGAATACCCTGGTGCGCACGGCGCTGTTTGGCTTTACCGGCCGCAAAATCTACCGCCCCGGCCTGCATTTCTCTCTGCGTGCCGTGATGCCAAACCTGAAATTCGGCGCATGGCTCACTGCCGACAGCCTGATTAATTACCTGAACACCAATCTGTCGACCCTGGTTCTGGCGCGCATTCTGGGCGCGGCGGCGGCGGGCGGGTTTAATCTGGCATGGAATCTGGCGGTGGTCCCGCCGTCCAAGCTGAATCCGATTATTACCCGCGTGCTGTTTCCCGCCTTCGCCAAAATGCAGGACGATACCGCACGCCTGCGGGTTAACTTTTATAAGCTGATTTCGCTGGTGGGCATTATTAATTTCCCCGCGCTGTTGGGGCTGCTGGTGGTGTCCGATAAAGTGGTGCCGCTGCTGTTCGGCGAGAAGTGGAACAGCGTGATCCCGGTGCTGCAACTGCTGTGTCTTGTGGGCCTGCTGCGCGCCATCGGCAATCCGGTAGGGTCGCTACTGATGGCGACGTCGCGCGTGGATTTAAGCTTCAAATTTAATGTCTTCAAAACCTTTCTGTTTATTCCTTTTATTATCGCGGGTGGCCTGTGGCACGGCGTGACGGGTGTAACGCTTGGCTTCCTGGCGGTGCAGGTCATCAATACCGTGCTGACGTATTTCGTGCTGCTTAAACCGGTGCTGGGCCCGAGCTATCGGGATTATCTCTACAGCCTGTGGCTGCCGTTCCGGCTGGCCTTACCTACGGTGGCTGTGAGTTATGCGACCGGCATAGCGTTAACGCCCCACTGGCAACCGGCGCTGGTGCTGGCCGCGCAAATCGCGGCGGGCATTCTGGCTTTCGCGCTGACCGTCGCGCTGTCGCGCCATCCCCTGATCCTTGAGGTAAAACGTCCGTTTTGCCGCAACCCAACGTTAAAAGTGCTGCTGCGCGCCGGGTAATGCCGCGGCCTGCGCACATCTCATTACGAGGTCATTATGAAATTACTGATTCTGGGCAACCACACCTGCGGCAACCGTGGCGACAGCGCGATCCTGCGCGGCCTGGTGGACGCCATCAGCCAGCTTGCGCCGGAGACGGACGTGGATGTGATGAGCCGCTATCCGGTGAGTTCCGCCTGGCTGCTGGATCGCCCGGTGCTCACCGATCCGCTGTATCAACAGATGAAGCAACACAATAACGCCATGGGGCTGGTCGGGCGGGTGAAAAAGGTGCTGCGCCGCCGTTATCAGCATCAGGTATTGCTGTCGAAAGCCTCTGGCGACGGCAAATTGCGTAACATCGCCATCCCGGCCGGGTTTCTGGATTTTGTTAAACAGCTGGCGCAGTACGACGCGATTATCCAGGTCGGCGGCTCGTTCTTCGTCGACCTGTACGGTACGCCGCAGTTTGAACATGCCCTGTGTACTTTTATGGCCAAAAAGCCGCTGTTTATGGTGGGGCACAGCGTCGGGCCGTTCCAGGATCCGCAATTCAATCAGCTGGCGGATTACGTGTTCGGCCAGTGCGACGCCCTGATCCTGCGTGAAGAAGTTTCGCTGGGGCTGATGCGTGAGAGCCAGATTAATCAGCAAAAGGTGGAGCAGGGCGTGGATACGGCCTGGCTGGTGGCGCCTCATGAAGAGGATTTTGTCCCCAGTTATGCGGTGCAGC
This sequence comes from Atlantibacter hermannii, assembly GCA_900635495.1. Taxonomy (NCBI): domain Bacteria; kingdom Pseudomonadati; phylum Pseudomonadota; class Gammaproteobacteria; order Enterobacterales; family Enterobacteriaceae; genus Atlantibacter; species Atlantibacter hermannii. The sequence continues at coordinate 3,029,087 of LR134136.1, read as the reverse complement.
ACTGGCTGGGCGTCGCTGCCCGGCAGAAAACGGTCGCCATTACATTGCGTGATTTAGCGCCGTTCGATAAACGGCTGGGGACGACGCAGCAGGCGTACGAAGCTGCCTTTGCCGGCGTGGTGAATCGCCTGATTGATGCCGGTTATCAGGTGCTGGCGCTCTCCACCTGTACCGGCATCGACAGCTATAACAAAGACGATCGGATGGTGGCCCTGAAGCTGCGCGCGCAGATTAACGATCCGACGCGCTATCACGTCGTGATGGATGAACTCAACGATCTCGAAATGGGGAAAATCCTCGCCGCCTGCGAACTGACCGTCGGTACGCGTTTGCACTCGGCAATTATTTCCATGAATTTCGGTACGCCCGCCATCGCCATCAATTACGAACACAAATCGGCGGGCATCATGCAGCAACTGGGCATGCCTGAAATGGCGGTAGATATTCGCCATCTGCTCGACGGCTCCCTGGAAGGGCTGGTGGCCGATACCCTGGGGCAACTGCCAGCGATAAACACGCGGCTTGCGCAAGCCGTCGCGGCGGAACGCGCCCGCGGATTCACCATGGTGCAGTCGGTTCTGGCGCGTATCAGGGAGGGGAAATGAAAGTCGGCTTCTTTTTACTGAAATTCCCGGTGGCGTCTGAGACTTTTGTACTGAACCAGATCGTCGGGTTTATCGAAATGGGCTATGAGGTGGAGATCGTCGCTATTCATAAAGGCGATTTACAGCATACCCACGCCGCGTTCGAACAGTATCAACTGGCGCAAAAAACCACCTGGCTACTGGATGAGCCTGAAGGTAAGTTACAGAAACTGCGCTACCGCGCAGGCCAAACCTTGAAGGGTTTGCATCGCGCCAGCGTATGGCGGGCGATGAACATGGCCCGCTACGGCGATGAAGCCCGTAATCTGATTTTATCGGCTATTTGTGCCGGCGCGCGCCCGCATCAGGCGGATGTGTTTATCGCTCACTTTGGCCCGGCGGGCGTCACGGCGGCCAAACTGCGCGAACTGGGGTTGCTTCACGGGAAAATTGCGACCGTGTTTCACGGCATCGATATCTCGCACCGGCAGGTGCTGGAGCATTATACCCCGGAGTACCAAAAGCTTTTCGCACGCGGCGACATAATGCTGCCCATCAGTCAACTGTGGGCCAGCAGGCTGGCGGCAATGGGTTGCCCGGAAACGAAAATCGCCGTGTCGCGCATGGGGGTAGATATGGCTAACTTCGCGCTGCGCCCGCCGAAGGCGCCGGGGTCGCCGCTGCAAATCGTATCCGTGGCGCGCCTGACGGAAAAGAAAGGGCTGCACGTCGCCATTGAGGCCTGCCGCCAGTTAAAAGCCCGCGGCGTGCCGTTTCGCTATCACATCCTCGGTATTGGCCCCTGGGAGCGCAGGCTGCGCACCTTAATTGAGCAGTATCAGCTTGACGAAGAGATCGTGATGCCGGGCTTTAAACCCAGCCATGAGGTCAAAGCGATGCTCAACGACGCCGATCTGTTTTTATTACCCTCCGTCACCGGTGCCGATGGCGATATGGAAGGGATCCCTGTGGCGTTAATGGAAGCGATGGCGGTGGGGATCCCGGTCGTGTCGACGGTACATAGCGGAATACCGGAACTCATCGATAACGAGGATTCCGGCTGGCTGGTGCCGGAAAACGATGCGCACGCCCTGGCGGATAAACTGGCGCGGGTGGCCAGTCTGAGCGAAGCGCAACTGGTGCCCGTGCGCCAACGCGCCCGTCAGAAAGTCGAGAAGGAATTTAATCAACAGATCATCGATCGCAAACTGGCGAGCCTACTTCACACGCTGTCACCACGTTGAGGATTTATGCGCAACGAGAAAACACTGTCACGACGCACGCTACTCAAAGCCGCCGGTACGGCGGCGCTTCTTCCGCTTCTGCATAGCCCCGCCGCTCGCGCACTCGAATCGGGTCGCACCGTCAACATTAAGGATTTCTATACTACCGACTGGCCGGATGCGTTCAGACGTGCGCTGGAGGCGGCGCAGACGGTTGAGGTCCCGGAAAATGTGGTGTGCGACCGCCTCAACAGCGCCATTTTTATGCCGCCCGGCAAGACGCTGCGCGTACATGGCCGCCTTGAAGGCAACGGTAAAGGACGGTTTGTGCTGGGGGATAACTGTACGGTCAGCGGCGGGAGTCAGGGCAGCGTACATGATGTCATTCTCGATATCCGCGGTTCCGACTGTAAAGTGGAAGACCTCGAGATGAGCGGTTTTGGCCCGGTTGCGCTGATTTTTATCGGCCGACGCGCCCCGGAATCGATGCGCAATCTGACGCTTGACCGTCTCAGGATCCATGACGCCAATTACGGGATTTTACGCCAGGGATTTCGCAACCGGATTGAAGGGGTGCGGATCACCAATGGCGATTTTCGTCGTCTGCAAGGGGATGCCATAGAATGGAACGTGGCCATCAACGATAAAGACTTGCTGATTTCTGACCATGTCATTGAAGACATTAACTGTACTAACGGTAAAATCAACTGGGGGATAGGGATAGGGCTGGCAGGCAGCACGTATGACAATGCGTACCCCGACAGCCAGGCGGTGAAACATTTTGTGGTGGCGAATATCACCGGGAAAAACTGCCGTCAGTTGGTGCATGTCGAGAATGGTAAGCATTTTATTATTCGTAATATATCCGCACACAATATTACGCCTGAATTCAGCCGCAAGGCGGGGATTGATAACGCGACTGTCGCAATATATGGCTGTGATGATTTTTCAATCGATAATGTCTCGATGACGAATAGCGCGGGGATGTTAATTGGTTATGGGGTCGTGAAAGGCAAATATCTTTCCATACCGCAAAATTTCCGCCTGAATAATGTGAGGCTGGATAATCGCCGCAGCACCATGAAATTACGCGGCATACAAATCTCATCCGGTAATGCCACCTCCTTTGTCTCCCTCACGAAGCTGGACCTGCAGGCCGCCTCTCTGGAGGTGCATAACAAACCGCAACACCTTTTTATGCGCGATATCAACATCATGCAGGACGCGAGCCACGGGCCAGCGCTTAAGCTACACTTTGATTTACGCAAAGATGTCCGCGGGCGCTTTATGGCGCGTGATGAGACATTGCTTTCGCTGCGCAATATTAAAGCAGTAAATAATGAGGGAAAGAGCTCGGTGGATATAGACCGTATAGACCATGAATATATCCATGCCTCAGCGCTCAATTTCAGGTTGCCGGAGCAATCCAGATAGCTTACCAGGTAGAGATTTTGCGATTATTCCTGGCAGCTAAAGCGCAATTCGCGGCTTTTTCTCGTTTCATGCGCCCCAGGCGACGAGTAGAATTGCTCATTCGATTCGCTTAACAAAACGTGCTGGCGTCGGGGCGCGAAAAGACTATAATTCATCGACCATTTTGAGGTGGGATTGATAATGATTAATTTGAAAGCAGTAATTCCGGTTGCCGGCCTCGGCATGCATATGTTGCCTGCCACCAAAGCGATTCCGAAAGAGATGCTGCCTATCGTCGATAAGCCAATGATTCAATACATTGTTGACGAAATCGTGGCCGCCGGTATCAAAGAGATCGTGCTCGTCACTCACTCTTCTAAAAACGCGGTTGAAAACCACTTCGACACGTCTTACGAACTCGAAGCGCTGCTTGAACAACGCGTTAAACGCCAACTTCTGGCTGAAGTGAAATCCATCTGCCCGCCGGGCGTAACCATCATGAACGTGCGTCAGGCGCAACCGCTGGGCCTGGGCCACTCCATTCTGTGTGCTCAGCCTGTCGTCGGTAATAATCCGTTCGTAGTCGTGCTGCCAGATATCATTCTGGATGATGCCTCCGCCGATCCTCTGCGTTACAACCTTGCCGCTATGGTGGCGCGTTTCCAGGAAACGGGCCGCAGTCAGGTTCTGGCTAAACGTATGGAAGGCGACCTTTCCGAGTACTCGGTGATTACCACTCAGGAGCCGCTGGATACGGAAGGGAAAGTTGCGCGCATCGTCGACTTCATCGAAAAACCCGATCAGCCTCAAACGCTGGCCTCCGACGTCATGGCGGTAGGGCGTTATGTGCTGTCTGCGGATATCTGGCCAGAGCTTGAGCGTACCGAGCCAGGCGCATGGGACCGTATACAGCTTACCGATGCGATTGCGGCGCTGAACAAAACTCATCCGGTGGAAGCGATGCTTATGACGGGCGAAAGCTATGACTGCGGTAAGAAAATGGGCTACATGAAGGCATTTGTGAATTATGGTCTTCGTAATCTGAAAGAAGGTCAAAAATTCCGCGAAAGTATTAAAAAGATGCTTTCGTAATCGGTTAGACGTGATTAAAAAAAGAACGGCTGCGGCGATTTTTGTGACGCAGCCGTTTGTTCATTAATCAGGCCTGATAAATAACGGTACATATTGGTGAATTATCAATAGTTAAGTTAACATTAATCTTTTGAATATCTAACCGATGCTTTAGTGGTCTCTAAATGAAATTTGTCACATCGCCGCCACAACCTGTTTCATCCTCTCGCTGTTGCTTAACAGCAGGTGCCGTGCCCTTCGTAAAAATTATCTGACTCTCATTTTCCCTACCGCGTCAATCGGCGGAGGGTATGAATCGTCAGTAACTTTTACCGAGAGTACTTAAAACAACGAAGCCATGCGCGCTCTGGTTGCGAAAGCCAGGGGCGGTAGCATGTTTCGATGACTACCCATTAGCACATTACTGCTTATAAAAGCATCAATATTAAGGATTGCAAAATGCTACTTCCTGTGATTATGGCCGGTGGAACCGGTAGTCGTTTATGGCCAATGTCACGTGAGCTTTATCCAAAACAATTTCTTCGTCTTTATGGACAACGTTCTATGCTGCAGGAAACGGTCGTTCGTCTGGATGGCGTAAACGCACGAGAACCTGTCGTTATCTGTAATGAGGAACACCGCTTTCTGGTCGCAGAGCAACTCAGACAAATTAACAAGCTCTCACATAACATCATTCTTGAACCTGTTGGAAGAAATACAGCGCCAGCAATCGCGCTGGCTGCTTTAAGCGCAATAGAGAATGGCGATGATCCGATTCTTTTAGTGCTGGCGGCTGACCATATAATTAACAACAAAAATGCATTTCATGAAGCTGTACTGACCGCGTTCGAACATGCGAAGAATGGGAGTTTAGTTACGTTTGGCATTGTCCCAACTGGACCGGAAACAGGTTATGGTTATATCCATCGTGGAAATCCTGTTTCTGAGGAAAGCCATTCTCCTTTCCATGTAAATCGTTTCGTTGAAAAACCAAATCGTGAAACAGCTGAAGCTTATATCGCCTCTGGAGAATATTACTGGAACAGCGGTATGTTTATGTTCCGGGCAAAAAAATATCTTTCAGAACTTGAAAAATTTAGACCCGATATTCTTGATGCCTGTAAAGCGGCTATTTCTAATGCTAAAGATGGTGATGATTTCATCAATGTCGATAAAGAACTGTTTGTCGCGTGTCCTGATGAATCTATTGATTATGCCGTCATGGAAAAAACCTCGGATGCTGTAGTCGTAAGCCTGGATGCAGACTGGAGCGATGTTGGATCGTGGTCAGCCTTGTGGGAAGTCAGTGACAAAGATCAATTTGGTAATGTGCTTACTGGTGATACCTTCCTGCATAACGCGAATAACTGTTATATCAATACTGATGAAAAATTGGTGGCGGCTATCGGCGTAGATAATCTGGTTATTATTAATACCAAAGATGCCGTATTGGTGGTTAATAAGGATCAGGTGCAGGATGTTAAAAAAGTTGTTGAACATCTTAAAGCCCAGAATCGTAGCGAATATAAGCGCCACCGTGAAATTTATCGACCCTGGGGACGTTGCGACGTTGTGGTGCAGTCCGAGCGCTTCAATGTCAACCGCATCACCGTGAAACCTGGCGCGGCATTCTCAATGCAAATGCATCATCATCGAACCGAGCATTGGGTCATGCTTTCCGGTACAGGGAAAGTGACAATTCAGGATAAAACCTTTTTGCTCACTGAAAACCAATCTACGTTTATTCCTATTGGGTCGCACCATCGCCTGGAAAATCCTGGAAAAATCCCACTCGAATTATTAGAAATTCAGTCAGGCTCTTATTTAGGTGATGACGATATTATTCGTATTATCGACCAGTACGGTCGTTGCAAATTTTAAGGATTTATTGATATGTCATCATTAACTTGCTTTAAAGCATATGATATTCGCGGTGAATTAGGCTCTGAACTCAATGAAGATATTGCTTACCGGATTGGGCGAGCTTATGGCGAATTTTTAAAACCTAAAACAATCGTAGTGGGCGGAGATGTTCGTCTAACAAGCGAATCGCTGAAAATGGCCCTTGCAAACGGGCTACGGGATGCAGGTACTGATGTGCTGGATATTGGTTTAAGCGGTACCGAAGAAATTTATTTTGCTACCTTTCATCTCGGTATTGATGGCGGCATCGAAGTCACCGCCAGCCATAACCCGATGAACTATAACGGCATGAAACTGGTAAAAGAAAACGCAAAACCTATTAGCGGCGATACCGGTCTGCGTGACGTACAGCGTTTAGCAGAAGAGAATAATTTTGCGGCCGTTGAAGCAGCTAAACGTGGCAGCTATCAGCAAATTTCTGTGATGGAAGCGTATATCGATCATCTGATGGGGTATATCAATCTACGAAATTTCACGCAGCCGATGAAACTGGTCATCAACTCAGGCAATGGCGCAGCAGGCCATGTGATCGATGAAATTGAAAAGCGTTTCCAGCAGGGAGGCGCGCCGGTCGAGTTTATAAAAGTACATCATCAGGCTGACAGTCATTTCCCGAACGGTATTCCTAATCCCCTGTTGCCGGAATGCCGTAAAGATACCTCAGAAGCAGTGAAAGCGAGTCAGGCAGATATGGGGATCGCCTTTGACGGCGATTTTGACCGTTGCTTCCTGTTCGATGAGCATGCGCAGTTCATCGAAGGCTATTACATTGTCGGCCTGCTGGCAGAAGCCTTTCTGCAAAAAGAACCGGGTGCAAAAATCATTCATGATCCCCGCCTGACATGGAATACCATCGATGTCGTGACCAAAGCGGGCGGCATACCAGTCATGTCGAAAACCGGACACGCTTTCATTAAAGAACGCATGCGTCAGGAAGATGCAGTCTATGGTGGTGAGATGAGCGCGCATCACTATTTCCGTGACTTTGCCTACTGTGACAGTGGAATGATTCCGTGGTTATTGGTCGCTGAGCTGTTGGCGGTGAAGGGAAAAACGCTGTCAGAAATGATTGGCGAAAGGATGCAGGCGTTCCCGTGTAGCGGGGAGATTAACTTCAAGGTTCAGAATACGCATAGTATCATTACTGATATTTTACGTAAATATGAAGGTCTGGCAGGTATTGTTGACAGGACTGATGGGTTAAGCATTGATACAGGTAGTTGGAGATTAAATGTAAGGACTTCTAACACAGAGCCCTTATTAAGGCTTAATGTTGAGTCGGCTGGCAATCCTGCACAGTTAACAACAGTTGTAGACGAAATCACGAAAATTATCGAAGGTAAATAAACTGTTCGTGATGAATTTGACAAAGCAAAAATATATTATCGCGTAATTATTTCAGGTAATATTGAAAGGGAATCTAAAAAAATATCAAAACTGTTTTTTGGCTGCTGTATGGAATATAATAATTTCATTATCGTTGATATGTTTTATACACATTCATATTTTACAAATAGCGCACGCAAGATTCCCTGAAGTTGATGGCGCTGGTCATCAAACGCATGAGCGAATTCTCATGTAGTAGTGAAGTAAATTATCAGGTTGCGAATGTTGAGAAAGTAATCGTTGAAATTTAACACATAGAATGTAAAACGGCTATTATTGATGATAGAGGCAAACGGCATCTCTATGCGGTTTTTTATTAAATGGCGCATTAACAACGATTGTTCTAACACTGAAGCGCTGTTAAGGCTGAATATTGAGCTAGGAATGAGAAAGATATTGTCGATAAACAATTGAAAGAGATATAAAATATCATTATAGGAATCCATAAATAATGTTTAATATGATTAAGGGACTGTGGCGTTATCGCAGTTTTATTTTAGGTAGTATTAAGCGAGAATTTCAAACTAAATATAGAAACTCGTTGTTAGGGGCTGTATGGAATGTTCTTAATCCATTAGCAATGATTGTGATTTATACAGTCATCTTCTCACAGGTCATGCGAGCAAAACTACCTGGTGTTGACCACTCATTCGCTTATAGTATTTATCTATGTGCGGGAATATTAAGTTGGGGTTTATTCGCTGAAATAATTTCTCGTTCTCAGGTCATGTTTGTTGATAACGGGAACCTACTGAAAAAAATAAATTTCCCACGAATCTGTATTCCAGCAATAATTGTTGGTAGTGCAGTTCTTAACTTTTTAATTGTAGCAGCTATTTTCTGTATTTTCCTTTTGGTTAGCGGGTACTTCCCAGGGATGGTGATATTATCAATTATCCCAGTCATCTTTGTGTTAATTATCTTTGCCATCGGCTTGGGAATGACGATTGGTGTGCTAAACGTATTTTTCAGTGATATAGGTCAGTTTTTTGGAATATTTTTGCTATTTTGGTTCTGGCTAACGCCTATTGTTTACTCTCCGACGATTTTACCAGATAACTTACAAGGATACGTGTCATATAATCCTATGGCTGGTATTGTGATGGCTTGCCAAACTGTATTGGTTAAAGGTGAGTGGCCTGATTGGTATGGCATATTACCTGCGACAATAATAGGTTTGTTGCTGTGTTTTCTGGGAATGCGACTATTCCAAAAGCGTGCAGCAGAAATGGTGGACGAACTTTAATGAGTACTATTACTGTAAGTAATATTGGAAAAGCTTTTAAACAATATCCTAACCGCTGGGCACGTCTGGCCGAGTGGTTTTTCCCTGGAAATGCCGCCAGGCATCAATTGAAATGGGTATTAAAAGATATCAATTTTACCGTTAATCCTGGTGAGGCTGTGGGTATTATAGGCATCAATGGCGCTGGTAAGAGCACATTGTTAAAAATGATCACCGGCACTAGTCAGCCCACAAGAGGTAATATCCATATTTCTGGACGTGTAGCCGCATTGCTGGAGCTGGGTATGGGTTTTCATCCCGATTTCACCGGCCGTCAGAATGTATATATGGCGGGGCAGTTGATGGGGCTGCATGCTGATGACATTAGCAAGCTGATGCCGCAAATAGAAGATTTTGCTGAAATTGGGGACTATCTTGATAGCCCTGTTCGGGTCTATTCGAGCGGTATGCAGATGCGTTTGGCATTTAGCGTGGCGACTGCTATCCGCCCTGACGTATTAATAGTCGATGAGGCTTTGTCTGTTGGTGATGATTACTTTCAGCATAAGAGCTTTGAAAGGATCCGTGAGTTTCGTCGGCAGGGAACCACGTTATTAATCGTGTCTCATGATAAACAAGCGATCCAGAGCATTTGTGATAGAGCTATTTTGCTTAATGCTGGCCGTATAGAAATGGAGGGTGAGCCTGAAGCAGTGATGGATTATTACAATGCTCTGCTGGCTGCAAAGCAGAATCAGAAAGTTGAGCAAAAAATCACGGCTGAAGGGAAAACTCAAACTATCTCAGGTACTGGCGAAGCTGAAGTCTCTGAAATCGGATTATTAGACGAAAACAAAAAACTGATTGAAATTGTTAATGTCGGTCAACCTGTCATTTTGCATATTGAAGTTAAGGTCAATAAGGATATTCCTCGCTTGGTGTTGGGATATGGTATTAAAGACCGTTTAGGACAGGTGCTATATGGCACGAATACTGATCTTAAGAAAAAGGTCGTTGATAACGTCAAGGCTGGAACAACGTTAGTTTATGACTTCAGTTTTGATGCGAATCTTGGCCCAGGAAGTTACTCAATACAAACAGCACTTGTAAGCACTGATACTCATTTAGTCAATAATTACGAGTGGCGCGATTTAGCCTTGCTTTTTAATGTCGTCAATATTGATAAAGCCAATTTTGTCGGTCTGACATGGTTAGACCCAAAAATAGGAATTTATAAAAAATGAGTTTTATTTCATATGCACAGAATCTAGAGGATGTAGTGCTCTGGAAAGCACTAAAAAATGTTGAGAATGGATTCTATATAGACGTTGGGGCGAATGATCCTATTATAGATTCTGTCACGCGCTCGTTTTACAACCAAGGGTGGCGCGGAATAAATATTGAGCCAGTTCGGAGCCATTTTAATGCGCTGGTTGCCGATCGTCCTCAAGATATCAATCTGAACTATGCATTGAATGAAAGTGCGGGTGAATTAGAAATCTGGGAGTGTGATAACCGCGGTTGGGCAACTCTGGACAAAGAGGTAGTTAAAGCCCATGAAGCCGATGGTTATAAGGGTGAATGGTATAATGTCGCGGTCAGGACTCTGGCTGACGTTTGTGCCGAATTTCAACCTGAGAACATTCACTTTTTGAAAGTGGATGTTGAAGGTTTGGAGCTTTCAGTACTGAAAGGGAATGATTGGAACCAGTACCGTCCATGGGTAGTCGTCGTTGAGTCCACATTCCCTAATACGCAAATAGAAACGCATTCGGAAATTGAAGCTTTTTTGATAGATAAAAATTATTTATTTGCCTATGCTGATGGGCTTAATCGTTTTTACGTCTCTGTAGAGCATAAAGAACTTTTGATCTCTCTTAAATACCCCCCAAACGTTTTTGATGATTATCAAACTTACGATCATTTTACAGCAATAAAAAATGCAGAGGTCGCAATACAGGAGCTCGATAATTATAAACGGCAAGTGGCCGAAAGTGTTCTAAGTAACGATAGTATGGTAAATGCTATAACGGTTGTGAAAGAAAATAGTAATGAATTAAATTCATTGATCAATGTGTTGCACCAAAAAAATAAGAGTCTAGATAAGTTAACGCTTAACATCGGTGACATCCTTGAGCATTTAAATAATACGCGCCAGTATGATGAACTAGTGCAAAAAGTATCAATGTTATCAGCAGAAAATGAGCGAGTGCATATTGCATATGATGGCCTTTCTCAGGCATACATTGCTTCGCAAGCGCGCATTCATGATCTCGAACATGAAATTATCTTACTGAAAAACCACACTGAGCAGATTTATAGCAGTACTTCATGGCGGGTTAGTTCTCCGGTACGTTTTCTCGGGCGTATAAAAAACGGTAAGGATGTGAATAGCGAGGCTCAAAAGGTATCCTTATTTAGTCGTGGGGTACGCAAACTGATCCGAACATTCAATAGTAAGCCACGGTTGAGGCATTATACGGTCTGTACAGTTAAAAAACTGGGATTGTATTCTTTTTTAAGAAGTCTTTATCTCAAAGCCTTGGTTGGAAGTAACCCTCGCACAACTTTCTCGACAAATGAATTACTGTCGGAAAAAAATAGCTCTTTTACATCATTTAAATCATCTAACTCGCTGAGTCTTGATGAATTGCACAGCAGAATCAAGGATGAGCTTAAGGCCGCCGAAGACGAAAGGAGCCCACAGTGAATTACTGTAATCAATACCCTGAGCTTGAGAAATTCAAAGGGTTACGTGTTGCCGTATTAACGACAGAGTCTGCACAGGGAGAGGCCGGAGGAGCTGAGCGCTTCTATCAGGGATTATTAGCGGGACTAATTGAAATTGGTTGCGACGCAGAGATTGTGCAAGTTATTGCCGATGAATCTTCTTTCGACCAGATTAGTAAGAACTATCAGTACTGCCGTGATCTGGATCTTAGCCGTTTTGATGCAGTTGTTTCGACCAAAACGCCAAGTTATGCTGTTAATCATCCTAATCATGTGATGTACCTGGTACACACCGTCCGTGTGTTTGATGATATGTTTTACGAGACTTTTCCTGGTGATGATCCGATTCGTTTGGCTGAGCGGGCCATGTTGCATCAATGGGATTTTGAGGCAATTTCACGAGTAAAAGCAAAGTTCGCCATTGGCCATGAAGTTTCCAATCGATTGTATCGCTGGCGAGGTATTCATTGTGATGTGATACATCCACCGTTAGGTGTTAATGGCTTCAAACAAGGAACAACCGGAGATTACTTCTTTCTTCCTGGGCGTTTACATCCCTGGAAGCGTGTTCATCTTGCCATTGAAGCCGTTAAAGCTTCGTCGCTTCCGCTTAGATTAGTTATCGCAGGGACAGGGGAGGCGGAACAGGAACTTAAGGCTCTTGCCGCGGGTGACAGTCGGATTGAATTTGTCGGTCGTCTGAGTGATGAAGAGCTGCTGGATTACTATGCTAATGCTTTGGCGATTGCTTTTGTACCGAAGAAAGAAGATTACGGGTACGTGACTCTGGAAGGATTTGCCAGCGGTAAGCCTGTTATTACCTGTGCTGATTCTGGTGAGCCAACCTTTTTTGTCAAACATAAAGAAACGGGGTTGATTTGCGAAGCGAATCCAGAGGCGTTGTGTGAGGGATTTGAATGGCTGTTCAATAATGTGTCCTCAGCAATTGCGATGGGTCAACGGGGCCATGAGCTGATCAAGGGGATGTCCTGGGCGACAGTGAGTAAACAGCTTATTTCCGCAGCTATGGCTCCTCAAGTCACTCTGAAAGAAATGCCGCTCAGTGTTGTTGTCGCGGACATGCAACCTATAGATCCACCTATTGGTGGCGGTCGTTTACGTTTGCTGGGACTGTATCATGGCTTAGGGGAGAACGTAAAAGCTACGTATGTAGGTTCTTATGACTGGCCGGGAGAGAAATATCGCAGGCATCAGCTAAGTCCAGGCCTTGAGGAGATTAATATTCCTCTTAGCCAGGAGCATCATCTTGCTGCGCAGGAATGGGCTGCTCAGGCCAATGGAAAAACGGTAATTGACGTTGTATTTAGCCAACAAGGACATTTATCTCCTGATTACCTTACGAGCGTTATCGAGAATATTAAGCAGGCTGAAGTGGTGGTCTTTTCTCACCCTTGGGTATATCCGCTTATCGATCCTAACCTGTTACAGGGTAAAGTTGTAGTTTATGACTCGCAAAATGTTGAAGGGTATTTGCGAGCTCAGCTATTTGATGACAGCAATGTAGCGGAGTTAGCAGCGATACGTCAGGTTATTGCCGACGAATACTTGCTTGGTCAGCGTGCCGATCTCATATTGGCATGTTCGCAGGAGGATTTGTTGCGTTTTTATCGCATCTATGAGTTCTCACCAGAAAAAATGCGGGTGGTACCTAATGGTGTGATGGCATTTACACATCAGGTGCCGGGAGACGATGAACGTAGCGCAGCGAAAGTAGCATTGAAATACGCGGCTGATGACAAGCTTGCTATCTTTATCGGCAGTGCCTACGGACCTAACGTTGAAGCTGCCAAATTTATTGCAGAAACATTGGCGCCTTTGGTGCCAGAGGTGACCTTCGTCATTGCTGGTGGCGTAGGTAGTGTTGTCGAAAAAGTTAAATACAAAAACGTGCATGTTACCGGTATGTTGAGTGAAGAGGACAAAGCATTGTGGCTCTCCGCCGCTGATATAGCTGTGAATCCGATGTTCTCTGGCTCGGGCACTAACATTAAAATGTTTGACTTTATGTCAATGGCAATGCCGACAGTAACCACTAAAATCGGCGCTCGTGGTATCGATACCGGAGGGCTGACCGCCATGTTGGTGGTTGAGCCAACGAAAGAAGCGTTTGCCACCGCTATTAGTGACTTGTTTGAAAACGAGTACCGTAGAAAAGTGGGAACAGCTGCACGGGCCTGTGTGGAAAGCAGCTATGCATGGGAACGTATCTCCGATATTGTTGGTAGAATGCTATCTTCCAGAGCTCAATTAGCTAACCAGCCACAGCCCCATTTTTTCCGTTGTGATCCCAAGCTATGAACGCCCAGATCAACTTCTTGACTTGGTGAGCTGTTTGCAAAAGCAGACAGAACGTGATTTTGAAGTCATTATTGTCGATCAGAGTGAAAAACCGTGGTCTGAACGTGGGCGCGATTTCGGCTTCCCTCTTTGTTATTACCATTCACCAGTCAAAGGGGCCGTCAGGGCGAGAAATACAGGGGCTATGCTGGCTCAGGGCAAGGTTATTGCTTTCACCGATGACGATTGTCGACCAGGAGCAAATTGGTTGGCCAACGCCCGAAAATATTTTGAAGTCGAAGGCGTTGTCGGTGTTGAAGGTATCATCATCTCGGACCATCATGGTGATGATAACTGGCGTCCAGTTACCAATGTTGGTTTTGAAAGTATTGGATTTATGACTGCCAATCTAATGGTCAGAAACTCAGTTTTTCAATATTTAGGCGGGTTTGATCTGCAGTTTGACCATCCCCATTTTCGGGAAGACACGGATTTTGGGTGGCGCATGCAACAGTTAGGTTTGGTGCCTTATGCAAAAGATGTTGATGTATTCCATCCGGCGCAACTGCGCTCTAAAGAGCGTGAGTCTGCGAGTAGTCGCGCACGGTTTTTCCAAAAGGATGTTTTGCTTTACCGTAAACATCCGGAGAAGTACCAAGAGCTTTTTTTACAAGAAAGACATTACGTAATAACCTCCGGTTTTAAGGAAAATCTGCTTTTAGGTTTTAAAATCGAAAACGAACCTGTCCCGCAGTGGATGGCTGAGTTATTAAACGCGTAATCTGTTTTTTTCAAAATAGGAAAATGTTCTGTGCAAAAAATTGCGGTAATTATTGGCATAAATATCCCCTCAAAACGGCTCATTCTCTTTTAGATATCTTCCGACATACTGATTATGTCCCTTTAGGAGATCGCTATGTGTAAGATCCAATTCACTGGGGACTAGGTCACCACCGTACTGAAATGAGGCAAAGCGGGCAGAATCGTCAAAGATGTCTGTTGCGAGGCCGCTATTTCGCCTTCCAACTACTAAAACTACTGGAAGGCGAAATATGGCGGGATGTAAGCCGCTGATATAGGAAAACGTAAAGACTTGGAAGATGAGAACCACCGGCTGAAGCAGATGTTCGCCGACCTCTTAGTCTTAAAAACCACGCACAGCAAACCGTTATTGAAAAAAAGCTTTAGCACCAGCGATAAAGCGTGAGCCCGTCAACTGTCTGACTACGCAGTTTCCGATGAGCATACGCCAGGCATGTAAGATACTATCACTGAGCAGGACGGTGTTTCGTTATCAACTGGATACGCAACGTGATGGGGCGGTGATCAGGAGGCTGATTGAGGTAGATTAATGCTATTCCCGCAACGAATTTAAGAAGCTTTTTCAGATACTGTCGTAGACAGAGAGATGCGCGGAACCACAAGCGCGTACATCGGATTTACTGTCTGCTGAAACTGAATTGTCCTCGTAAGGTTAAACAATTCCTGCCGGTGCGCAATACAGCTCCGCTGGCAACGTCGGAAGCGCTCAACCAAAGCTGGTCGTTTGATTTTACGCACGACGCCCTGAAATGTAGCCGACGCTTTCGGCTCTTAAACGTCGTGGGTGATTTTAACTGTGAGATTCTGGCTATCGAAAATGACCTGAATATCCCGGCGCAGCGGGTTGTAAGAGTATCGGACTATATAGTGGCAAACTGTGGATATCCGCTGAAGATGCGAATGGATACCGGGCCAAAACCGATATCACTGGATCTGGCATAATGGGGTGAGGGCAATGGCGTAATGCTGGAATTTATCACGCCAGGTAAACCTACGCAAAATGCTTAAACCGAACGTTCCGGACAAAAATTTTGGATTTTTATCTGTTTAGAACACGGAATGAAGCACGGGAAATAACGGGACGCTGGCTGAAGGAATACAACAGTGAGCGGCCCCATGGATCCCTGAATAACCTGACGTTGGAAGAATACCGGCTGAGGGATGAGAAGACGGAAAGCTCAAAAATTTTGTGGAACTAAACTGGTGCGCTTACAGAGGCATCACCTGTTTTTTAGCTTAAAATAATTCATTTTTGGAGTTCTTAGCTATGATAAGTAAAGTTGCAGTTGTTACAGGTGTTACTGGTCAGGATGGCGCTTACCTCGCAGAGCTTTTACTCGACAAAGGCTATGTGGTTTACGGTACCTATCGCCGTACAAGTTCGGTTAATTTTTGGCGAATTGAAGAGCTGGGCATTAAAAATAATGCCAACTTACATCTCGTTGAGTACGACTTAACCGATCTCTCCGCCAGTATCCGCCTGCTGCAAAAGAGTGGCGCAACTGAGGTCTACAACCTCGCCGCGCAGAGTTTTGTAGGCGTGTCTTTTGAACAACCTATCACGACGGCAGAAATCACGGGTATCGGCCCGGTGAATTTGCTTGAAGCGATTCGCATCGTAAACCCAAAAATTCGTTTCTATCAAGCATCCACATCGGAAATGTTTGGTCTGGTGCAGGCCGTTCCTCAGAAAGAAGACACACCGTTCTACCCACGTAGCCCTTACGGCGTGGCCAAACTCTATGCCCACTGGATGACTGTCAACTATCGTGAAAGCTACGGCATTTTTGCTTCCAGCGGTATTCTCTTTAACCACGAATCCCCATTACGTGGTCAAGAGTTTGTGACTCGTAAAATTACCGACACCGTCGCTAAGATTAAGCTGGGCAAAGCTGAAGTGCTTGAATTGGGTAACATGGACGCTAAGCGCGACTGGGGCTTCGCTAAAGAATATGTTGAAGGGATGTGGCGTATGCTGCAGGCCGATCAGCCTGATACTTTTGTTCTTGCCACCAACCGCACTGAGACAGTGCGTGACTTCGTTTCAATGGCTTTCAAAGCGGCTGGTTATACGCTGCGCTTTGAAGGAAAAGACGAGCAAGAAGTGGGTATTGATATCGTAACCGGGAAAACCTTGGTACGTGTCAATCCAAAATTCTTCCGTCCGGCTGAAGTGGATCTGCTTATCGGCAATCCTGCTCGCGCTAAAGAGATTCTGGGTTGGGAACCGAAAACCACGCTTGAACAGCTTTGCCAGATGATGGTTGAGCAAGATCTACGTCGTAACCAACAAGGGTTCTCTTTTTAATGACTGGCGCCGGCAAACGAGCCCTCGTAACGGGCATTAATGGGTTTACCGGTCGCTATGTGGCAGCGGAATTATCCGCTGCCGGATATCGCGTTTTTGGACTTGGTTCTGGAGTTTGCGACGACGAAGACTATTTTAATGTCGATCTATTAGACAGCAACGCGCTAAATAACGTTGTTGATCAAATTAAACCTGACGTTGCGATCCATTTAGCCGCTATTGCTTTTGTAGGGCATGGAGATGCGAATGCCTTTTATGATGTCAATATTCTTGGCACACGCAATTTGCTCCAGGCATTACATCAGACGGGCCACTCTATGGACGCGGTATTGCTCGCCAGTAGCGCAAATGTCTATGGCAATAGTATTGAAGGGCAATTAGATGAAGCTACCCCTGCGAATCCAGCGAATGACTACGCCGTCAGTAAATTAGCGATGGAGTATATGGCTAAGCTGTGGGTGGATAAATTGCCTATCTTTATCACGCGGCCATTCAATTATACTGGTGTTGGTCAGGCGGAAAACTTCCTTTTGCCAAAGATAGTTAAACACTTTAAATCAAAATCACCGACGATCGAGTTAGGTAACATTGATGTTTGGCGCGATTTTACAGATGTTCGTGCACTAAGCCATGCTTATGTCAAATTATTACAGGCCAAACCAGTTGGCGAAGTTATTAACATCTGCTCTGGCCGGACATATTCACTGAGAAAAATTATTGAACTTTGTGAAAAAATAACCGAACACCATCTGACCATCCAAATTAATCCAGAATTTGTCCGAGCAAATGAAGTTAAAACGCTCAGTGGGGATCCGTCAAAACTGCAATCATTTATTCCAGATTGGGATGTTCCACCACTCGAAGATACTCTACGCTGGATGTTGGAAAGCGAGTAATGAAAGTTATATTTGGAACTGATGCAATAAAATACCCATTAACGGGTATTGGACGTTATGCGTTTGAGTTAGCTAAATGTTTATCTGATGCCCCAGAAATATCCGAATTGCTATTTTTAAATGGTCATCGACTCACTCAGCAAATGCCTGTAGTTAAAGAGAATAGATCTTCAACAGTTGGGCTTAAGAGCCTTGTAAAAAAGAATCGGCTGGCTTCGGAAGTATATAGACTCACAGCACCATGGTTAAAAACAAACGTTCTAAAAAATCATAAAAATGCGATTTATCACGGGCCCAATTTTTATCTACCTCCAAGGGTGGATCGTTGCGTTGTAACCTTCCATGATCTCTCGGTTTTTACTTTGCCGCAATGCCATCCCCCTGAGAGAGTTCGGTATATGCGGAAAGAACTGTTGCACACTGTAAAGCGTGCATCAGTATTTATCGCTGACTCTGATTTTACCAGATTCGAGCTCATTAATTATTTTAATATTTCTGAAAGTAGGGTATTTACTGCAAAGTTAGCATGTAGTGGTGAATTTAGACCCCGTCCTGAAGAAGATATAACTCATGTTCTCGGAAAATACGCACTTACCTTCAAAAAATATTCCTTATTTACTGGTTCAATTGAACCTAGAAAAAATATTGCGACGTTACTGGATGCCTACGAACGTCTTCCGCTGCCACTGAGGAAGCAAATTCCACTCGTTATTAGTGGATTCAAAGGGTGGAACAGTGACGCTTTGCATCGCCGCTTTGAGAAAGGTGAGCGAGAAGGGTGGTTGCGCTATCTGGGTTTTACACCTGCGAGTGATTTACCTGCACTCTATGCTGGTGCGGTTAGTTTTTTGTTCCCATCTCTCTATGAGGGATTCGGCCTTCCTGTATTAGAAGCGATGGCATCAGGTATTCCAGTTGTCTGCTCTGACAGTTCATCACTTCCAGAAGTTGTTGGTACATGTGCTCTAATGAGTAATGCTTTGGATGTTGATAAACTCACTACACATATATTAACTAGTATCCAGGATAATGTATGGAGGGAGAATGCTATCCAATTAGGCTTAGAGCATGTTAAAAATTTTTCATGGTTACGCTGTGCAAACGAAACGATAAATGCATATAAGCATATTGAGTTGAACTAATGTTGAAAGTTCTACATATATATAAAACCTACTATCCTGATACATTCGGTGGGATAGAACAGGTTATTTATCAGCTTAGTGAAGCTGGTTATAAGAATGGGATTGAATCTACTGTCTTTTCCTTAAGTAAGAAAAAGAGTGTGGACCACATGCAATTGGGTAATCATACCGTTTATTATGCCAGAACGAATTTTGAAATTGCATCGACTCCTTTTTCTATTTATGCAATCACCAAATTTAAAGAGTTAGTTAAGTCTGCTGATATTATTCATTATCATTTTCCCTATCCATATATGGATCTCTTACATTTTATCTGTGGAGTTAAAAAACCTACCGTAGTTAGCTATCATTCTGATATAGTAAAACAGAAAACAGCATTAAAAATATACCAACCTCTCATGCATCGTTTTTTGAATTCAGTTGATCGTATAATTGCATCTTCACCAAACTATGCTAAGACGAGTTCAATCTTGCAAAGATACATAGATAAAGTTGCTGTGATTCCTTACGGTTTAGAACGATCATCGTATCCTGTGCCAAGTGAAGAGAAGTTACTGTACTGGAAGTCTTTATTTAAAGATAAATTTTTCCTTTTTGTTGGTGCATTCAGGTATTATAAAGGGCTGCATATATTATTGGACGCAGCAAAGAATAATGACTTTAATATTGTCATTGTTGGTTCGGGTGATGCAGAAAATGAATTAAAATCTCTGGCTCAGAAGCTTGTATTAAAGAACGTGCATTTTGTTGGTGCAGTTTCAGATGAAGACAAATCGGCACTTCTCACTCTATGTTATTGTGTGGTTTTCCCTTCTCATTTACGTTCGGAAGCCTTTGGAATATCTCTTGCGGAAGGTGCCATGTATGGAAAGCCACTTATTTCCGCAGAGATAGGAACTGGCACTAGCTTTATTAATATCCATAATGAAACTGGGGTTGTAGTTGAACGGAATAATCCTCAAGCATTACAAGATGCAATGTTTAAACTAATTTCCGAACCTGAACTGGCAAAACACTATGGTAGTAATGCTTATCAGAGATATTTGGATTTTTTTACTGCTGAGCATATGATACAAAAATACTCAGCAGTGTATCATGAGCTATTATCTGAGGCTACATTGTGAGTCGCAGAAAATATAGCATTATAAATAGCAGGACCCCAGAATTTGTTAAATACTGTATTGTGGGTGGTGGAAATACATTATTAACAGCAGTGGTAATAATGACATTAACATTTTTTGGGTTGAGTTTATTTTTATCGAATGCCATAGGATATGTAGTAGGAATAATATTTAGCTTTGTCATGAATTCAATTTTTACTTTTAAAAAGAAAGTTTGCGCTCGAAATCTACTAAGGTTTATGCTGGTTTGTTTCATATGTTACATTGTCAATGTTTTTGTGATGAAAATAGCTTTATCCTTGGGAGTTAAAAATTATTATGTCGTGCAGTCCTTAGGTATGATTTTTTATACAATCTTAAGCTTCTTTATAAATAAAAAATGGAGTATGAAATAATGGCAGGTGTGTTATCTATAGTTGTACCTTGTTTCAATGAAGAGGCTGTTTTAAATCAATGCTTAAATGAGCTGGATGAAATATTAAAGTCTTTGATTGCTGATAACGTAATCTCGTCAGAAAGTCATATTTTATTTGTTGATGATGGTAGCTCAGACAAAACATGGGAATTAATTGATCTCTTTTCAAAATCTTCTGCAAGAGTCAGAGGTATAAAATTATCAAGAAACAAGGGCCATCAAACAGCTCTTTGGGCTGGGTTAAATGAATGTAAACTGTCTGATCTGGTAATTAGTATCGATGCAGATCTACAAGATGACACTTCAGTTATCAAATCGATGGTATATGAATATAATTCCGGTATTGATATAGTTTATGGTGTTAGAAAAGATCGTGGTACAGATACTTTCTTTAAAAGGACTACTGCTAATTTATTCTACAAATTAATGTCATCTCTAGGCGTCCATCAGGTAGAGAATCACGCTGATTTTAGACTTTTAAGCCAAAGAGCATTATTATCGTTGCTTAGCCATCAAGAAAAAAATATCTATATTCGTGGTCTAATTCCATTGTTAGGATACTCATCTACGGAAGTATATTATTCAAGGAAAGAGCGGGTTGCAGGGGAGTCTAAATACCCACTTGGTAAAATGTTAGCACTGGCTCTTGAAGGTATCACATCGCTTTCTGTGGTTCCATTGAGAGTATTGACTATATTAGGTTTTCTGATTTCTGTTTTGAGCTTTTTTCTTATTTTATATTCATTTTCTCAATATGTAATTGGGCACACTGTGCATGGTTGGACATCTGTAATCCTCGCTGTGTTATTTATTGGAGGGGTGCAGATGCTTTGTATTGGTGTATTAGGTGAATATGTTGGTAAGATATATATTGAAGTGAAAAATAGGCCAAGATTTTTTCTTGATAAAAAAACGAAAAATTAAAGCTCGATTAGAATATAGACATTTTTAGGATGTATAGATGAAGGCATACAGTAAAATCTTTAGTTTTTTATTTGTGATATTGATCTCATTTGTTTTTGGAGTTATTCATATCAAATGGGTTTATTCAATAACATTTCATGCTGATGCTGCAGCTATGCAAGTATTGGCTCAGGCAATATATGAATCACATTCGATATTACCACATGATTACTACTATGGTAACCAACTTATTTTCCTTCGGTCTGAAATAGCAATTGCGTTAGCAATGGCTATGGGGTTTAAAGGATATACCGCATTTATTATTGGTTCTGCTCTTTGGATTTCTATCTGGTCTACTATTTTATTTTCTTCTCTTTACTGTGTTTTCAAAAAAAATATATTAGCCGCTTTTTACACATTTTGTCTTTTTTTTCCTGTAAGCGCCGGTTATGATTATGATTATATTCTTGGTCAACAATCGCATCTTGCAAACGTAGTGCTCTCATTATCTATATTAATCTTCTTCATATTAAGTGTCAAAGAGGAGAATTTAAGGCGTATCCTTCCTGCTGCACTTTTTATCTTTTTAATGGTTATTGAAGAACCGCTTAGAGCCGCATTTGTATTTATAACTTTAATTGTGACTTGTTTTATTTTTTGGGATTTCAAGAAATACAGAACTCAACTTGTTATTCTATTTGTTTCTTTTTCCCTAGCGCTTATACTTAACAAGTACCTATTGAATTATTATAGCCTTGGGCGAGATATATCAGCAGGAATAAAACTTGTTGATTATAGTACTTTTCTAAGTAATCTATCAAGAATTCTTAATGATTATTTGTTGAATTTTTCGTCATTGAGTTTTTTAGAAGGCAGTTCTTTTTTTAAATTTAGCATTATTGGTTATGGTTTTAATTTCATATACGAAACGATTTTTAGTATTTATATTTTGGTGACATTGGTCAGCATAATTAAAAACGTTATTATGCAAAGGCCTGATAGTAACTCTCCCTTTTGGGGTGTTCTGAAAGTGACTGCTTTCATTGGGTTACTTTTTACTACCCTTGCAATATGTCTCCTTAACCCTGATTCATCCCGACATGCCTTATGGGCTTTGTTTATCATAAAATTATGTTTTTTAATGGATTTGGTGAGATTTTTCAGAAATAGATTTCTAATCGGTAAGAGTATTAGTTTTCTGATTGTATTTGCAATTGTATGCCTTTCCTCAACATGGTTTTGTGTTGCTACTTTATCACCATCAGTCATAAATAGCAGTGTGTATAAAAAATATAACTCTGATTTAAGTTATTCTTTAAAAAATTTATCTAAAAAGTACAACGTCAAAAATGTATATGGAAACAACTATTGGAGTATTATGCCGTTCAATGTAATTATTCCAGAATTTAGCTATGGTGTGTTACAAATAAATGATACGGGGCATTTTTCACCAATGCAATGGCTCTCTCCGACCTTCTTACTTTGATGTATCTCCAGATGAGAATGTTTTCTATCTTGTCAGACCTGATGAAGATAAAGATGGTCGGTTTGTCGATAATATTAAAAGGAACAATGGTATTCTTCTGGATCATGTTGGTGGTACTGATATTTGGTTGGCAAAACCAATATGGCCTATTTTTAATGGTGAATATGGACGTTATACTTGGAATGGATGCCAATTACCTACTCAAATTGGTACCCTTGCTAGTAACTGCACCATTAATAAGGATGCGAAGGATTCAGAGGGTTACCTTTCGTTTGGTCCATACCAGAAATTACCACATGGCAATTATAAGTTTGAAATAAGGATCTTTAGTAACTCTCCAGGGAATGAGATAATTGGAAATTACGATGCTATTCTCGGTAATAGGGTAGTGTTAGTATCAGAACAGATAGAAGGCACAAATGGTGAATTTTCGACATTGTCAGGTAACTTCACTATTAAAGAAGGTACTGAGGAAAATACCCCAGTGGAGATAAGAGTTTCTATATTGAAAAATCATAATGCGTCAATACAGGCAGTTAAAATTGAGAAAGTTAAAAATACATAGTATATATTTGCTAGTCGAGATGGTTTAGTGTTTACTCGTTTTAATTGTAGTAAAATTTCCGATTAGCAAACTTTGAGCGTATGATAGTCAATCAAAATGTTAATGCTCTTAACACCCAGGAGTACATAATGTCTAAGCAACAAATCGGCATCGTTGGTATGGCTGTGATGGGGCGCAACCTGGCGCTCAACATCGAAAGCCGTGGTTACACCGTGTCCGTTTTCAACCGCTCACGTGAAAAAACGGAAGAGGTTATCGCCGAGAATCCGGGGAAAAAACTGGTTCCTTACTATACGGTAAAAGAGTTTGTTGAATCCCTTGAAACACCTCGTCGTATCCTGTTAATGGTGAAAGCGGGTGCTGGCACTGATGCAGCTATCGACTCCCTGAAACCTTATCTGGATAAAGGTGACATCATCATTGATGGCGGTAATACGTTCTTCCAGGACACTATCCGTCGTAACCGTGAGCTCTCCGCTGAAGGTTTTAACTTTATCGGAACTGGCGTCTCTGGTGGTGAAGAAGGTGCGCTGAAAGGCCCATCCATCATGCCAGGTGGTCAGAAAGAAGCTTACGAACTGGTCGCGCCAATCCTGACCAAAATCGCAGCGGTTGCGGAAGATGGTGAGCCGTGTGTGACGTATATTGGTGCCGATGGTGCGGGCCACTACGTGAAGATGGTGCACAACGGCATTGAATACGGTGACATGCAACTGATTGCCGAAGCCTATTCATTGTTGAAAGGTGGTCTGAATCTGAGCAACGAAGAACTGGCCAGCACCTTTACCGAGTGGAATAACGGTGAGCTGAGCAGCTACCTGATCGACATCACCAAAGATATCTTCACCAAAAAAGATGAAAACGGTATCTACCTGGTGGATGTGATCCTGGACGAAGCCGCTAACAAAGGTACCGGTAAATGGACCAGCCAGAGCTCCCTGGATCTCGGCGAGCCGCTGTCTCTGATCACCGAATCGGTATTCGCACGTTACATTTCTTCTCTGAAAGAACAGCGCGTTGCGGCTTCTAAAGTGCTGAGCGGCCCTGAAGTTAAGCCGTTCACCGGTGATAAAGCGGAATTCGTTGAGAAAGTGCGCCGCGCACTGTATCTGGGCAAGATTGTTTCTTATGCGCAGGGCTTCTCTCAGCTGCGTGCCGCATCGGAAGAAAACAACTGGAACCTGAACTACGGCGAGATTGCTAAAATCTTCCGTGCTGGTTGCATCATTCGCGCCCAGTTCCTGCAGAAAATCACCGATGCCTATGCAGAAAACCCGTCAATCGCAAACCTGCTGTTGGCCCCGTACTTCAAAAAAGCGGCGGACGATTACCAGCAAGCACTGCGTGATGTGGTTGCCTACGCTGTTCAGAATGGCATCCCGACCCCGACATTCTCAGCCGCTATCGCTTACTACGACAGCTACCGTGCAGCCGTACTGCCGGCTAACCTGATCCAGGCGCAGCGCGACTACTTTGGTGCACACACGTACAAGCGTACCGATAAAGAAGGTGTGTTCCACACCGAATGGCTGCAAGATTAATGTCTTTCAGGTAAATAAAAAGGCCGGTCATCCCGGCCTTTTTTACGTCCTATTTATGCCTTCCCCGCAAATTCTCAATCACCGCACCAAGATCCAGTTCCTGATCCTGTAACAACACCAGCAGGTGATACATCAGGTCTGACGCTTCATTGGTCAGCTCTTCGCGATCGTTTACCGTTGCTGCCAGCGCCGTCTCCACGCCTTCTTCACCCACTTTCTGCGCAATACGCTTGGTTCCACTGGCATACAGCTTCGCCGTGTAGGAGCTGGCCGGGTCAGCGTGTTTCCGCTCCGCCAGCAGCTGTTCAAGCTGATAGAGGAAGTGCCACTGGTGATGTACGTCGCCAAAGCAGCTTGAGGTGCCTTTATGGCAGGTCGGGCCAACAGGGTTAGCCAGCACCAGCAGGGTGTCGTTATCGCAATCCGGCGTGATGCTTACCACGTTCAGGAAATGGCCCGAGGTTTCGCCCTTGGTCCACAGGCGCTGTTTAGTGCGCGAATAAAAAGTGACTTTGCCGGTTTCCTGCGTTTTATCCAGCGCTTCGCCGTTCATATAGCCCAGCATCAGCACTTCGCCGGATACGGCGTGTTGCACCACTACCGGCAACAGCCCATCGGTCTTTTCGAAATCAAGCTGCGCGCGTTGCGTGTCAGTTAACATACCCGAATCTCCACTCCCTGTAGCGCCAGGAACGCTTTAAGTTCACCAATATTAATAATCTGTTTGTGGAATACCGAAGCGGCCAGCGCGCCGTCCACATCCGCGTCGCGAAACGCTTCTAAAAAGTGTTCCATCGTGCCCGCGCCGCCGGAGGCGATAAGCGGTACATGACAAACCTCGCGCACTTTTTTCAGCTGCGCCAGGTCGTAACCGTTACGCACGCCATCCTGGTTCATCATATTCAGCACGATTTCCCCGGCGCCGCGCTTTTGCACTTCCTGCACCCAGTCCAGGGTTTCCCATTGCGTAACACGGGTACGGCTTTCATCGCCGGTATACTGATTGACGTGATACTTGCCGGTTTGCTCATCGAACCAGGTATCAATCCCCACCACAATACACTGCACGCCAAAACGGTCAGCCAGACGGGTGATCAGGTCAGGATCGGCCAGAGCAGGGGAGTTGACAGAAATTTTGTCTGCCCCGAAGGAGAGGATCTGCGCGGCGTCTTCCGGCGTCTTGATCCCACCCGCGACACAGAAAGGAATATCGATCACTTCCGCGACGCGTGACACCCAGCTTTTATCCACCACACGGCCATCGCTGGACGCGGTAATGTCATAGAACACCAGTTCATCCGCACCCTCTTCGGCATAACGTTTTGCCAGAGGAACGATATCACCGATGATTTCATGGTTACGAAACTGCACGCCTTTCACGACCTGGCCGTCACGCACGTCCAGGCAGGGGGATTATCCGTTTTGCCAGCATTGTACAGCCTCCGCGACCGTGAATTTACCTTCGAGCAACGCACGTCCGACAATCACGCCGGTCACGCCGCTGCCTTTTAACGCCTCAATATCGTCGAGGCCGCCGATACCGCCCGACGCCTGGAACCCGACTGACGGGAAACGGGCGCAGACTTCCTGATACAGCCCGACATTGGAGCCAGCGAGAGTGCCGTCCCGGGAAATATCGGTACACAACACATGCTTTAAGCCAACCGGGAGGAAGGCCTCGACCAGCGCTTCCAGCGTCACGCCGGAATTCTCCTGCCAGCCGCTTACCGCCACCTGCTTCACGCCGTTTTCATCAATACGCACATCCAGCGCCAGCACCAGATGCTCCGCGCCAAAGCGGGTAAACCAGCCTTTAACCATTTCTGGTGATTTAACGGCGGTTGAGCCGACCACCACCCGCGTGGCGCCCGCCTCAAGCAGCGCCGCAACATCCTCTTCAGTCCGCACGCCGCCGCCGACCTGCACCGGCACGCTCACGCCTGCCAGCAATGTCTTCAGCAACGGGAGCTGACGCCGGGCCGGGTCCTTCGCGCCGGTCAGATCCACCAGGTGCAGCACCTCAGCGCCTTGCGCCTGATAATCCTGCAGACGCGGCAGCGGATCGGTGCCGTAATCGCGCTGCTGGCCGTAATCGCCCTGATGCAGACGCACAACGGTGCCGTCAATTAAATCTAAAGCCGGGATAATCATTTACATCTCCAGGAAATTTTTCAGCAACTGCGCGCCCGCTGCGCCGGAGCGTTCCGGGTGAAATTGCACACCGTAGAAGTTATCTTTCTGCACGGCGGCGGTAAACGGTTCGCCATAGTTGCACTGCGCGATGGTATAAGCGTTCACCGGCATGGCGTAGCTGTGCACGAAGTAGAAATACTCGCCGTCTTCGATACCGTTGAACAGGCGGTTACCCGCTTTCGGATAAACCCGGTTCCAGCCCATATGCGGCAACGGCAGACCAAAGTCGGTCATTTTCGGCACGGCTTCGTCAATAATCCCCAGCGTTTCCACGCCCTGGTTTTCCTCGCTGCGCGCACCCAGTAACTGCATACCCAGGCAGATCCCCAGTACCGGTTGGGTGCAGGCTTTAATCAGCTCGATAAGATCGCGCTCGTGCAGTTGATCCATGGCGGCCTGCGCCGTCCCGACGCCTGGTAAAAACAGCTTGTCGGCGCGCAGCACCACGTCGGCGTCACGGCTCACCTGCGGCTCATAGCCCAGGCGTTGAATCGCCCATTTTACCGAAGACAAATTGGCGCATCCGGTATCCAGAATCACCACGTCCATTACAGCACTCCTTTCGAGGACGGAAGGGTATCGCCTTCCACGCGGATCGCCTGGCGCAGGGTGCGGCCAAAGGCTTTAAACAGGCTTTCAACCCGGTGGTGATCGTTCTTGCCTTTGGTTTTCAAATGCAACGTCACGCCCATGGTGTAAGAGAGAGAGCGGAAGAAGTGCTCAACCATCTCAGTGCTTAAGTCGCCCACGCGCTGGAAGGTGAAATCCGCTTTATATTCGAGATGCGGACGGCCAGAGATATCCAGCGCACAGCGCGCCAGGCACTCGTCCATCGGCAGTACGAAGCCAAAACGCGCAATGCCGCGTTTGTCGCCAAGCGCCAGCTTCAGCGCTTCGCCGAGCGCCAGGCCGGTATCTTCGACAGTGTGGTGATCGTCAATATACAAATCGCCCTTCACGGTGATGTTCATGCGAAAGCCCCCGTGGGTCGCAATCTGATCCAGCATATGGTCGAAGAAACCGACGCCAGTGTGGATCTTGCTGCCGCCTTCGCGATCCAGCCACACCTCAACCTCAATCTGGGTCTCTTTGGTGCAGCGTTCCACGCGGGCGTAACGATCGCGACGGGTCAATTGCTCGGCAATCTTTGCCCAGCCCAGCTCGTCACGGTTGTAGCGCAGGCCGGTGATGCCCATGTTTTCGGCCAGTTCAATGTCCGTGGCCCGGTCGCCGATCACATAGCTGTTGGCCCGATCCATGACTTCATCGGCCAGGTATGATGTGACCAGTTGCGTCTTCGGTTTGCGGCATTCGCAATTATCCGCAGGCAGATGCGGGCAAATCAGCACCTCGTCGAAGTTGACTCCCTGGGAGGTAAAAATCTGCATCATCAGATTGTGCGGGCCGTCGAAATCATCCTGCGGGAAGCTGGCAGTGCCAAGGCCGTCCTGGTTGGTGATCATCACCAGTTTGTAACCTGCGTCCTGTAACTTACGCAGTTGTGGGATCACCTCCGGCTCCAGCGCCAGCTTGTTATAACGGTCGACCTGGTAATCTTCCGGCGGTTCTGAAATTAAGGTGCCATCACGGTCAATAAAGAGGATCTTCTGACTCATACTTACTTTACTCCGTGGCCGCGAGGCCGGGTTGTTCCTGCAGGGCGTCAATCACGCGCTGGCACTCTTCACGGGTGCCGACGGTAATACGCAGGCAGTTGCTTAATGTCGGTTGTTTATTTTGGTCGCGTAAGATAATGCCCTGATCCCACAAGGATTTAAACACAGCGCTTGAGGTGGTGATGCGCGCCAGCACGTAGTTGGTTTCGCTCCCGAAGACTTCCTCAACGCAGGCGAGTTTTTCCAGCTCGGCGATTAAAAACTGGCGATTCACTAAAATCTCCGCCACCCGCTCGCGCATTGCCACAATACCCTGTGGGCTCAGCGCCTGCGCCGCGATATCCGCCACCGGCGTCGACAGCGGGTAAGGGGCGATCACTTTCAGCAGCAGGCCGATAATCTCTTCATTCGCGAGGGTAAACCCGCAGCGCAACCCGGCCAGCGCGAAGGCTTTAGACAGGGTACGCAGCACCACCAGATTCGGGTATTCCTCCAGCCAGCCAGCCAGCGTGGCCTGGGGGCAGAATTCAATATAGGCCTCATCTGCCACCACGATCGCTTTTCCGCGCGTCATTTCTAATAAAACGCGAATATCCTGCGGATTAATCAACTGCCCGGTCGGATTATTCGGGCTGCAGACGAATACCACTTTCACGCCAACGAGCTTTTCAGCTATCGCAGGCAGGTCGAGCTGCCAGCCGTCAATCGCCTGAACGGTGCGGCACTCCACGCCAATGGTTTCTGCGCTGACGCTGTACATGCCGTAGGTCGGCGGGCAATACAACACCGCGTCTTTTCCCGGCTCGCAAAACGCACGGATCAGCAGCTCGATGCCTTCGTCAGCGCCACGGCTCACCAGAACCTGCTCCGGTTTCACGCCCGCATATTGTGCGTAACGCTCAATAACCAGCTTCGGCTGGCATTCCGGGTAGCGATTGAGCGTTTGCGCCGTGAGCTGGAATTCTACCGGCGTCGGGTATTCATTGGCGTTCAGCCAGACATCGCCATTGCCTCCCAGACGACGCGCGGATTGATACGGCGTCAGATTGCGCACATTTTCGCGGGCTAATTCGACAATGCTCATTTCTGCTCCTTTAGTGCGGCGACGCGCAGGGTAACGGCGTTTTTGTGGGCGGTAAGCTGTTCAGCGGCGGCGAGGGTTTCGATGGTGCTCGCCAGCGCGCTGAACCCGGCAGGCGTCAGTTCCTGTACCGTCATGCGTTTCTGGAAATCCGCCAGGCCAAGGCTTGAGCAGGTAGCGGTATAACCGTAGGTCGGCAGGACGTGGTTTGTACCGGAGGCGTAATCGCCTGCGGACTCCGGCGACCAGTCTCCCAGAAAGACCGATCCGGCGCTGGTGATGTCGTCAACCAGATCGCGGGCATTACGGGTTTGAATAATCAGGTGCTCAGGGCCGTACTGATTAGAGATCTCTACGCACTGCGCCAGATCGCGTGCCACGATCAAGCGGCTTTCCGCCAGTGCCTGACGCGCGGTTTCGGCACGCGGCAGCGCGGTCAACTGACGCGCCACTGCTTCAGCGACGGCCTGCGCCATCGCGCTGTCCGGGGTGAGCAGGATCACCTGGGAATCGGGGCCGTGTTCCGCCTGGGAGAGCAAATCAGAAGCCACAAAGTCGGGATTCGCGCCGCTATCGGCAATCACCAGCACTTCAGACGGCCCGGCTGGCATATCAATCGCCGCGCCATCCAGACGCTGGCTTACCTGGCGCTTCGCTTCGGTCACAAAGGCATTGCCCGGGCCAAAGATTTTATCCACTTTTGGTACGGTCTCGGTGCCAAACGCCAGCGCCGCGATGGCCTGTGCGCCGCCAACCTGATAGACCTGCTGAACGCCGCACAAACGCGCCGCATACAGAATCTCATCGGCAATCGGTGGCGGCGAGCAGAGCACCACTTTCTTACAACCGGCAATGCGCGCCGGTGTGGCCAGCATCAGCACCGTGGAGAACAGCGGCGCGGAGCCGCCCGGAATGTACAGGCCCACCGAAGCGACCGGTCGCGTCACCTGCTGGCAACGCACGCCGGGCTGGGTTTCAATATCCACCGCAGGCAACACTTGCGCCTGGTGGAAGGTTTCAATGTTGGCGACGGCCACCGCCATCGCCTGCTTAATCTCATCGCCTAAGCGTGCCACGGCAGCGTCAATGTCGGCCTCGCTCACGGCTAACGCGTCGGGCGTCGCTTTATCGAAGCGGGCGCTGTATTCGCGCAATGCGCTGTCGCCGTTAGCGCTCACGTTTGCCAGAATTTCGCTGACGGTGCGCGTGATGCTGTCCGACGCGGAGATCGCCGGGCGGGTCAACAACGCTTTTTGCGCCTGGGCGTCGCAGTCGTTCCAGTTGATGGGAGTCGTGAAGGCCATGGCGTTACTCCATCATCTTCTCAATTGGCAGCACCAGAATGGAGCTGGCGCCCAGGGATTTCAGTTTTTCCATGGTTTCCCAGAACAGGGTTTCGCTGCTCACCATGTGCATCGCCACGCGCTGCTGGTCGCCCGCCAGCGGCAGGATAGTCGGACGCTCTGCGCCTGGCAGCAGCGCAATGACTTCGTCGAGACGCTCAGTCGGCGCGTGCAGCATGATGTATTTGGATTCGCGGGCCTGGATAACGCCCTGGATACGGGTCAGCAGTTTATCAATTAACTGCTGTTTGGCTTCCGGCATCTCGCCGTCGCGCTGGATCAGACAGGCTTTGGAGCGATAAATCACTTCAGTTTCACGCAGGCCGTTCGCTTCCAGAGTGGCGCCGGTAGAGACCAGATCGCAGATAGCGTCTGCCAGGCCGACGCGCGGGGCCACTTCCACCGAACCGTTCAGCAGGCAGGATTTAAACTGCACGCCTTTTTGGTCGAGATAACGCTTGAGCAGGTGCGGGTAAGACGTGGCGATGCGCTTGCCGTTGAGGCCTTGCGGGCCGTCCCAGGGTTCGTCCACCGGCGCGGCGATAGAAAGACGGCAACCACCGAAGTCCAGACGACGCAGCGTGTAGTAGCGTGGATCTTCGCCCTGCGCACGACGGTCCAGCAGCTCTTCTTCCAGTACGTTTTCACCGATGATGCCCAGATCCACTACGCCATCCATGACCAGGCCCGGGATATCGTCATCGCGCACGCGCAGGATATCGATTGGCATGTTTTCGGCAAGGGCGATCAGACGCTGGGTGTGGAGATTGATTTTTATGCCGCAACGCGCGAGCAATTCGCGTGAATCTTCACTTAAACGCCCGGATTTCTGAATAGCTATGCGTAAACGGTTGGTGTCGGTCATTGTCTTTTCCTTGTAACCCTGAGTTGTGTTGTGCGCGAGTTGTTCTGTTTCACCGAATTACCCTGAACCGTCAGGGTAAAAAAAAAGCCCCCGGAAGACGATCTTCCGGGGGCTTTCTCTTGCGTTCTGCACCACTGGAAGATCTAACTGTCTTCCAGCACACATCGCCTGAAAGACTAGTCAGGGTGATGGTGATGATGGTGGTGTTTAAACTGAACGCGCGTCATAAAATTCTCTGATGAATGATTATTCAAACTGTGACATTTACCCTAAACCACAAAAGGCGGATGTGGCAAGCCCTTTTTTTCATCAATCTCCGTTTCGTATTCATAAGGTGAATTGTCAGCAGACGGTGGCTGGCGTAGCCTACACTGCAAAGTAGAGGAATGATGCTTCGTTTGGGTATGACATCAGCGGCGCAATAGCGATAAAGGGAACAGAGGAGGGGGTATGAAAAAGGTTGCGATAGTTGGCTTAGGCTGGCTGGGAATGCCACTGGCGCTGGCATTAAATGCACGCGGCTGGCAGGTGACGGGAAGTAAAACTACCCTCGACGGCGTAGAAGCGGCGCGCATGTGCGGCGTTGAGGCGTTTCAACTGCAATTACAACCGGAACTGGTGTGCGACAGCGCTGAACTTGACGTCCTGCTGAATGTGGATGCGCTGGTATTAACGCTGCCCGCCCGGCGTACCGGCGGCAACGGCGAATTCTATCATCAGGCGGTGCAGGAAATTGTCGACAGCGCGCTGGCGCATGGGATCCCACGGATTATTTTTACAAGCTCGACGTCGGTTTACGGCGACAGCGAAGGCACATTTAAAGAATCGTCGCCGCGCAATCCGCAAACCGAAAGCGGCAGGGTACTTAAAGAGCTGGAAGACTGGCTGCATAACTTGCCCGGCACCTCGGTGGATATTCTGCGGCTGGCGGGTCTGGTGGGGCCGGGGCGGCATCCGGGACGTTTCTTTGCGGGCAAAAGTGGGCCGAACGGCAATCACGGCGTGAACCTGGTGCATCTTGAAGACGTTGTCGGCGCGATTAGCCTGCTGCTGGAGGCTCCAAAAGGCGGGCACGTCTATAATATATGTGCGCCGCATCATCCGGCGCGTGCCGAGTTTTATCCGGTCATGGCGCGCCAGCTCGGTCTTGAGCCGCCGCATTTCAGCGACAGCGCCCAGCCAGGAAAAGGAAAACTGATTGATGGCAATCGCATCTGTCATGAGCTTGGCTTCGAATATCAGTATCCTGACCCGTTAGTGATGCCGATGGCGTAACATCCCGCACGGGTTATCAGGCGCAACCCCGGGGCGCATATGAAACCGTTGTTGGATGTTCTCGTGATCCTTGACGCCCTCGATAAAGAGGGCAGTTTTGCTGCCGCTGCCGGCAAACTCTATAAAACGCCCTCCGCCCTGAGCTACACGGTTCACAAACTGGAGAGTGATCTTAATATCACGCTGCTCGACCGAAGCGGCCATCGGGCAACGTTTACTCCCACCGGACACCTGTTGCTGGAGCGCGGCCGTGAAGTACTCCATACCGTACGGCAACTGGAGAAACAGGCGGTCAAACTGCATCAGGGATGGGAAAACGAACTGCGCATCGGCGTGGACGACACCTTTCCCTTTTCGCTGCTGGCCCCGCTTATTGAGAAATTCTTCGCCAGCCACAGCGTCACACGGCTTAAATTCGTCAATGGCGTACTGGGCGGCTCCTGGGAAGCGTTAACGCAGGGACGGGCGGATATTATCGTCGGCGCACTTCGCGATCCGCCGGGACTCAGCGGTTTTGGGTATGCGCCGCTTGGCAGACTGGAAAGCGTGTTTGTCGTTGCCGCTCATCATGCGCTTGCGCAGGCGCAAGAGCCGCTGACCCGCCGGGATATCAAACGCCATCGCGCCGTGGTGGTGGGGGACGGTTACCCGGCCTGGTCGCCCGCCGCGCAGGTGCTGGACGAACAGGACGCGATCACCGTGTTCGATTTTAAAACCAAGCTGGAATTACAGATAAGCGGCCTGGGCTGCGGGTATTTGCCCCGCTATCTGGTGCAACGATTTATTGATGCCGGGGCGCTGGTAGAAAAACGCGTCACGCCGATGTGGCTACCGATTCCGTCTGGGTTGGCTGGAATGAACATACGGAAGGATTAGCCTCTCAATGGTGGCGGGAAAACATTCTTGCCAGCCCCGAAATCATGGCGCTTTATGCGCCACAGTCGCACGCTCTTTGATCATAATGTGCGGCGGGAAAAAGAAATTCGTGATGAGGGCCTCAACGTCTTGTCTTTGCAATCTAAAATGGGCAAAATACGCCGCCTGCAAAAAATGAAAGCTAACCGACGTTAAGAGCGTCGGTTATTTTTTTGCAACAAACACGTCATTCAAATTAAAGAGGCCGGCTTCGTACCGGATAGATACTTACTAAAAATCGACAGTTGTTGTCGCTGAGGAAACCAAAAAATGGGGGCAATTTTTTGCTTTTGCGACGGCATTCGCCGTAAAGGAGAATGACCATGTCGCATAACGCTACTCCAAACACCTCTCGCGTGGAATTACGTAAAACGCTTACGTTGATTCCGGTTGTTATGATGGGCCCTTGCCTATATGCAGCCGATGACGCTGTTTGATACGTTCGGTATCGTTTCAGGCCTCACTGACGGTCATGTCGCGACGGCGTACGCCTTTGCGCTGGTCGCTATCCTGTTTACCGCGCTGAGCTACGGTAAACTGGTTAAGCGCTTCCCGTCCGCCGGTTCTGCTTATACCTATGCCCAGAAATCCATCAGCCCGACTGTTGGCTTCATGGTGGGCTGGTCATCGCTGCTGGACTATCTGTTCATGCCGATGATCAACATTCTGCTGGCAAAAATTTACTTTGAAGCGCTGGTGCCTTCCGTTCCGTCATGGATTTTCGTGGTGGCGCTGGTGGCCTTTATGACCATCTCCAACCTGCGCAGCATTAAGAGCGTGGCGAACTTCAATACCCTGATCGTTATTCTGCAGATGGGGATTGTGGCGGTCATTATCGGCCTGATCATCTATGGCGTTGCCCATGGCGAAGGCGCAGGTACGCTGACCAGCACCCGTCCGTTCTGGAGTGAAGGCGCGCACGTTGTGCCGATGATTACCGGCGCGACCATCCTGTGCTTCTCGTTCCTGGGCTTTGACGGCATCAGTTCGCTGTCTGAAGAAACCAAAGATGCGGAGCGCGTGATCCCGAAAGCCATCTTCCTGACGGCGCTGATTGGCGGTCTGATCTTTATTTGCGCGTCCTACTTCCTGCAGCTCTACTTCCCGGACATTTCGCGTTTCAAAGAACCTGACGCGTCTCAGCCGGAAATCATGCTGTATGTGGCGGGTAAAACCTTCCAGTTCGGCGTGCTGGTGTTCTCCACCATCACCGTACTGGCATCCGGTATGGCGGCGCACGCCGGTGTTTCACGTCTGATGTACGTGATGGGCCGTGACGGCGTATTCCCGACCCGTTTCTTCGGTTATGTGCACCCGAAATGGCGCACTCCGGCATGGAACGTACTGCTGGTTGGCGCTATCGCCTTGCTGGCGATCAACTTCGACCTGGTTACCGCAAACGGCGCTGATTAACTTCGGTGCGCTGGTGGCTTTCACCTTCGTTAACCTGTCGGTGATCTCCCAGTTCTGGATCCGCGAAAAAGCGCAACAAAACGCTGAAAGACCACTTTAACTACCTGGTGCTGCCGGTGTGCGGCGCGCTGACCGTCGGCGCGCTGTGGATTAACCTGGAAGAAAGCTCCATGGTGCTGGGCCTGATTTGGGCTGGCATTGGCCTGGTCTATCTGGCTTGTGTGACCAAAAGCTTCCGCAACCCCGGTTCCGCAGTACGAAGATATTCCGCAGTAATCGCGAAAATAAAAATGGCTCCCGAGGGAGCCATTTTTTTGCCTGTCATCTGGCTTACAACACGTCCTGAACATACTGGTACAGCGCCCGCAGCAGCCCGATTTTCTCTTTGTCCCCTTCATACTGCCCGTACAGCATTTCCAGTTCCTGGGCGTAGGCCTGCAGAAATTCCGGCGTAAAACGCGCCTGGCGGTGTCGCAACCAGCGCTGCTGTTCTTCATGATCCAGCGTGCCCGGAAAGTTGCGCGCCCGATAATTAAACAACAGCTTCTCAATCCGCTTGTCCACGAAGCTGATATCCAGCGCCGGCAGGTTTTGCGGATCGGTTTGCAGAATGATACGCATCCCGGCGCGATCGGCGTCGCTGAAGAAACCGTTATACAGCTGGGTATCCACATCCTCTGACGGCGTAAACGGTTCGGCATCGGCATACAGAGCCACCACCTTCTCACGCACATCCGGATGGTCGCGCAGGATTTTGAGGTTATCCAGGCACCGCTGTCGATCGATACCCAGCCTGTCGGCATCTTCCGGGCGTAGCGTATTGGCCTGCGCCAGGATTGGGCATTTATTCAGATGCACCAGCTTGATCGGCACCGCCGCATCATCGCCTAAATCCGTTTTCGCGGTATACAGGCGTTCCCGTAACGCGTCGGCATCCAGCTCCAGCAAGGGCGTCATATCGCCAGCCAAATCCACCATGATCACCGCATTACGGTTGTCCGGGTGCCACGCCAGCGGCGCTATCCAGCTGGTGTTGCCGCGCCAGGCGCCAAACATCCCCGACACATGCACCAGCGGCTTCATTTGTGGGATATCAATCAGCGTCGCCAGCTTCTGCTTAGTGCGATGGCTATATAAATACCCGAACAGTCGCGGCTGCTGGGCCTTAACCAGCTTCGCCATAGCGATAGTGGCGTACACATCCGCCATCGCATCATGCGCATTGGCGTGTTCGATACCGTTCGCCACGGTTAAATGCTCAAGGCGGAAGCTGGGCAAGCCGTCGTCGTTTTCCGGCCAGTTGATGCCTTCCGGGCGCAGGGCGTAGCAGGCACGCATCACGTCCAGCAAATCCCAGCGTGAATTATTGTTTTGCCAGCTCCAGGCGTAGGGATCGTAGAAGTTGCGATAGAAAATATTGCGCGTCACTTCGTCATCGAAACGCACATTGTTGTAGCCCACCACGCAGGTATTGGGCACGGTAAATAAGTCATGGATGCGTTTCGCAAACTCAGCTTCGCTGGTGCCGCGCGCCGCCGCAATCTGCGGCGTAATGCCGGTAATCAGCACCGCTTCCGGCTGCGGCAGATAGTCATCGGCAGGTTTGCAGTAAAACACCTCCGGCTCGCCGATGATGTTGAAATCCAGATCGGTGCGTATAGCCGCGAACTGCGCGGGGCGATCCAGCGCCGGGCGGGTGCCGAACGTTTCGTAATCGTGAAATAAAAAAGTCGGCTGAGCTGCGGATTCAGTCACCGGTCACCCTCCTGAAGGGGTTCAAAACAGGGGGGTAATGGTAAACCATCGCCTGCCGGGCAGAAGGAAATCACGGGGTGTTTTTCAGGCCGTCCGATAAGACAGGCGCTGAAAAATGTGCTGCTTGTCATATTTCTTTGCCAATTTGAACATGCGTTTACATCGCAACTCCCGTAAAACAGGCGCGAAATAAAAAATACCAACGAGGATATGCTGTTGAAAACCTGCCTGATTGCTGCTTCTTTGCTCGCTTTACTCTCCCAGAACGTCCGTGCAGAACCCACGTTCGCCGTCACCCCCGTCGCACCCACAATTCAGGCAGGCGCATGGGTATTGATGGATTACACCACCGGCCAGATTTTAAACGGCAGGTAATGAGCATCAACAGCGCAACCCCGGCAAGCCTGACTAAACTCATGACCGGCCTATGTGGTGGACCGCGCCATCGACAGCCGTCGGATCGCGCCGGATGATGTGGTCACCGTGGGTGCCGACGCCTCGGCCTATGGCAATCCGGTCTTTGCCGGTTCTTCGCTGATGTTTTTAAAAGCGGGCGACCGCGTGACGGTGCATGACCTGAGCCGCGGCCTGATTGTGGATTCCGGCAACGATGCCTGCGTGGCACTGGCGGATTACATCGCAGGCGGCGAAGCGCCATTCGTAAACATGATGAACGACTACGCCCGCAAGCTGAACCTGCGCGACACCCATTTTGAAACGGTCCACGGCCTTGACGCGCCGGGCCAGCACAGTTCCGCTTACGATCTGGCGGTGCTGTCGCGGGCGATTATTCACGGCGAACCCGATTTTTATCATATGTACAGCGAACGGAGCCTGACGTGGAATGGCATCACCCAGCAGAACCGCAACGGCCTGCTGTGGGATAAGACCCTCAATGTTGACGGCCTGAAAACCGGCCACACGTCCGGCGCGGGATTTAATCTCATCGCATCAAGCGTGGACGGGCAGCGGCGTCTGATTGCCGTGGTTATGGGCGCCGAAAGCCCGAAAGGCCGCGAGGAGCAGGCGCGTAAGCTGCTGCTATGGGGCCAAAGCCAGTTTGATACCGTGCAGATCCTGCATAAAGGGAAAAAGGTCGGCACCGAGCGTATCTGGTACGGCGACCGCGAAAAAATTGAAGTGGGCACTGACCGCGATTTCTGGCTCAGCTTGCCGAAGTCAGAAGTGGCGCATATCAAAGCCAAATATGTTCTCGATAAGCCTGAACTGGAAAGCGCCGCTGGCCGCGCAACAGCGGGTCGGGGAAATTGAACTCTACGATCGCGACAAGCTGGTGGCGCATTGGCCGCTGGTCACGCTCAACGCGGTGGAAAAAGGCGGCATGTTCTCCAGACTGAGCGATTATCTGCACCATAAGTTCTGATGCTTTAACAGAGGGTTATGTTCTACGCGGCGATATGATTGTTTTCGCGAGTGCGCTCGCAAAATAAGCAATCTATGCTTTTGATGGCAAGCGCACAACCTATAATACTGTTCGTATATACAGTTATTTCACAGCGAGGAACGATCATGGATTATCAGATTCAACACGCCGAAACCCGCCATATCGCCGGATTCATTTAGTGGGCCCCTGGGATCAAACCGTTCCAAAGGGGTTTGAGCAACTGGTGATGTGGGTAGACGGCCAATCACATTCAGCCTCTGGAATGGATTGCGGTCTATTACGATAACCCGGATCTGGTGCCCGCGGAAAAGCTGCGCTGCGCAACAGCCGTGTGCGTGCCTGAAAATTTCACTATTCCGGCTAACAGCGAAGGCGTGAAGGCCACCCGAGGTCGCGGGCGGCCAGTATGCCGTCGCGCAGGCCCGTGTCGAAAATTACGATTTTGAAACGCCCTGGCGGTTGTTCTTTTAACAGCCTGCTTGAAGACAGCCAGTATCAAATTGCCCCGAAACCCTGCTTCGAAATTTACTTAAATGACGGCGCAAAAGAGGGGCACTGGACATTCAAATGTTCGTGCCCGTTGAGCCTAAACTCGCCTGACGTGTGACGCCCCGTCCGCCTGGCGGGGCACTCTCTTAGCCTCGCGGCATATCGCCCGGCCGTAACCCGCGCTGTTGACGCCTGTGGGTAGAATCCCTGTACAATGTGCGCTTTTTTATTGTGGAGACCCCGAGTGCGTCCGGACAAATCATTAAGCCCCTTTGAAATTCGGCTCTATCGTCATTACCGTCTGGTGCACGGCATACGTATCGCTCTGGCGTTTACGCTGACCTTTTTACTGGTTCGTCTGCTTAATGTGCCGGAAGGAACCTGGCCGCTTATCACCCTGGTGGTGGTCATGGGGCCAATCTCGTTCTGGGGGAATGTGGTGCCACGCGCCTTTGAGCGTATTGGCGGCACCATCTTCGGGGCGTCGGTGGGCCTGATTGCCCTGAAACTTGAGCTGATTTCACTGCCAGTCATGCTGCTGTGGTGCGCACTGGCGATGTTCCTTTGCGGCTATCTCACGCTTGGCAAACGTCCTTATCAGGCGTTGCTGATCGGCATCACGCTCTCGGTGGTGGTGGGCGCGCCTGCGGGGACCTGCAAATCGCGCTATGGCGCAGTGGCGATGTGATATTAGGCTCTCTGCTGGCCATGCTGTTTACCAGTATTTACCCGCAACGGGCATTTATTCACTGGCGCATCCAGATGGCGAGTTTCATTCACACCTTTGCTCGCCTTTCACAGGCCGGATTTTCGCCAAACCTGGTTGAGCGGCCTCGCCTTGATAAATCGCTGCATCAAATGCTCAGCAATGTGGTGAAAATGCGCGCCCTCATTGTGCCCGCCAGTAAAGAAACGCGGATTCAAAAATCACTGTTTGAAGCTATCCAGACCGTGAGCCGCAATATGGTCTGTACCCTGGAGTTACAGCTGAACGCCCACTGGGCGACCCGCGAAAGCCACTTTGTGATGATCAAAGCGCATACCCTGCCGCGACACGCAGCAAATGACGCAAAACACCCTGCAGGCGATTTCTAATGCGCTGTATACGGGTAATCCTTCCCCGGTTACCGCTAACAGCGCGCACCTGACAGAAATCATCGACGAGTTGCGGCAAATAATGCATCACGAGGGGGAAAGCCCAGTGCAGGAAACCTCCATACACGGCTATGTCTGGCTTAGTCTGGAACTGGCCCGTCAGCTGGAGCTATTATCGACGCTGATCAGCCGCGCATTGCGTAAATAAAAGCCATATAAAACAGAGTAGATTGTTTGCTGGTTTCGATTCAGCAGGAATTCAGCGTATTATTAGGGTAGGGTAATTAACCATTGTCATGCGCAACCGTTGACGGGTATGTTTGTCGCAGCGGATTGTGAACGAATCAGAGTCTCAATTATCAGGGGTGTAAATATGGAAAATGGCAAACCTTCATTCCAGGACGTTTCTGGAGTTCGTGCGTTTGTTCCGTCGTAAAAACAAACTGCAACGCGAAATTCAGGATGTAGAGAAGAAGATCCGTGACAACCAGAAACGTGTACTGCTGCTCGATAACCTGAGCGACTACATCAAGCCGGGCATGAGCGTTGAAGCCATTCAGGGCATTATCGCCAGCATGAAAACCGACTACGAAGATCGCGTTGATGATTACATCATCAAAAACGCGGAACTGTCTAAAGAGCGCCGCGACATTTCCAAGAAACTGAAAATGATGGGCGAGCTGAAAGCCACCGAAATCAAAGAGTGATTCAGTACAGCGGCGGTGATGCCTCAACAGCACCGCCGCATTTATCATTCAGACCGCGCCTTGCGGGACGTCTGACGTCTCGCGGCGCGACGTAAGGGTTTGTTGCATCCTCGCCGTTTTGTCTAACTTCATCGACTTCATATCATTCTTGCGTGACGGGATATCCTGATGACGCTTTTCATCTGGTGGGCAGCCTGGCTGCTTGATTGTTGGCTTGGCGATCCGCAGCACTGGCCGCACCCCGTTCGTGCTATCGGCTATCTTATCAACCGCCTGCAGCGCGCCGTCCGCGCGGTATGCCACAGCGAACTGGCCCTCATGCTGGGGGGCGCGGCTATGTGGATAATCGTGGTGGGCTCGGCCTGGACGCTGACCTGGGGCATGTTGACGCTGGCGTATCGGCTGCATCCCGCGGTTGGCGTGGTGCTGGAAATCGGCACGATTTACACGCTGCTGGCGGGGCGCTGCCTGGGCGATGCCGCCCGGGAAGTGGAAAAGCCGCTACGGGCAGGCGATCTTGCCGCCAGCCGCGAAAAGCTTTCCTGGATAGTAGGGCGTGATACCCGCCAGCTTCAGCCGCCGCAAATTACCCGGGCGGTAGTGGAAACCGTGGCGGAGAATACGGTAGACGGCGTGATCGCCCCGCTGTTTTTCCTGCTGCTTGGCGGCGCGCCGCTCGCCATGGCCTATAAAGCCATCAATACCCTCGATTCGATGGTGGGTTACAAACACCCAAAATACCGGGCAATCGGCATGGTTTCCGCGCGTATGGATGATGTCGCGAATTTTATCCCGGCGCGGTTAAGCTGGCTGTTGTTCGCGCTGGCGGCGATGTTCTGCGGTGATGATGCCCGCTCCGCGTTGCGTATTGGCTGGCGCGACAGGCGCAATCACAGCAGCCCTAACTGTGCCTGGCCGGAAGCGAGCGTCGCGGGCGCGTTGGGGATCAGGCTCGGCGGGCCGAATGATTATTTTGGCGAGCGGGTGGAGAAACCCTGGATTGGCGAGGCGAGACGCGAGGTCAGCGTTGAGGATATTCCTGCCGCCATCAGGCTCATGCATGTGGCGTCGCTACTGGCGCTGGTCCTGTTCAGCCTGCTCTGGCTTCTGTTCTGACATCACTGCATTGAGGAGATAACGTGATTCGGATTTTCTTTGCCACCCTCGCGTTTATGAGCCGCCTGCCGGTGCCTTACCGGTGGTCTCAGGGACTGGAGGTGGAACAATACTCACGCGGCATCGTGATGTTTCCGTGGGTGGGTATGGTTCTTGGCACCCTTGCCGCAGTCGTATTTTTACTGTTGGCACCCTGGTGCGGTACACCGCTTGCCGCGCTGTTTTATGTGCTGGCGCTGGCCGTGCTCACTGGCGGATTTCATCTGGACGGCCTGGCAGATACCTGCGACGGGCTGTTTTCCGCCCGTACCCGCGAGAAGATGTTGGAAATAATGCGCGACAGTCGGCTCGGTACGCATGGCGGGCTGGGGCTGATTTTTGTGCTGGTGGCGAAAGTGCTGGTGGTGAGCGAGCTGGCGCTTCGCGGTTATTCGATGCTGCCGGTACTGATTCTGGCAAGCGTCGCGGGCCGCAGCGCAGTGGTGCTGCTAATGTATCGCCAGCGTTATGCCAGAGACACGGGGCTGGGCAATATTTTTATTGGCAAGATCGGCCTGAAACAAACCGCGGTGACCCTGCTTACCGGCGCCGTATTGTGCTTTCTGCTGTTGCCCGGCGCAGGCCTGCTGGCCTGGTTTATCACCACGCTGGGTATCGGGTTGATCGGTATGGCCATTAAGCGCACATTGCGCGGCCAAACCGGCGACACACTGGGCGCAGCCATTGAGCTGGGCGAAGTCATTTTCCTTCTGG
Source organism: Atlantibacter hermannii (assembly GCA_900635495.1). Taxonomy (NCBI): domain Bacteria; kingdom Pseudomonadati; phylum Pseudomonadota; class Gammaproteobacteria; order Enterobacterales; family Enterobacteriaceae; genus Atlantibacter; species Atlantibacter hermannii. Next base: position 2,986,014 of record LR134136.1, on the reverse strand, counting down.
CGCTGCTGTAACGAGAGAAACCATGGACACACTGGCCTCATTGATTTGTGATATCCCGCCGCTGAATGCGGCTGCCATGCGCGATGCCCAGACGCATCTTGATGGCTTGTTAAAGCCGCCCGGCAGTTTAGGCCGCCTGGAAAGCCTCGCCGTGCAACTGGCCGGGATGCCAGGGCTGAAGGGCATGGACCAGGACTTCAAAAAGGCGATTATCGTTATGTGCGCCGACCACGGCGTGTATGACGAACAGGTCACCCTTTCGCCAAAAGCGGTAACCGCGATCCAGACCATGAATATGCTGCGTAACAATACCGGCGTGTGCGTGCTGGCGAAACAGGCGGGCGCGCTAGTGCATGTGATTGATATCGGCATCGACAGCGATCCGCTGCCGGGCATTCTGAGTCTGAAAGTCGCACGCGGCAGCGGTAACATCGCCCGCGAACCGGCGATGTCCGGCGCGGTGGCGAATGCGTTACTTGCCCGCGTCATCAGCCATACCAGCGAACTGGCCCAACAGGGCGTTAAGGTGTTTGGCGTGGGCGAACTGGGGATGGCTAACACCACGCCAGCCGCGGCGATGATAAGCGTTCTCGCCGGTGCGGAGCCCGCAGAGGTAGTAGGCGCGGGTGCCAATTTTCCGCAGGATAAAATGGCGCATAAAATCGCGGTTGTGCAACAGGCGATTGCGGTGAATCAACCCGATGCCCGGGACGGGGGTAGACGTACTGGCGAAAGTCGGCGGTTACGATCTGCTGGGCATGACGGGCGTGATCCTGGGCGCAGCCCGCTGCGGTTTGCCGGTGGTCCTGGACGGCTTTCTTTCTTATGCGTCCGCCCTCGCAGCCTGCAGGATCGCTCCGGCGGTGAAACCCTATCTTATCCCTTCGCATTTTTCTGCTGAAAAGGGCACCGCGATTGCATTAAACGCGCTGGGCCTTGAGCCTTACCTGCATATGGGCATGCGCCTCGGGGAAGGCAGCGGCGCGGCGCTGGCTATGCACCTGGTGGATGCCGCCTGCGCCGTGTATACCGATATGGGCAGCCTGGCGGAGAGCAATATTCAGCTGTAGTCGACCCGGGAGGCTGCATCCGCAGACGATCCGCCGTCCAGGACGGCGGTATCGGTCAGATCACGCCGCTTTGCTGCAAAATCCCTTTAATTTGCGCTTTCATCGCATCGGTTAACGGCGACGCGGGGGGCAGGCTGTTGCAGGAAATATCCCAGTCCGGTGAGCTGCAACGCATATTTGATGGCGTTATAGAAGGGCAGATCGATGCTGTACAGCGGCGGGATTAATGACAGGCGTTGCTGGAGCGCAACCGCCCGGGCGTAATCCTGTTCCCGGTACGCTTTGAGGATGCCGCAGGTCAGCTGTGGCGCGAAGTTGGCGCTGGCGGGAATACAGCCATCGCCGCCGAGGATGAGCGTGCCAAACAGGTACTCATCATATCCGGCAAAGACGGCGAAATCCGGTCGCACCGGCTTGACGGCGGCCAGGGTTTCGCGGATATGGGACAGGGTATCCACCGTGTCTTTCAGCCCGACGATGTTCGGGCAGGTTTTCGCCAGTTCGACAATCACCGACACCGGCAGCGATTGCCCCGTCAGCGCCGGGAAATTATACAGCAGCACCGGCAGCTCCAGGGCCGCGCTGAGGCGCTGGAAGTGGGCGAGTAAATTGCTTTCGCTCAGCGGATTATAAAACGGATTAATCGCCACCACCCCGTCTGCGCCGCAGCGCTGAGCATGTAAGCCCAGTTCGATCGCCTGCTGTGTTCCGGAATGCCCAATACCGATCAGCACCGGTTTGCGTCCCGCCACCTGCTTAATACAACACTCGGCTATTTCCTGACGCAGCGCGTCAGACATATGCGCGAATTCGCCGGCGCTGCCAAGGAAAAACAGACCGTCGACATCGCTTTCCACAAGGCGCTCAATGAGTCGGCCTTGCTCCTCAGGGGAGAAGCGTCCGTTATCATCAAACAGTGTCGCGACCGGGGGAATAACGCCGTGAAACAGTGGGGTAGTCATCATTAGGACTCCTGCGCAAAAGGGCATAAGGTGAGGGCGGGGCCAACGTGTTTTAAGACTTCCTTGTGAAAGTGTATGAGCGCGCCCACACCGCGCAAGCGTCCGTTACCATCTCTGGAATCCATGTCTCTATTTTTCGGAACATTGTTTTAAAAGCATGGTTTCTGCATTGCGGGTCAGATCCCCATCGGCGAACCCTGCTGAGAGACCGGGTGTTTAAACCGGTTCAACCCTGCCTGGGTTCCCCCCATCACCGCTAAGCCACAGGGCATTCTCCCGTCTGGCGCATCGGGTTCCTTAACCTATTTTGGAGTTGTCGCGGCTGCTTTCCTCCAGGCGTTTGACGGCGGGTTTCACCACTTTTTCTCCTTTCTCGCCAAAGAACTGATACAGCGTATCGGAGGCGGAATGCGTCAGGATCATGATTTCAATCCGGCGGTTTTCTGCGCCGTTGGGGTCCTGTTGGTTCAGCAGCATCTGATCTGACATCGCGCTTACCTGCATGACTTTATCAACGGGCATTCCGGCCTGCTCCAGCACGCGGCGCGCCGACAGCGCACGGTCCCCGGAGAGGTTCCAGTTGTTGTAACGCTCGCCGTCTTTGTACTGCATGGCATCCGTATGGCCAGTGATAATCAGCTTGTTATCCAGTGAGTCGAACACCGGGGCCAGTTCGACCAGCAGCTTTTTAAAGAAGGGCATAATTTTCGCGCTGCCGCGTTCAAACATACTGCGATTCTGATCGTCTTTAATCAGGATCCGCAGCCCCTGCGGAACAATTTCCATCTCCATATTGCTTTGCATATGGCTTTTTTCAGCGATGCTGTTAATCACGGTTGCCAGCTCGCCCAGTTCCCGTGCCGATTTGTTTTTCAGAATGACCCGTTTTTCGTTGGCCTGGGCTGCTTTCGTCGCCTGGCTTTTATCCACGCTGGCGTCGGCATTCGCACTGGCGATTTCCGCTTTGCGCACCGGCAGTGTTTCGCGTTTGCCCGCCGCCTCAAGTACGGCAATCTTGCCGAGATTATTGAGCGGCGAAATACCGTTGCCGGAAAAAATCGACTCGTCATTCAGCGCGGCGACAATCTTCTGACGATCCTTTTCGCTGACGCTGTTGACGATTAACTTCATCGTTGTGACCAAAGGGGCGGAGCGTATTTCCGAAGTTTCGGCGCGTTTTACCCTTGATGCGATGCCCGGCAAGCAAATGGCGATTGACGCCGATCTCAACGCCGGGCTGATTAATCAGGCCCAGGCCCAGGCGCGGCGTAAAGATACCGCCAACGAGGCGGATTTCTACGGTGCAATGGACGGCGCGTCCAAGTTTGTGCGCGGCGACGCCATCGCCGGGATGATGATACTGGCGATCAACATGATCGGCGGGATTTGCATTGGGATTTTCAAATACGACCTCAGCGCCTCCGATGCGTTTCAGCAGTATGTGCTGATGACCATCGGCGACGGCCTGGTTGCATAAATCCCGTCGCTGCTGTTATCCACCGCCGCAGCGGTGATTGTTACCCGCGTCAGTGATAACGGCGATATCGCCCAGGATGTGCGCGGCAGCTTCTGGCCAACCCGGCCATTCTCTACACCGCCGCAGGCATTATGTTTATGCTGGCAGTGGTGCCGGGGATGCCGCATCTGCCGTTTTTACTGTTCACCCTGCTGCTGGGCTACGCCGCATGGCGTCAGAGTAAACAACCGCAGGCCTCGGTCGAAAATGAGCAGAACCTGGAAAACCTCAGCAAAGCGATTGTCGAGACGCCTGAACAGCCGGTGAGCTGGGAGACCATTCCGTTAATCGAACCGGTAAGCCTGAGCCTCGGTTATAAGCTGGTGTCGCTGGTGGATAAAAACCGGGGCGGCCCGTTGACCCAGCGGGTGCGCGGCGTGCGCCAGGTGATTTCCGATACCAGCGGCGTGTTGCTGCCGGAAATCCGCATCCGGGAGAACTTCCGCCTGAAGCCGACGCAATATGCCATCTACATCAACGGGATTCAGGCAGAGGAGGGCGATGTGCCTGCCGACCGCCTGATGGCGTTGCCTGGCAGCGATACCTATGGCGAGATTGACGGCATCCTGGGCATGGACCCGGCTTACCGCATGCCGGTCACCTGGATCCAGCCCGATCAGAAAGCGCGGGCGCTAAATCTGGGGTATCAGGTGATCGACTGCGCCAGCGTGATTGCCACCCATGTCAATAAAGTGGTGCGCCAGTATATTCCTGAGCTGTTTAACTATGACGACGTCACGCATCTGCATAATCGTCTTGCCGCGCAGGCACCCAGACTTGCGGAAGATCTCAATGCCGCGCTGAACTACAGCCAACTGCTGAAAGTGTACCGCCAGCTTTTAACGGAAGGTGTGTCATTAAAGGATATCGTCACCATCGCCACGGTGTTAGTTGCCAGCAGCGCGACCACCAAAGACACGGTGCTGCTGACGTCCGACGTGCGTCTCGCGCTGCGTCGCAGCATTGCCGCGCCGCTGGTAAGAAACCAGACCCTGTCGGTGTATACCCTGCAAAATGACCTTGAAAATCTGTTGCTCGGGGTGGTGAATCAAACTCAGCAGGCGAATAAAGTGGCGCTGGACAGCGTACCGGTGGACCCGAATATGTTAAGTCAGTTCCAGAACACCATGCCGCAGGCGAAAGAGCAAATGAAGGCGGCGGGGAAAGAGCCGGTGCTGCTGGTTGCGCCGCAATTGCGTCCGTTGCTGACCCGCTATGCGCGACTGTTCGCGCCAGGGCTGCAAGTGCTTTCCTATAATGAAGTGCCGGATGAACTGGAGCTCAAGGTGCTGGGTTCGCTCTCCTGACGCACAACGTTCAATAAAAAAGCCATCAATAGTAATATTGATGGCTTTTTGCGTTCTGGCGTCAGGTTAAAGGATATTGTTAGCCGTCAGTATCCGGCGTGCGCCAATGAAGTGATCCTGCCAGAAATCATCGGCAAAATGACTGATTCGGATGTTTAAGCCGGTACGTGGCGCTTCAATAAAATCACCGTCTCCGAGATAAACCCCCACATGATCGGCATGGTCGCCTGCGGAATGGATACCGAAAAACAGTAAGTCCCCGCGTTTTAAATCATGTCGGGCGATGGGGCGCGCATGACGGTAGTGATACATCTCATTAGCGGTGCGCGGTAACTTTGAGGCCAGCAGCTTGTTATAGGCGTAGAACACCAGCCCACTGCAGTCGAATCCCTGCGTCGGCGAGGTGCCGCCCCAGACATAGGGCTTACCCAGTTGATCCTGCAGGCGATCGACAATCATGTCCGTCGCGTTACGCAGGCGATCGCTGTAAAGCTCGCCGTCGCTGTCGCGCAGACGATCCCAGTGATGATCGCGCACATTGTAAGGGCCGGGAAACCATTCCGGATGTTCACGCACCAGCAACCGGTTTTTAGTGCGTAGCGCTGCTTTGGATGTCTTATTGCCCACCACCACGTTTTTCTCTGCGTTGTGTTTCTTTTCTTTCCACAATTTGAAGAGCTTTGCGCGGTTATACATACGCTGGCGTGCCGCGTAGCTGCGCTCAACATGCGGCCGCGAGGCGTGGCGGGAAGAGTGGGTGGCGCAGGCCTGCTGGCAGGTAAACGCCAGGCCCAGCATCAGGACGAGTGAAAGCTTATCAGGACGCATAGTGAACCATAAAATCGGGTGAAATCCAGAGGGTTAGTGCACCGGAAAAGGGTATCACGCGCCGCAAGCCCGACTTGTTATTTGTTCTTTATTAAAAGATTAAACACGGTAAATCCGGAAGACGATCAAGGCTGTGTGAGGGAAAGTGCGAGGCTTTTGAACAGAGGCTAAAAACGCAGGTAGAAATGTCGGCTGACCGGAGGGGGCGCAGTACGAGGGAGTCGGCAAATAGTCGGGCAGGCTCAGCAGAAAGCCCGCCCGGAGGCAGGCTTTCGAGTGACGCTATTTCTGCTTTTGCAGGGTGCCGGAAATAAACGTAACCATCTCCTTCATAAGCTGCCTGGCGGCATCAAGCGTTCCGTCCGGGGTGCCGTATGACAGGAGCAGCTCCTTCGAATCCAGCGTGACTTCAGCGTCAGCCTTATTCGCCGAAGGCAGGAAGGTAGAGAGAGGGCTGTTGTCGAGAACCCAGCGGTGTAACGTCTCCAGTTGCGGATAATCCTTGATGCCAATCCAGCCATTGATGTAATAACGGACCTGCTGCGTCTCTTCGTCAGGATAGTAAACCAGAGAAATGCCTGTGTTTCCTTCGCCCCAGCAGTCAGGCATCAGATGAATAGCTTTATAATCATATGCCCAGTTGTTGATGCGATGCGAAATATTACTGTCCGGTAGCAGTTCCTGAAGAGCTTGCTTACCTTCTTCAATCATGGCGCGCTCAAAGTCTTTCAGAAGGTCTTTGGCTTTTAACAGCAGGGAAAAATGTTCGTTCACAAAGGCCTGGCTTTCCGTATTCATAACCATTGTATTGTCGACTCCGCTTAAGTCATGCAGGTGATTGAGAAATTCATTGTAAAAAACGTGCCATTTGCCGAAAGGATAGTTCGCCTGGTCAGTGCCCAGTCGCTTACGGGCGGCGGCGACCAACTGTGAATAGCGCAGCAGCGGCCATTCGGTCACGGCCGGGCAGTTAAGTCTGTCGGGGGCGAGAATGCACAGGTGCACCGGTTGACCGTTATCGACAAGGCTCTCCAGGTACTGCTGATAGCTGCTAAAAGGGTTGTTGATGGCGGAGAGGGTTTTGTTCTCAATGCCAATAATGAAATCCTGATGATAAATGACGATATCCAGGTATTTCCCTTCGGCTGTTATCACCTCGCGGCAAACGTCCAGCGAAGTGAGGTCGAGTTCATCGATATCCGCGTCGACGTTCAGGATCGCCATCAAGGCTTTAAGCAGCCAGGGCGGGACGTCATGCTGGCTTCCCATAAATAACGCCATCAGATCTGACGTCGGGTTTTCAAGATAGCCAGTGCCGCCGGAACTAAAAAAATTACTCTCTTTTAATTCATGAGGGACGATGGCGTTAAGCTTCTGAAAAAAATGCTCAGATAATTCATGCATACATGCAACATCCTGTTAGGCGAACGCTGTCGCGCGACGTGATTCTTATTGGTGGGGGCCATCAGAGTACGCCGCTTTACTGCGTATTTCTTCCATAAATATCAAAGAAATAAAAAAAGAAGGGGTTTCACTTAGGGACATGGGGGTAGGGCAATACAGGGGGGTGATGAGCGCAAATAAACAAAAAACCCGCTTAAGTTTCCTTAAGCGGGTTTTTCTAAATTTGGCTCCTCTGACTGGACTCGAACCAGTGACATACGGATTAACAGTCCGCCGTTCTACCGACTGAACTACAGAGGAATCGTGTGAACGGGGCGCATAGTAACGAGCCCTGTTGGGGTTGTCAAAGCCTGTTTTTGATTTTCAGTCTGTTTGCTGATTAATTCCACAACTTGCCCGCGTTCCGGGTGGGTGGACCCACCCGGAGGCCGCAAAATTAGCGGAACGGTGGTTCGTTGAAGGTGCGCAGTTTACGGGAATGCAGCCTGTCACCCTCGGCGCGGAGTAAATCAATCGCCCGGATGCCAATCTGCAAATGCTCGGAAATCGCGCCCTCGTAAAACCGGTTTGCCTGGCCGGGGAGTTTAATTTCGCCATGCAGCGGTTTATCTGACACGCACAGCAGCGTGCCATAAGGCACCCGGAAGCGATAACCCTGTGCGGCGATGGTGGCGCTTTCCATATCAATCGCCACGGCGCGGCTCAGGTTAAAGCGCAGCGCCGAAGCGCTGTAGCGCAGTTCCCAGTTCCGATCGTCGGTGGTCACCACCGTACCGGTACGCAGCCGCTGCTTAACTTCCTCCCCCGGCATACCGCTCACCTGCTTGGTGGCGTCATACAGGGGCGCGCTGCACCTCGGCAATGCTGGGGATCGGAATATCCGGCGGCAGTACCGCATCCAGGACGTGATCGTCACGCAGATAGGCGTGCGCCAGCACGTAATCGCCAATCGACTGGCTTTCACGCAGCCCGCCGCAGTGACCAATCATCATCCAGACATCCGGGCGCAGCACCGCCAGATGGTCGCAAATGGTTTTGGCGTTGGAGGGCCCCACGCCGATATTCACCAGCGTAATGCCCTGGCCGTCCTGCGTGATCAGGTGCCATGCCGGCATCTGATGTTTTTTCCAGGCGAGATCGGAGATGGCCTCCTCAGGCGCTTCGGTATCGGCGGTGATCCAGATCCCCCCGGCGCAGGACAGCGCAATATAAGGGCTGTCCGGGTCGAGAATTTGGCTACATCCCCAGCGCACGAATTCATCAACGTAGCGGGTGTAGTTGGTAAACAGCACAAACGGCTGGAAATGTTCTACCGGCGTGCCGGTGTAGTGACGCAGACGCGCCAGCGAAAAATCCACCCGTCGCGCGTCAAAATGCGACAGCGGATAAAACTCGGTAGGGTGGAAGATGCCATCGGCGGTTTCATCGCCAATTTGCGCCAGTTCGGTGGTGGGGAAATGGCGCGCCAGACCCGCACTCATGGAGCGATCCAGGGTGAGCGCGGAGCCGTCTATCACATAGGGATAGGGAATTTCATGGGGCGAAGGCGAGACTTCGATAACCGCGCCGTAATCGTGGAACAGCAATTCCAGCTGTTCCGCGAGATAGGCGCGAAATAGCGACGGGCGCGTGATGGTGGTGGTGTAACGGCCCGGATGGGTAAACCGGGCGTAAGCGCGGGTTTTTTTCGGATTAACCGCAGTGCCGTCCCAGCTTACCTGCAACTGCGGATAGACAAACAACCCGCTGGCGCGCTGCGCCGAATCCGGCAGGGTTCCATCGGAAATATACAGGCTAATGGCGTCACGCAGGGCGTTCACCGCCTGGTCATAAAGGGCTTCCAGTTGATCCAGCGCCTGTTCTGGCGTCAGGCTTACTACGGCTTGGTTCATCATCTCTCCTTATCCCGGCAGACTGTCGGGTGCAACATTACCGATAGTATGTCACAGGAGTAATACAGACAGATGTTGAATAGCAACTGTTAAAAACTTCATTCATATGAATGCTTACCGGTCTGAACGCCTGGTTAACCCGGAACAATCTGCGTCAGTGAGGTGATCTTCGCCGCAGTTTTGCACCAGCAAAGTGCGCAGCCTGACGGGCGTACGGCTATGTTTAAAATTCTGGACGGTCCGGAAACCGCGCATCCCAGCCAGCCACGTGATGGCAAACTCATCTCCTTAAATGATTAGTCAGCAGGCCTGAACGGCACTCGCTGCGCGCCATGCCGCCTGGTGTGGCGCACAGCGTAAAGTTATGGCGAGTTTTTTGCTTAAGCCTTACCAGCCGTTCGCGGCTCGATCGAAAGCCCGTGTACTGATGAAGTCTGTGATTTTTCCTGCGCCAGCCCTGGCGCCGTGTCTGAACAGTGCGAGGAATATCCGAATGTCTTTGAAATCTAAACGTTTACCGCTCCAGATTGCCCTGATGGGCTGCCTTACCACGGCATTTTATGCTCAGGCGGATATCAAAATTGGCGTGGCTGGCCCTTTTACCGGCCCGAACGCAACGTACGGCGCGCAATACTGGAAGGGCGCAACCCAGGCGGCGGAAGATATCAACGCCGCTGGCGGCATCAAAGGCGAGAAAATAGTGCTGGTGCAGGGTGATGACGCCTGCGAACCCAAGCAGGCGGTGGCGGTAGCGAACCGGATGGTGGATGAAGCCAAAGTCTCGGCGGTTGTCGGCCATTTTTGCTCCTCATCCACCATGCCTGCGTCTGAGGTGTATGACGAGGCGGGCATACTGACCATCACGCCGGGCTCCACAAACCCGCAGATCACCGAGGCGCGACATTACGGGGATGTTCAGGATGTGCGGGCGCGACGATCAGCAGGGCGTCGTCGCGGCGAATTATATTCTGGATACCTTAAAAGCGAAGAAAGTCGCCATTATTCATGACAAAGACACCTACGGTCAGGGCCTTGCTGACGCCACCAAAGCCGCGCTGCAAAAGCGCGGCACAAAAGAGGTGCTGTATGAAGGGCTGTCTCGCGGGGAAAAAGACTTTAACGCCCTGGTCACCAAAATCGGCGCGCTGAAGCCGGACGTGGTCTATTTCGGCGGCTGCCACCCGGAAGCCGGCCCGCTGGTGCGTCAGATGCGTGAACAGGGCGTGCAGGCGAAATTTTTCTCCGGCGACTGCGTGGTCACCGAGGAGATGGTGACGGCAGCGGGCGGCCCGCAGTTTACCAGTGGCGTACTGATGACCTTTGGCAACGATCCGCGCACCATTCCGGCAGGCAAAGCGGTTATCGACAAATTCCGCGCCAGCGGTTTTGAACCGGAAGGCTATACCCTGTATGCCTACGCTTCTATCCAGGCGATTGCCGCCGCCTATAACGGCGCCGGAAAAGACAATGAAAAAGCCAGCGAGTGGCTGAAATCCAATACCGTGGAGACGGTCATGGGACCTAAATCCTGGGACGGCAAGGGCGACCTGAAAGTCTCGGATTATGTGGTTTATCAGTGGGATGACAAAGGCAAATACAAACAACTGTAATTTGCCGCCCCGTTCGTTTTACCGCCGGGTAAAACGCCGCGACACTTAGCGCCGCCCGATTGCGGGCGGCCCGCTCACTGGCGAGAGTATTGATATGGATGCATTTTTTCTGCAACAGCTGATTAACGGGCTGACGTTAGGCGCTGTCTACGGTTTAATCGCCATCGGCTATACCATGGTGTATGGCATTATCGGCATGATTAATTTCGCCCATGGCGAAGTCTATATGATCTCGGCGTACCTCTGCGCCATTGGCCTGGCGCTGCTGGCCAGTTTTGGCATTCATTCCTTCCCGTTGCTGATCTTCGGTACGCTGATTTTCACCATTGCCATTACCGCCGTTTACGGCTGGGCGATTGAGCGTATCGCCTATCGGCCCCTGCGCAATTCTACCCGGCTGGCACCGCTGATTTCCGCCATCGGCATGTCTCTGATCCTGCAAAACTACGTTCAGATAAGCCAGGGCCGAATCAGCAGGGCATTCCTACTTTGCTGACCGGCGTGCTGCGTTTTCAGGTCGATGACGGCGTGGTGCAGATCACTCTGACCAAAATCTTCATTCTGGTGGCGGCGGTGGTGGGTATGGCGTTACTGACATGGGTGATTCAGTACACCCGTCTGGGACGGATTTGCCGGGCAACCCAACAGGATCGGCGGATGGCGTCGATTCTGGGCATCAATACGAACCGGGTGATCTCGCTGGTGTTTGTTATCGGCGCGTCCATGGCCGGACTGGCCGGGGTACTGGTCACCATGAACTACGGCACTTTTGATTTTTACGCCGGTTTTATTATCGGGATTAAAGCCTTCACAGCCGCCGTGCTGGGCGGAATCGGTTCGCTGCCGGGCGCCATGCTGGGCGGTTTACTGCTGGGCGTGGCTGAAGCGCAGTTCGCCGGGCTGGTGAATTCGGATTACAAAGACGTGTTTTCGTTTTCGCTGCTGGTGGCGATCCTGATTTTCCGTCCGCAAGGTTTATTAGGACGCCCTGTGGTTGCCAAAGTGTGAGGGAATGACCATGACAGCGACGGTAGTAAAATCGGCAATCAATATAAAACAGTGTCTTCTGGATACGCTGCTGGCGGGATTGTGCGCGCTGGTGGTGTTTGGGCCCATCGTCGGCGTCGTCCTGCGCGGTTACAGCTATAACCTGGCGCCAGGGCGCGTCGCGGTACTGGTGGCGGCAGTGATGGCCGGGCGGTTTATCCTGAGCCTGGTGATGCAAAGCGCGTGCGGCCGTATGTTTGCCCGCCGGTTCGAGAGCGCCGACGACGGCGTCTATGTGCGCCCCGTTGACTATCGCTCTCCGCTGCGCTGGGCGATCCCGCTGCTGATGGGGGTGGCGCTGCTGTTCCCGTTTATCGCCACCAAGTATCTGCTTACGGTGGCGATCCTGGGACTTATTTACGTGCTGCTGGGCCTGGGGCTGAATATTGTAGTGGGGCTGGCTGGGCTGCTGGATCTCGGTATGTGGCGTTTTACGCCATCGGCGCTTACGGACTGGCGCTGGGTTATCAGTATCTGGGGCTTGGGTTCTGGGTTCATGCTGCCGCTGGGGCGCTACTTGCCGCGCTGGCAGGCGCGCTGCTCGGGTTTCCGGTGCTGCGTATGCACGGTGATTATCTGGCGATTGTTACCCTGGGATTCGGGGAGATTATCCGGCTGGTGCTCAATAACTGGTTAAGCTTCACCGGTGGGCCGAACGGTATTTCTGTGCCAGCGCCCCACCATTTTTGGCCTGGAGTTTTCCCGGCGCGCCAAAGATGGCGGCGTTCCCTTTCATGAGTTTTTCGGTATTGCCTATAACCCGAACCTGAAATTTATCTTTATCTACGGCGTCCTGGTGCTGGTGGTGCTGCTGGTGCTGTTTATCAAACATCGCCTGACCCGCATGCCCATTGGGCCGCGCCTGGGAAGCGCTGCGGCGAAGAATGAAATCGCCTGCCGCTCATTAGGGCTCAATCATGTACTGGTAAAGCTGTCGGCATTTATGCTGGGCGCGTCCACAGCCGGGATCGCCGGCGTGTTTTTCGCCACCTATCAGGGGTTTGTTAATCCGACCTCCTTCACCTTTTTTGAATCGGCGCTAATTCTGGCGATTGTGGTACTCGCGGGGATGGGCTCAACGCTGGGCGTGGTGCTGGCCGCCTTCGTCCTGACGGTAGCCCCGGAACTGCTGCGCAGCTTTGCTGAGTATCGCGTGCTGCTGTTCGGTGTATTAATGGTGGTGATGATGATCTGGCGACCCCGCGGTCTGGTGCGTACCAGCCGTGCCGGATTTGCCCCACGCAAAGGAGTGGCGCCATGAGCGACAGGATTCTCCGGGTTGAGCATCTTATGATGCACTTTGGCGGTATCAACGCCCTGAATGACGTGAATCTCGACGTGGCGCGTGGTTCCATTACCGCGCTGATTGGTCCGAACGGCGCGGGCAAAACCACGGTGTTTAATTGCCTGACCGGGTTTTATCAGGCCACGGGCGGCGCGATCCTGCTTAACACCCGCACGCCAACCGACATCATCAGGGTGCTGGGGCAAAAATTACGCCCGACGGATTTTTTACATCCCCGGCGGCTGGGATCGCGCCTCTATTACAAGATGTTTGGCGGGACGCACCTGGTCAACCGCGCCGGGCTGGCGCGCACGTTCCAGAATATCCGCCTGTTCCGCGACATGTCGGTGGTGGAAAACCTGCTGGTGGCGCAACACATGATGGCCAACCGAAATCTCATTGCGGGCATCTTTAACACCGCTGGCTACCGAAAAGCAGAAAATCAGGCGCTGGACCGGGCGTTTTACTGGCTGGAGGTGGTTGAGATGGTGGATTGCGCCAACCGTCTGGCCGGTACGCTTTCATACGGGCAGCAGCGCCGTCTGGAAATCGCCCGCGCGATGTGTACCCGCCCGGAGATGATCTGTCTTGACGAGCCCGCCGCCGGACTGAATCCGGTGGAAACCCTGGCATTGAGCCGTATCCTGCGGTTGCTGCGTCAGCAACATGGCGTCACGGTGCTGTTGATTGAGCATGACATGGGCATGGTGATGGAGATTTCCGACCATGTCATTGTGCTCGACCACGGCATTGTCATCGCCCGTGGCGCGCCCAAAGACATTCAACGTAACCCCGCGGTGATTGCCGCTTATTTGGGCGCAGAGGAAGAGGAGGTGGCCGGATGAACCCCTTGCTGGAGTTTCGGGATGTCGATGTGTTTTATGGCCCCATTCAGGCGCTGAAGGGCATCTCACTGACGGTTAACGAAGGTGAAACCGTATCGCTGATTGGCGCGAACGGTGCCGGTAAATCAACGCTGTTGATGTCAATATTCAGCCAGCCGCGCATTGCCAGCGGGCAAATCCTTTACCGGGGTGAAGATATCAGCCATCGCTCCACACATTTTATCGCCAGCAACGGTATCGCCCAGGCACCGGAAGGGCGGCGGATCTTCCCGGATATGACGGTCGAGGAGAACCTGTTAATGGGCGCGATTGCCATTGGTAACCGCTACCAAAGAGAAGATAAAGCGCGCATGTACCAACTCTTCCCCCGGCTTGAAGAGCGGCGTAACCAACGGGCGATGACCCTATCCGGCGGCGAGCAGCAAATGCTGTCCATCGCCCGGGCGTTGATGAGCCGTCCGAAGCTTCTGTTGCTGGATGAGCCGAGCCTCGGCCTTGCGCCGCTGGTGGTGAAACAGATTTTCCAGATCCTGCGTGAACTGGCGCAGCAAGGCGTGACGCTGTTTCTGGTGGAACAAAACGCCAATCATGCACTGAAACTCTCGACGCGGGCCTATGTGATGGCCAATGGGCAAATTCGGCTGAGCGGCACGGGGGCGGAATTACTGGTAAACCCGGAAGTGCGCCAGGCTTATTTAGGCGGCGTGTAACGCTTCTTCGGCACGATTACCCGTTCAGATCCCCAGGGGTGGGTAATATTTTTAGGGCTTCTGTTTTTATTGACGGTATTAAAGCGCCACGTCGGGGTATGTAGTACGGTTACGGTACAGACGCTTTTGTTCCAGAAGGGCTGAACAAGGTGGTAGCGTTAACGGCCAATGAAAACAAAAGCGTGGCGACGTTAAACGCGGATGGCACCGTCGTCGCCTGGGGCGTGGGAGCGTCCAGCCGTCGCTGACCTGTTAACAGACGTGCAGGCCATTTATCCCGTAGCAGAGGGTTATCTGGCGCTGAAGTCTGACGCCGCGCTGGTGTGTTGGGGCAATCCGTTATGTCAACGCGCCAGTACCGATATCCCTCCCGCACTTCAGGGCGCGGTAACCTGGCAGTATTAAAGGCATAAAAAGCAAAAAGCCCGCTTAAGTTTCCTTAAGCGGGCTTTTCAAATTTGGCTCCTCTGACTGGACTCGAACCAGTGACATACGGATTAACAGTCCGCCGTTCTACCGACTGAACTACAGAGGAATCGTGTGAACGGGCGCATGTTAGCGAGGCGGGATCGGCTTGTCAAAGCCTGTCATGCACAAAATTATCCGATTGCTGAATTTACCGTCAGAGTGCTGATTTCAACACCATTTCGCTCATGGGTTGCCGGTCTGCCTGAGCGTGCGGGCAGGGTAATAAGGCTTGCCTATGTTGTGTTGACCGTAATTGCACGCTTCTGGTGCGCTGCTACCTCTTATGGGGCAGGTAAACCGTACTGTGCGCTTAACTCACCGCCACCTGTAATTGGTTTCTCTTATTATCCAGCGGGTTAATAGCTAATTTCTTCATCTCAGAAAACTGGCAAGCATATTGCAACCTGATACGTAACCGTTGGCATACGTCATTACAAGCAGGGGGCCACCATGAACCTTAGACGCCTGAAGTACTTCGTAAAAATCGTTGATATCGGTAGCCTGACACAGGCAGCCGAAGTCCTGCACATCGCCCAACCCGCGCTGAGCCAGCAGGTCGCGACGCTGGAAGGGGAGATGGACCAACAATTGCTGATCCGGACAAAACGCGGCGTCACGCCTACCGAGGCGGGTAAAATTTTATATGCCCATGCCCGCACAATCTTACGTCAGTGCGAACAGGCCCAGCTTGCCGTGAACAATGTGGGCCACACCCCTCAGCGGCCATGTGTCCATCGGCATCGCACCCGGCACGGCGGCGGCGTCAATTACGCTGCCGTTGCTCCAGTCGGTGCGTAACGAATTGCCGGACGTGCTGGTTTATCTTCAGGAAAACAGCGGATCGCAGCTTAACGACAAATTACTGAGCGGGCAGCTCGATATGGCCGTGCTCTATGACCGCACGCCTGTCGCCGGTATTGCGAGCCAGCCGTTACTGAAAGAGGAGCTGTTTCTGGTCGGCGCGCAGGATTGCCCGGGGCCACAGGTGGATTTAACCCAGCGTGGCTGCGATGAATTTATTCCTGCCGCGTGATTATTGCGCCGTGCGCAAACGGGTGGACGAAAGCATTTGGCGTTGCGTCGACTGTCAGCAAAAATCATCGGCGAAATTGATTCCACTTCCCACGCTTACGGCGGCGATTGCCAGTGGAATGGGCGTCACGGTGTTACCGGAATCCGCAGCCCGAACGCTGGCCCAGGCCGCTAACGGCTGGATGGCGAGAATCACCAGTCCGTCGCTAACTTTACCGCTGTCATTGAATGTCCCGGCCCATCTGACGCTGTCGCCACAGGCGCAGGCGGTGAAAGAAATTCTGATGTCGCTGATCTCGCGCCCGGCCCTCGAAAGCCGCGAGCTGTTGTTAGCAAGTTAAGGTTTATTCCGTAAAAGCATAAGTTGCTGGTTTTTATTATTTGTTTTGCTGAAGCGCTGACTTTAACAATAGGGTTATATCGGCAAGCTTCCGGGGACATGATGAACTTTCAGCAACTCAAAATTATCCGCGAGGCGGCGAAGCGGGATTTCAACCTGACTGAAGTCGCCAGTATGCTTTATACCTCCCAGTCCGGCGTCAGCCGTCATATACGCGAACTGGAAGATGAACTGGGCATTGAGATTTTTATCCGCCGCGGTAAGCGCCTGCTGGGCATGACCGAGCCCGGCAAAGCGTTGTTAGTGATTGCCGAACGCATTCTTAATGAAGCCAGCAATGTACGCCGTCTGGCGGATCTGTTTTCGAATGATACCCGCGGCGTTCTCACCATCGCGACAACCCATACCCAGGCGCGTTACAGCCTGCCTGCGGTGATCAAATCGTTCCGCGAGCTGTACCCGGAAGTTCGACTGGAGCTGATTCAGGGGACGCCGCAGGAAATTGAAACCCTGCTGGAGAACGGCACGGCGGATATCGGTATTGCCAGCGAGCGCTTAAGCAACGACCCGCTGCTGGTGGCCTATCCGTGGTTTCGCTGGTCGCACAGTTTGCTGGTACCCGCCGATCATCCGATATTACAGGCTTCACCGGTGACTCTTGATGATTTGGGGCGCTGGCCGCTCATCACATACCGGCAGGGCATTACCGGCGTTCGCGTATTGACGAGGCGTTTTCACGTAAAAGTATCGTGCCAGATATCGTTCTCAGCGCTCAGGATTCCGATGTGATTAAAACCTATGTCGAACTGGGGTTGGGAATAGGGATTGTGGCGGAGCAGGCCAGCGGCGAGCATGATGGCGGCAATCTCGTCCGGCTGGATGCGCGTCATCTATTTGACGCCAATACCGTCTGGCTGGGGCTAAAGCGCGGGCAACTGCAACGTAATTATGTCTGGCGCTTTATCGAATTATGCAATTCGGCCCTGACGGTGGATGAGATTAAACGCCTGGCGCTTGAAAGCGATGAAGTGGTTATCGATTATCAGATTTGACCGTGTTCAACCGGATGACGTGCCAGCCTGGCAGTTTATGCTGGTAAGCAAAAAGCCCGCTTAAGTTTCCTTAAGCGGGCTTTTCAAATTTGGCTCCTCTGACTGGACTCGAACCAGTGACATACGGATTAACAGTCCGCCCGTTCTACCGACTGAACTACAGAGGAATCGGTTTGGAGGGTTATCTTAACGGGGCAAAAGTTTTTGTCAAACCCGATTTATCTCTTCGCGAAGCAACTGGCCACTTTGACGGCACTTTGCTGAAAACGCCAACAAAAAATGTGGAAATACTTTGCAGGAATGCTGTTCCTCTATCATCATTGAAAAGTTGTTTTACTTTCCTGACGGATTCACCTTGAGCTTATCCACTTCGCTGCAGCGCATGCTGTCGCGCACGCGCTGGCACGGTCGTAGAAAGAGTTATCGTACCCTCTACTGGCGGGAAATCATGCCGCTGGCGGTACCGATTTTTATCGAAAACACCTGCGTACTGCTGATGGGCGTGCTCAGCACCTTCCTTGTGAGCTGGCTGGGCAAAGAGGCGATGGCGGGCGTGGGTCTGGCCGACAGTTTTAACATGGTGATTCTGGCCTTTTTCGCCGCCATCGATCTCGGTACCACAGTGGTGGTGGCCTTCAGCCTCGGCAAACGCGATCCCAAACGCGCCCGGGCGGCGGCGCGGCAATCACTGATTTTGATGACCATCGTGGCCGTTGTGCTGGCCGCTGTGATCCACTATTTCGGCGAGCAGATTATCGATGTCGTGGCGGGCGAGGCTTCGCGCGAGGTGAAACTGCTTGCCTTAAACTACCTGCAACTTACCGTCTGGAGTTATCCGGCGGCAGCCATCACGTTGATTGGCAGCGGCGCGTTGCGTGGCGCGGGCAATACTAAAATTCCGCTGTTGATTAACGGCGGCATGAACATTCTGAATATCATCATCAGCAGCGTGCTCATTTATGGCGTTTTTTCCTGGGACGGGTTGGGATTCACCGGCGCTGGCCTCGGCCTGACCCTGTCACGCTACATTGGCGCGCTGGGGATTATTTATGTGCTAATGATCGGCTTTAATCCGGCGCTGCGCATTACGCTGCGCAGCTACTTTACCCGCCTCGATATGGCTATTCTGCGGGAAGTGCTGGGGATTGGCGTACCGGCGAGCGTGGAATCGGTACTGTTTAACGGCGGGAAATTACTGACCCAAATGTTCGTCGCCGGGATGGGGACTAACGTGATCGCCGGTAACTTTATCGCCTTTTCCGTCGCTGCGTTGATCAACCTGCCGGGTAACGCGCTGGGCTCCGCGTCCACCATTATTGTCGGCAAGCGTTTGGGTAAGGGTCAAATTGCCCAGGCCGAGCTGCAATTACGTCATATCTTCTGGATCTCGACGCTCGGGCTAACCGCTATCGCCTGGTTGAGCGCGCCGTTCGCCGGGATCATCGCCTCCTTTTATACCCGTGAGCAGGATGTCATTGAGGTGGTGAAACATCTGCTGTGGCTCAACGCGCTGTTTATGCCGATATGGGCGGCGGCGTGGGTGTTGCCGGCAGGGTTAAAAGGCGCGCGCGACGCCCGCTTTGCCATGTGGGTCACCATGTTGGGGATGTGGGGCTGTCGCGTTGTCGCCGGTTATACGCTGGGTATAGTGCTCGGCATGGGCGTCATCGGGGTCTGGCTCGGTATGTTCCTCGACTGGGCAGTGCGCGGTGCCTTCTTTTACTGGCGCATGATCAGCGGGCGCTGGCTGCAAAAATATCCGCGCAGGAAAAAAGCCCCGCCTCAGGCGCTGGAGGGCAATGCTGACTGACGTCGGTTAGCCAGCATCGCCAGAACGAACAGCAGACTGAATACCAGCACAATGGTGGGTGCAGGCGCGCTGTCGAGATAAAACGACAGCCAGACGCCGCTCAGCGAGGCCACCATCGCCACCGCCACCGACACCAGCAACATTGCGCCAAATGTGCGGGTCAGTAAGAAAGCAATTGCGCCCGGGGCGATCAGGATCGCAATCGCGAGAATGATCCCCACCGCTTTTAGGGACGCCACAATCGTCAGCGCTAACAGCGCCAGCAACCCGTAATGCAACAGCCGGGTGTGTAATCCCACCGCCTGCGCCTGGACTGGATCGAAGGCGTGGAGCAGTAAATCGCGCCAAATCGCGGCGATAATCCCGACGGTAAGCAGCGTGACCAGCGCCGTATCGCGAATGTCGGCGAAGCCGATACCTAACATATCGCCAAACAGGATATGATCCAGATGCACGTCGGGTTGCAACCAGACGTAGAGCACCAGCCCAAATCCAAACATACCGGAAAACACAATGCCCATCGCCGTATCGTGACGAATACGGCTGTTATCTTTTAAATATCCCGTTGCCAGCGCGCACAACATCCCCGCGACAAAGGCCCCGGAAGCAAAAGGCAGGCCGAGCATCCAGGCGATCACCACACCTGGAAAGACCGCGTGGCTCATGGCATCGCCCATCAGCGCCCAGCCCTTAAGCACTAAAAAGCAGGATAACAGTGCGCAGGGAAGGGCGATCAGCGCGGAGATAATCAGCGCATTCACCATAAAGTCGAAGCCCAGCGGGGCCATAATCCACTCAACCATGGGGCACCACCTGACGCGTTAAACGGCGTCTCCGGGCAGCGAGAACGCCATGCCGGGGCGCGAAGAAGAACGCCAGCACAAAAATCAGCGTTTGCAGCGTAACGATAATGCCGCCTGTCGCGCCATCAAGGTAGTAACTGAGCCATGCGCCGAAGAAGCAACTCAGGCTGCCGAGCGCCACGGCGATAATAATCAGGCGGGGAAAACGATCGGTGAACAACCACGCTGTCGCGCCTGGCGTGACCACCAGTGAAATCACCAGGAACGCGCCGACGGTTTGCAGCGCCGCCACGGTACAGGCCGAAAGCAGCGTAAAAAAGAGGCATTTTAGCCAGACCGGATTAAGCCCAATGGCGCGGGCGTGGGTCTCGTCAAAAAACGTGACCAGTAAATCTTTCCATTTAATCAACAGGATCAGCAGCGTAATGCCGCAGATAACGGACAACTGGAGAATATCTTCCGGGGCGATGGTCAGCACGTTCCCCATCACAATGGTTTGAATATTCACGGCTGTTGGGTTGAGCGACACCATAAACAGCCCGAGGGCAAAAAAAGAGGAAAAGATCAGACCGATGATGACATCTTCCCGCAGCCGGGTGCGGTGGTTCAGAAACAGCATCGCCGCAGCCGCCAGTCCACCGGAGAAAAACGCCCCGAGCGAAAAGGGCAGGCCAAGCATCCAGGCGCCCGCCACGCCCGGCACAATCGCATGAGAAAGCGCATCGCCAATTAACGACCAGCCTTTGAGCATTAAATAGCAGGAGAGGAATGCGCAGACGCCGCCGACCAGCGCCGACACCCACATGGCGTTTACCATCCAGCCGTACTGAAAAGGTTCAAGCAACCACGTCATATCGCCTCCTGACAGGGGGCGGCGACGGTGCTGAATAAATGATGAGAAACGCCGCCGAATGCCTGCTCGATATTGGCGCGGGTAAACGTCTCGGCGGTTTTGCCGCATGCCACCACGCTGCCGTTTATCAGTAATGTGTGGTCGCAAAAAGCGGGCACGCTGGCCAGATTATGGGTGGAAACCAGCAGCGTTCTTCCCTCATCGCGAAGCTGGCCGAGTAACGCGACAATTTGCTGCTCGGTTTTCACATCAACGCCGGTAAAGGGTTCATCCAGCAGGATCAGTTGACCGTTTTGAGCCAGCGCACGGGCTAAGAACACGCGCTTTTTCTGCCCGCCGGACAGCTCACCGATTTGCCGCTGGCGTAAGTGCGCCATATCCACCCGGGCGAGCGCCTGATCAACGGCGTGGCGATCGGCGGCGGACGGGCGGCGAAGCCAGCCCATATAGCCGTAACGGCCCATCATAACCACATCTTCCACCAGCACCGGGAAATTCCAGTCCACCTCTTCAGACTGGGGGACATAACTCACCTGATTGCCGCGAAGCGCGGTTTTGACCGGCATCCCCAGGAGCGTGATGTCACCCTTCGCCAGCGGCACCAGGCCCATAATGGCTTTAAACAGGGTGGATTTGCCGGCACCGTTGACACCCAGCAGGGCGGTAATACTGCCTTGTGGGAGTTGAAAAGAGGCGTCGCGCAGCGCCGTATGGCCGTTGCGCCAGGTGACCGTTGCCTGGTTTACCACGACGCCAGGCCCCTGATGAGCGATAACTGGCGCGTTATCGCGCCTGAATGGCGAAATCATGGTGCTGCCCCCTCGCGAATGCCGGTGACAATGGTGTCGGTGGTGACGCGCAACAAATCGATATAGGTCGGTACCGGACCGTCGGCGCTGCTGAGCGAATCGACATACAACACACCGCCATAATGCGCGCTCGTTTCCCGGGCAACCTGACGGGCGGGTTTATCGGAAACGGTACTTTCACTAAAAATGGTGGGGATATTTTCGCGCTTAATGGTATCCACCACGTTACGCACCTGCTGCGGCGTACCCTGCTGATCGGCATTGATTGGCCAAAGATATAACTCTTTCAGCCCCATATCGCGGGCCAGATAGGAGAAGGCACCTTCGCTGGTGACCAGCCAGCGCTGCCCGGCGGGTAATTCATCGAGTTTTTGATGCAATGGCGCGAGGGTGGCGGCGATTTTTTCTTTATAACGCTGTGCATTGGCGCGATAGGTCCCGGCATTCGCCGGATCGTACTGAATAAACGCATCGCGGATATTATCGACATAGATCATCGCGTTATCCGGCGACATCCAGGCATGAGGATTGGGTTTTCCCTGATAGGGCCCATTGCCAATCGCGACTGGCGTGATGCCTCGGGTGACCACCACCTCCGGTACACCTTTCAGATGCTGGTAAAACTTTTGAAACCACAGTTCGAGATTCATGCCATTTGCCAGGATAAGCTTTGCGCCCTGGGCACGTTTGATATCGCCGGGCGTAGGCTGGTATTCATGAATTTCCGCACCGGGTTTAGTAATGGACTCCACCTCCGCGACGTCGCCCGCGACATTTTTTGCCATATCGGCAATCACGGTGAATGTCGTTACCGCTTTGAATTTCTCCTGTGCGCTGGCCTGAAACGACAGCAATACGCCGCCAGCCAGTGAGGCGATCAGGATTGCGTTGCGCCATCTGCCCGTGAATGTCATGCCCGTCTCCTGTTTGATATTTATTCGTTTATAGCATCTGCTATAAAACTTAGCTTAAGCTATATAAAGTGGCAAATGATAATTGTTATCAATTTTCTGCGGCGTTTTTGCGCATGCGAAGGACTTTTTAGGACAGAAGAGAATGGGCGTTTTGGGCGAAGGTGGCTATAAGATCATACTTCTGTTACATCCAGTCATCTTTTGACAATCTATGCTTAAAGTTCTGACTCGATAAGGAACGCTATGCTTCGTTT
This sequence comes from Atlantibacter hermannii, assembly GCA_900635495.1. Classification (NCBI taxonomy): domain Bacteria; kingdom Pseudomonadati; phylum Pseudomonadota; class Gammaproteobacteria; order Enterobacterales; family Enterobacteriaceae; genus Atlantibacter; species Atlantibacter hermannii. The sequence goes on along the minus strand of LR134136.1, from coordinate 2,963,203 downwards.
ATTGATTGTTTCATTTTTACTTCTGGTTTCGACACTGCGTGTCGCCTGGGCGACAACCTATCCATTGCCTCCTGAAGGCAGCCGCCTGGTAGGCAGTAACGTGACCATTACGGTGCCCGAAGGCAATACTGAGCCGCTGGAGTATTTCGCAGCGATGTATGGGCTCGGGCTGAGTAACATGCTGGAAGCCAATCCGGGCGTGGACCCGTATTTGCCGAAACCGGGCAGCCAGTTGATTATTCCCCAGCAGGTGATCCTGCCGGATACGCCACGCAAAGGGATTGTGGTTAACAGCGCGGAGATGCGTCTTTACTACTATCCGCCGGACAGCGACACCGTGGTGGTGCTGCCAATTGGCATCGGCCAGGCGGGCAGGGAGACGCCGCGTAACTGGGTGACTAAAGTGGAACGCAAACAGGAAGCCCCGTCCTGGACGCCCACTGCCAATACCCGTCGCGAATATGCAAAAGAAGGCATTACCTTACCGGCGTTTGTTCCGGCCGGACCGGATAACCCAATGGGTCTGTATGCCATCTATATTGGCCGTTTGTATGCCATCCACGGCACTAATGCCAATTTCGGTATTGGTTTGCGTGTGAGCCAGGGCTGTATCCGTCTGCGCGATGATGACATTAAATTCCTGTTTGATAATGTCCCGGTGGGAACCCGCGTACAGCTGATCGATCAACCGGTGAAAACCACCGTTGAGCCGGATGGAAGCCGCTGGCTGGAAGTGCACGAACCGCTGTCGCGCAACCGTACGGAATTTGAATCGGATAAAAAAGTGCCCATTACGCTGACGTCTACATTGCGTAAAGAGATCAAAAGCCCGGATGCCAACGAGCAGTTGGTCACGGAAGCGCTTGAACGCCGCTCCGGCATGCCGGTACAAATCAACGCTTCAACGGGTGGTATAGCTTTCTGATCCGCAGCAATTCAGAAAAACCAGGCTTTAGCGCCTGGTTTTTTTTTCGTGGGTTTGGTTGATGTGATGTTTATCTTTCCAGTGGTAAGATTTTTTCATCGCCCGTTACTCTCAACCGCTGAGGTGAAAAATGACGACCACCCAAATCCTGATGCTGATTGCCCTGACAGCCTGGTCCGTTTACAAACAAACGATCCGCAGTGAAGTCCGTGAGCATGGCCGGTTCAAAATGGCGAAAATTTACGCCATTGTTGGCCTGATCATTGGTGGGTTTTATCTCCCGACTGACGCTATCGCATGGGCAACCGTGGTGTTAAGTGTCGGCGCGAGTGCGGTGACTGGCGTGATGCGTGGTAATCTGACCCGCCTTACCGTGATTGATGCCAAATCTACAGCCAGGGAAATGCGCTGACGATAGGTTTATTCCTCGGGCTGGTGGCCTTTAAATGTGTACTTGGTACCTGGTTATACTTTAACCATCCGCAACCGCATAACGGCTTTGGCGAAATTATTGTGCTTATTGCCATTATGGTTGCCGTACAGGCGCAGATTGTGTGGTTGCGGGCGCAGAAAGTGATGGCGGGGGAGCAGCTACAACAGCCGGACGTTAAAAAAGCCTGACAGCAAAAAGCCCGCTTAAGTTTCCTTAAGCGGGCTTTTCAAATTTGGCTCCTCTGACTGGACTCGAACCAGTGACATACGGATTAACAGTCCGCCGTTCTACCGACTGAACTACAGAGGAATCGTGTGAACGGGTCGCATAGTAATGGCGAGCCCTTTTTGTGTCAATGCAAAATTTAACGCGTTGATTCAATTGCCTGTTTTAACGTCAGTCTGATGATTAATGCAGCTGAAAACCGACGGCATCGGCACCTGACTCTCCAGGGTATAGCCGTTTAAGGGGATCCTGGCGATAAAACTGGCAAAAGCGTTGCCAGAGTGAAGGAAAGCGTGGTGCAAACAGCAACGGCGCACTAAAAAAGTATTCAGACAGTACGGCAAAGCACTCAGCAGGATCCGTGGCGGCATAAGCATCAATACTGGTGGCGTTTTCACCGACCAGGTCGATTTCATCCTGGATATTACTCATGGCGGCATGTAAATCGTGCTCCCAGCCAGCGACATCGCGCAACGCGATAAACGGAATGCCGTTGGCTCTGTCGCCGTTGCGCATATCCAGCTTATGGGCCACTTCATGAACAATCAGATTAAAGCCGGAGACGTCAAACGAGTCGTGGATATCGAGCCAGTTGAGTACCACTGGCCCCTGCTGCCAGCTTTGGCCGGATTGTACCGAGCGCTGGTTATGAACCAGACCAATGTCATCTTCCCATTCATCGTCCACCACAAAAGGCGCGGGGTAGATCAGCACTTCGTGAAAACCATCCAGCCATTCGACCCCCAGCTCAAGCACAGGCAGGCAAAAGAGCAGAGCGATACGCGCTGTTTTTAGTTCGTCCAGCTCAAATCCCTGAAGAGGGACCAGCCTTTTTTGTTGTAAGAAACGCTCCGCGAGACGGATTAATTTCTGTTGTTCACTGGCCGAAAAGCCTGCCAGTACAGGAAGAGTAAACGCATCATCCCAGGGTAGGGATGATGTCGAAGTGGATTCACTCGTTTTCCACGGCCACTTAATCATCTATCTGCTCGCAAAGTCATCGTTTGAACAAAATCGAAAGGGCAAGGGCTATTAAAATGCCAAAGATCCTGGCATTATGGCAACCGTTCAAAACGGAGAGATGCCGGAGCGGCTGAACGGACCGGTCTCGAAAACCGGAGTAGGGGCAACTCTACCGGGGGTTCAAATCCCCCTCTCTCCGCCACTATTCAAACAGTTAGCTACCTTCCTTTCAACGACGCCGGTCACACTTGCTGTGCGGTGCCTGTATTGTCTTCCCTCAAACTTAAAAGCGCGAGCAGATAAATCTGCATGGTCCTTTACCTGTGCGTCTTTCCAGCAAAAAAGCCTGGGTTCAGTTTCCCAAACTCAGGCTTTGCATGGTTACCGTCACGCGGCCAGGGTTGACCAGGCACGCAGCAGTTTCACAAAATTAGAACTGGTAAATCATACCAATACCGACCACATCGTCAGTAGAGATTGCCAGCGGCTTTGTAGAACTCGTCGTCTTCATCCAGCAGGTTGATTTTGTAATCAACATAGGTGGAGAAGTTTTTGTTGAAGTAGTAGTAGGAACCTACGGATACGTATTTCACCAGGTCTTGATCGTCATAGCGGTTTGCAATGCGACCATCCTGAGCCAGGTTTTTACCTTTAGATTGCAGGTATGACACTTCCGGTTTCAGACCGAAGTCAAACAGGTACTGTGCGGTAACTTCAAAATTCTGGGTTTTGTTAGCGATATTTGCATTATTATCGCCGAACGGCGTCATGTTGCGGGTTTCCGCATACATGGCGGCAAGGTAAATATTGTTATCGTCATATTTCAGACCGACAGTCCATGCGTCAGCTTTGTCGCCGCCTGCGGTACTACGATTAACCTGGTCGTTGGTACGGTCAGAAGACGCATAAGCCGCGCCAGCGCTGAAGCCCATACCGAAGTCATAAGTGGTGGAAATACCCCAACCGTCGCCGTTGTCTTTACGAATATTGCTGTTGCCGCGGTTGCCGGTGCCTTCTTGCTCGCCGCTTTTACCTTCATTCGCGCCCTGATACTGAAGGGCAAAATTCAGGCCATCGACCAGACCATAGAAATCGGTAACGCGGTAAGTAGCCAGGCCATCGGCACGGGTGGTCATAAAGTTGTCAGTGTAGGTGTAAGAGTCACCACCGAAAACTGGCAGCATATCGGTCCAGGCTTCCACATCGTACAGCACGCCGTAGTTACGGCCATAATCGAATGAACCGAATTCGCCAAATTTCAGGCCTGCAAACGCCAGACGCGTAGAGAACCCGCTGCCGCCGTTTTCATAGCCATTCGCGTTGATGTTGAATTCCCACTGGCCATAGCCCACTAATGCAGGGTTGATTTGTGTTTCGCCTTTCATACCCAGACGGGCGTAGGTCATATCGCCGTCATCGCCAGGGTTTGTCAGAGAACTGATGGCGGGCATCGATTTTGCCGTAAAAATCTACTTTGTTACCATTTTTATTATACATTTCCGCAGAGTGAGCTGCGCCTGCTGCTAATAAAGCAGGAATAACAAGTGCCAGTACTTTCCTATTCATATTGCTTTCCTTGTAATGTTTCTAAAAGACGCGTTGATATGCACCGGGATATTAACGGGTCACGCCAAAATTTTTAGCTAAATTATATGTAACTTAATTTTTCTAGATATTTCAAAATAATAATCAAGTGCGTAAATATGTGTTTTAGAAATACTTTCATTAATTACATAAGAAGAATTTATTTATATATCCTGTTGTATTTATTGAAGATATTATGGGTTTCTGCATTTCAATCACTAATTAATGGCATTTATTTTTTACGGTTATTTTTATGACAATTTGTACGTATTTATCTTAAAAAATGGCAAGTGTAGAGAAAATTTTGCCAGTTATTAATGCGATGTATTTATCACGTGAATAATATCAGGGTGTATTTTAATAAATGTGTTTACGTTTAAGCGCAAAAGATGCTGTATCAAATTTTTACATCAATGTCTTTTATTGGACAATAAAAGGGCCTGTTTGAAAATGAACTTCCCACGAAGGAGCAATATTAACGGTTTCTTTAATTCAGAAATCAGAGGAAAAGATCTTTCACAGAGTGAAAATGTGTGACTAAAATCACAAACCCTGATGGCAATTTTGAGTATGAGCAAAATTAGGTTTCAGCAAGGAAGAAAGGAATCAACGCAGCCCCGGCGGAAAACTGGCGCTATGGGCGTTTTATGCGTACTTCGGTTATTTTTTATGGGTTATGGCGCGCTATTTGTGGATCGTCAGCGGTATAGAGGCGCCGCCAGGTGCCACGTCGGACTGGTCTATGGCGACGGCGTCGGGTAAATGGTTGGGCGCACTGCTTGGCGCCACGGTGATGAGCGCTATCGGCGCGGTGCTGGGTGCGGTGGCGTGGTACACCCGTCCTCGGCGTGATTAATTTTCCCGGATAACGTGTTAGCATCGGCCATCGCAATTTCCAGGAGCGCCGTGATGATACTGGATGACTGGCAAAGTAAATACGAACGTTATCTGCAAGAACACTTTACTGACGAAGACGGCGCGCATGATATCGCCCATTTTCGACGCGTGTGGGGAACCGCGCAGCGTATAATGGGCGCCCAGGCAGAGCCGTTAATCATACTGACGGCCTGTTATTTTCATGACATTGTCAGTTTGCCGAAAAATCATCCTGAACGGCACCTGTCTTCCCGTCTTGCAGCAAAGCGCACACTGGCACTGCTTGCCAGCGAGTTCCCTGAATTCCCGGTTGCGCTCTACCCGGGCGTGGCGCACGCCATTGAAGCCCATAGTTTTAGCGCCGGCATTGCGCCGCAAAGCCATGAAGCCAAAATCGTTCAGGACGCAGACCGTCTTGAAGCGCTTGGAGCAATTGGCCTGGCGCGGGTGTTTTATGTATCCGGTCAACTTGCGAATCCGTTATTTGATGCTGACGATCCTTTCGCGACGCATCGCAAACTCGACGACAGGCGCTGGGCGCTGGATCATTTCCAGAGCAAACTCCTTAAACTGCCGGAAACCATGCAGACGGAAAAGGGCAGGGCGCTGGCCCGTCATAACGCCAACTTCCTGGTGACGTTTATGGCGAAGCTCAGCAGCGAGCTGCGCGGCGATCATTTGGCGCTGGATGAAGAGGTGTTGCGTCGTTTCTCGTTGTGAAACGATGCGGCGACCGGTCGCGGCGGGTTTTATGATACTCTTATGTTAATTGCTCCCGAATGGCTTATGTAATGCTGGAAAATCAACCTGCTACGGCGCACAACGCTGCCGCCGCGCTTGACGCGTATCACTCTTCTGCTGCTGTTTTACGCAAACTGAGCGAGATTTACGACACCAAAACGCTCTTAAAGATGTTAAACGACATCGGCGTGCAAATGTGGAATCGCACTCACCTGAAAAAAGAGCTGGCGGGAGAGCATGTTGTGCGGATCACCCCCGCTGAAGCCGCCCGGCTGGCGGTTCATTTGCCGCTGCCGCCACAGCATCATCCGCACTATGCGTTCCGTTTTGTCGATCTGTTTGCGGGCATTGGCGGCATTCGCCGGGGTTTTGAATCCATAGGCGGGCAGTGCGTGTTTACCAGCGAGTGGAATAAACACGCGGTACGCACGTATAAAGCTAACCTGTATTGCGACCCTCTTCATCACACCTTTAATGAAGATATTCGTGACGTGACGCTGAGTAACCAGCCGGATGTGACGGACGACGCGGCGTTCCGACATATTGATGCCGTCATGCCCGATCACGATGTCCTGCTGGCGGGCTTTCCTTGTCAGCCGTTCTCACTCGCGGGCGTCTCCAAGAAAAACGCGCTGGGTCGCGCCCATGGTTTTGCCTGCGACACGCAAGGCACGTTGTTTTTCGATGTGGCGCGGATTATCGCTGCCAAAAAGCCTGCGATTTTTGTTCTTGAGAACGTGAAGAACCTCAAAAGCCATGACAATGGCAACACCTTTCGCATCATTATGCAGACCCTTGATGAACTGGGATATGAAGTGGCGAACGCCCACGACTTCGGCCCGGACGATCCGAAAATCATCGACGGTAAACATTTTCTTCCCCAGCACCGTGAACGTATTGTACTGGTAGGATTCAGGCGCGATCTCAATCTGCATCCTGGCTTTACGCTGCGCGACATCAGTCGGTTTTATCCTCAAAAACGCCCCGCGCTGGGCGAACTTCTCGACAGCGACGTTGATGCGCGTTACATCCTGAGCCCGATATTATGGAAATACCTTTATCGCTACGCGAAAAAGCATCAGGCCAAAGGCAACGGTTTTGGGTTTGGCATGGTGAATCCGCAGGATCCGCTGAGCGTAGCGCGCACTTTATCGGCGCGTTATTACAAAGACGGCGCGGAAATTCTGGTGGATCGGGGCTGGGATAAAGCGCTGGGCGAAGCGGATTTCGACGACCCGACAAATCAGTTGCAACGCCCACGCCGGTTGACGCCGCGTGAATGCGCGAGGCTGATGGGCTTCGAATCGCCGATGCAACAACAGTTCCGAATTCCGGTATCCGATACCCAGGCCTACCGGCAGTTTGGCAACTCCGTGGTGGTGCCGGTTTTCGCGGCAGTCGCTAAACTTCTTGAATCACGCATACTTCAGGCGGTAGCGCAGCGAAAGGAGTGACGGATGGCGGATGTTCACAGTAAGGCGATACGCAGCAAAAATATGCGGGCGATTGCCACGCGTGACACCGCCATTGAGAAACGCATCGCGCCGTTACTGACATCAATCGGCTTTAACTGGCGCGCGCAGGACGCCTCGCTCGCCGGAAAGCCCGACTTTGTGATTGATGAATACCGCTGCGTCATCTTTACACACGGCTGCTTCTGGCACCGCCATCACTGCTATTTATTCAAGGTTCCCGCCACCCGCACCGAATTCTGGATGACAAAAATCAACGGTAATGTCGCACGTGACAGGCGGGATGCAGAGCAGTTGCGTGCAGAAGGATGGCGGGTATTAATCATTTGGGAATGCGCCTTACGCGGTCGGCTTAAACTCACGGATGCGGCGTTATGCGAGCGGATTGAAGAGTGGGTCTGCGACGGCGGAGACATGGCTGAAATCGACACACAGGGCATCCATGCCCTGTAAGCGTTATTTCCCGGTGGAGCAGGACTTAATGACCGGCTTTGCCGGAAACAGATATTTACCCAGCGTGACCAGTATCACCGCGAAGATAATAATCCCCAGCGCCAGCCATTCTGTTCTCGACAGGCTTTCGCCGCCGAAACTGGTGCCCAGCAGAACCGCCACCACCGGGTTAACGTAGGCATAGCTGGTCGCCACCGCTGGCGTTACGTTGCGAATTAAAAACATATACGCATTGATTGCGATAAGTGAACCAAAAACCGTCAGATATCCGAGCGCAAGGAAGCCGGACAGATCGGGCACTGCCGTCAGTTTTTCACCGGTTAACAGAGAAGCCAGCAGAAGTATAATCCCGGCGGAAAGCATCTCAATCGCGCCTGCCATCATGCCAACCGGCAATTCAATCCGTGAACCGTAGACGGAGCCAAAAGCCCAGCTCAGCGAGCCAATCAGAATAAGCAACGCACCCCAGGGATTACCGTTGAGGTTGCCGCCGCTGTTAAGCAAGACGATACCGGCAAGGCCTATGGCAATGCCCAACCACTCCAGTTTGCGGGTTTGAATGCCAAAAAAGCGGCTAAAAATGAGGGTAAAGAGCGGTACGGTCGCCACCATTACCGCGGCAATCCCGGACGGAACGTTCTGGTGTTCCGCAACGGTCACAAAACCGTTCCCTACCGCTAACAGCAGCACGCCAATCATGGCGGCGTTTAGCATCGGACGCATGGCAGGCAATTTATGGCCGGTTGCCAGCAGAAATGCCAGTAGCACAGAGCCCGCCGCGACAAACCGCACGCCAGCCATCAGAAACGGCGGCCAGCTTTTAACCCCAACGGCAATCGCGAAATAGGTCGAACCCCAAATGATATACAACGCAAAGAGTGCCCCGATAAGAGGCAACAGTTTTCCGAAACGCATACTCCCTCACGACTTGATTAAGAAAACGCCAACGCATCGCTGCAAGGGCGACGCCAAAATAAGAAAAACGAGACACTTCACGGGGATCGATGTGAATAACGCACGCCATCGCGGAAGCATAACGGGCTTATAGTGAACGCGAAAATTATATCAGTTGCGAGGGTTTTAATGTTCTAAATGCGTTAAATAATTGTTGACAGTGTTATTAATGAAAACTGCTCATGTGAGCGGAGCGGATGGCGCAGGAATAACCAGCGGCCGCTGTTCAACATTCTGATAGCCGCAGAGTTTAATACCGCTCACCCTGCTTTTGTTCCATACTTTGGGGCAATAAAACCATACAGAAGGATGTTCACTTTGGCCGGGAGTAGTTTATTAACATTACTGGATGATATCGCCACGCTACTTGATGATGTGTCGATGATGGGCAAACTGGCGGCAAAAAAAACCGCAGGCGTTCTCGGAGACGATTTGTCGCTGAACGCCCAGCAGGTCTCCGGCGTCAGGGCAAACCGCGAATTGCCTGTGGTCTGGAGTGTGGCGAAAGGCTCGTTTCTCAATAAGCTGATTCTGGTGCCGCTGGCCCTGATTATTAGCGCATTCGCGCCCTGGGCAATTACGCCGCTGCTGATGGTGGGCGGCGCGTTTTTATGCTTTGAAGGCGTCGAAAAAGTCGTGCACTCCTGGCAGGCGCGTAAACATAAAGAAACGCCGGAAGAGCGGCAGGCGCGTCTTGACGCTATCGCCGCGCAGGACCCGCTGGTGTATGAGCGCGATAAAGTCAAAGGCGCAATTCGTACCGATTTCATACTGTCGGCGGAGATCGTAGCGATCACGCTGGGCATTGTGGCGGATGCGCCGCTTCTGAATCAGGTGCTGGTACTGTCCGGTATCGCGATTGTGGTGACCATTGGCGTTTATGGGATTGTCGGCGTCATTGTTAAACTCGACGATCTGGGTTTCTGGCTGGAGAAAAAATCGTCGGCAATCGCCAAAGGTATCGGTAAAGCGCTGCTGGTTACCGCTCCGTGGTTAATGAAAGCGTTATCGATTCTCGGCACCCTGGCAATGTTCCTGGTCGGCGGCGGTATTGTGGTTCACGGTTTTGCGCCGGTGCATCATGCCATTGAACACTGGCGGAGCAGGGCGGCGGGATCGGGCAAGCGCTGTTACCATTGTTATTCAATCTGGTGGTGGGGATTCATCATCGGAACGATTGTGCTGGTGGTCGTGAACCTGATTGGTCGGCTGCGCGGCAAACCAGCCCATTAGGATTTTTCCTCCAAAATCACTGAAGGAACCAGGCAAAGATCACCATAATTGACTATGTTGTAATCGTTTCACACTGATTAAGGAGGCAGGTATGGTCTTTGTGGTCAGCGATGAGGTTAAGCGCAAAAATGGTGGTCCGCGCATGGTGGTGACGGGTTACTCCAGCGGCATGGTGGAATGCCGCTGGTATGACGGTTACGGCGTGCAGCGTGAAGCTTTTCGTGAAGATGAGTTAATGGTGGGTCAACCGGCTTCACGAGAAGAAAACCACTGACCGCATGTCAGCAATGCAGGGCATTGACATTGAAGAGGGAAGCCGAAAGGTTTCCCTTTTTATTTCACTTCCGGCACAGGTATGACGCAGCCTCAGCCGTTAATTTATCGCCTGATTCTGACGGCGCAGGCGCGACGTTATGCCAGAATATAACCTATACAGAGTGAAAAACGACGGGAAGCCCGCCATCGCCGCCAGTTAAGGTAGCGCGATGTGGGAAATCAGACGATCTCCGCCCGTCGCACGCGTTGATGATGAAGACCAGCCGGATCTCTCTGGCGCGTTGAGAGTGAACGGGTACGACAGCGTAAGACACAGAAATCAGCACCCTTTTATCTGCCGGTTTCAGGTTTAAATATCTTCCCCGATGCCTTGCGCGGCTCGGGCTGTTTCCAGGGAGCGTTGCGCGTGTCGGCTGAAACTAAACAGCATCCGTGGCGGTTAAAACACCCGATTAAAATCGTCAATATCTGCTTTCTGGTGGTGTTTCTGTGCTCCACCTTGCTGACATGGCGTGAAATGGTGGTGCTGGAAAATGGCTGGACCGCAAGCCAAAAAAACCGCATACAAAATATCGCCGCCGCACTGGATCGCCATCTTCAGTACAGCGTCGACAAACTCCAGTTTTATCGCGCGGCGATGCAGCATGCCCTGAGTTCGCCGATATCCACCAATCGTACCGATGCGGCGCTGGCGGAATTTTCGCGGCAGCGCCATTCGGACGCCTGGCAAATCCGCCTGGATGCCACGCGGGGGTTACCCATCAATGGCGTCTCGGATGAGCATGTCCGGAAAAACCCGCTGCTCAATCGTGATGAGCAGCGGCTTGAAAGAGAACTGATTGCTGCGCTGGAGTTTGGGGCGATCCTGCAGCTCGCCAACCCGCAGCAGGAGAGTCAGCACCGGACTTTCTATACCTCGCGCGCCGGTTTTTTTCTTTCTAATGCGCAACATCCCGCCGCCGACGCGATTGCTTCGCGCTATCACCGGTTAATCACGCGGCCTTATTTCCACAGTCATACGCAGCAAAACAATCCGCAACGCGGCGTTCGCTGGACCCGCAACAAAGAAGTAAACCGGGAAGGCGACCACGTTATCACCGCCAGCCTGCCGCTGGATTATCAGAACCAGTGGTATGGCGTACTGGCAATGGATTTCCCGCAGGGTACGATGAACACCTTCCTGAACGAAGCGATGTTTCGCCGTGAAAACGGTGAAATTTTACTGCTCGATAATGATTTTCAGGTTATTGCTTCTTCGGCGGCGACGTCACCTGCTGCCAGCGGATTCACTCAGCGCGATCGTGAGATTTTGTCCGGGGAAATGAAGCAGCACAGTCAGGGTGGCATGCGCATCGGCAGTCGCTATGTGAGTTGGGCGAAGCTGAATTTTTTTGACGGGATGCTGGTCAGAAGTTACTCCCTGAAGCAGAGCCTGTCCGGTGAGTTTGGCAGTATCCTGCTGGTGCTGGGGATATTGTGGTTGCTGTTTTCCCTGATGTTGCTGGGCTCCTGGTATGTGCTGCGCCGTATGGTCCGTAATATGTACCGGTTGCAGGAAACCCTGCGCTGGCGCGTCTCGTATGACTCACACACCCACCTGTACAGTCGCGGCGCGTTTATTGAGCGGGCGAAACGGATCGCTGCACGTTGCCAGCACCAGGGGCTGCCCTTTAGCCTGATTCAAATCGATCTCGATTATTTTAAGCGGATCAATGATACCTGGGGTCACCAGGCCGGCGATCAGGCGTTAATTCATGCGGCGGGAATATTACGTAAGGCGTTGCGCGGCGACGATATCGCCGGGCGCGTCGGGGGCGAGGAGTTTTGTGTGGTGCTGCCGAATACGCTGCTGCCAGAGGCGGCGGCTATCGCCGAACGCATCCGCGAGCGTCTTAACAGCAAAGAAATTCTGGCGCGACCGAATACCACGATCCGTATCACCGCCTCGTTTGGCGTCAGTTGCGCCATCCCCGGAGGCGATTACGATTTTGAACATCTGCAATCCATCGCCGACCGACGTCTTTATCAGGCCAAACAGGCAGGACGTAATCGCGTGTGCTCAACGGGATAGCGTGTTCATGACATGTTCCACTCCTTCGCTCCAGCCTTCAGGGCCGCGAGCCCGGGTGCGGTACACCCGTTGCGGATCGTCATTTTCACAATGACGGCTGCTTGCTGAATCCCTGGACAATAACGGCATAATCCGCCACGTCCAGCATACTGACATCGTTAGGACTGTCGCCGACGGCGACGGTGGTGGGCCGTTGCCCGGTACGATAACGATATTGATCGATAAGCCACGTGAGTGCGGAGCCTTTCCCGCCGCGGCTGGTCGAGCACATGCCAGAAATGCCCGCCTTCCGTCATACACAGTCCCAGGTTATTCAGCTCGTCGTTAAATACCTTTAACCGTTCATCGCTGTCGCGCCATATCAACGTTTGGGAGGCTTCCTGCAATTTGGCCAGGCCAATCATCTTCGGCGTCAGCCCGGTGATCTCGCCAATCATGGCGTCGTCGACATCATCATAGGTAGTGAACTTAAACCCATGGGTCTGGCGCAGTTCATTCACCACTTTACGGATCGATTCATGGGAGTCGCCATTAATCATCCGGGGATAGTTGGGGTGATCGTCCCATTCATCGTTAAGCTGAATAACCGCGCCGTTCTCGGCCAATAAACGCTTCACCCTGCAGGCCCAGTTCATCCTGAATAGCCATGGTTTCCGCCGCTGTTTTACTGCTGCACAGAATGACCGGAATATGTTGCTCGCGCAGATGATCGAGCACAGGGATTGCCTGCGTCCACTCCTGGGTAAGGCTGTCGATCAGGCATCCATCCAAATCAGAAACAATCAACAGTGAGTCTGTCGGTGAAGGCATAAGTATTCCTTATTAATAGTGCCACTAAAACCAGGGGCTAAAGTTGTCTTAAGAATACTCCCAATCCGCGCCGGGTTATTCACGCCGGTGCTTCATAAGGGTTCGCGCCAGGCCGCGCCTGCACAAGGGAGCGATACATTAACCTGTCAAATTCTAAATTATTACCTATTTATATTATGAATATATGCTTGTCATGCAAAATAATTGCCTATATGGTGGGTGTCGCATCAGATTTCCTGGTGTAACGAATTTTACTTTCTTCTTGCTCAGCAAGTTTTATCCCGGCGCCCCCGCCGGGATATTTTTATCTATCGGTTAATCTCATTAACCGAAAAATCGCGAATATCCAGTTCAAACGCTTCGGCAAGCTCACTGTAGGTGTGATAATCATGCCCGTTAACGCTTACCCGGTGCGGTTCATCCTCAACCGGTCTGACTTCGCTTTCACTGATTTCATTAATCGCAGCAAGCAGCGCCTCAACGTCAATATCCATTTCCTGAGGAGCATTCTCACTGAAACCTTTACTCGTCTTCATCGGCAGTACCTCGCGCAGTAAGCCTGCCTTTAAGTGTAGTCGATAGATAAAATGCCTTCGCGCAGGGCTAAGGTCGTGCCAGAAAATGAGAATTGTTCTAAACTGCCACTATCTATACAGGAGGAAACGTTATGAATATCAACGATAGGGTCACGGTGAAAACGGATGGGGGTCCGCGTCGACCAGGTGTGGTATTGGCGGTAGAGCCATTTAATGAAGGCACCATGTATCTGGTGTCGCTGGAAGACTACCCGATGGGGATTTGGTTCTTCAACGAGAAAGACCATCCCGACGGCGTTTTCGTGGAAAAGGTCGAGTAAGCGCCCTGAAAGAAGTGATAAATCCATCTCCAGCCAGGCCAGAGATGGGTTACTGCTTAACGCATGTTGACGAATATCCCGCTGGTGACGTTCTCTGCCAGCCTGACAACGTGATAGATAACCTGCTTATTATGGGTTTTTATTTTGCGCTTAATATTGCCCTTATGCGATGAAACGGTTTTCGCCTTAATATTCATTTGATCGGAAATTTGTATCGTGCCTTGGCCGGACATCCACATGCGCAGCATGCTGGATTCCGTTCGGCTTAAAGAAAGCGTGGGAAGGGTGATATTTCCTAAACATTGCGCCGCGTTAGTAAGATAATTCCCTAATAATTCATCAAGTGATTCTGGTTTAATCGATTTTGAACTTATTAATAAGTTTTTTCTGACCCGTAAATACTCATCGAAATGGAGATTAGCAATCGCCATAAAAACAATAAACAATGTTCCGGGATGTTGATTAATGATCTGCCTGATGCGTTGACTCATCGCGGCATCATGAATAAAGCAATCCTCATTAATAAACACCACGTGTGGCTGCAATAACTGGCACTGTTTTTCCAGGCTTTCAACATCATTCACTTGCGTTATTTTTCTTTTGCGAACTCCGCGGCTGGCCAGATAACCAATCAGGCCCAGTCTGGTATAGCTGCATAAATCCATGATGATCGTTGACATGACACACCCTCACTCATCGCGTTATCCGTTTAAACACAACGAATCCATTACCCTGCCCGAACGTTCTGGTGGAGAAAATATTTACGTGTTTGAAATATTTCCCTGAGTTATCACACGCAGACACTCAACAATATTTGGGCGCCATCACTATCCCGTAAAGTGTGTACTAATTTGCCAGGAAAGGTCTTAAAGTAAATCGAATGTAAAGGAATGTGAGGATAATAAAATCTTATAAACCGCATCAGCATTAAGCTGGTGGATGTTATTTAAAAACGGTTTTAGGATTTACCTCATAATTACATTACAAAGATTAAGGGGATGGGGCGTGAGGGATTTCGCCCAGAATATCGCTTAATAATGAGAAGATCTCACTGAATAAATGTTCACAGAATGGCGCGATTAATGGCATTAACGCGATTATCACCACCATCCCGATGCTCAGCGTCAGGGGGAAACCAATAACAAATACTGACAGCTGCGGCGACATGCGGTTGAGCAAGCCGAGCGCGAGATTGAGCGTCAGAAGTAACGTAACCAACGGCAGCGCCAGCATCAGCCCGTTCAGGAAGATGAGCCCGCCCGATTTCGCCAGCGCAAAGAACGCGTTACTGTTCAGCGGATCGCCATTGATGGGCAGCGTATGGAAGGTATCTACCAGCATGGAGATCATCCATAAGTGGCCGTTCAGGCTCAAAAACAGCAGCATCGCCAGCATATCCATAAAACGCGCCAGCACCGGCATATTCAGTTTGCTGCCCGGGTCGAAGAAAGTCGCGAAAGAAAGACCCATTTGCAGGCCGATAATTTCACCTGCGGTTCGCACGGCGGCAAAAGCAAACTGCATGGTAAAGCCCAGCGCGATGCCAATCAGGATTTGCTGAAGTGCTACCCAGAATCCGGCAACGGAAAAGATGGGCACGTCGCTGGCGGGAATGGAGGGCGCGACGATCCAGGTGATCATAAACGCCAGGCCGATTTTGACCCGTTTGCTGATGACACGCTCGCCAAAAATAGGTGCGGTAGAAATCAGCGCCAGCACGCGAAGCAGCGGCCAGAAATAGAGGCTAAGCCAGTGGAGCCATTGATCGCTGGTTACGTGCAGCACGGGTTATCCGATGATATAAGGCAAATTACTGAAAAGGGTGCGCACGTAATCCAACAGCAGATTGAGCATCCACGGGCCGGCAACCACAATCGCCACAAATACCGCCAGAATCTTCGGAATAAACGACAGGGTCATTTCGTTAATCTGCGTAGCGGCTTGCAGGATACTGATGATAAGGCCGGTAACCAGCGCCACCAGCAACAGCGGGGCAGCCAGCGCTAACGCCACTTTCATGGCTTCGGTGCCCATCATCATGACCGATTCTGGCGTCATCGGCGTTCTCCGTTAACTGTAAAAACTTTGCGCAAGGGAACCGACCAGCAGTTGCCAGCCATCAACCAGCACGAACAGCATGAGCTTAAAGGGCAGGGCAATGGTCGCAGGCGGCACCATCATCATCCCCAGCGCCATGAGTACGCTGGCAATCACCAGGTCAATGATCAGGAACGGAATAAACACGGTAAAACCAATCTGGAAAGCGGTCTTCAGCTCGCTGGTCACATAGGCGGGCAACAGAATACGCATCGGTACGGCTTCCGGTCCTTCAAGAGAAGGAATATTGGCGAGTCGCGCAAACAGCGCCAGATCCGCCTGACGCGTCTGGCGCAGCATAAATTCACGCAGCGGCTGCGCGCCTTTTTCCAGCGCCACTTCCATGGAGATCTTGTCTTCACTGAAGGGCTTATAGGCGTCGGTGTAAATCTTATCCAGCACCGGCGACATGATGAAAAACGTCAGAAACAGCGCCAGACCAAGCAGCACCTGGTTCGGCGGCGCGGAGGGCGTGCCCAGCGCGTTACGCAGCAGGCCGAATACAATAATGATGCGGGTAAAGCTGGTCATCATCAGCAGTACGGCGGGGATAAACGTCAATGAGGTGATAAACACCAGCGTCTGAACCGGCAGCGACCAGCTCTGGCCGCCATTGGCCAGCGGCTGGCTGACGATCCCCCGGGAGTTGCGCGAGGGCGGGTGTCGCCACCAGGCCCAGCGCGAGAAGCATTAAAGAGAGGCGGCGCATTACCGTTTACCGTTACGAGAAAGCAGGTTTTTCATCAGATTCTGGAATTCCGCACCCGGCGGAACAGGCGTCGCAGCCGGTTCTGTCGGTGCCGGGGGCAGGGTATGAAGATGGGTGATTTGCGATGCCGTGACGCCCAGCACCAGTCGTGCATCCTCCACCTCCACCACCACAATACGCTCACGTGCGCCAAGGCTGACGCTACTGCGCACTTTTACATCTTTGTTGATGCCGCCTTTAGTGCTAAAGCCAATACGTTTCGCCAGCCATCCCGCCAGTAAAATCAGCAGGATGATGGCCGCCAGCGCGCCACTGACCTGCATCAGCGACGATCCGGCCTGCGGCATCGGTTGCGGGGCGGCGACGGTGGTGGTTTGGGTGTTCATTTAGCGGCTCAGACGACGCATGCGTTCAGATGGCGTAATGATATCGGTGATACGCACGCCGTATTTATCGGCCACAACCACCACTTCGCCCTGCGCAATCAGATAGCCGTTAATCAGAATATCCAGCGGTTCACCGGCGAGGCCATCCAGCGCCACCACGGAGCCTTGCGTCAGGCGCAGCAGCTCTTTGATGGTCATGCGGGTGCGGCCCAGCTCGACGGTGAGTTTCACCGGAATATCCATAATCAAATCGATATCCTGCAACGTACCGCTCACATCACCGCCTTCCAGCGCGCGGAACACACTGTCGGCGCTGCTTTTCGTCGCGGTTTTTTGCTCGCTCATTGCTTCAGCCCACAGATCGTCCACGGAGCCGTTATCGTCGGACGGATTGTTAATATCACTCATTTGGGCTGTTCCTCATTCAGCGAATGTAAAATCGGGTTGATCAAGTGTTCAACGCGCAGTGCGTACTGGCCGTTTACCGTTCCGTACTGGCTGGTCAGTACCGGTACGCCATCCACATGGGCAATAATGCGATCCGGTTTATCGATGGGCAGCACATCGCCCGGTTTGAGTTTGAGAATATTCGACAGACGCATCGAGATATCCGCGAAGTTCGCCACCAGTTCCAGTTCGGAATGCTGCACCTGGCGTACCAGGTTTTCGCGCCAGTTTTGGTCTTCATGGCGTGAGTTTTCTAGCGGCGGGTTCACCAGCAGTTCGCGCAGCGGTTCGATCATGCTGAACGGCAGACAGATATTGAACTCGCCGGTCAGGTTGCCAATCTCCACGTGAAACGGCGTATTCACGACGATGTCGTTCGGCGACGTGGTGATGTTGGTGAACTTCACCTGCATTTCAGAACGCACGTACTCCACGTCCAGCGGGTTAATGGCCTTCCACGCGTCGCTGTAAGATTCCAGCGCCAGTTTCAGCATACGCATGATCACGCGTTGTTCGGTATGGGTGAATTCCCGGCCTTCTACTTTGGTCGGAAAACGTCCGTCGCCACCGAACAGGTTATCCACAGCGATAAACACCAGGCTTGGAGAAAACACAAACAGCCCGGTACCGCGCAGCGGTTTTAAATGGATCAGGTTCAGGTTCGTCGGCACCGGCAGGTTGCGGGCAAACTCGTGGTACGGCTGAATACGGATCGCACCGACGGTAATGTCCGGGCTGCGGCGCAGCAGGTTAAATAACCCCATGCGGAACTGGCGCGCGAAACGCTCGTTGATGATCTCCAGCGCCTGGAGACGCTCGCGCACCACCCGGCGTTGGGTATTAGGATCGTACGGGCGAATATCGCTGTCGTTTACGCCAGCCTTATTTTGTTCAACGTTGTCGTCACTGTCGCCATTCAACAACGCATCAATTTCGGCCTGAGAAAGAATACTATCGCCCATGGGTCTACCGCAGAATGAAAGCTGTGTACAGCACGTCGGTAACGACCTGCTTCGGTTGGCCTGCGACCAGTGGCTGGGCAAGCGTCTCTTTAATGGCGTCGACCAGTTTCTGTTTACCTACGTCCGTCGCAAGCTGATCCGCGCTCTGACGAGAGAACAGCAGCAGTAAGCGGCTGCGGATTTCCGGCAGGTAGTCGCTCAGGCGCTGGCGGGTGGCTTCGTCTTTCAGACGCAGCGTAATGCCGATATACAGCACCCGATCGGCGTCGCCGAGGTTAACCGTAAAGGTATCAAGCGCGTAAAACACCGGCGCTGGCGGCGGCTCAGGTTCCGCTTTCACCGGCGTTTCCGGTTTCTGCGTCATACGCCAGTAGCTGTAACCTGCGGTGGCGCAGGCAGCAAGGGTAATAAGCACCAGTAACGGGATCCAGATGGAGCGTTTACGGCTTTTAGTGATTGCGCTGTCAGTCATCTGACCCTTTTCCTCTATCAGTACTGCATAGTCGCTGATTATCCCGTGTCTGCGGGCGGTTAAAGCCTGGAAAAGACGTGAATATTCACGCTACCTCAGGCGTTAGGCAAAGATATCCACCGCGTTATCGCCCCGGGCGATACGTTGCAGACTGGCAGGGGCCGGGATACCCGCTTCGCTATTGCCGACAAAACTGGCCTGTCCACGTCCCGAACCGTTGTGCTGCGGCTGCCCTTGCTGCTGCTGTTGACCGGCAAAACTCTCGCTGCTGATGTTGCTCTGACCAAGCTGAATACCGCTTTCCGCCAGTTGGGTGCGCAGGGTCGGCATGGCCGCTTCAAGCGCCGCGCGAACGTGGCTGTGCGGCGACACGAACTGCATCTGCGCCAGGTTATCGTCAATTTTGAGTGAAATATGCACCTGGCCTAATGCTTCCGGATTCAGGCGCAACTCGGCGCTCTGCTGTCCGTTACGGGTCATCAACGTGACCTGCTGGCTGAACGCCTGCTGCCATTCCGGAGTGCCCAGTTGCGCATTCAGCACGGCGGTATGCGGCGTGGCGATCGCGGCGCTGGTGGGCGTCGGTGTCGCACTGGCGCTGCTTACCATCGGTTGCATGGCCGACGGGGCGGCAGGATTGCTACTGTTGGCGTCATTGAACAGTTTGTCGGCATTGCTGGCGGCGTGAATGGCGTCATGTGGTGACTGCGCGGTCACCGCTGCCGCAGGCTGCGCCTGGGCATTCACGCTCTGGTTTTCAAGCCCCTTGCCGTCGCCTTTGACCTCGACGCGTGCGTCACCGCTCAGGGCGTTAGCCAGCGCACCCGTGGCGCTGGCCACCGTAGCCGTCGCAACAGACTGGCTATCAAGCGGATTAAGCGCGGCGGTTTGCTGGTGCGGCAGCATAGCGAACAGGGCGCTTAACGCCGCCATGTCCTGCTCATTAAGTTTGTGATCGTCGGTCAGGTCCGCCAGCTTTCCGGCGATGCTTTTTGACTCATCCGTGGCTTGCAGCTGGCCGCCCGTCGGCGCATTCAGCCCGGCCAGCAGCGCGTCGAGCAGCGCTTGCGGATCGCCATCGGCGCCAGTTTCTCCGGTTTCGCCGGCGGTTAAGGCCAGTTTCTGCGCGCCGGAAGTCAGCGCATCCAGATTGAGGGCTTTACCGTCGCCGAGCCCAGGCATCGCCTGGCTTAACAACGCCAGAAATGTTCCGGCGTCCGGGGCGCTTTTATCCGACGCTGCCATGCCCGCCGCTTCGCTCTCAGGCGCCAGTGAAATTTTAGGTAATGTAATCATTCGCTTTTCCGAAATGACGCGCGCTGCGCAAACTCATCCATACGTTTTTGATCGAGCCGGTTCTCCGCCAGAAGCGCAGCGCTGGACTGTCGATCGGAAAGCGTCTGCCATGCCTGCAAACGCTGCTTTTTCTCTTTCCAGAACCCCAGAGCCTGATCGACTTTCGAGTTCCACTGCATTAACTGCTGGCGATGCTGTTCGATGGCTTTCTCCAGCGTCTGAATGAACTGCTGGTAGTTTTGCCAACGCGTACTGGCGATGCCCTGGCTCATGTCCTGGTTCAGGTTGTTACGGTATTCATGTTGATAGTCAATCAGCATATTGAGCTGATCCTGAGCCTGCTGGCACCCTCGCCGCATTTCACCGAGTCGTAAAGCGGCGTCATCCACTTCTTTTTCCGCTAGATCTTTTAAGGTGTTAAGCGCATTGCTCTGACTCATAGTTACCTCACTGACGCCTTGTTACACCGTCGGGAAAATCAGCTCCAGTGCCTGTAGTGAATTCCCGACGTCAGCACGCTCAAATATGCCCTGTTGCAAAAAAGCCTCCAGCTGCGGCCAGAGCGCGATGGCCTTATCCAGTAATGGATCGCTGCCTTTGGCGTACGCGCCCACGCTCACCAAATCGCGGTTGCGTTGAAAACTCGACAGTAACTGCTTAAACGTCCTGACCCGCGCATAGTGCTGATCGGTAATCAGTGCCGTCATGGCGCGGCTGATGGACGCTTCAATATCAATAGCCGGATAGTGACCGGCTTCCGCCAGGCGGCGCGACAGCACGATATGGCCGTCGAGAATGGCGCGCGCCGAGTCGGCAATAGGATCCTGCTGGTCGTCGCCTTCGGTCAGAACCGTATAAAAGGCGGTAATCGAGCCGCCGCCGGTAATGCCGTTGCCCGCACGTTCCACCAGCGCCGGCAGTTTGGCGAATACCGAAGGCGGGTAGCCTTTGGTCGCGGGCGGTTCGCCGATAGCCAGGGCGATTTCACGCTGGGCCATGGCGTAACGGGTCAGGGAATCCATGATCAACAACACATGCTGGCCACGGTCGCGGAAATCTTCGGCGATGCGCGTGGCGTAGGCTGCGCCCTGCATACGCAGCAGGGGAGAGACGTCAGCCGGCGCGGCGATCACCACCGAACGGGCGCGGCCCTCAAGCCCAAGAATATTTTCAATGAAGTCTTTGACCTCACGGCCACGCTCGCCAATCAGGCCGACGACAATCACGTCTGCCTGGGTGTAACGGGCCATCATGCCTAACAGTACGCTTTTACCTACCCCGGAACCGGCGAACAGGCCCATACGCTGACCACGTCCCACGGTAAGCAGGGCGTTGATCGGACGTACGCCTACGTCCAGCACGTCTTCAATCGGCGTACGCTGTAACGGGTTGAACGGTGGGGTAATCAGCGCGCCGGTGGTTTCGGTTTCCGGTGCGGGCAGGCCGTCGAGTGGCTTACCGCTGCCGTCCAGCACGCGACCCAGCAGTTCCGGGCCCAGCGGCAGGTGCTTGCCGCTTTGCAGGTTATCGCCCACAGCATGACGGGCATAGACGCGCGCGCCCGGCAATATGCCTTCCACTTCTTCCAGCGGCATAAGGAACAGTTTTTGGCCGTTAAAGCCCACCACTTCGCTTTCCACTTCCTGGGTCTGGCTGCCGTTCTGGCGTTCGATAATGCAGGTGGCGCCGAGGGGCAGTTGCAGCCCGGTCGCTTCCAGCACCAGCCCGGTTGCGCGGGTCAGACGGCCATAGCGGCGTACCGGCGGCAACTGGGTGATTTTGGCTTCGAACGCGTCGAGGGACGCCAGCCAGCGGGTGAGCCGGGCGGTCATTACACCACTCCTGGTGCTGCGAGGCGGCACAGTTCCTGCCAGCGGGTGGCGACGCTGGCGTCGAGATCGCCTTCGTCCGCCGACACTTTACAGCCGCCGGGATGCAGGGTCGGATCGCCGCGCAGCCGCCAGCCGTGCAGGCTGAGAGTCGCGCCCAGCATGTCTTCCACTCGCTGCAAATCATCCGGATGGACGCGCAACTGAGGTTTACCGCTGAATAACGGTTCCTGTTGCAGCAGCATTTGGATCTGTTTAATCAGCGCGTTGTTATCGATACCGGTGGACTGGCCGATTACCTGGCGGGCGGCTTCGAGCGCCATCTGCATCAGACGTGACGCAATAACGCTGTCGAGCGCGTCGAGCGTGTTCTGAAACTCGCTCACTAATAGTTGCATTCTGGCGTGAACCGGCGCTTGTTGATTGCGCGCTTCCGCCATGCCCTGTTCAAGTCCTTTCTGATAACCTTCCTGGCGGCCCTGCTCAAAGCCCTGGGCGCGGCCTTCCGCCGCACCGGCGTTAAAGCCCTGCTCGTGAGCCTGGGTTTGCAGCATTGCCAGTTGCTGTTGCAGCAGTTGTTCCTGCTGAGCGGTGCTGAGTTCAGCACCGGGCTCCACCGCTTCCGGCATCACAAAATCGGATGTGGGCGGGGCGAGATCGTCAGGCAGCCAGCGCTGCCAGGCTGGTTGATTAGACATAGGTATCCTCGCCGCTGCCAATGACCATCTCGCCGGTTTCCGCCAGACGGCGCACAATCAGCAGAATTGCCTTCTGCTCGTTCTCCACCTGGGAAAGTCGTACCGGGCCACGGTTGGCCAGGTCGTCGCGCAAAATATCTGCTGCACGCTGGGACATATTGCGCAGGAATTTCTCGCGCAGCGGCTGTTCGGCACCTTTGAGGGCCACCAGCAACGACTCGGAATCCACTTCCTGCAACAGGCGCTGGATACTGCGGTCGTCCACTTCCACCAGGTTTTCGAACAGGAACATCTCGTCGATAATTTTCTGCGCCAGATCGCCATCGAACTCGCGCACTGCGGTAATAACGGCTTCTTCCTGCTGAGTTTTCATCAGGTTGATAATTTCGGCTGCGGTTCTCACGCCGCCCATTTTGCTGCGCTTGAGGTTCTGGCCGTCGAGCAGGTTGTTCAGCACTTCGGTCAGTTCCGCCAGCGCGGCTGGCTGCACGCCGCCGAAGGTCGCAATACGCAGCATCACATCGTGACGCAGGCGCTCATCAAACAGGGCAAGAATATCTGCCGCCTGGCCGCGTTTGAGGTGGACCAGGATGGTGGCGATAATCTGCGGGTGCTCGTCGCGAATAAGGTCGGCAGCGCTCTGCGGCTCCATAAAGTTGAGCGTTTCCATCCCGGAGGTGGTCTCTTTGGTATCGAGAATGTCCTCCAGCAGGCTGGCGGCACGCTCTTCGCCCAGCGCTTTGACCAGCACCGAACGCAGGTAATCGTTGGCATTGACGCTCAGAGCAGCGAACTGTTCGGCTTCCTGCTCAAACTCCGAAAGCACGTCGGTCAATTGCTTATTAGAAATCTGGCGCACGTTGGCCATCGCGGCGCTCAGATGCTGGACCTCGCGCGCAGAGAGGTGTTTGAACACCTCTGCCGCACGGTCTTCGCCGATGGTCATCAGCAAAATGGCGCTTTTGTCGGTACCGGTCAGTTCACTCATAGTTCGTTACTCATCCACTGGCGAATGACCAGCGCGACCACGCGCGGATCGTTATCAGACATTTCACGGATACGCTGGCTCATTACTTCGGCGCTCAGGCGCTGATTGTTCCGGCGCTGCTGGGTTTGTTCGTCGCGGGGTGAGACGAACATCCACCGCTTGTTCCATCTCTTTCTGCTGGCGAGCTTCTTCCTGAACGGCCTTGGTCTCTTCGACGCGGCGCTGCAGCTGCGGACGTACCGCTTTACGCCACAGCAGCCAGGCGACAATCAGCACAATCAACCAGCGACCGGCGGACAGCATCTGATCGATAAAGCTCTGCTGTTGCCAGAACGGCAGTTCACCACCGGTTTCCAGCGTTTCGGTGAACGGTGAGTTCACCACGTTCAGGGTGTCGCCACGCGATTCGGTAAAGCCCATCGCTTCACGGGTCAGATCTTCGATTTGCTTCATCTGATCGTTAGTGAGCGGCAGGGGCTTGCCGTCGGCGAGGGTGCGATAATTCACCACCACGGCAACGGACAGACGCTGCACATCGCCGGTATTCATTTTGGTATGGCGAATGGTGCGGTCGACTTCGTAGTTAGTGGTCTCATCGTGCTGGGTGTTACGCGGCACGGCGCTGGCATTATTGGTCTGCGTACGCTGGGCGTTATTTTGAGCGGCGTTCTGCTGGTTTTGCGCAGGCGGTGTTTCAATCGGCGCATTGTTGGCTGGCGCAGGCTGGTTCGATAACGCGCCTGGTACGCCGCCCGGTAATCCGCTGCCAATTTGTTCGTTAGTATTTAACTGGCGAGAACGGACTGCGGCCTGGCTTGGGTCGCTGTTCGGGCGATACTGCTCTTCGGTTTGTTCTTTGCTGGCGAAGTCGATTTGCGCGGTTACCTGGGCATGCACGTTACCGTTGCCAACGATTGGGCCGAGGATCGCTTCGATGCGGCGCTGAACGCGGCCTTCAACATCGGCGGCGTATTTCAACTGGGCGTCATTCAGATCGCGCCCGGCGGTGCTGGAAGGGGTCAACAGACGGCCGCTCTGGTCGACCAGGGTTACGTTACCTGGCGGCAAACCTGCTACCGCGCTGGACACCATATGCACCACGGCGGTGATTTGCCCTTCATCCAGCGCACGACCCGCTTCCAGGTTGATCGTGACTGACGCGGACGGGGCTTTCTGCTCGCGCACGAACAGTGAAGGTTTAGGCATCGCTAAATGTACGCGTGCGCTTTTTACCGGACCTAAGGTTTCGATGGTGCGAGAGAGTTCGCCTTCCAGCGCGCGCTGATAGTTCACCTGCTCGCTGAACTGGCTGATGCCGAATTTTTCCTGATCGAGTAATTCAAAACCGACCGCGCCGCCTTTTGGCAGGCCCAGTCCGGCGAGACGCAGACGCAGCTCGTGCACTTTATCGGCAGGAACCATAAGTGCACCGCCGTCATCTGAGAAACGGTAGGGCACATTCATTTGCGTCAACTGGGTAACGATGGCGCCGCCATCTTTCTCGTTCAGGTTAGTGTAGAGAACCCGGTAATCGGGGGTTTTTGCCCACAGAACGAGGGCCACAATAATAGCGACCGCAGCCGCGCCGGCCACCATCAATGGAATACGAGGGTTAGCTCGCAGACGGGTTAACCATTCGTTGGCTTTATTTGCTGGCGCCTGGCCCTGGGTAGCGGTATTCATAGCGCACCTCGATGCTCGGCGTGGACAACAATTCTGGTGTTATGAAGCAAGACGGACTCCCGGGTGCAACGTGCACTAAAACTTCCACAATGATGGCGATGCCATTATTTGGCTTTCCGAAATTTTCGATGAAGCAAATAGATGAGTTTTTAGTGGCTATTTAGCGCCTTTATCTCATTGACAAGATGTTAACCTCCGTCTACTTGAAATGATCCAGGGGGATTACCATGTCCATTCAGGGGATTGAAGGCGTTGTTCAACAGCTGCAGGCCACAATGCTGTCAGCGCGCAATACGCCGGTACAACAACAACCTGCCGTGAGCTTTGCCGGCGAGCTTCAGGCCGCGCTTGGCCGCATCAGCGATACGCAAAACGCTGCCCGTGCGCAGGCAAATGAGTTTTCACTCGGCACACCGGGTGTCTCGCTTAACGATGTGATGGTTGATTTGCAGAAATCATCGGTCTCTCTTCAGATGGGGATTCAGGTGAGGAATAAGCTGGTATCGGCGTACCAGGATGTGATGAATATGCAGGTGTAGTTGCCGAAGCCTTTCGCTTCGGGCAGCGGTGCATTTTTAAGTTTTATGAAAGGGTTCCGTTTGCTTCAGGCAGCGGGGCTTTTTATTGTTAAAAGCTTATTCAACCCAAAAAAATGCGCCGAATAACATACGCATTCGGCACATTGGGTTACTTGTTAAGTGATTCAGCGTAAAGCCTGATTGCTTCGCTAATGACGGCGGATTGCGGCTCCCGGTTTTATCTGATAAGTCTGCAATGAGAGAGATAATCTCCTCGGTAAGTTTGAAGCCTTTGCTTCTAACCCCTCGTTTGAGATCACTCTTTAACTGAATTGCGGTAGTTGATTGGGCCATTTTCGACCTTATATTTGAGTTTAGGGTTGGAGGGGATTTTTTCCCTTCTTCTGACTGTCTTAGTAAGCTGGCAGCTAATTACTATGGAATCAATCAGGATGATGACTAACTTCATCATAACCCTTTCTTCATGTTGGGCTCCGCTTCGGTGGGCCCTTCCCGTTTCTGCGGCATGCTAATGTGATTAGCATTGGTGCACCTATACATTAGCGCAAGCATTTTCTCACTGAAACAGAAGAAATCGTGCTGCTGATGCCGAGCAAAGCCTGAAGCTGGCGAGCGCCCCCATCAACGACATGCAGGTGCGCCAGCGCGATGTTGCAGCGCTGGACGCTAAATGCACAAAGGAGCTTGCTGATGCGAATGCTGCAAATGATGCTCTGCGTAGGCGTCTCGATAATGGTGGCAGGGTGCGCGTTAAGGGAAGTGTCCCACTCAGGATTACACCTCCACCACCGGCAGCATGGGCGATGCAGGAACCGTCGAACTCGCTGACCTTGCTGGACGAAACGTTCTCGGTATCCGATCCGGAATCATCCGCCACCAGAAAGCCCTGAAGTATTTGCAGGACTACATCACCAGGCAATGCCTGTAACTACTTAAAGTATTTATCCATAGGGTCGTAATGCTGGTATTTTCTGTAAAAAAAGAGCCAGTAGACAAATCCTATGGCAGCACCTAGCCCTGCCATCATGAGATAAAGATCCTCGCGGTGGTTAAGCAAGTCAGAGAAGGAATATGAACCTTTCCATATATCAATAAGGCTACCGCCAATCACCACATCTAAAATCAGGGCCATCAGTGGCAGGGCAATAGCATATGCCGCCATGAGGTAGAACAGAGCTCCAAGTCTGTACTTGGTATTTATGTGCATAGCCTGTCTCCTTACAAGTTGCTCTGAAGCATAACATAACCAATCAAGAGCCTGACTTCGGTCGGGCTTTTTTATTGGGCATGACAAACCCCAAGAAGAACTGCCACCCGAAATGGCAGAGCATGACCACAAACACACCGAACCCTAACCTGTGAAATGAGCCTTTAGAGACGTCAGTTTAGTGCTGGCGAGCCTTCGGTGGGCTGGCGTTTCATTTCGGCAAAGGTTCATCTCAAAGAGTAGGAAAACGCTATGCAATTAGTAGAGATTAAGAAACTCGACCTTGTCACTAATACCGCAGCAATAGCAGACGGGGTGGGCCGAGACCATGACGCTATCATTAAGCTGGTTGACCGCAATAATATAGACCTTGAAGAGTTTGGAACTGTCGGATTTGAAATCCGTAAGTCAGGCGGCAAGCCATTGCGCATAGCCTTGCTGAATGAGCAGCAAACTACTCTGCTTAAAGAGACAAAACTCCTATCCCCTACAGTGGATACAGACTCTGTCAGACAAGGTGTCAGATCCTTTAGAAAAGGCGATGATCGAAAGTATCAGAATTTCTTATGCCTTATTTAAGAAAGAACGTAGCAGTTTCAACAGTTACTAATTTATTGCGCACAAAGACAGGGTCGCTTCGGCGGCCTTTTTTACTTGCTGAATTTCACCAATAAGTAGCATCACGACCGACCTGAAGCGAGGAAATGGAGGCGAGGACAAATTTGCCGGGAGCAAATTTGAACGCCCCTCGCGGCGGCCCCGAAGGGGCGAGGCCATGGATGGGCCGAGTAATGCGGCAAAGCCGCCGATTTTGTTGACCGGGAGCGGGGATTGCAAAATTGCAAAGGGGAGTGCGGAACTCCCCTTTGCCCGTTCGCGTGCTACGGCGTCACGCTGAGTCGCAAATACTTCGCGAACGGAACAATAGCCCCTTGTGGGCCCCCTCGAAGGCAGAACGGCTCCCTCCCTCTACTTACGTATCAAATAACGTATCGTCGGGCCATCCTGCTGGATCTCCAGCACCTCATACCCGTGATTCCGCGCATCCAGCGGAATATTATTTATCGACTGCGGGCAATCGCTGATCACCTCTAAAATCTCGCCTTTTTTAAGCTGCGGCATCGCTTCAAGCGTCGCCACCGCCGGGTATGGGCAAGGCTCGCCAACCATATCAAGACGGTAATCCGGTACTATCGTGCTCATACGCCTTCCTTAATGGTTTCAGTGCTTACGGTGCGGCTGCGACGGAAGAAATGTTTCTCCCAGCCAATAATCAACATTAAAGCCGCGAACAGCATCAGATAAGTGACAAGCAGACCGCCCAGCGGGCCAAAGGTGTTTAACAGGTTGATTTTATCCCAGCTGGTGGCGAGGGAAGGGGAGAGATCGTCCCAGTAGTACGCCAGTATCGTGGAACCAATCACGTTGCCCAGCCCGACCCACCAGTAGTGCGTCTGGCCTTCCACGGCGCGGTACATCCAGCCCGTTTCACAGCCGCCAGCCAGCACAATGCCAAAGCCAAACAGCAATCCGCCCAGCACAGCGTTAGGGCCAGCCCACATGATTTTCGGTTCCGCGCCCAGTTGCACATAGCTGAAAATGCCAATGGCGCTGACGGCCATGCCAAAAATGATCGCCTTAGCCATATGGGTACGTCCGGTGATCCACATGTCGCGGAATGCCGACGTAAAACAGATTTGCGCCCGCTCAATCAGCAAACCAAATCCGACACCGAACAGCATCGCCAGGCCCAGCTTCGGTTGATTCATCGCGGTCAGTAAACCCCATCCCACCATGCCGACGAAAATCAACATCCCGATGCGAAAACGGCGGCGCGCCTGATCGTGATTTTGTGTCAGCTGCGAGGCGCTGGAGACTTTTTGCAGCTTGACCGGGATGCGGAATATCGGCATCAGGGTAAAGCGCGCACCGAACCAGGAGCCGATGGCGGTGGCACTGGCAAAAAACCAGGCATGCAGGGAGAACTGAGGAATGCCGGTAAAGAAGGCCGCCAGGTTGCAGCCCATCGCCAGACGCGCACCGAAGCCCGCGATAATCCCGCCGGCAATCGCCTGGATGATGCGTATCCGGTGCTGCGGTTTACGCAGTTTAACGTTGTTGGCCCACAGCGCGGCGGCGAAGCAGCCGCCGAACATGCCGATAATCATCATGCCGTCGATGCGGGTAAGGGGAGTGCCTTCGAGATGGATAATTTTTAAAATATCCCCACTCTTCGGCATGGACGCCCATCAGCTGCAACAGCTGCCCGCCCCAACGGGTGAACTCGCCGGTAACAGCCCAGAAAGTGCCGGTCAGGCCAAAATAGTAGGTGGAGAGGATACCGGCGGCGATAACCGCCGGCAGCGGCGCCCAGAATTTAACAAGATATTGCTGTTTGAAGTGTTGCCAGGACATGGTTTTTAGCCTCTGAACTCAGACGGATCTAAAACAAGCGAAATACGCTGGAAAGAGCCGGCATCATACGCGTTTTCCATAGTGTTTGCAGGGGTTAATACCGGGAAAGTGATGCGTCAGGCAGTTTATTGCGCAACTTGAAGGCTGGCCGGCGATAACGCTTTAATGCCACACTCATTTTTTTGATATTGCAGGTAGGATGATGAAAAAATATGCACTGGCAGCGGCGCTGGTGGCCCTGAGCGGCTGCGCGCAGGTGGAGAGTTATCAGGAAGTGGTTAAAGCGCCCGCGCCGGCGGGCCTCGCCGGTTACTGGCAATCCCAGGGGCCGCAGGGCAAGCTGGTGAGTCCGGAAGCCATCGCCAGTTTTATTGTCACTGAAAAAGGCGATACCCTCGACTGCCGCCAGTGGCAGCGTGTCATTGCACTACCGGGTAAACTGATGCAGCGCGGCGGTGATCTTTATAATGTGACCGAGAAAGTTGAAGTGTATTCCATCGAACGCACCGGCGATCGGATGGAATATGCCGGTATGGATCTCCAGCGCGTTGAGCGTCCGACAAAAGAGTGCGCCGACTTCCTGGCCGCGCATCCGTTGTTAAGCCCGCTGCCGTAACGCTCTGTTGAAGCGGGCAGCGTGACCTGCCCGCAACACCTGCTTATATTGTTTTCTTCAATCACCCATACGCTGACGTTGCCCGCCGGACAGGTAAATATCCCGGTGCCGTTTTCATCGGTTGTGACCTGTTGTGACTGATTGCCCAGAAAATCACACCAGGTTTTATTCGCATAGTTTTCGCCCAGCGCCAGCGTTTTCTCACCCGCGTCACCGTTAGACATCACCACCACGCAACCCGGATCGTCTTCAGTGCCGCTACGGCTGAAGGCGATACAGTTGGGATGATCGAACCACAGCGTCTGGACGCCGTGGGCAAAGCGCTGGCGGGCCAGGATCAGGGTATCGAGCTTGTCCACAACAGGCATATCAACGTGGTATCGCTCGCCGTCGCTGCCGATGTCGTCGTAGCTGGCACCATAAAGATCGGGATAAAACACCGACGGAACGCCATTCTCCCGCAGCAGAATCAGCGCGTAGGCTAGCGGTTTAAACCAGGCTTCAACCGGCGCTTCCAGCGCCTGAAGCGGTTGCGTATCGTGGTTGGCCACCAGCGTAACGGCATGAAACGGATCGGCTTCAACCAGTGTGCCGGTGTAGATCTGACGCATGTCATAATCGCTTCCCCTGGCAGGAAGCTTCGTGGAATTTCATATGCAACGGCGCGTCGAATAACTGGGTCTGGCCGCCGACCTGTTCGATGTACTGATGCAGTTTTTCCACCTCATGCGACCAGTATTCCGCCACGATAAACAGCGGTTTCGGTGCCACCTCCTGGACATGCTCGATCCAGGCTTTATAAAACCAGGCGGGAATATGTTTTACCGCATCCAGCCGAAAGCCGTCGCAGTGCGTTTGATCCATGATCCATCGCGCCCAGTACTTAATTTCTTCCGTGACGGCGCGGTTGCGATAGTCAATGTTGGAACCCATCAGATAATCGAAATTGCCGTTTTCGGTGTCTACCTGGTCGTTCCAGCCCTCTTCCGGTATAGTCGTTGATGATTTTGAACACGCCGTCTTCGGTCGGATTTTCAATCCGGTCGACACCACTGAAACATTTATGATCCCAGATGAATCTGGAATATTGCCCTTTGCGGGCGGGAAAGGTGTAGCGGGTCCAAGCTTCGCATTCAATGACTTCATCATCGATTTGATTGCGATCGAGTTGGTTCACACGATTGACATGGACGCGTTCTTTTTCATCGGCGCCCATTTTGTGGTTTACCACCACATCGAGCAGCACGGCGATACTGTTCTGGTGCAGGGCCTCGATGGCCTGATGCAACTGGTCTTTGGTGCCGTATTTGGTGGCGACAGATCCTTTTTGATCGAACTCACCCAGATCAAACAGATCGTAAGCGTCGTAGCCGACGGAATGCTCGCCTTCACTGCCTTTACAGGCGGGCGGGAGCCAGACCATGGTGATGCCGATATCATTAAACGTTGCAGCGCGTTCAGTGACCTCCGGCCATAACGTACCGCCGCCGGGGGAATACCAGTGAAAACATTGCAATATGGTGGGGTTGCGCATCTTCCTTGCTCCAGAAGTCATTTGGCTGACTTCTGGAGTATGGAAGATCTTCATCAACTCACCAGAGCACGGGGGAAATTATCGTTGCGTTAATTGGCGGGGGTGTTGGGAACCAGCAGGCATGCCGGCCAGTCTGCCGTAAGCATTATTGAGCGATTGCTGGCGCGAAGACTGGCCGATGAGTTCGCTCAACTCGTCCAGGACGCTGTTGGAGCAGCGCTTTTTAGCTGCTGCTCGTTTTCCAGGGTCTGCTTCAGATAGGTCTCCAGCATATCCTGCACTTGCTGACTAATTATAGGGCCGGCGTAATCATCACGGCCTCCACGGACTGAAGGTAAGCAACCTCTTTTTCCAGCAGTAACTCCCACTCACCCCTCTGTGCCAGATCCAGTAGGGTCTGGCTCATCAGCGCAACATGCTGCCAGCGGCTAATCAACTCCACGTTGGGGGGACATTAACGTTACTCCTGGGCATGAGCCGGCTGTGGGGAGACTTGCTTCCAGGCATCAGCAAGATTACTGAGCAACCCTTCCACTTCTTCAATTGCCTGGCTGTCGTTACGCAGGTTGGCCTGCAGCAAACGGCGCACCATATAGTCATACAGCGAAGACAGGTTGGTGGCGAGGTCGCCTCCCTGCTCGCGGATCGAGACCGGCTTTCAAACGTTATCGATAATATTGATGGCTTTGCTCAGCGCTTCGCCTTTTGCCACCGTTTCACCCTGCTGCATAAACAGGCGTGCGCGAACCAGCGCACTCATTGCGCCGTCAAACAACAGCACGATAAGCTGATGGGGGGCTGGCACTCATTACGGCACTCTCTACGCCTATGCGGGCATAGGCGTTAGTACCACTGGCGTTATACATAATGACCTCTCATCATTAGCTGGATTTGCTCATCGCCGTAAATTGTTGACTTAAATACGAACTGGTGGTGTTCAGTTTGCTCATCATGGTGTCGAGCTGATTAAACTGTGCCTTATAACGGGCGACCGTCGCGTCAATGCTGTCGCTGGTGGCCAAATACTGTTTGGTCAACTTTTTCAGCGTTGAGTTAATGCTGTCCTGGGCGGTATCAATGATGCCGTCATCGGCCAGATAATCTTTAACCGTTGACGCCATTTTGGTGGTGATGCCGGTCTCTTTGCCATCACCCACCAGCAACAGACGCGTTGCGGATGCGTTTTCGTTCAGCGCTTTAGTCAACTTGGTATCGTCGATTTTCAGTTTGCCGGTGGTGCCGTCAGACGTAATCCCGATTTCATTTAATGTCTTAAACGTTGAACTGGCATCGCCCTGGCTAAATACGCCGCGCAGGCCGGTCTGAATGCTGCGCACCACGGTATCGCCCAGTAACGCACCATTGCTGGTACTCTGCGCCTCTGCGCCAGGATCGACAGCGGTGTATTTTGTCAGGGAGTTAAAGGTGTCAATCAGGGAGTTATAGGCATCAACCCACCCTTTAATCGCGGCTTTGGACTGATCGTTGCTTTTCTCAACCGTTACCGTCACGTTGCTGACTTCTTTTGTCAGATTCAGTGTTACGCCTTGGGGGGCATCAGTGATGGTATTGGTTTGGCGCACGATATTAATGTTATTGACGGTCAGTTCCGCATTCTGGGCTGCAACTAGCTGGTCCATGCCACCGCTGGTGCCGTCGTAGCGGATAAGGCCATTGAGTTTCGGATCGTCTTTGACTTCAATGGTCATTTTATTATCGGTGCCGGTGGTCGTGGAGGTCAGTACAAGTTGATAATTTTCATCATCAACCTTAACGATACTGGCGGAAACGCCACCGTCGGCGTCATTAATTGCGTCGCGGATCCCTTCCAGCGAAGTCTGATCGCTGCTGAGTTTGATTTCCAGCGGCTTATCATGGCTTTTCTGGCTAATGACGATGGTGCGCTCGGCAACATCGGTACTCCCCAACGCTTCTTTACTCGACGAGATTTTGGTGTTGGTGGTCAGGGACTGCGCCTGGGCAAGTTTTGTCACATTGATGGTGTACTTACCTGGTGCCGCTCCTGCGGTTGTACTCACGGTTAAATCAGTGCTGCTGCTTGTCGCCGTAGTGCTTTTGAACAGATCGGCATTATTTAACGTATTGTTTGCAGTCTGGAATTTTTCCAGCGAGCTTTTCAGCGTGCCGTAAGCGGTAAGGCGCGCAGTATTGGCGCTTTGCTGTTTGGTAATAGGCGTTAAGCGCGCTTTTTCAGCAGTTGTCAGATTAGCTAACAGCGAATCCAGCGGTAAGTTAGCGCCAATACCTAATGATGTAATTGAAGCCATGCCATTTCCTTTTGATTGCAAACAGTAGTTAGACGCGGTATCGGCATTCTGGCGGCAAAGTTTAATAAAATTTTGGCGGCATAATAGACGGAATAGTGCGCTTAATGAAGGGTAATTCCAGGAGTTAGCAAACGCATGCGGATCGGCGACCCGAAAAGATAAAAATAATCGCCCCACATTAAAAATTTTCTAAAGTTCGAAAATAGGGTGCCGATACATGGGTTACGGTGACAAGACCGTGGGCAACGGCCCAACAACATCAAGATGTAAATTGATAAGGAAAAGATCATGGCACAAGTCATTAACACTAACAGCCTGTCGCTGTTGACCCAGAACAACTTGAACAAATCTCAATCTTCCCTGAGCTCTGCGATTGAGCGTTTGTCTTCCGGTCTGCGTATTAACAGCGCCAAAGACGACGCCGCTGGCCAGGCGATTGCTAACCGCTTCACCTCTAACATCAAAGGTCTGACTCAGGCTTCCCGTAACGCCAACGACGGTATCTCCATCGCGCAGACTACTGAAGGCGCGCTGTCTGAAATCAACAACAACCTGCAGCGTGTTCGTGAGCTGTCAGTTCAGGCAACCAACGGTACTAACTCCCAGTCTGACCTGGACTCCATCCAGAATGAAATCACTCAACGTCTGAGCGAAATCGACCGCGTATCTGGTCAGACTCAGTTCAACGGCGTGAAAGTTCTGGCGTCCGACAGCTCCATGAAAATCCAGGTTGGTGCGAACGATGGCGAAACCATCACTATCGACCTGAAAGAAATCACTTCCAGCACTTTGGGTCTTGACGGCTTTAATGTGAACGGTAAAGGCGGAGTGGATAATAAAGTTGCTTCAACTAAGGATTTAGTTGCAGCGGGCTTCACCACTGCGGATCAAGGTAAAACGTACACTGGCGATGCTGGTTTCTCTAAAGCCACTACTACTGATATTTTCAAAACCCTGAAAACGGGTGATACCGCAGCAGCAACTGTAGATAACGGTTTTGGTACAGCGGCAGCCGTAACTTACACTTATGATGCAGATAAGAAATCCTATTCTTTTGCAACTGCAGCAGGTGCAACCGATGCTGCTGATGTTCAGCAATATTTAACGCCTAAAGCTGGTGATTCTGTTAAAGCAACCATCGAAATTGATGGAAGCAGCCAGCAAGTAAATATTTCTAGCGAAGGTAAAATTACCGCTCAGGACGATAACGCAGTTCTGTATCTTGATACTACTGGTAATCTTACCAAGAACGGTAGTGGCTCCCTTACCCAGGCAACCTTAACTTCTTTACAAAATAATAACGTTGGTGGCGCTACTGGCAACGCTGTTGTTTCTAAAATCGTTACTGAAAATGGTAGTAAATTTACGTTGTCCGGTAGTGCTGATGGTACAACTGCCGGTACTGCAACAGTAGATAAAGCATTTATTAGCGCAGATAAACTTAGCCGCAGCTACTAAAGGTGTAGCAGTAACCGTAAATGCTCTCGCAGCGGGCGACACTGATTATACTATCGACGCTGCCGGTACTGTAAAATCAGCTGCTGCTGGTACTCCAACAATGTACCTGGATAAAGCCGGTAAAATTGTTGATAGTAATGTTGCGACCTATCATGTCCAGAATGACGGTGCAATCACTAATGGTTCCGGAAAAGCTGCATATGTTTCTGCTGATGGCAAAATCTCAACAGACGCTAAAACTGCTACTGCCAAAACCACCGATCCGCTGGCCGCGCTGGATAAAGCTCTGGCTAAAGTTGACTCCCTGCGTTCCGACCTGGGTGCTGTGCAGAACCGTTTCGATTCTACCATCACCAACCTCGGCAACACTGTGAACAACTGACTTCTGCTCGTAGCCGTATCGAAGATGCTGACTACGCGACCGAAGTGTCTAACATGTCCCGTGCTCAGATCCTGCAGCAGGCAGGTACTTCTGTACTGGCACAGGCTAACCAGACTACTCAGAGCGTTCTGTCTCTGCTGCGTTAATTCGCAAAAAACCTTGCAAACCCCGCTCCGGCGGGGTTTTTTCTGCCCCTACCTCCCTATAACCCCTAAATACGCCCCATTTCACCCACTATTCATCCGATTAAAAGCCCTCCAGAAACGGATAATCATGCCGATAACTTAATTAACGCAGGGCTGTTTATCGTGAATACACTCTATACCGCTGATGGTGTAATGGATAAACACTCGCTGTGGCAGCGTTATGTCCCGCTGGTGCGTCACGAAGCATTGCGCCTGCAGGTGCGCTTGCCGGCGAGTGTGGAGCTCGACGATCTGCTTCAGGCAGGCGGCATCGGGTTATTAAATGCGGTAGAACGCTACGACGCCCTGCAAGGTACGGCATTTACCACTTACGCAGTACAGCGTATTCGGGGAGCCATGCTGGATGAATTGCGCAGCCGCGATTGGGTGCCGCGCAGCGTTCGGCGTAATGCCCGCGAAGTCGCACAGGCCATAGGTCAACTGGAGCAGGAACTCGGACGTAACGCCAGCGAAACAGAGGTGGCGCAGCGTTTAGGGATCGCGCTTGAAGAATATCGTCAGATGTTGCTCGACACCAATAACAGCCAGCTGTTTTCCTACGATGAGTGGCGGGAAGAGCACGGCGACAGTATCGAACTGGTGACCGAAGAACATCAAAGCGAAAACCCGTTACAACAGTTGTTGGAAAGCAGCCTTCGCCATCGTGTCATGGAAGCGATCGAGGCGTTGCCGGAACGTGAACAACTGGTGTTGACGCTCTACTACCAGGAAGAGCTCAATCTCAAAGAGATTGGCGCGGTGCTGGAAGTTGGGGAGTCGCGGGTGAGCCAGTTGCATAGCCAGGCAATCAAACGGCTACGGTCTCGTCTGGGTAAGTTATAGGTTGTTGAGCTGCTCATCATCCTGGGAATGCCATTCATGCATGTTACACCGGGAGTTACTATGACTGAGCCACAACAAAAAAAACGGCCTATTAGCCGCTACCTGAAAGACTTTAAGCACGCTGAAACCCATTGCGCCCATTGCGGCAAACTGCTGGACCGCATCACGCTGGTCCATCGTGGGAGTATCGTCAATAAAACCGCCATCGCTCAACTGGACACGCTGATCGACGAAGCAACCTGGGCCAGCCAGCGCCATGAATGGTCTGCGCTGTGCCGTTTCTGCGGCGATCTGCACTGCAAAGTGCAAAGCGAACATTTCGACATCATCGGCTTCAAACAATACCTGTTTGAACGTACCGACATGAGTCCCGGAACCATTCGCGAATACGTGGTGCGTCTGCGCCGTCTGGGCGAACACCTTGAAGCACAGCAGATCCCGGCCGATCAGGCTCAGAAGGGCGAGATCGAAGATCAGCTTGAGCGCTGGCTGCCGCCGACCAGCACCAATAACTACCGTATTGCCCTGCGCAAATACTCCCGTTACCTCAATCACAGCCTTCAGAAAGACACCCCGAAAGCCCTGTTTGAAGCGAGTTCTGCTATATATTAATTTGGCATATCTCGTTCCATTCTGTTGTTTGCTTAACAGGTGTAACTCTTTAAACTGGCTGAAAATTTCGATATCTGGGGTATCTATGAAACTTGCACAGTTTGGCCGTCAGGCGCTGATGGGCGTCATGGCAGTGGCGTTAATGGCAGGCGTAAGCGCGAAAACCTTCGCAGCGGAAGATCTACTGAATAAAGTCAAAGAGCGCGGCACGCTGTTGGTGGGGCTGGAAGGCACCTATCCGCCGTTCAGCTTCCAGGGCGATGACGGTAAGCTCACTGGCTTTGAAGTGGAGTTTGCTGAAGAGTTGGCGAAGCATCTGGGCGTGAAAGCGTCGCTGAAACCGACCAAGTGGGACGGGATGCTGGCGTCGCTGGACTCTAAGCGTATTGACGTTGTCATTAACCAGGTCACCATTTCCGACGAGCGTAAGAAGAAGTATGACTTCTCCACGCCGTACACTGTGTCCGGTATCCAGGCGCTGGTGAAAAAGGGTAATGAAGGCTCCATCAAAACCGCGGCAGACCTGAAAGGGAAAAAAGTGGGTGTCGGCCTTGGCACCAACTATGAAGAGTGGCTGCGCCAGAATGTGCAGGGCGTGGATATCCGTACCTATGATGATGACCCGACTAAATACCAGGATCTGCGCGTAGGCCGTATTGACGCTATTCTGGTTGACCGTCTGGCCGCGCTGGATCTGGTGAAGAAAACCAAAGATACCCTGGCGGTCGCAGGTGAACCGTTCTCACGTCAGGAAGCGGGCGTTGCGTTGCGTAAAGGCAATGACGATCTGCTGAAAGCGGTGGATCAGGCTTTCGCCGAGATGCAGAAAGACGGGTCGCTGGCCAAACTGTCTGAAAAATGGTTTGGCGCCGACGTGACGAAATAAGTCGTCCTGCTGGTAAAAAGGTGCTGAAATCAGCACCTTTTTTTATGTCATTACGCCAGCCCTGGCGCAGGTGATGCATAATTACCCGATCTGCAAAAAGAAAACGGCATCCGGAGGTGTCATGTCACTGCAAAATTTAACCCGTTTCCCCCGACTGGAGTTTATCGGCGCGCCTACGCCGCTGGAATTCTTACCGCGCTTTTCCGATTATCTCGGGCGGGAAATCTATATCAAACGTGACGACGTGACGCCAATGGCGATGGGCGGCAATAAGCTGCGTAAACTGGAGTTTCTGGCGGCGGATGCCTTGCGTGAAGGTGCGGATACGCTTATTACCGCCGGCGCGATCCAGTCCAACCATGTACGCCAGACTGCGGCGGTGGCGGCGAAGCTGGGGCTGCACTGCGTGGCGTTGCTGGAAAACCCGATCGGCACGCGTGCAGAAAATTATTTAACCAACGGCAACCGCCTGCTTCTCGACTTGTTTAACGTCCAGATTGAAATGTGCGATGCCCTGGATAACCCGGATGCCCAACTTGAGGAGTTAGCCACCCGCGTCGAAGCGCAGGGGTTTCGTCCGTATGTCATTCCGGTGGGCGGGTCGAACGCCCTGGGCGCGCTCGGTTATGTGGAAAGCGCGCTGGAAATCGCGCACCAGTGCGAATCAATCAACCTGGGATCGGTGGTGGTCGCATCCGGTAGCGCCGGCACGCACGCAGGCCTGGCGGTCGGGCTGGAACAGGTGATGCCGGACGTGGAGCTTATCGGCGTCACCGTGTCGCGCAGCATTGCCATGCAAAAACCCAAAGTGGTGGCGCTGCAACAGGCAGTGGCGGGCAAGCTTGAGGTCACTGCATCAGCACCGGTTTCCCTGTGGGATGATTATTTCGGTCCGGGCTATGGCGTGCCAAATGAAGAGGGAATGGAAGCGGTGAAACTGCTCGCCCAAACTGGAAGGGATTTTGCTCGATCCGGTCTACACGGGGAAGGCCATGGCAGGGCTTATCGATGGCATTAGCCAGCGCCGGTTTAAAGACACGGCGCCAATCCTGTTTGTGCATACCGGCGGCGCGCCTGCGCTCTTCGCCTATCATCCCCATGTTTGAACTGCGGTGAAATAATACTCATGCAAGAAAGTATTCAACTGATTATCGATTCTTTGCCGTACTTGCTGAAAGGAGCGGTGTTTACGCTGCAGCTCAGTATCGCGGGATGTTCTTTGGGCTGCTGCTGGGTTTTTATTCTGGCGTTGATGCGCCTGTCGGTCATTTGGCCGGTTTCCTGGCTGGCGCGCTTTTTATATCTCGATTTTTCGCGGAACACCGCTGATTGCCCAGCTGTTTATGATCTACTACGGCCTGCCGCAGTTTGGTATTGAGCTGGATCCCATCCCGGCGGCGATGATCGGCCTGTCACTCAATACCGCCGCCTACGCGTCGGAAACCCTGCGTGCGGCGATTTCGTCTATCGATAAAGGGCAGTGGGAAGCCGCCGCCAGTATCGGGATGACGCGCTGGCAGGCGCTGCGCCGCGCCATTCTGCCCCAGGCCGCGCGAGTCGCCTTACCGCCGCTCAGCAACAGTTTTATCAGCCTGGTGAAAGATACCTCGCTCGCCGCAACCATTCAGGTCCCGGAGCTGTTCCGTCAGGCACAGTTGATCACCTCGCGTACGCTGGAGGTGTTCACCATGTACCTTGCGGCGTCGTTGATTTATTGGGTCATGGCGACGGTGCTCTCCACGCTGCAAAACTATTTTGAAAATCAGCTTAACCGTCAGGAGCGTGATCCGAAATGAGCGCGATTTCAGTCAAACAACTGGTGAAGAAATTCCACGGTCAGACGGTGTTGCACGGTATCGATCTGGAGGTGAAGCCTGGCGAAGTGGTGGCGATTATTGGGCCCAGCGGGTCGGGTAAAACGACGCTGCTGCGCAGCATTAACCTGCTGGAGCAACCCGATGCGGGGACCATCCAGGTGGGCGACATCATCATTGACGCCACCCGGTCCATGGGTCAGCAAAAAGGGCTGGTTCGCGAGTTACGTCAGCATGTGGGTTTCGTGTTCCAGAACTTTAATTTATTCCCGCATCGCACGGTGCTGGAGAACATCATCGAAGGGCCGGTGATAGTCAAAGGCGAACCAAAAGAGGAAGCCTCAGCGCGGGCGCGGGAACTGTTAGCGAAAGTCGGCCTGACCGGCAAAGAAACCAGCTATCCGCGTCGTCTCTCTGGCGGGCAGCAACAGCGGGTGGCAATAGCCCGGGCGCTGGCGATGCGCCCCGATGTGATCCTGTTCGATGAGCCCACCTCGGCGCTCGATCCGGAGCTGGTTGGCGA
The DNA here is from genome assembly GCA_900635495.1 of Atlantibacter hermannii. Lineage (NCBI taxonomy): Bacteria > Pseudomonadati > Pseudomonadota > Gammaproteobacteria > Enterobacterales > Enterobacteriaceae > Atlantibacter > Atlantibacter hermannii. The sequence goes on along the minus strand of LR134136.1, from coordinate 2,922,462 downwards.
GGTACTGAGTACCATCCGCCAGTTAGCCGAAGAAAAGCGCACGATGGTTATCGTGACCCATGAAATGAGCTTTGCCCGCGACGTGGCAGATCGGGCTATTTTTATGGATCAAGGTCGTATCGTTGAACAGGGGCCCGCAAAGCAGTTGTTTACTGAACCGCAACAACCGCGTACCCGGCAGTTTCTGGAAAAGTTCCTGATGCAATAAGCGAAGGCTTCGGGTTGCTGTTGTGCCGGACGGACGATAATGCCGCCGTCCGGTCTGACTGGATTCAGTGAATGGTGTTTGAAATTGCGACTTTGGAAGTGGATTCATCTCTGTAGTGAATATTAATCTACTCATTCATAGATAAGATAAAGTCTCATCTGTGGTACTTTATTCCATCAAAATAATTAATGAATTACACAGGGATTACGCAACGCAGAATGAAGGAAAGTGATTTTTTCAACTGGCGGAAAAACGTTTTTAATCGTTTTCAGGAACCCCAGGACAGCACGGATGTTGAAAAACTGTTAGTAAGCGAAACGCAAGCTATGGGGTTTGAATACTACTCGCTGCTCATCAGGCATCCTGTGCCTTTTACTCGCCCCAAATATACGCTTTTCACCACCTATCGTGAGGAATGGGCGCAGCACTATCAGGCCGAAAACTACTTCGCCATCGATCCGGTGTTGAACCCGAATAACCTCCATCTCGGCTGTCTGCCCTGGAATGAAGAGCTGTTCAGCGCCACCCCTGACTTCTGGGATGCGGCGCAGGATTTTGGCCTGCGTAACGGTGCGACCCAAACGGTGATGGCACCCGGACGAGCGCTGGGCTTTTTATCCGTGTCGAACCAGCGGGTTCAGGACGCCTCGTTTTCTGAGGATGAGCTGGCGCTGCGTCTGGAGTATCTTGCCGATCTGAGCATGATGGCGCTGCAGCGTATGAATTCTCCGGCGATGAGCGGGCTGGAAATGAAATTCAGCAAACGCGAGCGCGAGATTTTGCAGTGGACGGCGGAAGGGAAAACCTCGTCAGAGATCGCCATGATTTTGTCGATTTCAGAAAATACGGTCAATTTCCATCAAAAGAACATGCAGAAGAAATTTAACGCGCCGAATAAAACTCAGGTGGCCTGCTATGCGGTGGCATTGGGGCTGATCTAAAGGAGAGCGGTAGTGCGTGATGCGATTGACGCGGCGGCGAGTTCTCTCCCCGCCGCGTTTTTATTACTGGCGGTAGGCCTGCTTGATCTGTTTCACGGTGTTGCTAAACAGTTCCGCCTGCGCGGTATCTTCCATCTGAGCGATCTGTTTTTCCATCTTGATAATTACCCGGCCCGCATCCGCCTGGCCCATGGCCTGGAGCATAAGGGCCAGCAGGTTTTTCATACAAGAAACTTCCAGTGCCAGAGCCTGAATATTGTCAGTGGTGGAAAAATCAGGGGTGCTCATAGTGTTACCTCAAAGGAATGTTCACGCATCTTCAGGCGCGAGGGTGATTTCTAGGGCGCGGAGTATACCACAAGCTGTATAAAAGTCAGGAGTGGTTGTTTTTTGAACGCGAGGACGAGCCGGGCCTAATTAAACATATACAGGCAACAACGTTTAATCATGGCCTTTATTCGTGGCGCGGATTAATTGTTTTATCAGCATTTTTTTAATGGTTAAATAATTTCTTTAGAAAAAGTTTATTCATTGTTCTTTCATTGTGTTTTTATTATTAATTATTTGTTTTATTTGTAACGCATTGAATAAAATGAGTTTAATGAATTTTTATCTGGCCTCTTTTTACCCTTTTTCGGGTTACTTCTTAACAGAAATGCGAGCAGAAACGACAAACTACTTTTTTTGCGTTTTAAAGTTGAGTTAAAACCCGTTAATATGTGGAAAATTATCGATCAGCAGCGTTATCCCTTTTCTGGAGATGTATCTTTTGATCAACGTTCTACTTGTTGATGACCATGAACTGGTGCGCGCAGGGATACGACGCATTCTTGATGATATCAAGGGCATTAAAGTGGCAGGCGAAGCCTGCTGCGGCGAGGACGCCGTGAAATGGTGCCGTTCTAATCCCGTGGATGTCGTCCTGATGGACATGAACATGCCCGGTATCGGCGGCCTTGAAGCTACGCGAAAAATCGCTCGCTCCAGCGCTGACATCAAAGTCATTATGTTAACTATCCACACCGAAAATCCGTTGCCCGCGAAAGTGATGCAGGCAGGTGCTGCCGGTTATTTGAGCAAAGGTGCCGCGCCTTCTGAAGTCGTGAGCGCTATTCGTTCTGTTTACGCCGGTCAGCGCTATATCGCATCGGACATCGCCCAGCAGATGGCCCTGAGTCAGATTGAGCCCGCAAAAGCGGAATCGCCGTTCTCAAGTTTGTCTGAACGGGAATTGCAGATTATGCTCATGATTACCAAAGGCCAGAAGGTGAACGAGATTTCCGAGCAGCTTAATCTCAGCCCGAAAACGGTGAACAGCTACCGTTACCGAATGTTCAGCAAATTAAACATTCACGGCGATGTTGAACTGACGCATCTTGCGATCCGCCATGGCCTGTGTAATGCCCAGACATTAGCCAGCCAGTGAGAGAAGTGTTCGATTCTAAATCTTTTTTAAAGACCGTCACCAGCCAGCCCGGCGTCTACCGTATGTATGATGCCGGCGGGACGGTTATCTATGTAGGCAAAGCGAAAGATCTTAAAAAGCGTCTTTCGAGCTACTTTCGTGTCCAGCTTTCCAGCCGGAAGACGGAAGCTCTTGTCGCCCAAATCGACAATATCGACGTTACCGTCACTCACACCGAAACCGAAGCGCTGCTGCTGGAGCATAACTATATTAAGCTCTATCAGCCGCGCTATAACGTATTGCTGCGCGATGATAAGTCCTATCCGTTTATCTTTTTAAGCGGCGATACCCATCCGCGCCTTGCGGTGCATCGCGGCGCTAAACACGCTAAAGGCGAGTATTTCGGTCCTTTTCCTAACGGTTACGCGGTACGTGAAACGCTGGCGCTGCTGCAAAAAATCTTTCCGGTGCGCCAGTGCGAAAACAGCGTGTATCGCAACCGCTCGCGCCCCTGCCTGCAGTATCAGATTGGACGCTGCCTGGGGCCCTGCGTGGCAGGGCTGGTGAGCGAAGAAGAATACGCACAGCAGGTTGAGTATGTGCGGCTGTTTTTGGCGGGCAAAGACGACCAGGTCCTGACGAAGCTCGTGGCGAGAATGGAAAAAGCCAGCCAGAACCTCGAATTTGAAGAGGCGGCCCGCATTCGCGATCAGATACAGGCGGTGCGGCGTGTCACCGAAAAACAATTCGTTTCCAATTCCGGCGACGATCTCGACGTTATCGGCGTTGCGTTCGACGCGGGTATGGCCTGTGTCCACGTCCTGTTTATCCGCCAGGGTAAAGTATTAGGCAGCCGCAGTTATTACCCGAAAGTGCCCGGCGGCACCGAGCTGTCAGAAGTGGTGGAAACCTTTGTCGGTCAGTTTTACTTGCAGGGTAGCCAGATGCGTACGCTGCCGTCTGAAATCTTGCTGGATTTTAAGCTGTACGATGAAAGCGTCCTTGCGGATTCGCTCTCTGAGGTGGCCGGACGCCGGGTGAATGTTCAAACCCGCCCGCGCGGCGACCGGGCGCGCTACCTGAAACTGGCGCGCACCAATGCGTCGACGGCGCTGGTCACGCGGTTATCGCAACAGTCGACCATTTCCCAGCGCTTAACGGCGCTGGCGGCTACGCTTAAGCTCCCGGAGATTAAGCGGATGGAATGCTTCGATATCAGCCACACCATGGGCGAACAGACTGTGGCGTCCTGCGTAGTATTTGATGCGAATGGCCCGCTGCGGTCTGAATATCGTCGCTATAACATCACCGGCATTACGCCTGGAGATGATTATGCGGCGATGAACCAGGTTCTGCGCCGCCGCTACGGTAAAGCTATCGAAGAGAGCAAAGTGCCGGATGTGATTTTAATTGACGGCGGGAAAGGGCAGTTAGGCCAGGCAAAGGCGGTGTTTGCTGAACTCGACGTCACCTGGGACAAACATCATCCCTTATTGCTCGGCGTCGCAAAAGGTGCTGACAGGAAAGCGGGCCTGGAAACGCTGTTTTTCGAACCTGAAGGCGAGGGGTTCTCGCTGCCGCCGGATTCTCCGGCGCTGCATGTGATTCAGCATATTCGCGACGAGTCGCACGATCACGCGATTACCGGGCACCGTAAAAAACGCGCCAAGGTCAAAAATACCAGTACCCTCGAAACCATCGAAGGGATTGGGCCAAAGCGTCGGCAAATGTTGCTGAAGTACATGGGCGGTTTGCAACCTTTACTGAATGCCAGCATAGAAGAAATCGCAAAAGTCCCCGGGATTTCACAGGCGTTGGCAGAAAAGATCTACTACTCGTTGAAACATTAGGGGCTATGTAGCAACATAGCCTTAATTTCCACTGACTACAGACAGTTACCCGGCGCCATGCGAATTAATATTCCAACTCTACTTACCCTGTTTCGTGTCGTCCTGATCCCGTTTTTTGTGCTGGCGTTTTACCTGCCATTCAGCTGGGCGCCGTTCGTTTGCGCCTTTATTTTCCTGATCGCCGCCGTGACTGACTGGTTTGACGGTTATCTGGCGCGTCGCTGGAATCAAAGCACTCGCTTCGGCGCGTTTCTCGATCCGGTCGCCGATAAAGTGTTGGTCGGCATCGCGATGGTGCTGGTGGTTGAACATTATCACAGCTGGTGGATCACCCTGCCAGCCGCCACCATGATTGCCCGTGAGATTATTATTTCTGCATTGCGTGAATGGATGGCGGAAATTGGCAAACGCGCGCGCGTCGCGGTTTCCTGGATTGGCAAAGTTAAAACCACCGCGCAGATGGTGGCGCTAATTGGCTTGCTGTGGCGCCCTAATATCTGGATTGAATATGCGGGGATTGCGCTCTTCTTCGTGGCAGCGGTGCTGACATTCTGGTCTATGTTCCAGTATTTGCACGCTGCGCGGGGCGATTTGCTCGAACCGTGATCTAATAGACGCAAAATTCAGCAAACGAGTCAGTAACCCAGAAAATTTCGTTGACTCATTGCGTCAGGTAAGTAGAATGCAACGCATCGAACGGCAGCATGGTTTGCCAGAAGATAGCAAAATCAAGTAATTAGATAATTACCTGATGACTGCGGGAATAGCTCAGTTGGTAGAGCACGACCTTGCCAAGGTCGGGGTCGCGAGTTCGAGTCTCGTTTCCCGCTCCAAATTTTCGTATCAGCTCTTTGCTGGTATGAGCCTGAAAAGGCAGCAGTATTTGGCGCGTTAGCAAAGCGGTTATGTAGCGGATTGCAAATCCGTCTAGTCCGGTTCGACTCCGGAACGCGCCTCCAATTTTCCCGAGCCCGGGTGGTGAAATCGGTAGACACAAGGGATTTAAAATCCCTCGGCGTTCGCGCTGTGCGGGTTCAAGTCCCGCCCCGGGCACCACGGGAAACAAAAATAAAATCAATGATAAGCAGTGTCGTAGAAACCACCTTCGGGTGGTTTTTTATTGCCTGAAATGCCTTATCCTTCGTCCTTTCTTTCAATGCGCATCACCTGCGGTCTTCAGACACAACAAGCGAAGACGACTTCGGCTTAACTTTATCCCACAGCGCCGGATTATCGCTCTCGTCTTTCAGCGCAACCCCCGTCAGACGGCGTAAAAACGCCTGTTCCAGCAGCCACGCCAGTTTGAACGCCGCTGCGTCATAGCCCAACCCTTCTGGGCGAATATTCGAAATACAGTTACGTTCCGATTCAATGCGTTCACGCTGAGGGTGCCAGGTTAAATACACGCCAAGGCTGTCTGGCGAAGAGAGCCCCGGTCGCTCGCCAATCAGGATCGCCACGGCCTTACTGTTCAGGCATTCACCGATTTCATCACCCAGCGCAACGCGCGACTGGTGGGCGAGCACCACTGGCCCGGCGGTTAAGCCGAGCGTACTGAGAAAAGGCAGCAGCGCGCCAATCAGCGGCGTCGCCTGGCGATGAACTGCGTGGGAAGACAAGCCGTCGCCAATAACCAGCAGCACATCATGAGGCGAAGCGCGGCGGGAAAGCAGCCTGTCACGGCTTTCCTCATCAAGACGGCGTCCCAAATCGGGGCGATTCAGGAAAACATGACGATCCGTCGCCTGGCTGTGCACCGTCAGGGTTTCCAGCCCCAGCGCGTCGAGTTCGTCGGCCAGCTTCTCGCTGTCAAAGGGCTGATGAATGGCGTCACGCGCCTGCGCATGGGCCAGGCCGAATTTAAGCACTTCGGCAGTAGGTAAACTTGCGCCGCTGCGACCAAGTGCAATGCGGGCATCGGTAAACTGGTTCAACGCTTTCCAGGCATCGGGTGCGTGCATAACTTCTCCTTACGGCATAGCGCTGAGTAGCGGATGGCTGGCGCCGGTTAAACGCAACTGCCCGTCGCTGTCGATAATATTCATCTGGCTCAGCCATTGAGCAAATTCCGGGGCGTGTTTCAGCCCCAGCAGACGGCGCGCGTAAAGGGCATCATGGAACGAAGTGCTTTGGTAATTCAGCATGATGTCATCTGCGCCCGGCACGCCAATCAGAAACGTCAGCCCGGCGTTGCACAGCAGCGTCAACAGCGTGTCCATATCATCCTGATCCGCCTCGGCGTGATTGGTGTAACAGACGTCGCATCCCAGCGGCAGGCCCATTAACTTGCCGCAGAAATGATCTTCCAGTCCGGCGCGAATGATCTGCTTGCCGTCATACAGATATTCCGGGCCTATAAATCCGACAACAGTATTCACCAGAAGCGGATCGAAATGGCGCGCTACTGCATACGCACGCGCCTCGCAGGTTTGCTGATCAACACCGTGATGCGCGTTGGCCGACAGGCAACTGCCCTGGCCGGTTTCGAAATACATCACATTATTGCCCAGCGTTCCGCGTTTTAACGACAGCGCCGCCTCATGCGCTTCGGCCAACAGCGAGAGTGAAATACCAAACCCCCGGTTAGCGGCTTCCGTCCCGGCTACTGACTGAAACACCAGGTCAACCGGGGAACCGCGCTCAATCAACTGGAGCGTATTGGTCACATGGGTTAACACGCAGGACTGCGCAGGAATGGCGAAGCGCTGGATGATGTCGTCCATCATGTGATTGAGCCGATCAAGCACCGGCAGGCTGTCGCTGGCAGGATTGATCCCTACCACCGCATCGCCTGCGCCATAAAGCAATCCATCAAGCATGCTGGCGGCGATGCCGCGGGTGTCATCGGTCGGGTGATTGGGTTGCAGGCGCACGCTTAAATGCCCCGGTAAGCCGATGGTGTTACGAAAACGCGTCACGACCCGGCATTTGCTGGCCACCAGAATCAAATCCTGGTTGCGCATAATTTTACTCCACCGCTGCCGCCATTTCCGGCGTGATCCCACGGGCAATCCGGGATAGCGTTTCGCTGTCTGCGGCATCACCCAGTAGCCAGTCGCGAAAGTCGCCCACTGTCAAATGGCTGATGGGTGAAAAGGCGTCGGCGTCGTGGGTGTCGATAATCAGCCGTGTGACTTCATCGTTCTCATAAGGAATAAGGGGGGACGATAACAGATCGCGCAATGGGATATCGGCAAGCGCCATTTTCGCCGCCATCCGCTCCTCCGCACTATCTGCCGCCACGCCCGCCAGGCAGTCGCCTGAGCGGGCAGGGGTCGCTTTCGCCATCACCTCTTTTAAGCTGGCGAACCGGTAGACCCGGTGCGCCAGTGTGGTGCGATACATGCGTTTCTCCTTACGACAGCGCCCGTAGCTGCGGATCGAGCGCTGCACGTTGACGAGCCGGCGCAGAGAGGCGGAACCACACATAGCCCGCCAGCATCATGGCGGCAAAAATCAGCGCCAGCACCGTGTTGTAGTAAACCATCGCCGCCAGACACAACACCGCCATCCCCAGCGCAAAGGGCCGGTGCGACCGGAAAAAGCGGTGCCTTAAACGGGCGGATAAGATTCGGCTCGCTGCGGCGGAGTTTAAACAGCGCCAGCATGGAGACGATATACATAACAATAGCGCCAAATACCGACATGGTGACGATGCACGCCTGTTAACGGCATGCCGCTGATGGTGATCAGCGAGTCAGAGAAGATGGCGGCGATACCCACCACGCCGCCTGCGAGGATCGCCAGATGCGGGGTACGGGTGCGACGATTCACTTTCGCCAGCGAAGCGGGGAGGAAGCCTGCGCGGGCAAGGGAAAAATCTGGCGCGAATAACCCATAATGATCCCGTGAAACGACGCCACCAGCCCGAACAGACCAAGCCAGACCAGCATATGCAGCCAGCCGCTGCTTCCGCCTACGACTACCTTCATCGCCTGCGGCAGGGGATCGTTGATATTGGCCAGCGTTCGCCAGTCGCCGACACCGCCCGCAAAAATCATCACGCCCCACCGCCAATACCGTTAATGTCAGAATACCGCCGCCAAGGGCGCGGGGAATGGTGCGCTGCGGGTCACGGGCCTCTTCTGCCGCCATCGAAGCGCCCTCCAATCGCGAGGAAAAACCAGATGGCAAACGGAATGGCGGCGAACATCCCCGGCAGCGCCAGATTGCTGAAACTCTCCGCACCTGCCCAGCCGTTAGCGGTAAAGTTGTCCCACGAGAAACCTGGCGCGACGACACCCATAAAGACCAACAGTTCGAAAATCGCTAACAGCGTGACGATTAATTCAAACGTCGCGGCGATGCCCACTCCGAGAATATTGAGACTCATAAAAATAAGATAGGCGCCGCAGGCGACCCATTTAGGGTCGAGAGCCGGAAACTGCACATTGAGATACGCGCCAATCGCCATGGCGATGGCAGGCGGCGCAAAAGACGAACTCAATGAGGGTGGCAAACCCGGCGATAAATCCGCCGGTCGGCCCGAAGGCCCGATAGGCATACGCAAAAGGCCCGCCCGCATGGGGAATGGCCGTTGTGAGTTCGGTAAAACTAAAGATAAAGGCGCAATACATGGCGGCGATGGCCAGCGCCACGATCAAAAAGCCCATGGTGCCTGCCTGGGACCAGCCATAACTCCAGCCAAAATACTCGCCTGAAATCACCAGCCCGACGGCAATCCCCCATAAACGGAAACTGCCCAGCGTGCGTTTTAGTGTTGTTGGTTGTTCGGTTACGCTTGCCATACCTTACCTCGCCAGAATGGAAAAACCCGGAAAAGGTATTGCAAAGGCCGTACCAGAGATCAAAACCGCGAATGTATGCCGCTTGCAGAGGGGCGGGTAACTTCATCTGCGCGAAAATGCGCCATTTCCTCCCCCCGAATGCACCAGTTCGGTGAAAAGCCGATTGCGACTTTTTCCTGACAGTCAGCGAGACGCCAGCGCGCTATGTTCATAAAAAAGGAGGAAATCATCATGGCCTGGCGACCAATTTTGACGGTTATTGTGAACCCCACAACCGGTTCAGCGCGTGAACCCCTCCCGCGCACGGGGTAGACTCAGACTGGTGGTCAACGGGGCCGTTTCTGATTACCCCGGGCCGCGATAAACCACGTTAGCCGTTAACTTGCCGGGAGGATCTGAATGCCGCTGAACAATCCGTTACTGCCTTTACTGGCGCAATCACCGTTTATCGTCCTCGACGGCGCGCTGGCGACGGAGCTGGAAGCGCGGGGGTGCGACCTCAATGACACGCTCTGGTCCGCCAAAGTGCTACTTGAAAATCCAGAGTCTGTTTATCAGGTTCATCTCGATTATTTCCGCGCCGGGGCGCAGTGCGCCGTCACCGCCAGCTACCAGGCGACGCCCGCAGGTTTTGCCGCCAGAGGCATGAATGAAGCTCAGGCCACCGCGCTGATTAAAACAAAGCGTTGAAACTGGCGCAACGGGCGAGAACGGACTTTCTGGCTGAGCGTCCCGATAGCGGCGCGCTGTTGATTGCGGGCTCCGTGGGGCCTTACGGCGCGTATCTGGCGGATGGATCGGAGTATCGCGGCGACTATACCCTGAGCCAGGCGGCGTATTGCGATTTTCATCGCCCACGTATGGCAGCGCTGGTGGAGGCGGGGGTTGACCTGCTGGCCTGTGAAACGCTGCCTTCCGTTTGCCGAGACGCGGGCGCTCGTTGCATTACTGGCTGAATGTCCTGACACGACTGCCTGGTTTTCTTTTACGCTGCACGACAGCCATCATCTCAGTGACGGCACTCCGCTTGAGGATGTCGTGGCGCTGCTGGACGGGCACGACCAGGTTCTGGCTATTGGCGTTAACTGCATCGCGCCGGAACAGGCGACTGCCGCCTTGCAAACCCCTCCACGGCATGACCACGCTTCCGCTGGTTGTCTATCCCAATTCCGGTGAAACCTACGATGCGCAGACCAAATGCTGGACGGCTGGCGGGCAGACGTGCGACAGCCTTGACGGGTATCTTGATGACTGGCTTTGCGCCGGGGCGCGTCTGATCGGCGGGTGTTGCCGCACGACGCCTGCGGATATCGCACTTCTGGCGCAGCGCCAGCGCTAATCCGTTTCCCGGTTCAGGCTGAAATCACGTTATAATTGGCTGCAACATGCCGCACAGATTATGGGTAATTTGTGGGTAACGTGACGCCAAAGGAGGCGACCCAATGAATCAGGGACCACTGAACGAAAAAGAGCTGGAATGGCTTGATGAAATATTAGCGAAATATGCCAGCGAACGATCGGTGGTGGATGTATCCGAGCTGGACGGCATGCTGACCGCGCTGTTATCCGGTCCGTCAATGCCGGAACCCAGCGAATGGCTGGTGGCTGTCTGGGGCGGGGCGGATTACGTGCCGAAATGGCAGAATGAGCGCGAAATGGAACGCTTTATGACGCTGGTCTTTCAGCATCTGGAAGATGTGGAGGATCGCCTGAGCGCCTATCCCGACCAGTTTGAGCCGCTGTTTGGCGAACAGGACGTGGAAGACGACGCGTATATCGTGGTGGAAGACTGGTGCTATGGCTACCTGCGTGGCGCGGCGCTGTCCGACTGGTCAACACTGCCGGAATCTCATCGCATGTCGCTGGAATCCATCGCGCTGCATGGGCGTGAAGAGAATCTTTCCACCCTCGAGAAAATGACGCCGGAAGAGTATCAGCGCAGTATTGATGATATTCGCCTGGCGGCATTAAGCCTGTATGAATACTGGTCTGAACATCAACTCCCGGAACCCGATGCGCCAGCGCCTTATATTGCTGAGGCGAAAGTCGGGCGTAATGATCCCTGTCCGTGCGGCAGCGGGAAAAAATATAAAAACTGCTGTTTACATTGAGACACCAATAAACCGGCCTGAAATGCCGGTTTATTTTTTTATAATTCCGGGGGTGGCGTTTTATTAATCGTTGTATATTTATATATATAGCGATGATTAAGGAACTCCAGTGCGAACAGGCAGTTAGGGGCGTTTCTTAAACAAATTCTTGCCGAAAGTCGATCAAAAGCACGTTTAACTCTTTCTGGTTAATACCACTTTTGTGTTACATCAATTATTCATATTTCTACATACCTCAAAATACCTTGCACAAAATTACACACAAGATGGATTAATTGCAGGGCAAGGTATGAACAAAAAATGGAAATGGATCGCCGGGCTGGTGTTTGTCGGCATTTTATTGGGTGGAGCTTTAGCGTTGTCTTCAATGTGGGTGATGCACAAAACGTCGGATACCGCGTTTTGTCTTTCCTGCCACACCATGCAAGCGCCTTATGAAGAGTATCAGGGTTCGGCGCACTTTATGAACCAGAAAGGCATTCGTGCCGAGTGCCATGATTGCCACATCCCGCAGTCCGGCATGGACTATCTGATCACCAAAATACGTGCGAGCAAAGATATTTATCACGAGTTCGTCACCGGAAAGATTGATACCCCGGAAAAATTTGAGCAGCACCGCCTTGAGATGGCGCAAACCGTCTGGGATCAGATGAAAGCGAACGACTCCGCGACCTGCCGTTCCTGCCACCAGTTTGATGCGATGGATCTGCAAAAGCAGAGCGCGGATGCACAGAAAATGCATGCCCTGGGCATCAAAGAAAAACAGACCTGTATTGATTGCCACAAAGGCATCGCGCACTTCCCGCCGGAAATTACCATTGACAGCAAAGCGCATGACGCGTTGCTCGAACATGCCCGCCAGACGCCTGCTGATGCGAAAGAAGTTTATCCGGTTGCGCCTGCGCCGTTGGGCAATCTGGGCAACGTGTATCCGGCCACCAAACTGAACGTGGTGGGTAAATCCGGCGATGCCCGTGAAGTGGAGATCACCGGCAGCCAAATGCAGGGCGCGGAACAGGTTATTTATCTGGCCGCCGGCCAGCGCCTGGTGCTCGCCACCGCTGACCGATGAAGGAAAAAAAGCGGTGAAAGCGACCAGCGACTGGGAAAAAGATCCTTACGGAAACGTCTGGCGCAATGTGTCACTGCGTGCGCCGTTGGCGGAACCCGCCCTCAGCAAACCTGACGAAATTTGGAACTACGCCAAAACCCTTGACCAGGCGTATTGCTCCGGCTGTCACGCCCCGATTTCATCTGAGCATTACACCGTAAACGCCTGGCCTTCCGTAGCCAAAGGGATGGGCGCGCGTACTGATATCAGCGCTGAGGATTTAGATATCCTGACGCGCTGGTTCCAGTACCACGCCAAAGACATTGCCACCAGGGAATAACAAAACAAGGATTAATAAAGGAGAACCTATGAATCTTACACGACGCAATTTTATTAAATACGCTGGCGGTTCCGCTGGCGCCATGATGATCACCTCTGCGATCCCGATGCAGTCCTGGGCCGCACAAGCGCCTGGCAATGCGATTTTGACCGCCGGACGCTGGGGTGCGATGTACATCGAAGTTAAAGACGGCAAAATTGTTTCTTCACGCGGCGCGCTGGCAAAAACCATTCCCAACTCGCTGCAAACCACGGCACCGGATCAGGCGCATACCCCGTGCCGCGTTAAATATCCGATGGTGCGTAAAGGCTTCCTGAGTGCGCCGGGCAAACCGGACGGCAAACGTGGCAAGGATGAGTTTGTGCGTGTCTCCTGGGAAGACGCCATGAAGCTGATTCACGAACAACACGCGCGTATCCGTGCCGAACACGGTCCTTCTTCCGTGTTTGCCGGTTCCTACGGCTGGCGTTCCAGCGGCGTGCTGCATAAAGCGCAGACATTATTGCAGCGTTACATGAGCATGGCGGGCGGTTACACCGGTCACACCGGAGATTACTCCACCGGCGCAGCGCAGGTGATCATGCCGCACGTTGTGGGTTCAGTGGAAGTGTACGAACAGCAGACCGTCTGGCCGGTCGTCCTGGAACACAGCCAGGTGGTGGTATTGTGGGGGCTGAACCCGCTGAATACCCTGAAAATCGCCTGGAGCAGTACCGATGAGCAGGGCCTGGAATATTTCAATAAGCTGAAAGCGTCCGGTAAAACGGTTATCGCAATTGACCCGATTCGTTCCGAAACCATCGATTTCTTCGGCGACAAAGCGCAGTGGATCGCGCCGAATATGGGTACCGACGTTGCGATGATGCTGGGTATCGCATCCGCGCTGGTAGAGAAAGGCCTGCACGATAAAGCCTTCCTTGAGAAATACACCACCGGCTACAGCGAGTTCGAAGCCTATCTGACCGGTAAAACCGACAATACGCCGAAAACGCCAGCCTGGGCGGAGAAAATTTGCGGCGTGCCAGCTAAGCAGATGGAAATTCTGGCAGAGATCTTTGCCAAAAACAGAACCATGCTGATGGCCGGTTGGGGCATTCAGCGTCAGCAATACGGCGAGCAGCGTCACTGGATGCTGGTCACGCTGGCGGCCATGCTCGGTCAGATTGGTACCGAAGGCGGCGGTTTTGGCTTCTCTTACCATTACTCCAACGGCGGCAACCCGACCCGCAGCGGCGGCGTGCTGTCGGCGATTTCCGCGAAAATTGCCGGCGGTTCTTCTGCAGGCAACGACTGGGCGACATCTGATGCTGTAGAAGCCTTCCCGGTAGCGCGTATTGTTGAAGCACTGGAAAACCCCGGCGGCAAATACCAGCACAACGGTAAAGAGCAAACTTTCCCGGATCTGCGCATGATCTGGTGGGCAGGCGGCGGCAACTTCACCCATCATCAGGACACCAACCGTCTGGTGAAAGCCTGGCAGAAGCCGGAAATGATCGTGATTTCCGAATGCTACTGGACCGCGGCGGCCAAACATGCGGATATCGTTCTGCCGATCACCACGTCGTTTGAACGTAACGACTTAACCATGACCGGCGATTACAGTAACCAACATCTGGTCCCGATGAAAAAAGCGATCGAGCCGCAGTTCGAAGCGCGTAACGACTTTGATGTGTTTGCGGACATGGCGGAGCTGCTGAAACCTGGCGGCAAAGCGGCTTACACCGAAGGCAAGAGCGAAATGGACTGGCTGCGCGAGTTTTACGAAGTGGCGCAGAAAGGCGCGCGTCAGCAGCGCGTCAATATGCCGCAGTTCACCGCATTCTGGGAAGCCAACAAGCTGATCGAAATGCGTAAAAACCCGAAAGAAGAAGCCTATGTTCGCTATGCGGATTTCCGCAAAGATCCGGTGATGAACCCGTTGGGCACTCCGAGCGGCAAAATCGAGATCTATTCGAAAACCATCGAAGGCTTTAACTATAAGGACTGCCCGGCGCACCCGAGCTGGCTGGAGCCGGACGAGTGGGCAGGCAACGCCAAAGAGGGCGAGCTGCAACTGCTGACTGCCCATCCGGCGCACCGTTTACACAGCCAGCTCAACTATGCTTCGCTGCGTAAAGAGTATGCGGTGGCTAACCGCGAGCCGCTCTATATCCACCCGGAAGATGCGAAAAAACGCGGCATTGCCGATGGGGATTTGGTGCGCGTCTGGAACGCCCGCGGCCAGGTGTTAACCGGCGCGAAAGTGACCGATGGCATCAAGCAGGGCGTGGTATGTATCCATGAAGGGGCATGGCCGGATCTGGACTATGCAGGCACCGGGATTTGTAAAAACGGCGGGGCGAACGTGCTCACCAAAGATATCCCGACCTCGCGTCTGGCGAATGGCTGCGCAGGCAATACCGCACTGGTCATGGCTGAGAAATACACCGGCCCTGCACTGGAGCTGACTGCGTTTACGCCGCCAGTGGGCGCATAAGCGTTTAAAACAATAAGCGTTTAACACACTAAGCGTTTAACACAACAAGGCGGAAACCCGGGTTTCCGCCTTTTTTCTGTCCTGCGTTAACCCGCTTCCGGCAACAGGCCGGCGGCAATCAGTCCCTGAATAACGATAATCCCCAGGCCGCAGAGGAAAATCAGCGCCAGTAACGGCGTCCCGCCGATCACCCGGTATGCAGCGGTACTGTGCTGTTGTCGGGTTTTCCATACCAGCATTGAAGGGATAATCAACGCCAGAATCGCCAGCGCCACGCCTGCATAACCTAATGCCATCACAAATCCTTGCGGATAAAACAGCGCGAAGACCAGTGGCGGGGCAAATGTCATTACCCCGCTCTGGAGCCGCCCCGAGGCTTTACGGTTGCGCTGGAACAGATCGCTCAGATAGTCGAATAACCCCAGGGAAACGCCCAGGAATGATGTTGCCAGCGCCAGATCGGCAAACAAATGCACCGCCAGTTCCACATGCGGGCTGGCAACCACTTCGCGTACGGCCTGCAACAGGCCATTCAATCCGCTGTGGCTGGCAATTAATGCGCTGAAAGCTGGAGAATCAATCGCCCCGAGCGTGGCCAGTTGCCAGAAAATATAAGCCACCAGCGGGATCGCGCTGCCCGTTATAAAAACCCAACGCAGCTTACGTAAGTCGCCATTTAGGTAGCTGACAACGCTGGGTACGCTGCCATGAAAGCCAAACGAGGTAAAAATCACCGGTATCGCCGAAAGGGCGAGACCCTTTTCCAGCGGGAGCGTAAGGAGATTGGCCTGATGAATGTGCGGCATCAGTAATGCCAGCATTACCACCAGAAGGATAATTTTGGCGCTAAACAATAGCCGGTTGAACATATCAACCATATGCGTGCCGATACAGACAATACCGCCAGCGATTAACGTGAACAACAGCACACCGCTGGTGGGTGAAAGCGGGGTGGATAACCACTGTGACAGGCTTGATGCCAGCAATTCCCCGGCACCGCTGATGTATGCTGCGGTTAAGGCATACATTAAAAACAACATACTGAATCCGGTAAGCCACTGGCCGGGTTTGCCCAGATAGCGGCGAGCCAGCGAGCCCAGACCGGTATCCGCGGGAACGTGTTGATACACTTCAACCAGCAGCAGCGCGGTGTAGGCACATCAGCGCCCACAGTGAGACCAGTAACAACAACGTTACACCAAAACCCACGCCAGCCGCCGCCAGCGGCATCGCCAACATTCCGGCGCCAATGGTGGTGCCTGCGACGATAAAAGTACTGCCAAGAGTGCGATTCTTCACGCTTCCCTCTGAAAGAAAATAGTTCCATGCCCAATTATGCGGCGCAGGGTAAGGGAAAAAAAGCGTGCCGTCAAATTGGCATTACGGGGTTTGTAAAATAAAGTTTACGATTAAAAGGTGTATTCAAAAGACGTTTTATTGCGTCGTAACAAAGTCCGTCAGGCATTCCAGCTTTATCATCGCTTTTTTAAGGAGAGAACAATGACATCCATTCACGGGCATGAAGTATTAACTATGATGTTGTCGAACGGGCAGTCCTGGACGATTGATCGTCTGGTCGCAGCGATTGATGAGAAATTTGGTCGCGAGGCGCGTTTTCATACCTGTTCACAGGAAGGTATGACAGCACGGGAATTAGTGGATTTTTCTGGCGGCGCGTGGGAAATTCATTCCCGTTGAAGAAGGGTTCGTCACCCATAAAAGCAAAATCTGTAATCATTAAAAAAGCGGGCGCGATGGCCCGCTTAATTATTTATGCCTGGGTATCCAGCGTTGCGAGCTCTTTATCGACAAAATAAAGACCTTCACTGCTTTTGCCAACCAGACGCAATTTATCAATGACTGATTTAAACAGTTTTTCTTCTTCGTGTTGTTCTGCAACATACCATTGCAGGAAATTAAACGTCGGATAATCCTGGGTAGTCATCGCAGTGTGCGCCAGGGCATTAATCTGACGGGTAATTAACTGCTCATGTTCATAAGTCGCGTTAAACAGCTCATCAAGCGAGGCGTACTCAGCGAACGGGCTGGCGATCTGCCTGATTTGCGGCAGACTGCCGGTATCTGTCAGATAATCAAACAGACGCTGCATGTGGCCCATTTCTTCCTGCGCATGACGACGTAAAAATGCCGCTGCCCCTTCGAAACTATGATAGCTACACCACGCGCTCATTTGTTGATAAAGCAAAGATGAAAATAATTCCAGATTCATTTGCTCATTAAGTTTTTCGAACATTTCAGGTTTTAGCATGGGTACTCCGAATTAATATGCAGGGCGGATTTTTCGGTACTATAAGTTGTTATTAATTCATTTGCAAAAAGTAACGCAAAAGAAATTAATAAGTAAAAATGCTAATGGTAATTAAACGCATTAAATAAAAAAACGGAAAAACACTAACGGCAGTTTATTCGGGAATAAGTGAAATTATTCTAAAAAATAGACCGGAGAGAATCGGTTAAAAAGGCAGCCTGCGGCTGCCTTGCGAAGATCAATAAATGGGCTGGACAGGGGTAATTAGCGCTCCCTGACACTGGTAATTAAGGATAACGCTTTCGTTCATACACTGGGTGCCGCTGATCAGGCTGCAGGTTGTAACAGGATCGCCAAAGCGCACCGCATGATCGTAGCCCCAACTCTGACATTGTTTGGTCGCAGTGCCCTGAGCCAGATAGTCATCAATTTTGGCCCGCTGTAATGCAGGGACATCAAAACCGAGACGCACCAGCCCTAACATTTGGTTGCCACCCACCACTTCCGGGGTTTTTGTGATGGTACAGCCTGCAAGGGTAAATAACAGTATTGCCGCCAGGGGTCGAAACATGGGGATTCTCATTTCAGTGACATGCCTGCATCTTCGCATATCCTGATGACGTCAATGGCTTAAATAGCGACGATCGTGACGCTTATCTGTGCTGTTCAATGCTATCAGACGTGTCGTTTAAGCGAGCCGGTCAGGGCAAAAGTGAAAATGTGAGGGTGACGATAATTTATAAAACATTTTTTCATTTAATATGAAAGCGCGTTTGCCAAAAGCGCTGGTGGGGCTATCATAGGTGACGTAAAACGGATAAACCGCTCATTAGCTTAGCTGGAGAATACTGATGAAAATTGCACTAATGATGGAAAACAGTCAGGCGGCGAAAAACCCCATCATTCTCAATGAACTGAAAGCGGTAGCCAATGAAAAAGGCTACGCGGTGTATAACGTAGGCATGAACGGTGAAAACGATCATCATTTAACCTATATCCATCTGGGCATCATGGCCAGCATTCTGCTGAACGCTAAAGCGGTGGACTTTGTGGTAACCGGATGCGGCACCGGCCAGGGCGCGCTGATGTCACTGAATATTCATCCGGGCGTAGTGTGCGGGTACTGTATCGATCCGGCGGATGCGTTCCTGTTCGCGCAAATCAACAACGGCAACGCATTAGCACTGCCGTTTGCCAAAGGCTTTGGTTGGGGCGCAGAACTCAACGTACGCTTTATCTTTGAAAAAGCCTTTACCGGTCGCAAAGGGGAAGGCTATCCGCCGGAGCGTAAAGAACCGCAGGTGCGTAATGCCGGGATCCTCAACCAGGTTAAAGCCGCGGTTGTGAAAGAGAACTATCTTGATACGCTGCGCGCGATGGATCCGGAACTGGTGAAAACCGCGGTTTCCGGTGAGCGCTTCCAGCAGTGCCTGTTTGAAAACGGCCAGGATCAGGAAATCATCGCCTTTGTCCGCCAGTTACTGAATTAAAAGAGAGTGCGGCGTCGGTAAAACGACGCCGTTTTTTATTACGTCGACCGGCAACCGGTTCTTTCATCAACCTCTGACTGTAAGCCCCAACTTTCAATCCCCGTTAACGCAGCTTCTGTTCCCGTCAGCGCAACCCTTTTCTTATGCAGCTTGTTTTTTCTTTGCCGGGTTTGATCTTGCCGGCTGACAGGTAACGCCATACACACCCGCGTTAACATCTCTGTCTCTGCTGTTAAGGCCGCCATGCTTTTTTCGTCCGTCATTAAAAATATTTTTTAAGATTTATAAAATTATTTTGTTATCACAATGTGATGATTTTTAAAGAATAAATTTCGGAAATGTTGACAAAAATACGGTGGTTAACGTGATGCTAGTCACAATGTGATTGATTTTTGTGATGGGAGTCATAAAATTACACGCATGCAAGGTTCACCTGCACAAAACAACTCAATAACAATCAAATTACAACGGGGTTCACTATGAAACTGCGCGCTATCCTTAAAAGCATGTTCAAAAATTACTGCAGCACCTTCAAAGACGTCCCGCCGGGCGCGATGTTTTAAGTTCTGCACAGAAACCTGCTTCGGCAGGTTTTTTATTATTCTGAATTCCCCGCTTTACCCGCTGTCACGCGTTCTGAACAAACACGTCATTCCGCTTTTTTCTTTTATCCTCATTTTTTCTTCTCTTTTATCAGGCACCATGGCGCGTTCATGGCCTGACAAGCGCAAATTCGCATTTTGCCCCTAATGTGGTTACCCTGCGCTTCTTAACAAAGGAGAAGAAAATGTCACAATCACTTACCCCTGAAGACGAACTGGTCTCAGATATTGTTGCCTGCCAGCTGGTCATCAAACAAATTCTCGACGTGATCGATGTCATCGCGCCGGTTGAAGTCCGTGAAAAAATGGCCAGCCAGCTGAAGTCTATCAACGTGGGCGCGAATGCAGCAGCGGATCCGGTCACGGTGCGCGCCGTTCAGAAAGCCATTGCGTTAATTGAACTGAAATTTACGCCGCAGAATGAAGCGCATTAATTGACGCTGAAATGACCCGAAGCTCGCACCTGGCTGCGAGCTTTTTGTTTTCAGGGAGGAGTAAACGGCTACGCTTGACGCTGTTTATAGTTACAACATACTTATTGACCCTCTACTTCGCTGCGGCATCGCAGACGCTGCTATTCTGCCAGTATGGGTAAGGATCTCTCCTTGCTGCGGGCCAGTTTGATCAGCTATCCATCTTCGAATGCTCTCATCCTCAATCCGGATTATCCGCTGATAACGCCCTGGCACCGTGAAACCGCCCGCACGGCGCGGGAGACCCGGCCGAATGTTTCGCTTATCCGGATATTTTGTACCAGGCTTAAAAACCGAATGATCAGCCCGGATAGAAAAAGCACTATGAAAGAGCAAAATCGTACTATCGGCATCGCGCCTTATGGAGGTTCTGCAGGTGGGTGGGGCGCGCTGAAGGCTGTCGCTGATGCCATACGCGGCCAAATGTCGATGAAGCAGGACGTGATTGCCCTGTTCAAAGTCAACCAGCCCCAGGGATTCGACTGCCCGGGATGCGCCTGGCCCGACCCACAGCACGCTTCTTCTTTTGAGTTTTGCGAAAACGGCGCCAAAGCCGTCTCCTGGGAAGCGACCAGCAAACGCACCACGCCGGAATTTTTTGCCGCCCATACGGTAAGCGAACTGTGGAAGCGCAATGCGCTGGAGCTGGAAGGGGAAGGGCGTTTGACGCACCCGATGAAATACGATCCTGCTACCGACACTTACCAGCCTGTTGAGTGGGAAACGGCCTTCAGGGAAATCGGCGAGCATCTGCGCAGTTATGATGACCCGGATAGCGTCGAGTTCTATACCTCCGGGCGTGCTTCCAATGAGGCGGCGTTTCTTTGGCAACTTTTTGCCCGGGAATATGGCACCAACAATTTCCCGGACTGCTCGAATATGTGTCATGAACCGACCAGCGTCGGGCTGCCGGAATCAATAGGCGTGGGAAAAGGCACCGTCGAGCTGGACGATTTTGAACACTGCGATTTAGTGCTCTGCATCGGTCACAATCCCGGCACCAACCACCCGAGAATGTTGGGCACACTGCGTGAAGTATCAAAGCGCGGCGCAACAATTGTTGCCATCAACCCGCTGCGCGAGCGCGGTCTTGAGCGTTTCACTTCTCCCCAAAGTCCCATCGAAATGTTGTCGTTAAGCTCTACTGAACTGGCTTCGACATATTACAAAGTCCGCGTTGGCGGCGATGCGGCGATGCTGAAAGGCGTGATGAAAATTTTGCTTTCCATGCATGAAGAACGTCTGAAAAACGGCTTACCAGGCGTACTGGACGAGGCGTTTATCCGCGAGCATACTGAGGGCTTCGAGGCGTTGAAGGCAGATCTCGACGCCACGGAATGGGATCATATTCTTACCGTGTCTGGCATGGAACGCGAAGAAATTCAGCACGTTGCCCGCCTTTATGCCAGCGCTCAGCGCACCATTATTTGTTACGGCATGGGGATCACCCAGCACCAGTACGGAACCCAGAACGTACAGCAGCTCGCTAACTTGCTGCTGTTGCGCGGCAATATCGGTAAAAAAGGCGCGGGCATTTGCCCGCTGCGTGGGCACTCTAACGTGCAGGGCGATCGCACCGTAGGGATCACGGAAATACCTTCTCAGGCGCTGCTCGACGGTATTGAGCGGGTATTTGGTTTTAAACCTCCGCAGAAACATGGTCACGGGGCGGTTGCCGCAATTCAGGCGATGCGCGAGGGTAAAGCCAAAGCGTTGCTCTGCCTGGGTGGCAACCTGGCGGAAGCGATATCCGATCCGCAGGTGACGTTCCCGGCGATGCGTAAGCTCGATCTCGTGGTGCATATGGCGACCAAACTGAACCGTTCGCATTTGCTGCTGGGCAAACACAACTATTTACTGCCGGTGATTGGCCGTACGGAGATCGACGAGCAAGCGTCTGGCGCGCAAAGCGTTACCGTCGAAGACTCAATGTCGATGGTGCATGCTTCCCGGGGATCGCTTAAACCGGCTTCTCCGCATCTGAAGTCTGAGCCGGCGCTGGTCGCGGGCCTGGCAAAAGCCACATTGCCCAACAGCGTGGTGAACTGGGACCAGCTGGTTGGGGATTACAGTTTCATTCGCGAGAAAATCGAAGCGGTGTTCCCGGCCTTTGCGAATTTTAACGAGCGGGTCAGCGTCCCCGGCGGCTTCCGGCTCTATAACGCCGCTTCTGAACGCGTCTGGAATACGCCATCCGGCAAGGCGCAATTCAGGGTGATGCAGGGGATTAATGAAGATCCGCGATCGCTGAAGTGTCACGACCTGGTTCTGACTACGTTGCGCAGTCACGACCAGTACAAACACCACACTTTATGGTTTAAACGATCGCTATCGCGGCGTAACGGGGCGACGGGACGTTTTGTTCATTAACCCGGATGAGGCGGAGAAACGTCAGTTGCGGGTGGGCGATCGGGTTAACGTGGTCGCGCTCGATCCTGATGGCAACCCGACGACCCGCCGCATGCACAATCTGACCGTCGTCGTGATTGATATGGCGGCGGGTTCGGTTGGCGCCTATTACCCGGAAGCAAACGTGCTGGTGCCGCTGGACAGCCACGACACCCAAAGCGGTATTCCGGCGTATAAAAGCATTCCCATTGCCATGGAGCGGGTGGACGAACCGGTTGAAACTGCGGCTGCACGGCGTTAAGGGGGGATTGACTCGCTGTGCTCGCCCTGCGGGCGTCATGGCCTGCGGTCATTCCGTCCCCCTGGCTGCGCCAGTGGTCGAACCCCGTCGGGGCTTCTCATCCCCCGGTCCGGTGCTGCAAAGAAAAGAGCCCGTACTTTCGTACGGGCTCTTTTCAGTAATATGGCGGTGAGGGGGGGATTCGAACCCCCGATACGTTGCCGTATACACACTTTCCAGGCGTGCTCCTTCAGCCACTCGGACACCTCACCATATTGTCTTCCCGTTGTTACCGGGACGGGCGCTAATGTAGGGAAATCCGCTTGCGCCGTCAATCAACTTTTCGCGTTATTGCGCGTGTTTAATCAAACTTCCAGCAACCTGATTCTAAAAACAGCAAATTGATGAAATTCAGGGCAATGCGCCTTGCATCTGAGAAGGTTTGCCGCGATCCTGGTAGGAAAAGAGGAGACGCTATGGATATCATTTATTATCACCCCACTTTCGATACGCAATTCTGGATTGAACATTTACAGCAGGCGCTGCCTGAGGCGCGGGTACGGGAATGGAAACACGGCGACACGGAACACGCGGATTATGCACTGGTCTGGCATCCTCCTGTAGAAATGTTGAGTGGCCGAACAACGCTTAAAGCGGTTTTCGCGCTTGGCGCGGGCGTCGATTCCATACTGAGTCGGCTTCAACAACATCCCGATATGCTGCCGTCAGGCGTTCCTCTTTATCGTCTCGAAGACACCGGTATGGCGTTGCAAATGCAGGAATATGCCGTAAGCCAGGTGCTGCACTGGTTCAGACGTTTTGATGACTATCGGGCGCAGAAACAGCAAGGGAAATGGCTGCCGCTTGATGAATATACCCGTGATGACTTTACCATCGGCATCCTGGGTGCCGGGGTTCTGGGGGCGAAAGTAGCGGAAAGCCTGACGCAATGGGGGTTCCCGGTACGCTGCTGGAGCCGAAGCCGTAAACACTACCCGCAAGTGGAGAGTTTTGCCGGTTCGCAGGAGCTGGATGCCTTTCTTTCCGGTACGCGTGTGTTGATCAACCTGCTGCCGAACACGCCGGAAACGGTCGGCATCATTAATATAGCTTTACTGAATAAACTGGCTGACAACGCGTATGTCATGAACCTGGCACGCGGCGTTCACCTTGTTGAAAACGACTTACTGGCTGCGCTGGACAGCGGCAAAATCAAGGCCGCGATGCTCGACGTGTTCAACCGTGAACCGCTGCCGCAGACCAGCCCGCTCTGGAGCCATCCGCGCATCGATATCACACCGCACGTCGCTGCGGTGACCCGTCCGCTTGAGGCCATCGATTACATCAGCCGCACCATCGCCAGTCTCGATCGCGGCGAATGCCCGCCAGGCCAGGTCGATTTGAACCGAGGCTACTGACACCCCGCCCGGCGGCCTGCGCCGGGCATTTCGTCTGATCTTCAACGCTGAAACTGGTATCCTTAGTGAAAACGCAAGAGGAGAAAACCATGTATCCCGTTGACCTGCATATGCATACCGTCGCCAGCACTCACGCTTACAGTAATCTGCATGATTATATCGGTGCTGCTAAACGTAACGGCATTAAGCTGTTCGCCATTACCGACCACGGCCCTGATATGGCGGATGCGCCGCATTACTGGCACTTTATTAATATGCGGATCTGGCCACGCGTGGTGGATGGGGTTGGGATCTTGCGCGGCATCGAAGCCAATATCAAAAACACGGCGGGGGAGATTGACTGCACAGGCCCGATGCTGGATGCGCTGGACTTTATCATTGCCGGTTTCCACGAACCGGTGTTTGCGCCCCAGGATCGCGATACCCACACCGAAGCGATGATTGCCGCGATGGCCAGCGGCAACGTACATATGATTAGCCACCCAGGCAATCCTAAATTCCCGGTAGATATTGATGCTATTGCCCAGGCCGCAGCGAAATATCAGGTGGCGCTGGAAATTAATAATTCTTCGTTTTTACATTCCCGTAAGGGCAGTGAAGCCAACTGTACCCGTATTGCCGCTGCCGTGCGCGATGCCGGCGGCTGGCTGGCGCTGGGGTCCGATTCCCATACCGCCTTTACATTGGGTAATTTCGACGAAAGCCTGAAAATTATTCGCGCCGTCGATTTCCCGGAGGATCGAATTTTGAACGTAACGCCGCGCCGTTTCCTTAACTTTCTTGAGTCACGCGGCGTTCCTGCTATCCCTGAATTTGCGGATTTTTAATGACCCGCGCTCTTCACCGGGCGCAACACCATGGAATGTATATGAACGAGTTTTCGATTATTTGCCGCCTGCTGGGTTCTCTGTATTACCGCCACCCCAGCGATGCGGTGATGGCGCCGATTTTTGCCTTAATCAGTGAGGGTAAACTGGCCCGGAACTGGCCGCTGGAGCAGGACGAGCTGCTGGCGCGTTTGCAAAAAAGCGTGGATTTGCCTGGCCTCACTGCCGATTACGAAGCGCTGTTTATCGGCGAAGCGTGTGGCGTGCCACCTTACCGTTCCCACTGGCAGGAAGAGGGCAGTGAAGCGGATTTGCGGGCATTTTTGCAGGCGCGGGGTATGCCGCTTGGCGACGCTCCGGCCGATCATATTGGCACGCTGTTGTTAGCAGCGTCATGGCTGGAAGATCATGCGGCAGAAGATGAGAGCGAAGCGCTTGAAACCTTGTTCGCCGAGTATCTGCTGCCCTGGTGCGAGACGTTCTTTGGTAAAACAGAAGCCAATGCCACCACGGCGTTCTGGCGGACCCTGGCTCAGATCTCGCGTGAAGCGGTCCTGGCTATGTGGGATGAGCTCACGGAAGAAAATGAACAAGAGTGATATTCATCACATTTGTAATGTAACCCGCATTTCATATCTCTAAAATTTGTGCGGCATATCTCATAAGGGGCGTGAGCTTCTGCTAAGATACGCCGCCATGAACATACTCATTTCTTTAGCACTCACAACTGGCATCCTCTCAGGCCTTTGGGGATGGGTGGCGATTTCGCTTGGTTTGATAAGCTGGGCAGGGTTCTTGGGCTGCACCGCCTATTTCGCGTGTCCAAAGACCGGCCTGAAAGGCTTGTTAATGACGGCCTGTACTTTGTGCAGCGGCGTGGTGTGGGCGCAGGTGATTATTCACGCCAGCGCCATGGCACCACAGGTAACGCTGCTGGGTTATATCATTACCGGCGTGGTGGCGTTTTTGATGTGCGTACAGGCGAAACATCTGTTGTTGTCGTTTGTGCCTGGCACCTTTATTGGCGCGTGCGCGACCTTTGCCGGGCAGGGCGACTGGCGGACGATTGTGCCGTCTTTGCTGTTGGGATTACTGTTTGGCTTTGCCATGAAAACCAGCGGCCTGTGGCTGGGTAACCGTCACGAGAAAAAAGCGCAGATTCAGAACGATAAAAAACCAGCCTGAGCTGGTTTTTTATCATTGCTGTTTGTCACAATCAGGATTCCGGCGGTGTCGCCATATCCCGGTATTTCGCCAGAACTTTATTATTTGTATCCGCCGGGTTTTGCAGATCCCACAATCCACGTTGAATCCCGTCATTAACCAGGTAAATAACCCCGGTTTCAATGGCTGACATCAGACACATCATCACAGGTTCATTCGAGGTGTAGCCCATTTCGCCTTCCAGCAGACGCTGGTAGTCAATAAAGCGGAACACCCCTGCCTGGACTTCATAAGACAAAATTGTTTTGCTGGTGTTTACAGAAGAAAGAACTTCACCGGTACTCACATTAACCACGCGCAAGTTCACGGCAATCTGATCAAGTTGATATTGCGTATCCGCGCCGATGCCAAAATAACGCGCTCCAACGCCACCCGATTTCACATTGCTCTCATAACCGATAATTGACCCTTCAATCATGATATTCGCCGCACGCAGCGAATCCAGAGGCATACGGTTATTGGGTGCAACGGTGCCATTTTCCTGCGCGGCGCGAATGATTTTGCGCTCGTTCAACAGGTTTTGCAGCCCCTGACGCTCAAGCGGAACAAACCATTTTGAATCTTTCAATGCCGTTACCAGCATCGAAGTGGCGCTTTGCGGCACGGCCGTTGAGAAGTTACTCGCCGGGTAAGGCTTAAACTGCCCGGTTTCATCCTGAATGTTATAGACAGAGACATAAAGCTTGCCCTTCGGTTCCGGTAATTTCACCAGATCGCGATAGCTTTGCGCACGGGGCATCAGAGTGGGTTTTGCCGCTTCTCTGGGTG
This sequence comes from Atlantibacter hermannii, assembly GCA_900635495.1. NCBI lineage: Bacteria > Pseudomonadati > Pseudomonadota > Gammaproteobacteria > Enterobacterales > Enterobacteriaceae > Atlantibacter > Atlantibacter hermannii. The sequence continues at coordinate 2,895,632 of LR134136.1, read as the reverse complement.
GAGCGGTTAAACAGCCACTTAATAACGTCACTGCCAGAAGTAAAAGTAAGCGCTGCATGATAAGAGTCCTTGTTAACCGGGTTATTCTGTGCCGGAGCTGTACTGTAAGCCGGAGACTTCGATAACAGATGATCTGCCGGTCTTACGGTCGGTGACGTTCAGCTGCAGTTGTCCGTCACGGTTTGCAATGTCAACGATGTAGTCGCTGGTTACCATACGGCCCGGTTTGCCAGTACTAATGTTGGACATCAAATTACCCAGCACCTGGGACTGCAACGCCTGACTGAAGCTGTCCAGCGCCGAAGGGGGTTCATATCCCAGATCGTTGCTGTAGCTGGGGTCTTTATAAGAGTTTTGTGCCTGAGCGCTGTTTAATAAAAACGCGCCGTTATTCGGGTTACCGCCAAAATTAGGGTTGCGGAACTGGAATGTCATATTCCCTCCCCACGATAATGGCGCAATCAACATTAACGAAATCATGCCGTATGCGAGACGCATGTCAGCCTCCTGAACAGGTTTTATTGAGAATAAAATTCGTCGCTGGTTAAATCACCGGTACTCAATAACGCTTTATCTATTTGACGACGCTGCAATGCTTCCTGTGTCTGCGCAAGTGCAATATCGACGTTTTTGCTCAAAGTCTCGTTTGGTGGGGAAAAGAAAAAGCTGAAAAAGCACCTCCTGCTCAAGCGTAATGGTTATCCAGCTTCCCCATCGCGCGCTGGGCCTTTCATTAATGGATAAATTGCCGTTAAAAGAACTTTCCCACTTATGACTAAACTCACGATAAAAATCATGACCCACCGACGAAACGGTACGATCGGTTAATAATCCCGGCACTTCTACTTCAACGGCGTGTGCAGTCGTAGCGGCCCAAAAAATTCCACAGGCCACTAATAAAGATTTGAGATTTTCATGGCTTATCGCCTGAGGTTATCGTTCGCCCAAGAAACTGCCTGAGTACGGTTTTTTACTGCGATCTTCTTGAATAAATTATAAAGATGCGTTTTCACCGTATTTTCACTGATAAATAACGCCTGAGCGATTTCAATATTTGAAGCGCCAACGCGTAATTTATTAAGGATCTCTTTCTCACGGTGCGTAAGCATTGAGGATTCCCCGCCGTTGTAGCGATAATTCCCTGAGTGGGTAATCAAATAACTCGCCAACTTCTGCGAAAAATAGCACTCACCGCGCATAATGCCGCGCATCCCTTCGACAACGCAGGACTGGTCTTCATGGGCATAAAACACACCATGAATATGTGGCCAGCCCTCGATATCCCGGAACGGATATTCTTCAGGAGTATTCAGTAACACGATCTTAAGATTGTTGTTCTTGCGGCCTAAATTATCCTGCCAGTACTGGATAAGCTTTTTATCAGCTTCCATCATATCAAGGAGAATCAAACTGTTAGCTGCAATGTCATCAACGGAGCGTTGAATGTTATGCAATTTACCGGTTATTCCCAGTGATGATTTTAAGTGCTGTAGTAATGCTGTAGCCTGTAAAGACGGTTTAGTGATCAAGAACAATGTTTGGCTATGCATGATCTGGACTTCACTGTACATGATGAAACCCCACTGTTTTTTATATTGACACCTGGCAGCTGGGCTGAATAGCTATTCAGCCCACCAGAAGTACTGACAGATGCTGCACTGCTGTGTATAGAAAAATAATCAATCATCCCCGGAGAGGGTGATGAAAAAGAAGAACACTTATTTGAACTGCTGAATCAAATCTAGTCATTACTAATCTTAAATCAAGTGTTAAAGATGTTACAGAATGTAAAACGGAATATAAAAATGTTAATGACAAGATTTTTTAAATGAAAAATTTAATAGAGAAGTTGTACATGTTTATTGCGTTGCATCATTTTGAAAATGAAGGTTACTAATGTATTTGCTTGTTTTTAAATGGTATTTCTATTTATAGCCAAAAATGTATTACCTCTAAACTTGCAAGTCACACCGCCGATGGCGCGTTCGCCGTTTTTGTATAGATAATCGATGCTCGGTGACAGCCTTGTGCGATCTTTTTTTCTGATCGGCATCTCACCGCCATTTTCCTCGCTTCGTTTGTGACAAAACTATGAAAAATGGTAGGGAGGAAAAAATTTTTTTCAATCGGGGAAAACCCTTCTTTATTACGCGGTTTTAATTCTCATACTTTTTAGTGAACGAATTAGAAAAAATACGACTCGCGGGTGAGATATTAAATATGTTTCCCCGGACATACTCTTCTCCGTAACGCGGCAATAACATTTTGTTTGTTGTGTTTACAAATAGAATTGATTGAAAGGATAATTGTAGTAATTATCCTGCCAGCCCAAGGTGACAACATGAAAAACAAATTGTTGTTGATGATGTTGACTATATTGGGTACGCCCGCTGTGGCTTATTCATATAGTAATGATCTTGCGGCAGCAGAATACAACTTTGCTGTGAATGAATTAAGCAAGTCTTCATACAATCAGGCAGCTATTATTGGTCAATATGGCTCTAATAACAGAGCTATAACTCGCCAGGATGGCCATAAATTGCAAACCGTTGTAATACAAAACGGCAACGGTAACAGAGCAAATGTAGACCAATCAGGAAATTACAATCTGGCGTATGTTTCGCAGGACGGTTTCAGCAACGATGCGGATATACAACAGAATGGGTTCGGTAATAGTGCGGTCGTTATTCAAAAAGGTTCGAATAACAGAGCGAACGTTACCCAATATGGTACGCAAAAAACGGCAGTTGTTGTTCAAAAGAACTCGTTTATGAATATTCGCGTAACTCAACGCTAATTCATAACGACTTAATATCAATCCGATGGGGGTTTCAAATGAAATTATTCAAAGTGGCAGCAGTTGCAGCATTAGTCGTTATCTCTGGAAGCGCAATGGCCGGTCATGGCTGGCAGTCTGGCGCAGAACTGAAAATTTATCAGGACGGCGCTCATCACGTTGTGAATTCAGTGCAGACTGGTGCTGACGGCTCACTGGTGGATATTAAACAACAGCATTACAACAACTTCGCTAATGTTCAGCAGTCTGCTAAAGACAGCAACATTTGGCTGGATCAGGACGGCGTGAAAAACACCGCTGATATCAAACAGAATGGCGGCTTCGGTTCTGACACTGACGTGACTCAGAAAGGTAACTACAACGCAGTTAACGTAAACCAGAATGCTGTCCGTTCTGACATCACTATCAGCCAGCGTGGTAACTCTCACTACGCTAACGTGACCCAGACTGATAACTTCGCAGTTGCGGATGTTACTCAGCGCGGTTACAACAACTTTGTAAACGCTGCCCAGTACTAATCGTACAGCACATTAAAAACAGGGCTTCGGCCCTGTTTTTTTTTTGGGAGGTAAAGAATGTACACCATGGTTTTACTTGCCGCGCTCTCCAACCAAATCGTTTTTGATGCTCAGCAACAGGGTTCTGTCTGGACCGTTGTTCCTCAGGTGCTTCTGGCTCAGGATTGTGAATGCCAGATTCAGGTGGAAGCTGTGCGCAAAGGATCATCAGGCAACAGCAACACACGGCAACGTTCGCAGGCACATATCAAAGGAAATGCGCCGTTCCAGGTCTCCCGCCTGGCGATAAATGTCGAGCCGGGTGATGATTTAATCATCAAAGTCAGTGTCAGCGACGGGAAAACGGTGAATCTCACACAGCAATGGTCTCCGCCAGGTACCCTCTGAATCTCCTTTCTTTTACATGCAATAGCGGGATCATGACCGGGGCCGGGCGCTCAAGGATTGCGAATTGTGTAATTTTGTTCACAAGATTAAATTGTGTTAATGAATAGTTGCATTAAGGTTATGCGGAGGGCCCATTTCGTCTTCAGGATGAAGCGCTTGTGAGGAACCGCATAGATGAAAATGCGTTCTGTAGTACCACTTATATATCTCCCCCCTGGTCCTGTTTACTTCGACGTTCGTCGGCGCAGCGACAGAAGGTGGAAAAATTCATTTTGTTGGAGCAATTGTGGAAGACAGCTGCGATATTTCTACCCACCCGCAAAAAGTCGTTTTCGACTGCCCGGCAAAAGGGGCTAAACGCGTCAGGCATTCTATTGCTCTCGCAGATATCCACGCCGCTCAACGCCACAATACGCTCCCGGCAACCCTTAAACTTCATTACCTCGACACCGGCAAAAAACTTGCCGTTCTGAGTGTTAGCTATCGCTAACAACTGTTTCAGGGTGCGGATGTTCTACACTAAACAGTGAACAGTGAGGAGGCGATATGAAACCCAGAATAGAGGTGCTCCAGGGTGATATAACCCTGATGACCACGGACGTCATCGTCAATGCGGCTAATGCGTCGCTGATGGGCGGCGGCGGCGTGGACGGCGCTATCCACCGCGCAGCCGGACCGGCATTAATGGAAGCCTGTAAGCAGGTTCGTCAACAACAGGGAACCTGCCCGACCGGGCACGCGGTCATTACCGGGGCGGGAAATCTGGCGGCAAAAGCGGTCGTGCATGCCGTTGGGCCGGTGTGGCGTGACGGAAATCAGCATGAAGCGCAGTTGCTTTCCGATGCCTACCGCAACAGTCTGCAACTGGTCAGCGCGAATGTTTTTAAGAGCGTGGCTTTCCCGGCGATCAGCACTGGTATCTACGGTTACCCAAAACCGGCTGCGGCAGAAATCGCCGTCAATACGGTTTCAGATTATCTCACCCGGCACGCTTTACCGGAGCAGGTATACTTTGTCTGCTATGACGAAGAAAACACCCGACTTTACCAGCGATTACTTGCGCAACTTACCCCGGAACAAGACCCATAAAACGCGTCTTGGACGCGCCATCGCCCCTAAAACCCTGGCCCATCCTGACCACAGCGGCGTGCATCCTCTGGCTGACAGCCTGGATGCTTTCGCCGCGCGGTATCTGCTGGCCGAAATGGCGGAGCAGACATTAGATGTGCAGTACTACATCTGGGAAGATGATATGTCGGGCAGGCTGTTGTTCTCTGCGCTGCTTGATGCGGCGAAACGCGGGGTTCGGGTACGGCTTTTGCTGGATGACAATAACACGCTCGGGCTCGACAGCGCGCTGCGCTTGTTGAATGCCCATCCGAATATTGAAGTCCGGTTATTTAATCCCTTCTCGTTTCGCACACTTCGTGCGTTGGGCTACCTTACTGATTTCGCCCGCCTTAATCGCCGGATGCATAATAAAAGTTTTACCGTTGACGGCGAGGCCACCATTATTGGCGGGCGCAACGTCGGTGATGCGTATTTCGGCGCGGGCGATGAGCCGCTGTTTGCCGATCTTGATGTGCTGGCAGTTGGGCCGGTCGTGGCGGAAGTGTGTCAGGATTTTGAGGGTTACTGGACGTGCGCGTCGGTCTCGACGCTTGAAAAAGTCCTGGATGTTAATGAAGAAGAGATAGAACAGCGTGTCCAGCTTCCCAAAGAGTGGCAGCAGGATCCGGTAGCCCAATCCTATCTCGATAAACTGGCGACCACGCAGTTCGCCACGCATCTTGATGCCGGTACGTTGTCGATGATTTGGGCGAAAACCCGCCTGCTCAGCGACGATCCCCGGAAAGGGGAGGGGAAAGCGCGTCGTCATTCGCTACTGCCGCTGCGTATGTTGAACGTGATCGGCGAACCCACGAAGCAGTTTGATATTATCTCGTCCTATTTTGTCCCCACCCGTGCAGGCGTGGCGCAGCTGCTGATGCTGAAACGCAAAGGCGTTGATATCGCCATTCTGACGAATTCCCTGGCGGCAAATGATGTTGCGGTGGTCCATGCGGGATATGCCCGCTGGCGCAAGAAATTGTTACGGCATGGGATTGCGCTGTACGAGCTGAAACCCGGGCCACAGAAAGAACATACGCCGCACGATCGCGGACTCACCGGTAATTCGGGTTCCAGTTTGCATGCCAAAACATTCAGCGTGGATGAAAACCATGTTTTTATCGGATCGTTTAATTTTGATCCGCGCTCGGCGATGTTAAATACCGAAATGGGCCTGGTTATAGAAAGCCCTGAGCTGGCGCAGCAAATCCATCACCGATTTACCCAAAGCCAGCAGAAAGCAGCATGGACACTGGAGCTGGATCATCGCGGTCGAATTAACTGGGTGGAATATCGCGACGGTCAAAAGGTCGTATTCACCAAAGAGCCAAAGACCCGCTTCTGGCAACGCGTGCTGGTAAAGCTGGCCTACTGGCTCCCGGTGGAATGGCTACTGTAATTCTTTTTGTTCTGGCGCCGTCGTTACAGGTTTATTTTGCGGCTTACCCGAAAACAAAAAGCGCAGCACCGGAATACGCAGGTGGATTTCATATAACACCAGCGCAATGCCAATCACAAAGACTAATCCACTGATAAAACCCAGGGTATTCGAGCCGATATGCGGCGTAATATACGCCCCGTAAAACAGCGTCAGCGGGTGATGCACCAGATAGATAAACAGTGAGGCGTTAACGAAATAGGTGACCCGTGCTGACTGGAAATTCAGCAGGCGATGACCCAGTGAAAACACCACGTTAACCATGCACAGGCCCAACACCATGGTAATCACATATTCAGTCTCGTACATCCACGCCTCGCCGCTGCCATAGCGTTGATTGATCAGATAGGCGATAAACGCAGCGGCCGCGCCCAGCGTGCATCCGCGTGATGGTGTGGTGAACAATGCCTTGAGCGAGGGGTGTTTAAATGCCAGCGCGCCGAGAATAAAAAATGGCGCGTAAAACAGCGTTTGCATCACGATAAAATTAAACATGCCATCGCTGAGAATGGGGGGGATAAAGAATAAGCAACGTACGGCGAATAATGGCGTAGAGTACCCCAAGGGAAAAGAAAATAATTGAGAGTTTTCCTAAGGTGATATTTTTTAGTGCGCCAAAACGGCCTTCGGCAATCCGGGCAGAAATATTTTTAAACCAAATTAATCCCAGAGTGGTTAATACCACCAGCACTAATAAGAACCAAAGATGGGAAATGAGCTCCCAGGCAAGCGTATTATATTTTTCATAACCGCTGAGCGTATGCCACTTATCCGCCTGGCCTTTCACATATTGCAACATAATGAATTGCGGCAACGTCAACACCGCAATGGCCGTCAGCATAGGGATGCCGACGCGTTCAACGCGGACTTTCCACCACCTGGCACGGGGATAGCGCAGAAATAACATGTATGAAAAGTAACCGGAAATGACGAAAAATACCTGCATCCGGAACGCGTGTACGAAGTCGTTGAACAGAGTCAGCCACCACGACGGCGCCACACTATTAACGTGCCAGTGATGGCTTGAATAGATTAATGAAATGTGGAACGGGATGCCTAACAGCATTAACCAGGCACGGATCGAATCCAGAAAATATTCTCGCTGTACTGACGTCGTCTTCATATAACACCGCAAACTCTCGGACTTTTCGTCTTATCCCTAAGACCGTATGTGGGTAAATTCGTCGGCAACCCTACACCAACTCCTGGTGAGTGTCTCCAGGTTTAAGTCGTAAAATGAACCCCCGCGTCCGCAACTGTATAAACCCTGAGCCAGCGCGATGAACAAAGAGGGGATTATGTTGTCGGAAAGCCAGACTTTCCATTAAAATGGATCGGATTGATTTAAGCACACAAAGGGGGATGTGCTAATTAATATGAAAATTAAACCACAGATGATGAAATTGCACTGGTTAGGCGCGGCAGTGATGTTGTCCCTTTATACCACCTCGGTCTGGGCATTCTCCATTGACGATGTCGCAAAACAGGCGAAGTCATTAGCCGATAAAAGCTTCGAAGCGCCGAAGAGCAATCTGCCTTCCGTATTTCGCGATATGAAATATGCGGACTATCAGCAGATCCAGTTCAATCACGACAAAGCCTACTGGAACAACGTTAAAACCCCATTTAAGCTTGAATTTTACCACCAGGGTATGTACTTCGACATGCCGGTCACCATCAATGAAGTGACGGCGACGGCGGTACGCAAGATCAAGTACAACCCGGACTACTTCAATTTTGGAAACGTCCAGCACGATAAAGACACCGTCAAAGACCTCGGTTTCGCAGGCTTCAAAGTGCTTTATCCGATCAATAGCAAAGATAAGAATGACGAAATCGTCAGCATGCTGGGCGCCAGTTACTTCCGGGTAATCGGTCAGGGCCAGGTGTATGGCCTGTCTGCTCGCGGGCTGGCTATCGATACCGCATTGCCATCTGGCGAAGAATTCCCGCGTTTTCGCGAATTCTGGATCGAGCGTCCAAAACCCACCGACAAACGTTTGACGATTTATGCGCTGCTTGACTCGCCGCGTGCGACGGGTGCTTATCGCTTTGTGATTAACCCGGGCCGTGACACCGTGGTGGACGTCCAGTCAAAAGTCTACCTGCGTGATAAAGTCGGCAAACTGGGCGTTGCGCCATTAACCAGTATGTTCCTGTTCGGGCCGAATCAGCCATCCCCTGCGACTAACTACCGCCCGGAACTGCATGACTCTAACGGTCTTTCCATCCTCGCTGGCAACGGCGAATGGATCTGGCGTCCGCTGAACAATCCGAAACACCTGGCCGTGAGCTCCTTCAGTACTGAAAACCCGCAAGGCTTTGGTCTGCTGCAACGCGGTCGCGAGTTTTCCCGTTTTGAAGATATCGATGATCGTTACGATCAGCGCCCAAGCGCCTGGGTAACGCCGGTCGGCGAATGGGGTAAAGGTAAAGTCGAACTGGTTGAAATTCCAACCAACGACGAAACCAATGACAACATCGTCGCTTACTGGACGCCGGATCAGCTGCCGGAACCCGGCAAAGAGATGAACTTCAAATACACCATCACGTTTAGCCGTGATGAGGACAAGCTCCACGCGCCGGAAAGCGCGTACGTCACGCAGACCCGTCGTTCAGCGGGTGACGTTAAGCAATCCAATCTTATCCGCCAACCCGACGGCACCATTGCCTTTGTTGTTGATTTCGCCGGGCCGGAAATGAAAAAACTGCCTCCGGAAACGCCGGTCAGCGCGCAAACCAGCATTGGCGACAACGGTGAAATCGTTGACAGCACCGTACGCTATAATCCTGTAACGAAAGGATGGCGCATGATGCTGCGCGTGAAACTGAAAGACGCGAAGAAAACAACCGAAATGCGTGCCGCACTGGTCAATGGCGATCAGACGCTAAGTGAAACCTGGAGCTATCAGCTACCTGCCAATGAATAAGTCAAATCCCTATATTGAGGCGTTGCCGCTTTCCGCTCAGGCGAAAGCGGCGCTGGCGGAGAGCGCCTCCGATCTGAGCGCGGTGCACCATGCGTTAGGGGAGCCGGATTTTACGGTTTCCCGCGAGGATGATACGCCGCTTGAATCAGTCAAAACGCGTCTGGAAATGAGCTGGCCTGATTCACTGGCTGACGGGCAGCTCATCAAAGATGACGAAGGGCGCACTCAGCTTCAGGCCATGCCGAAAGCGAAGCGTTCTTCGATGTTTCCCGACCCGTGGCGCACCAATCCGGTGGGCCGTTTTTGGGACCGCCTGCGCGGACGTGAAGTCGCGCCGCGTTATCTTTCGCGACTGACTCAGGAACAGCAGGCTTCAGAACAGAAATGGCGTACCGTCGGCACCATTCGACGTTACATCCTGTTGCTGTTGACCCTTTCCCAGACCGTGGTCGCCACCTGGTATATGAAGACCATTCTTCCTTACCAGGGCTGGGCGTTGATCAATCCTTCCGATATGTTCGGCCAGGATCTGTGGGTCTCCTTTATGCAACTGCTGCCGTATATCCTGCAGAGTGGCATCCTGATCCTGTTTGCCATCCTGTTCTGCTGGGTATCCGCCGGGTTCTGGACCGCGCTGATGGGCTTCCTGCAGTTGTTGATTGGCCGGGATAAATACAGTATTTCGGCCTCGACAGTGGGGGATGAGGCGATCAACCCGGCGCATCGCACTGCGCTGATCATGCCGATCTGCAACGAAGATGTGGATCGCGTGTTCGCCGGCCTGCGCGCCACCTGGGAATCGGTGAAGGCGACCGGGCAACATCAGCATTTTGATGTCTACATTCTCAGCGACAGCTACAACCCGGATATCTGCGTCGCAGAGCAAAAAGCCTGGATGGAGCTGATTGCCGAGGTGCAAGGCGAAGGGCAAATTTTCTATCGCCGCCGCCGCCGCCGCGTGAAACGTAAAAGCGGCAACATCGATGACTTCTGCCGCCGCTGGGGCAGCCAGTATAGCTATATGGTCGTACTGGACGCCGACTCGGTGATGACCGGCGATTGCCTGACCAACCTGGTGCGCCTGATGGAAGCGAACCCGAACGCCGGGATCATTCAGTCTTCCCCGAAAGCGTCCGGTATGGACACGCTGTACGCGCGTTGCCAGCAGTTCGCGACCCGGGTGTATGGCCCGCTCTTTACAGCCGGCCTGCACTTCTGGCAGTTGGGCGAATCCCACTATTGGGGTCACAACGCCATTATCCGCGTGAAGCCGTTTATCGAACACTGTGCGCTTGCGCCGCTACCGGGTGAAGGTTCGTTCGCCGGATCGATTCTCTCCCACGACTTTGTGGAAGCGGCATTGATGCGTCGTGCAGGCTGGGGCGTCTGGATTGCCTACGATCTGCCAGGCTCTTATGAAGAACTGCCACCGAACTTGCTGGATGAGTTAAAGCGTGACCGTCGCTGGTGCCACGGTAACCTGATGAACTTCCGTCTGTTCCTGGTGAAAGGCATGCACCCGGTGCATCGTGCGGTATTCCTCACCGGCGTCATGTCGTATCTGTCTGCGCCGTTGTGGTTTATGTTCCTGGCGCTTTCCACGGCCTTGCAGGTGGTTCATGCGCTCACCGAGCCGCAATACTTCCTGCAACCACGCCAACTCTATCCGGTGTGGCCGCAGTGGCGTCCCGAACTGGCAATAGCGCTGTTTGCATCGACAATGGTGCTGCTGTTCTTACCTAAGCTGTTGAGCGTGTTGCTGATTTGGTGCAAAGGCACCAAAGAATACGGCGGATTCGTGCGTGTGACGCTGTCACTTCTTCTTGAAGTGCTGTTCTCCGTTCTGCTCGCACCGGTGCGTATGCTGTTCCACACCGTATTTGTGGTGAGCGCGTTCCTGGGTTGGGAAGTGGTCTGGAATTCGCCGCAGCGCGATGACGACTCCACCCCGTGGGGCGAAGCGTTTATGCGTCATGGTTCGCAGCTTCTGCTGGGCCTGGTCTGGGCGGTGGGCATGGCGTGGCTGGATTTACGCTTCCTGTTCTGGTTGGCGCCAATTGTGTTCTCGCTGATCCTGTCGCCATTCGTCTCGGTGATCTCGAGTCGTGCGACCGTCGGGCTGCGCACCAAACGCTGGAAGTTGTTCCTGATCCCGGAAGAGTACGATACGCCGCAGGTACTACTGGATACCGAGCGCTATCTGCATCTCAACCGTGAACGCAGACTGGCTGACGGCTTTATGCATGCGGTATTCCATCCGTCATTCAACGCGCTGGCCACGGCGATGGCGACTGCCCGCCACCGTGCAAGTGCGGTGCTGGAAATTGCCCGCGATCGTCACGTAGAGCAGGCGCTGAATGAAACGCCGGATAAACTTAACCGCGATCGCCGTCTGGTCTTGCTCAGCGATCCGGTGACGCTGGCGCGTCTGCATTACCGGGTATGGGCCGCACCTGAGCGCTATTCGTCGTGGGTATCGCATTATCAGGCGTTAACGCTTAACCCCAGCGCACTGAAAACGCGTTAAACTAACTGTTAAGTAAAAAGCCGGCCATCAGGCCGGCTTTTTTTATCCATAAGGCGTAATACGCGGTGAGAGGATTATGTTGATGCGCACTGTTGTTATCATCCTGGCTGCCATGTTGTTGAGCGGCTGCGGCAGTATTATCAGCCGAACAATTCCCGGACAGGGGCATGGCAACCAGTATTATCCCGGCGTGCAGTGGGATGTGAGAGACTCTGCGTGGCGTTACGTTACCGTGCTCGATCTGCCGTTTTCACTGGTATTCGATACCCTGCTATTGCCGATTGATGCGAGTCACGGTCCTTACGAGTAATTTAACGCTCGTCCCACTCATCGGCTGCGGCCTGGCCTTCCTCGGTATCGAGTGGCGGCTCCAGCTGGAATTCACCTTCATCCCATTCATGAAGCGTGTTTTCTTCAAGCCATTCCTGACGCAGTTCAATCTCGTCAAACTCGCCATCAAATACGCTCTGGGCGGCTTCACCGGTTAACACGGGCAGGCACTCGCCATCTTCCGTATCGTCAGCAAAAAAATTCAGCCTGCCACATAATATCGCCATCCTGCAGGATGTATTTCTGGATATTAAGCTGCTGAATATTTGCCTCGTCCTCGGCGATGCCCGGATTATCCGCAAGGAATTGCTCGCGAGCGGCGTCAATGGCTTCTTCAAGTGTGGCGTACATGGACATGGCATTCTCCCTGTGTGGATCGGCTTTTCAGGAAAGAATAGACGAATCTGGAAAAATACCAGTATGAATGTGAATCTTTTATGCTGAATTATCAGAGGGTCGCCACAGCGCGGCGGCAGAAACTGCCGCCGCACGGGTTAATAACGAGAAGGTACGCCTTCCGGGCGGGTCTTAAAGCGGCGGTGTAGCCACATATACTGTTCCGGCGCCATCCATAATGCAACGCTCCACCACGCCATTCATCCAGCGGGCGGTCTCTTCAGCATTCTCTAACGGCGGGTTACATTCCGGATCCAGAATCACCATCTCATAGCCTTTGCCGTCTGGTTTACGGCGCGGGACAAACGGTACAACGCAGGCTTGCGACATTTTCGCCAGCATCCAGGTGCCGGTGGTCGTGGCAGCCTGTTCCACGGCGAAGAAGGGAACAAACACGCTGCTGCGTGGGCCGTAGTCATGATCCGGGGCGTACCAAATGATCTCCGCGTTTTTCAGCGCCCGCACCATTCCCTTGAGATCTTTACGATCGATCATCGATTTATTGGAGCGCATACGGCCCCAGGTTTGCAGCCAGTCGAGCACGGGATTGTCATTAGGACGATAAACGCCGATGCCCGGGTTATGAATGCCGAAGATACGCGCCCCCCAGCTCCAGGGTCAGAAAATGGACGCCGATCAACAATACGCCACGGTTTTGTTCCTGCACCGCCCTGATATGCCCGGTCCCGGAAACGTCAAACCAGTGATTCACGCGCCAGGTAGGCCAGAACCAGGCCATCCCGGTTTCCATCAGCCCCATACCAACGGATTCGAAATTTTTTACCACCATCTCATGGCGTTCAGCTTCTGACATCGTGGGGAAACAGAGTTCCAGATTACGGTACGCGATACGCGCACGGCGCTTCATAAAGCGCAAGGCCAGGCGGCCCATACCACAGCCGAGGCGGTAGATAACCGGATAGGGCAGCAACACCACCAGCCAGAGAACGCCAATGCCAAGCCAGGTAAGCCAGTATCGGGGATGAAGCAGACGACGCGAAAATGTGGGTAATTGAGTCATGTATTTCCTGAATGACAAAATGGGACACCATACGGGCTATTGTGGCATTAATTTTTCCCGGGGCCAAAAATCTCAGAGAGTTAGCCAGTGTCCTCGCCGAGTTTGTTGATAAAGGACGGCAAATGTAGCGCATAATGTGTGGATGTAAATTGGTGTTAAATGCTATATGATGCCGCGCGATAAATTCCCCTTACCGATTGCAGGAACGAACACCATGCCAGTGTTGCATAACCGCATTTCGAATGAGGAACTCAAGGCGCGAATGCTCGCGGAAACCGAGCCGCGCACCACAGTCTCATTCTATAAATATTTCACTATCGTCAATCCGCAGGCCACGCGTGACGCACTGTACCAGGCCTTTACTGAACTGAAGGTATTTGGTCGCGTTTATCTCGCGAAAGAGGGCATTAACGCCCAGATCAGCGTGCCTGCGCATAATCTGGATGCACTGCGCGAATGTTTATACGGCTTCGATCCGGCGCTGAACGGTTTACGGTTGAATATCGCGCTGGATGACGATGGAAAATCCTTCTGGGTATTGCGCATGAAAGTGCGCGATCGCATTGTCGCTGACGGGATCGACGATCCGCAGTTTGACGCCAGCGATGTTGGGAAATACCTGAAAGCGGCAGAAGTTAACGCCATGCTTGACGATCCCGATGCGGTATTTATCGATATGCGTAACCATTATGAATATGAAGTGGGGCATTTCGAGAACGCGCTGGAGATCCCCGCCGACACGTTCCGCGAGCAGTTGCCGAAAGCCGTGGAAATGATGGAAGCGCATAAAGATAAAAAAATCGTCATGTACTGCACTGGCGGCATTCGTTGTGAAAAAGCCAGCGCGTGGATGCGCCACAACGGTTTCAAACAGGTCTGGCACATCGAAGGCGGCATTATTGAGTATGCGCGCCGGGCGCGCGAACAGGGGCTGCCGGTACGTTTCGTCGGTAAAAACTTTGTGTTTGACGAACGTATGGGCGAGCGGATCAGCGAAGAAGTTATCGCCCATTGCCATCAGTGTGGCGCGCCGTGCGATACGCACACCAACTGTAAAAATGACGGTTGCCATCTGTTGTTTATTCAGTGCCCGGCCTGCGCCGCAAAATACAATGGCTGTTGCAGCGAGCGCTGCGTAGAAGAACACGCCTTACCGGAAGAGCAGCAGCGTCAGCTGCGCGCAGGAAGAGAAACGGGGGCTAAAATCTTTAATAAATCCCGGGGACGGTTAAACACCAAACTGGGCATTCCCGACCCCGAGTAAGCCATTCTCCTCGCGGCAGTCGCCGCGAGGAGTGCGGTTATTTCTTCTGAACGCCTTCCACAGAAATGATCAGCTCAACATCCTGAGACGCCGGGCCCAAATCCGTGGTGATATTGAAGTCTTTCAGATGGATTTTACCGCTGGCCTCGAAGCCTGCGCGTTGACCGCCCCACGGATCGCTACCCTGGCCGATAAGTTTGGCGTCGAGGGTAATCGGTTTGGTTACACCGTTCAGGGTCAGGTCACCGGTAATATCCAGCCCGTCGCCGTCTTTCTTCACTTCTTTTGATGTAAAGGTCGCCTGGGGGAATTTCGCCACATTCAGGAAATCGGCGCTGCGCAGATGCTTATCGCGCTCGGCATGGTTGGTATCCAGGCTGTTGGTGTTGATCGTGACGTTCACTTTATCCGCCGCCGGGTTTTTCTCATCAAACGTGAATGAGCCGTCAAAATCGCGGAAGGTGCCGTACAGCCAGCTGTAGCCCAGATGCTGGATACGGAAATTAACGAAGGCGTGCTGGCCTTGTTTGTCGATGACGTAATCCGCAGCAACAGCGGAACCGGTCGTGAATAACAGGGCACCTAACGTTAACCCCAGCAGGCTCTTTTTCATTTTCGCTCCTTATTGTCTTTTCTTAAGACTGTTACGACGCTTTCCCGAGCATCCGCTTCAGGGTGGCATCTTTATCGATGAAGTGGTGTTTAAGCGCGGCAAGCGCATGCAGCACGGAGAAAATCACCACGCCCCAGGCCAGCCACAGATGGATTTGCCCGGCCAGATCGGCCTGAACTCCGGCATCGCTTAAGGTGGCAGGCACCTCGAACCAGCCGAAAACGCTGATCGGCTTGCCGTCGGCGGTTGAGATCAAATAGCCGCTGATCACAATGGCAAACAACAACAGATAGAGCAGCGCATGGCCAGCCGCCGCCGCAATACGGGTAAAAGTGGAATAGCCAGGCAGCGCGCGGGGCGGCTTAGACAGGAATCGCCACGCAAGGCGGATAACCAGCGTTATCATCAGCAGAATGCCAATGCTTTTGTGAATTTCAGGGGCCTCGTGATACCAGCCATCGTAATAACCGAGGGTGACCATCCACAGGCCAAGCCCGAACATACCGTAAACCGTGAGAGCGACGACCCAATGTAAGATCACCGAAAAGTGACCGTATCGGTCAGGAGAATTGCGCCACTGCATGTTGTGAGCCTGTTAATATTTAAAGTTGTTGCAACAATGGCGTGAGCAGGGATCAAAAGCAATCCAAAAAAATGGAATCAGAATATCAAATAAATTGAACAAGAAAATGAGAGGGTAAATAAGCAGTAAACTGAGATGAAAGCAGGTATGGCAACAAGATAAAGCTAAAGAGCTCCTTTAAGTATTCGTCAGTGCACTGTCAGTTTGTGTCAATTTTATTGATGTTTGAGTCATCAAAAACTGGAATTCAGGGCGTGTGTTGTCCCTGTGCCTTGCGTCGACACAGTCAGAAAATGGCAATATTCCTGACCCGTCAAAAAATGCTGGCGCAGTGCCGATACGGGCTTTGTTTATCGGGTGGGTTGACTGCTGAAAGGGCGAAAAACCGGGGTGGTAACCCACCCCAGCTGTCATGCATGACTGAAACGGCTAAGAGAGAAGGGCGTCAGATCGAAGCGGTGTGCGGCGTCCTGGGCAAACTCCAGGGCAATCTCACCTAACACCGAGGCAAATTTGAATCCATGACCGCTCAGACCGGTAATCACGAGGGTATTGGACGCGCCAGGCAGCGTATCAATGATAAAATCTTCGTCCGGCGAGTTGTCATAGGTACAGGATGCACCGTACAGGCATCCGCCAATGCCCGGCAGAATATGACGCAAGAACGGAAAGGCTTCTGCACCATCGGTATGCACTGCGCCAAAGGGCTTGCGTTCAGCCGGCGTACTAATGACCTGACCACCGTTATGTTTACCGATCTTCAGTTCGTTATTATCCGCCGGGAAACCATAAAACTGATCGCCATTGGGGAGTTCGCCAGTAAACGCGGGAAAACGGTTATTGGTGCTGTAACGGCCATCCGCCTGGTACCACGCAAAAATTTTACGCACCGGAGTAACAGGCAGTTCCGGGATCAGACGTTTAACCCAGGTGCCCGCGCTGACCAGCATCTTGCGCCCGTGAAACGTGCCTTCTGACGTCTCAATACTCACGCCTTGCGCATCGCTGTGGATCGCTTCAACCGGGCAATTAAACAATTGCGCGCACCCGGCTTCTTCTGCAAGACGTATCCAGGCCGCAATGGCGGTTTCGCTGTGCAACACGCCGGAGTCCGGTTCAAACAGGCCGATAAAATTCTCTGGCACGGTGATTTCTGGCCAGCGCGCCATCAGCGCCGCGGCATCCAGTTTTTCCAGCGGCAGGTTGAACTGTTGCGCGCTGCGCGCAACGTTGGTCAAAAACGCAGATTCCGCCGGACCGAGGTTCAGTACGCCGCTGCGGGGTGAAAATCTTTTCACCGCTAATCTGTTGCAGCTCGTCCCACAGTGCTTGCGCGCGAAGCACCAGTGGCACGTACTTTTCTCCTTCGCCATAAGCGTGACGTATCAGCCGGCTTTCGCCGTGATGACTGCCTTCCTGATGCGGAGGATGCGCAGCATCGGTCATCAACACCCTCAGGCCCGCTTTCGTTGCGTAATAGCCGGCAGCGGCCCCAACCGAGCCGCTGCCAACAATAATCAGATCGTACTCCATGGACGTTTTCTCCATTTGAGTGGGGGGTAAGCAGAGTAAAGAAGATGAGGGAAAGAAACAAGATTTACCCGGCGAGTAAACCTTCAAACAGCGAGAATATATAACCGCTTTGTCGGGCAGATATGGTTGCGCAGGCACGCTTAAGTAAAATTAATATAATTTCGCAATCAGAATAATCAAAAAGAAAGGCACCTTTCGGTGCCTGAGGATGAGAAGATAAGCAAACTAATGTTTGCGATAATCATTTTCCTGGTAATCACTGGATTCTATTTTGGCAATGCCAGCTTCAAGTATCGATATAAACTGGCGCGCTACGTCAGTGGTAAGCCAAAGGGTTTGCCCAACTTCTGTATCTTCCTGATTGGGACGGTCTGGCGACTGATAGTGCAAACGTAGCATCATCGCATCGTAGCTATCAACGGTGCTGATGTCCCATCCTACAAGGGGATGTGTTTGGATGACTTCATTATTCTTTACCATTATAACCCCCTTTATCGTGTTTATAGACAACGTCGTTCGAGGTTCAATGCGTCTTTTATTGAAGCATTTTCAGTATATCAGTGGAAAGGCTGTAACGTCTAAGAAATATATTTCCTGCAACACATTTTTTATATCCGTTGAAATGTTTGAACGATAAAACGGCAACTTATTCGTATAAATAAGCGTTTATAAGAATGCAAGACAGATAATGCTGAAAAGGAAATTTAACTTAGGGAGGAATTAAAAAGCCGGGCGGCGAGCCCGGAAATGCACAATGAGAGAATACTTTTTTATTTTGCTATCCGAAATGCCTCAACGCGCGGCCACGCAAGCGCAGCGCATGGAGTGCGTTGAGGTAGTACGAATTCAGGGTGAAGAAAACCAGTCGTCAGCGCTTTCCCAGGTTTCCTGAAGGATCTCGCTGATCCGATCTTTGTCTTCTTTCGCGCCGCCGAGCACAGACAAATGGTTGGCGGCGGCATAGCGCACGCTCACCTGGTTGCCTGTATCAGGAAAACTGTTCTCGATACGACGCGTCAGTTCATCTGTCAGCGCATCAATGGCGCCGGGTGGTAATACGGTAGTTTTAGCAATGGTGACTTCAATACGCATGATCGCCCCCTGTTGTCATATACTGGATGTTTATACAGTTAAGTCATTCAGTATGCAACAGGGGGGTGAAAATATTTCTCTGTCAGCGTTTTACCGTCCAGCGCACCGTTTCGCCCGCCAGGAAGGGGATTAACGTATCATCGCTGAGGGCAATGCTCTCGACGATAGCCTCATCCTGCTTGATCAGGGTGATGTGCTGTTCGTTAACCGGCAGCCCATAAAAACGCGGGCCGTTGAGCGAACAAAACGCTTCAAAATGCGCCAGCGCATCCATCTCTTCAAACACGGTGGCATAAGCGCCCAGTGCGGATGGGGCATTAAAGCAGCCAGCGCAACCGCAGCTGGTCTCTTTTTTATGGCGCGCATGCGGGGCGGAATCGGTACCCAGAAACACCCGTTCACAGCCGCTGGCGACCAGTTCACGCAGTGCCTGCTGATGCACGCTGCGTTTTAGAATTGGCAGGCAGTAAAGATGAGGGCGCACGCCACCCACCAGCATATGGTTACGGTTAAACATCAAATGCTGCGGGGTGATTGTGGCGGCCAGCAGCGAATTGCCTTCGCGCACGTACTGGGCGGCATCGCGGGTGGTGATATGTTCAAAAACCACTTTCAGGCCAGGAAGGCGCTGGCGCAACGGCTCCATCACGCTATCGATAAAACGCGCTTCACGATCGAAAATATCAATTTCGGCATGGTCACTTCACCGTGCACCAGGAGCGGCATGCCGATTTTTTCCATCCGCTCCAGCACCGGCATGATTGCGTCGATGTGGGTGACGCCGTGGCTTGAGTTGGTCGTGGCGTTTGCCGGATAGAGTTTCGCTGCGGTAAAAACGCCCTCGTTAAAGCCGCGTTCCAGTTCACTGGCGTCCAGCGTATCGGTGAGATAGCAGGTCATTAAGGGCTCGAAAACGTGACCAGCCGGGACGGCATCCAGAATGCGTTGACGGTAGGCGCGGGCGGCCTCAACGGTGGTCACGGGCGGTGCCAGGTTAGGCATCACGATGGCCCGTGCGTACGTTTCGCTGGTGTAAGGCACAACGATGTTAAGCATCTCGCCGTCGCGTAAGTGAACGTGCCAGTCGTCTGGGCGGCGAATCGTTAATACCTGTGGTGATACTGTCATGAGCGTGCTCCGGCTGGTGGGAAATCAGTCAACGATGGCTGGATTTATGCCGGGCACAAAGGATAAGCGGAAACGTTTTCGTTTGCATCCTTTTTATGGCGGGGCAGCAACGCCCCCGTATCGTTTAGTCGATAAACGGGATGACAATTTCACCAGGCTTCACTTCAATGCCTTTTGCATATTGCTTCGCCAGCGCCTCGCCTTTGGTGCGATCTTCGCTCAGTACATAGGCGGGTTGCTGATTAAAGTAGCTTTTTAATGACTGGTTGAGATAAGGCGTTAATGTTTTCAAAACGCCTTCCATTTTCTGCGGCAAAACTTCAGCGCTAACCACTTCCATATCCTGCAAATAAATCGCGCCCTGTTGCTTGTTAAAGGTCGGCAGCGCCTTAAGCGTCAGCTTCATGGTGGCTTTCTGGTCACCGAACAGCGAGGTGAGATCCAGATTCGCATCCCCGGTCAGCGTCACTTTATTGGGCTCCTGACGGCCGATTTGGCTGGTCAGGTTAGACAGCACGATATGCGCGTCGGCGATACCGGGCAGGCCGATGTCTTTCGCAAAATTATTGCGTTTCGCCAGCGCCTGGTTGATTTCCTGTTCGGTGACGGTGTATTGGGTCAGCTGATTGCAGCCGACGACCAGTAGCGTCAATAACCCAGCTAGGGCAATGAAGATTTTATTCATGGAATTCCTCTGCGGTACGTCATCCTTCAGTGGCGGCAGCATCGCGCAACACGTTAGAAATAACCAGAGGAAAAAACTGAAAGGCCGGCGCGGAACGCCGGCCTGGAGTCAGATAGCCATCGAAGTCAGCAGGTTGACCTGCGTCTGTTTGGCCATATTATCGCGGTAGTCCGCCACGCGGGTCGGCCACGTAATACCTTGAACCAGTGTCAGGTTGCGCAGTAACGGGAATAAATCGAAATCATCGTCCGACAGTTCGCCATTCACCGCGTTTGGCTCTTTGATCAGTTTCTCCAGGTCGCGCAAATCGTCGCTGATTTTTTTAACCAGCCCCTGGGAATGAGAAAGATGCTCTTCAAACGAGCCAATCGACGCCTGTTTTTTCTCGGTAAAGTACGCGCGGGCTTCCGGCGTGGAGAACTCGTCAAAAGGCGCTTTTGCCATGCGCGGCAGCAGCAGGCGATTGGTGTACTCATTGACTTTACGGAGCCAGGCGGCAATAGCCGGGTTGCGGTCGCCAGTCAGTAAAGGTTTGCCGTCAACCTTGTCGACGTAGTGCACGATATCCATGCTTTCCGCCATATAACGGCTGTCGTCTTTTTGCAGGATGGGCGCCATCTTTTGGCCAATCATCCGGGTAGGGGTGTCTACATCGTCGTTCATCAGGATGTTGAGCTCGACGGGGATATTCTTCAGCCCGAATATCATGCGCGCTTTAACACAGAACGGGCAGTGATCGTAAATAAATAGCTTCACGTTTCTCCTCCATATGATGACCGTAACCTTCAGTATGGAAGAGAAAAAAGCAGCGGGCAAATCAGCCACCCGGCTCAAGCATTGAGCGATTAATACGTCGCTGACTAAATTGCCACCCCAGCGCGAAGAAGGTGAGCAGGCCGACCGCGCCGAGCATCGCCCAGGGCAATTCCGGTTGCCCCAGGGTGTGGCCCATATCAAACAGCCAGCCGCCTCCGGCATAGCCGAACGCGCCGCCGATGGCCAGCCCAAGGCGGCTGAAACCCATATAACTGCCCCGTGCGCGGGCATCGGCCAGCGAGGCGCTAAGCGTTTCACGCGCCCGGTTCGGCAATAATCGAACCGATATAAAACACGCAAATCAAAGTGAAAAGCTGTTGTAATGAGTCGGTCAGCCTATTGGCACCAGGCTCAGGGTCATTAATAACAGACCCGCCATCAAACGCTGCTCAAGGCGAAAGCGCTTTTCGCTCCAGCGGGCGATGGGGTAGAGCAACGTAAGCGATAATGCGGCTTCGATCGCGTACATCCATTTCACCGCCGCCGGGGTACCCGCGACGTTATTGACCATAATCGGCAGCATTAACATCACCTGAACCGCCAGCATGTAATAGCCCGCCAGCGTCAACACATAGGTAATGAAACGCTTATCTTTCAGCACCCGTCCCATGCCTTCGCGCATCGGGGTACGAATGGTGGAGAGTTTGTAAGCAGGTAGCAGCCAGGCGTTAACCCCGGCGCAAATAATAAAGAGCACCGCCCTACGCCGCACACCAGCCGGAAATCATATTGCAGCAACCAGCTGCCGAGCAGGGCGCCGATGACCGCGCCCGCGCTGTCCTGCATCATCAATAAAGAAAAGAACCGGCCACGCTGATCCGGACGCACCAGTTTCACCACCAGCGCGGAGCGCGGCGGATCGAACAGCGTCCCGCCGATGCCGGAGAGAAAGCAGGAAAACCACAGCAGCCACGGTTCATGTGCAATGCCCATGGTGGCGAAGCCCGCGGCGCACAACAACATCCCGGTGACGATCATCGGTTTTGCGCCAAAGCGGTCGGCAATCGCGCCGCCGAAAATGCCCAAACCTTGCTGAGTCAACTGGCGCAGGCCGAGCGCGATACCGACCATCAGCGCGGCCCAACCCATTTGATCAACAAAACGAATAGAGATAAGTGGAAAAACGACGAAGAAACCCAGCACCACCAACATATTATCGAGCAGCAGGAAGTATTTACCCAGGCTCCTTGCCTGCGAAACGCCAGCCATTTCCCCCTCCCGGGAAACGAAACCACAGTCTGCTATTCTGCGGTGTCAGCGCCTGATTTCCCATCATCGTCGCGACAATATTTTTTTATCAATCTGAGAGATTGATTGATGACATTCATCGTAAAAATAACAACGGATAAACAAAAAAGGCATGTTGCTGTTTTCACTGTTATACCGGGTGCAGGTATAGTAAAAAACAGAGTGTGGCTTAGGGGCGAAAACAGTGCCTGCAAGGAGTAATAACAGATGTTTGGCTATCGCAACAATGTGCCGAAAATACGACTCGCGACCGACCGAATGGTTGTCCGCCTGATTTATGAGCGAGATGCCTGGCGCCTGGCGGATTACTATGCCGAAAACCGGCAGTTTTTAAAGCCCTGGGAACCCATTCGTGACGAGAGCCATTGCTACCCGTCCGGCTGGCAGGCGCGTCTGAGCATGATCAACGAACTGCACAAACAGGGCAGCGCGTTTTATTTCGCCCTGTTCGACCCGGATGAAAAAGAAATTTATGGCGTCGCCAACTTTTCCAATGTGGTGCGGGGCTCGTTTCACGCCTGCTATCTGGGGTATTCACTGGGGGAAAAATGGCAGGGGCAGGGGCTGATGTTTGAAGCGCTGACTTCCGCTATTCGCTATATGCAGCGCACCCAGCATATCCACCGCATCATGGCGAATTACATGCCCCACAACAAGCGCAGCGGGGATTTGCTCGCCCGTCTTGGTTTCGAAAAAGAGGGCTATGCCAAAGATTATTTGCTGATCGATGGCGTCTGGCGCGATCACGTATTAACCGCATTGACTACCAAAGAATGGACCGCAGGTCGTTAAGGAGCCTTAATGAAATATTCACTCAGCGCCACCGAAGCCCGCGTGATTGGCTGTATGCTGGAAAAACAGGTCACCACGCCCGAGCAGTATCCGCTGTCGGTGAACGGCGTAGTGACGGCCTGTAATCAAAAAACCAACCGCGAACCGGTACTCACGCTTAGCGAGACTGAAGTACAAAATACCCTTGATATGCTGGTCAAACGCCACTATCTGCGTACCGTCAGTGGGTTCGGCAATCGCGTGATGAAATACGAGCAGCGCTTTTGCAACTCTGAATTCGGCGATTTAAAACTCAGCAGCGCCGAAGTGGCGTTAATTACCACCTTGCTGTTGCGCGGCGCGCAGACGCCGGGTGAACTGCGTGGTCGCGCCGCGCGAATGCATGAATTCGCCGACATGACGGAAGTGGAAAATACTCTCGAACGGCTGGCGAACCGCGAAGATGGCCCGTTTGTGGCGCGTCTGCCGCGCGAGCCAGGCAAGCGCGAAAGCCGCTATATGCACCTGTTTAGCGGTGATGCCGTCCCTGCTTCGGATGACGCGCCCGTTAGCGCCTCTTCTGACGACCTTGCGCTGCGCGTCGACGCGCTGGAAGCGCAGGTTCAGGAGTTACAAACCCGGCTCGATTCCCTGCTGGCGCATCTCGGAGAATAATCATGGCATCATTGCGGATTGGTATGGTGGGTCTGGGCGGTATTGCGCAAAAAGCGTGGTTGCCGGTGCTTTCAGCGGCATCCCGCTGGCAACTGGCGGGGGCGTTTTCACCCACCCAAACGAAGGCGCAGCCGATTTGCGATGCATACCGGATACCGTACGTCGGGTCGATTGCTGAGCTCGCGACGCGCTGTGACGCAGTATTCGTGCACAGCAGTACTGCCAGTCATTATGCGGTGGTCAGCGAACTGCTCAACGCGGGTGTGCATGTGTGTGTCGATAAACCACTGGCAGAAACCCTGGCGGAGGCCGAACGGCTGGTGGAGTTAGCGGCACGTAAAAAGCGCACGCTGATGGTCGGTTTTAACCGCCGCTTCGCGCCGCGTTACCTTGAACTGAAGGCTCGCCTTGACCGGTGCGCCTCGCTGCGTATGGACAAGCACCGGGCAGACAGCGTTGGCCCGCACGATCTGCGTTTTACCCTGCTGGATGATTACCTGCATGTGGTGGATACCGCGCTGTGGCTGGCGGGCGGCGCGGCAGAACTGGAAGGCGGCGTACTGCAAACCACTGACCAGGGCGAAATGCTCTACGCCGAGCACCACTTCGCTCATCAGCAGTTACGCATCACCACCAGTATGCACCGCCGCGCCGGAAGTCAGCGCGAGTGGGTGCAGGCGGTCACTGATGGCGGATTGTACCAGGTTACTGACATGCGTGACTGGCAGGAAGAGTGCGGTGCGGGTCTTTTGACGCAACCCATTCCCGGCTGGCAAAGCACCCTTGAACAACGCGGATTTGTAGGATGCGCGCACCATTTCATCGACTGCGTGGCAAATCAGACGATTCCTGAAACGGCAGGTGAACAGGCGCTGCTGGCCCAACGGGTGGTGGAAAAGCTCTGGCGTGAAGCGATAGAAGAATAACGCTGCGACAGTTCTTGTAACGTTAATTCACCCGTGAGTGAGGTAATGAAGCCATTGAATCTTCGATATTTATCGTTCAGTTTGACGGCTTTGTCATTACACGCGTTGAACGGCGGCGCGTAACGCGCGAAGCCACAGCGGGCTGGGCCACGAGTTTACCCAACGCATCTCCCGCACGGCGCGTCATCTGCCGCTAGAATTTCCCCCGCGCTGGGGTAGACTATGCGCTCGCTGAATACCTGACGCCTGCTTTGCAGGCGTCAGTGTTTGTGGAAAGGAATAATGAATTTATTAAAATCGCTGGCTGCGGTCAGCTCGATGACGATGTTTTCCCGCGTGCTCGGTTTTGCGCGCGACGCCATTGTGGCGCGGGTATTTGGGGCAGGGATGGCGACCGACGCCTTTTTCGTGGCCTTCAAATTGCCGAATCTTTTACGGCGTATTTTTGCTGAAGGCGCTTTTTCCCAGGCATTTGTACCGATCCTCGCGGAGTACAAAAGCAAGCAGGGCGAAGAGGCGACGCGGCTGTTTGTCTCCTACGTATCGGGACTGTTGACCCTGGCGCTGGCGCTGGTCACCGTCGCCGGGATTGTTGGTGCCCACTGGGTCATACTGGTCACCGCGCCGGGGTTTGTGGATACCGCCGATAAATTCGCGCTCACCGAGCAGCTTTTACGCATAACCTTTCCGTATATTCTGTTGATTTCGCTGGCCTCGCTGGCGGGCGCTATCCTGAATACCTGGAACCGGTTTTCGGTCCCGGCGTTTGCGCCGACGCTACTGAATATCAGCATGATCGGTTTCGCGCTGTTTGCCGTGCCCTATTTCCATCCGCCTGTGCTGGCGCTGGCATGGGCCGTGACGGTGGGTGGCGTGCTGCAATTGCTGTATCAACTTCCCCACCTGAAGAAAATCGGCATGCTGGTGTTGCCACGAATTAATTTTCGCGATGCCGGCGCTATGCGCGTGATGAAGCAGATGGGGCCAGCCATTGTCGGTGTCTCGGTAAGCCAAATTTCGCTGATCATCAACACCATTTTTGCCTCGTTTCTGGTCTCCGGATCGGTCTCCTGGATGTACTACGCGGACCGTCTGATGGAGTTCCCCTCCGGCGTATTGGGCGTGGCGCTGGGTACTATTCTGCTTCCGTCGCTGTCGCGCAGCTTCGCCAGCGGCAATCATCAGGAATACAACCGTCTGATGGACTGGGGATTGCGGCTATGCTTTTTGCTGGCGCTACCGAGCGCCGTCGCGTTGGGTATTCTTGCCGAACCGCTGATCGCTGCGCTGTTTCAATATGGCAAATTCAACGCCTTCGACGCCGTGATGACCCAACGGGCGCTGGTGGCTTATTCGGTGGGGCTGACTGGGCTGATAGTGGTGAAGGTACTGGCGCCAGGCTTCTATTCACGTCAGGACATTAAAACCCCGGTTAAGATCGCCATTGTGACGTTAATTATGACGCAGGTAATGAACCTGGCGTTTATCGGGCCACTGAAACATGCGGGGCTGTCGCTCTCTATCGGGCTTGCCGCCTGCCTTAACGCCAGCCTGCTTTACTGGCAGTTGCGTAAGCAAAAGATCTTCCAGCCTGAGCCGGGTTGGGCACGTTTTTTTAATCCGGCTGATTATTGCGGTGCTGGTTATGGCTGGCGCATTGATCGGTATGATGATGGTGATGCCCGCGTGGGATATCGGTTCTATGCCATACCGGATTTTACGTTTGCTGGCGGTGGTGTGCGTGGGTGTGGTGGCCTATTTCGCCACGCTTGCCGTGCTGGGGTTCCGGGTGAAAGATTTCGCCCGCAGAACGGTTTAAGCTGACGCGATAAGCACTATCAACAGGTTGGCCCATAAGGCGCCTGTTGCCCACAACGCACGATGAAAGAGCTGGCTCGCACCTTCCCGACGCTGTTCCAGGGGGCGATGCCGCTTTTTCACGGGCCACAGGACGGCCATGCCGTCATCAAACGCAGAAAGGTCCTGTTCCGAGTTGATCAGTCGGAACAGGCGTTCATCCAGCCACATACGCCAGCAG
Source organism: Atlantibacter hermannii (assembly GCA_900635495.1). Lineage (NCBI taxonomy): Bacteria > Pseudomonadati > Pseudomonadota > Gammaproteobacteria > Enterobacterales > Enterobacteriaceae > Atlantibacter > Atlantibacter hermannii. The sequence goes on along the minus strand of LR134136.1, from coordinate 2,868,806 downwards.
TAATAATGAACAATCAGAAATAACCCCCAGAGTGTGATGTTCATAATGGCATCCGGTGACTGCATCGCCACCCCCAGCGGAGGCAGCGTTAACGCGGCGAAGTAACGCCAGCTGGCAAGATGGATCTGCAGGATGCGGTTTTTCATAAAGGTGTCTGCCATACGGCTCTCTCTATTTGCTGCAATACGGCGTGATGATCTGCAGTGAGGAATATTTGTGGACGACAAGCCTGGATACGCGCAACCGCTTCCTGAGCCGTCCTGTCATACCCTTCCGTTAAAAGCCAGGCAGCAACAAGCATTGCACTGCGCGACAGGCCTAATGCGCAGCAGACCAGTACGGAGTCATGCTGTTCCCGTAACAGCCTGAGTTGCGCCACCCCTTCCATAACCTGACAGGGTTCAGGCACGACCAAATCCAGTAACGGGCAGGTATGCCAGGGTGTAACAGGTGCCGATGCTCTTACGCATTCCGAGGCCAAATCCAGCACCGCCGCCTGGTGAATGTGTTTGTTCGGGAATCCACCCAGCGAGACGCCATCAATAATGACGGCGTACTGCGGCAGCTTGCGCATAAATACCCCTCTGCAGGCCTGGGCACCCCAAAGGTAGGGCAGTAACACAATACGTGCGGAAAGCGTCATCTCGCCATGAGCACTTTTTTGGAAAACTGCTGTGCCGAAGCCGCCATACGCGGCGGCGACCAGCGCAAGCGACAGGGCAGGCCAGTACAATCCATATCCATAAGGCAGAAGTAACCCCGTCAGCATCAGCGCTGCTGCACCACCTGCATAGCGTAATGCCAAACCGAGTGCGCGGCGGTCAGGCTGGCGCCAGCGCCATTCGCCCGTGATGGGGATCAGATAACTGATCATAATGCCGGCGATCAGCCCGCTTATCACATCGATACAGTGATGCTGCCAGGTGGTAAGTACTGACACGGCAATCAGCATGAACCAGAGCCCAGCCAGTACGCTTACCGTACCATGAAGATGGCGACGAAAACGCAGCCACAGTAACCACGCCAGAATGATATGCAGTGACGGCGCCTGGTTATAAGGCAGATCGAACTGCTCCAGTTGCTGGAAAAGCCAACCCAATATGCCCTCTGTGTGCGGTCGGCTAAAGGTGAAGCGCAGTGGGAAAAGAAGGAAAACCGTACAGGCAATCAGCGACGCGGCGGCCAGTCGATACCCATGGCGTGTCAGCTCCTGCCGCGATGTGCAAATAAACAAGGAGATACCGTAAAGGATATCGATACTCCAGTAAGGCACGATGGTCCAGGGAACAAAGGGGATCCCTTTTTCCCAGCTAAACACGACGGATCCCACGTCCTGACGGGTCGCAGTAAACTGATTAACCTGTCCGTAAGTGAAAAAAAACAACGGACCCAGCAGAAGCAACCAACCCAACCCCTGCTTCCAGAGGCCGGGAAAATGTTGCGATAAATTGACGTTACGCATGCTACGTTCTGACAGCCATGGAAACGGTAAAGATCCCGTACTCATCGATAAGCTGGCCGCATTTCTCGAAACCGGCTTGTTCCACCAGCGTATCCATCTCTTTTTGGCTACGCACCCGCATCATCCACGGAATACCGTTCTGGTGACTGGTCAGCGTATTCGCAATAGTTTTGAGTTGAGGATGCCAGGGCTGCCCGGTGTAGATCAGTACCCCGCCCGGAGGGATGGCTGCCGCCAGCCCTGCCAGCGACGTTTTCAGCAAATCGTTTGAAGGGAAAAGTTCGTATAACCCTGAAACAATGCCAAGCGTTGGTGCTGGGTGAATGCCAGCCAGCGAGTCGTAATCAAAGGCGTTGCCTTCTTTAAACTGAGCGATGTGGGCTAAGCCGCGCGCTTCAATCATGGCTTGCCCCTTCGCCACATTTAGCGCGCTGTAATCCCGTAGCAGGATACTTTCGATATCGGGCTGACTTTCAAGCGCGTCCAGTACATAGCGCCCATGCCCGGCGGCAATATCTACCACGCGCAACGGCAGATTCTGCTGCCGTAAACGCGCCAGCGCCCGCTGAATCATTTGCTGAATATGGGCTTTACGGATCCGAATACCGCGCCAGCCGATGCTGTTGAGATAGCTGCGGTCGATCATGCGCCCCAGCAGGCCTTTACCTTCCGGTTGATTGCGATAGACATAATCCAGCGTGCTGCCGGAATCAAAGCCGGTTTCATAGCCCAACTGCACGCCAGCGGACCGGCGTCCCAGCGTGTTCATACCATAACGCAACGCGGCCCAGGATAACCCTTCCAGCGAGCCCAGCTTTGGCCTTACCTGAAGCTCCCGCCAGGTATCTGCGCTGGGGCTCCAGCGGTCTTCATGAGAGTAGTTAAATGTGCAGGGCGCCATGTCATACAGGCGCGAGATGAACGCTTTCATCTTTTCAAACGCAACAGAACGCGCCTTTTCACCCAGCGTATCGTGATAAAAACCAGGCAAAATGTGCTGCTCTTTCACCGGGCTGCGTAACCGCTGGTAAAACAGTTTTTGCGGTTTGGCGTGGACGACAAAATCATCCCCGGAAATCAGCAATTGTACAGGCAGCGTAATTGCCGCCGCATCCGCCACCACACGCTCAGCCGTTTGGTACAGATCCAGCAGAATGTTGACGGCAATCTGGCGGGTTATAAGTTTATCTTCGTTGAAACTGGCAACACGAACCGGATCGTGAGTGAGGTATTTTCCTTTAACATAGGAATTAACATAGAAAAGCCCGCGGCAATGCTGCATCAGCCGCAACCCCGTGCGGGCGAAAGGCACATAAAGTTTTACCTGGAAAGCGGGTGACGCGAGGATCATGCCGCGGATTTTCGGCGCATAATCATGAACCCAGGTGGCAACCAGAACGGCGCCGACGCTTTGTGCAATGACGATAATGTCTTCGCTATCAACCCCGGCGTCTGCCGCCACAAAGCGCACAAACTCATCAACATCCTGGACCGAGCGGGCGAGGGAAGGGCTGAATCCCCTGGCTCCGGGCGATTGTCCGTGCCCGCGCGCGTCCCATGCGTAAAAGTGCGTATCCGGCAGAATGAGCTCATCAACAATATGCTGCATGCGTCCTGAATGTTCATGGCCGCGATGAAACAGAATAATGACTTTGCGGCTGCTGATATTTTCTGCGGGCCAGTGACGATAATACAGCGATGTATCGTCACTGGCAGTGAATGTGCCTTCCTTAAATAACCGAGCGTCCTGACTCATGGTTCTTTCCTTGTGGCTTGTTGCTGTAAATCGAGAAAACGTTGCAGTAACGTTTGTTTAAATACGGCTTTGTCGGCGTGATAAAAAAGCGGGTCATCGACGTAAATATCGATGAAAAAGGGAACCGGTATTTTTTGGCCTTTGCCCATGGCGCAGTCCAGACCGTGCAAATAGACCGGGATCACCGGGACATCAGGCTGCGACTGACAGAGATGCCAGATACCCGATTTGAACTCAGACATTACGCCCGGTTCTCCGCGCGTCCCTTCCGGAAACAGAATGAGGATTTTTTGTTGTGCTAACGCATCAATGCACGGCGCTAATGGATTCGCCGTTCGGCCATGGCGCTGGACAGGGATGATGCCGATGACGTTAAGCGCAAACCAGGCCATGCACTTGTTTTTCAGGAAGTAATCTGCGGCGGCGACGGGCTGTACATTCACCAGCGTCGTTAAAGGAAACAGCGTGAATAACGTCAGTACATCCAGATGGCTGTTATGATTCGCAACAACGATAGCGGGGCCTTTTATGGGCAGTTTTTTTCGGTTGGTGACCGAAACCCCCAGCCAAATCCAGACCAGCGGCCAGGCGATGCATAGCGTAAATATCCAGCGTAACAGGCGAGTCATCGTTAAGCCTTACGCGTAAAAGTAATAATAGAAATGGAAAAACAGCGGTGCGGTATAAATGAGCGAATCGAGGCGGTCCAGAATGCCGCCATGACCCGGTATTAATTTGCCGGAATCTTTAACCCCAAAATCGCGTTTAATCGCCGACATCACGACATCGCCACAAAAGCCGCTTAATCCAATAAGCGCACCCGCAAAGAGAGAGTGAACAACATCCATCGGCGTTAAGAGTGGCCCCATTATCCCGGCGAACAGTGTGGTGGTCCCCACTCCGCCGAGTAATCCCCCCAGGGTTTTATTAGGGCTAACCGCTGGTGTGATTTTTATCCTTCCTAAACCTTTACCCCAGAGATACTGGGCGATGTCGTTGGTTTCGGTTAAACCCACCAGAAAAATAACCAGTAATACGCCTGCGCCGGCTTGTTGCTCAGGTAATACACGCAAAAAAGCGACATGGCTGAGCGCGAATACCGTTGTCATCATCCCCCAGTGCATGACGGCGGCAGAATGAAGAAATCCTTTTGTCTCGCCGACCAGCACCATCCTGACAGGAAGAAATAAAAACACATAAACCGGAATAAATATGATGAACATGCCGTACCAGGCCATTCCCGCCCACACATACTGAACAGGGATGGCCGCATACAGCCACAGCAGAGGAATGCTGTCGGCACGACGGGTAGGACAAAGGGTGAGATATTCTTTTAATGACAGGAAACTCACAAAGCCAAAAAAAACTCAAGGCGAGCCATTTAGGTGAGATCATAGCCAGGAAAAACAGCGTAATAATAATCCACCAACTGGTGATGCGTTGCTGCAATTCAAGCCAGTTACCCTCGGGGCGTATTTTTTTTAAGACGAGGATCAGCAGGCTGGCAATCAATAACAGAAAGAAAATGCCGCCGAAGCTATAGGCTAATTTTTCATTAAGCTCGGTCATTTTTTTCCTCAATGGCGTTCCGACAACGGTTGTAACAGGTACGGATCAGCAGCAACGCGGCGACAACCAAAATAACGTTGAGGTAATGCGCACTGGAGGGGAAAAACGCAACGAGGAGGCCCGCCGCGCCGAAGAGTAAAGCTCGATCGCTTTTACCGAGCGGACCGCGATAGTCTCTCTGCCCGGTGAGGGCTTGATGCAGGATGCCGCAAAACTCCGTCAGCCAGGCGAGTAACACCGTCAGCACGACCAGAGCCGGTACCACGCCCGGCAGAAAAGCGAAGGGAAGGTAGAGTGCGGCGTCAGAAATAATATCGCCCGTTTCATTAAGAATGGCGCCAGTCGTGGTCTGCTGGTTGTATTCTCTGGCGAGCATGCCGTCGATGGCGTTTAACGCCATACGAATAAACAGATAACAGGGCAGGCAAATAAACATTAATGGGGCGGGAAACAGGACTAAAACGGCGCCTAATAACAGAGAAACGACGGTAGCGAACAGTGTTACCTGGTTTGCCGTTATTTCTCTGGCATGCATTTTGTAGACGAGGGGCCGCAAAAGGCGTTGAAAAGCGGGCTTAATAGCATAAAGCGTCATGAGTTATTCCATGGCCATGGGCCTTTATGTCCTGGAGTTAGTGCATCCATTGCACTGACAAAAATACAAGAGCATGGGGTGAGGAACCGCGAACGGAGGGTATTTTATGGACGAGGAGCGCCGGTCACTATATATAAAGTCCGAAAACCCGAGGGCGTCGGTACGTGATCGACGTGATGACAGGCAGGCGTTTATGTCAGGCGAAACAACGTTTCACCCGACGACAGTCAGTGAGGATTAAAGAGAGATAATTGAATAAGCGCCCGGCGGCCAGGCGCTAAATTGAGATCTTTTTACTACCGCGCAGGGTACTGGACGTTTGCCCATCCGCGCCATAAAGACTGGGTTCCTGATGCGGTTTAAGCACTTCCAGCGCCTGCTGATTACGGACGATTTGCCCTTCAAGCAGCCAGCCGTTGTGCTGATTCAAAATACGCAGCTGTTGCGTCGTTTCTGTTATTGCCTGCCAGCGAATTGGCACGTCGTCATTGGCGCTACGCCCGGCATTCTGTTCTGCCCGGCGCTGCTGCTCCAGATAATCAAGCGTAGCCAGCAGTGAACTCTTTTGCTCGGTGATCCGTTGCAATGCACTACCATTCACATGGCCCGCTGATAATTGAAGTTGCTCGGCGTCCATGACCTCCTTAAGGGAGCCCAGGACAGCCGTCATTTGATCCAGCACTTCTGACAGACGACTCATACCGTTATTTACTCTGCAGGAAACTCTGAGCTTCATTAATTAGCGCATCGGCAATTTTGCCTGTGTCCATCTTGAGCTCGCCGTTTCGAATGGCGGTTTTGAGCGCCTCAACGCGCTCCATATTAATGTCACTGCTTCCGGCTTGCATCAGGCGGGCCTCAGCACCGCTGAACGTCACGCTGGTGCTGGTAGCGGAAGCAGATTTATCCAGACGATTAACGGGTACGTTTGCAGGCTCAGACGCCTCGCGCGGTTGGACAGTGCCGATCGGTTTTAAAGGCGATGTGCGTTCTATGCTCATTGTTCAATCCTCATCGAGGGGCTCGTGGCTGTGAGCCTGTCTTATCATTTGTTGATATTCTATCGGCAGCCGAAGCAAAATCTTTACACCCTCATCGCGCTTAGTCGCAGAAAAATGACGAGAATGAGTATCTTACTTTGCGGTGTCTGCCCCGGCGCGCTATGTTGACACGCGTTCATCCTGTACACAATGTATCCGGATGAGTGTAGAGGCAAAACATTATAGCGTTATAAGAATATTCCCATCATTATCTACCGTTCCACTCACAACCTGTCCGTTCGCCATACGTACCCTGGCATTTTGGGCCACGGCGGCATTATTTAATGCCTGACCTTCACTGTTAACGCTAAACCCATCGCCAGTGGCAATCACCATGACCCGCTGCCCGGCTTTGACGCGCCATGACTGGCGCACCATCGACAACGTCACGGTTTGTCCGGGTGCCAGATCGCGCAGCGTTTGAGCCTGTCGCGCCTGATCGAGCGAGAGCATCGCCCGTGGCGGCAACTGGTCAAGGCGGCCGCGCTGCAGTTGAAGATTTGCATCATTCAGCTCGCTGCCGCGCGCGACGGGCGCACTCGCCACCACATACTGACCGTAAGCCTGAACCGTGACCTGTAAATACTGTTTATCGTTACCGCAGCGCGCCAGCACACTGAGATTGCCCCACAGTCTGGCATTGCCCGGCAAACTGTACACCGGGTTTTCACAGGTCGGCCAGTTGGCCTGTGGCGTCTTCACGTTCACCTGGACCTCATCGCTGATGCCCGCCAGCCGTTGGGCGAAAAAAGCCGTTAATCCTGATGTCACATCGGCATATGCCGCTGCACTAATCAGCATCAAAGCGGTAGCAAGCGTGGCTGGTAAACGTTTCATCCCGAGGCTCCGGTATTGCGATGGTGAGAATTTTAACCCGGCTTTCAATCTATCAAGGCAACAAATAGCGACGCATTTTGTGCTTATTCCAACGATCAGGAGAAGAGGCTGCGCATTAAGCTGTCGCCATCACCATGCTATTCGCGGAGGAATCATGCTCGACAAACTCGATGCCGCGTTGCGTTTTCAGCAGGAAGCGCTCAACTTGCGCGCGCAGCGTCAGGAGATCCTGGCAGCGAACATTGCTAATGCCGACACCCCGGGCTACCAGGCCCGGGATATCGACTTCGCCAGCCAACTCAAAAACGTGATGGAGCGCGGACGGGCTCAAGGCAACACTGTTGCACTGACCATGACCTCCGCTCGACACATTCCCGCCCAGGCTTCAACGGCGCCACAAACTAATTTGCTGTACCGCATTCCCGACCAACCGTCGATGGATGGCAACACGGTGGATATGGATCGCGAACGTACCCAGTTTGCAGATAACGCGCTGAAATATCAGACGGATGTGACGTTAATGAGCGGGCAAATTAAAGGCATGATGTCCGTGCTGCAACAAGGAAATTAATGATGGCGCTGCTCAATATTTTTGATATCGCCGGTTCGGCCCTGGCCGCCCAGTCAAAACGCCTGAACGTGGCGGCGAGTAACCTCGCCAACGCCGACAGCGTAACCGGGCCGGATGGCCAACCCTATCGCGCAAAACAGGTCGTTTTCCAGGTGGATGCGCAACCTGGCGCATCTACTGGCGGCGTAAAAGTGAGCCAGGTCGTTGAAAGTCAGGCGCCGGATAAGCTGGTTTATGAGCCTGGCAATCCGCTGGCTGACGCTAATGGTTACGTCAAAATGCCTAACGTCGATGTTGTCGGCGAAATGGTCAACACCATGTCCGCATCCCGCAGCTACCAGGCGAATGTGGAAGTGATGAACACCGTTAAAGGCATGATGATGAAAACACTGACCATCGGACAATAAGGAGAAGGTCATGTCTATTGCCGTTAACGTTAACGACCCAACCAACACGGGGCTCAGTGGCGTCGGTGGTGCCAGTGGGGCCACAGGGGCGAATAAAACCAATGGTCTGACCGGCAACAGCGCCTCGGACCTGCAGAGTAGCTTTCTGACGCTGCTGGTGGCACAGCTTAAAAACCAGGACCCCACCAACCCGCTGCAGAACAATGAACTGACGACTCAGCTGGCGCAAATCAGCACCGTGAGCGGTATCGAGAAACTCAATACCACGCTTGGCGCGGTGTCCGGTCAGCTCGACAGCAACCAGTCGCTGCAGGCCAGCGCCCTGATCGATCGCGGCGTGATGATCCCCGGTAGCTCCATTCTGTCCGGTAAAGAGACCACGACGCCGTTTGGCGTTGAGCTGCAACAGGCGGCGGATAAAGTGACCGCCACCATCACCAATAAAGATGGCGTGGTGATGCAAACCCTCGATATCGGCAAGTTGAGTGCAGGCGTTCATACCTTCAGTTGGGACGGCAAAATGACGGACGGTACGGCAGTACCGGACGGCGCTTATAACGTGACCTTCTCGGCCAGTTCAGCTGGTACGCAGTTGGTCGCACAACCGCTCAATTTCGCCCTTGTTAACGGCGTTACACGATCCAATGGCAATACGCTCCTGGATTTGGGCACCTACGGCACGCTGGCTATCAGCGAAGTCAGACAAATAATCTAACGCTTGCACTTACAGGAGTAAGACATGGGCTTTTCTCAAGCGGTCAGCGGCCTGAATGCTGCGGCCTCAAACCTGGACGTAATTGGCAACAACATCGCCAACTCCGCCACGGCGGGCTTTAAATCCGCATCCGTTTCCTTCGCGGATATGTTCGCCGGTTCCAAAGTGGGCCTCGGTGTAAAAGTCGCCGCGGTTACCCAGGATTTCAGCGACGGTATCACCACTAATACCGGTCGCGGTCTCGACGTCGCGATTAGCCAGAACGGTTTTTTCCGTCTGGTAGACAGTAACGGCTCGGTGTTTTATAGCCGTAACGGCCAGTTCAAACTGGATGAAAGCCGCAACCTGACCAACATGCAGGGTATGCAGGTGACTGGCTACCCGGCTACCGGCACCCCGCCGACTATCCAACAGGGCGCGAACCCGGTTGGCCTGACTATTCCCAACACCCTGATGTCGGCAAAAGTGACCACTACCGCGTCAATGGTAGTTAACCTGAACTCGTCCGATAAAGTCGTTGCTGCCGATGTGACCTTTAACCCGGCGAACGCAGACAGCTATAACAAGAAAGGCAGCGTGACGGTCTTTGACACCCAGGGCAACGCCCATGACATGAACGTCTATTTCCGTAAGAACAGCGACAGCACCTGGGCCGTTTACTACCAGGACAGCAGCGTTGCGGGCAGCCCGGTATCTGGTCCGACGGCCATGACGTTTGATGGCAACGGCAAGTTAACCTCTCCGGCCAACCCGGCGTCTATCGCGATGACGCCAGGCGTATCGAATGGGGTAGCTGCGACGCCGTTTACCCTCGATTTCACCGGCTCCATGCAACAGAACACCGGCTCCAACAACATCGTTTCTACCGAGCAGAACGGTTACAAACCGGGCGATCTGGTGAGCTACCAAATCAACGATGACGGCACCGTGGTGGGTAACTACTCCAACGAGAAACAACAGCTGCTGGGACAGATCGTACTGGCGAACTTCGCTAACCCTGAAGGGCTTTCTTCTCAGGGCGACAACCTGTGGTCAGCGAGCAACTCCTCTGGCGTAGCACTGTTGGGTACGGCGGGCAGCGGCAACTTTGGTCAACTGACCAACGGCGCGCTGGAAGCCTCCAACGTCGATCTGAGTAAAGAGCTGGTTAACATGATTGTTGCCCAGCGTAACTACCAGTCGAACGCCCAGACCATTAAAACTCAGGACCAGATCCTGAACACGCTGGTTAACCTGCGCTAACGCCTGACGGGACGCCTTAATGGATCACGCAATTTATACCGCAATGGGGGCTGCCAGTCAGACCCTGAATCAACAGGCGGTCAATGCAAGCAACCTGGCCAACGCCTCAACGCCAGGCTTCCGCGCCCAGCTTACTGCGCTGCGCGCGGTGCCGGTGGAAGGGCTCTCGCTGCCGACGCGTACGCTGGTGGCCGCTTCCACGCCTGGCGCAAACATGTCCCAGGGCGCGATGGATTACACCTCGCGTCCGCTGGACGTGGCGCTGCAGCAGGACGGCTGGATCGCTGTTCAGAGCGCGGCGGGCACTGAAGCCTATACCCGTAACGGGAATATCCAGGTCACCGCCGGTGGGCAGTTGACCATTCAGGGTAATCCGGTCATGGGTGACGGCGGCCCGATCGTGGTGCCGGAAGGGTCGGAAATTTCCATCGCAGCGGACGGCACCATCTCGGCGCTCAATCCCGGCGATCCGCCCAACACCGTGGCGCCGGTTGGCCGTTTGAAACTGGTGAAGGCGGACGCGAAAGAGATCGTGCGCGGCGATGACGGTTTATTCCGTTTAAGCCCTGCCGCTCAGGCCCAGCGCGGACCGACGTTACAGGCAGACCCGGCTATCCGCGTGATGTCCGGCGTACTGGAAGGCAGTAACGTCAAACCCGTTGAAGCGATGACCGATATGATCGCCAACGCCCGACGCTTCGAGATGCAAATGAAAGTGATCTCAAGCGTTGATGAAAACTCCCAGCGGGCTAACCAGCTGCTGTCGATCACTTAACAGGACACTCATATGATCAGCTCGTTATGGATTGCTAAAACTGGCCTGGACGCCCAGCAAACCAATATGGATGTGATCGCCAACAACCTGGCGAACGTCAGTACTAACGGTTTTAAACGCCAGCGCGCGGTATTTGAAGACTTGCTCTATCAAACCATCCGCCAGCCAGGCGCGCAGTCATCAGAACAAACCACGCTGCCATCCGGCTTGCAGATCGGTACCGGCGTGCGTCCGGTGGCGACCGAGCGTCTGCACAGCCAGGGCAACCTGTCGCAAACCAGCAACAGCAAAGATGTGGCGATTAAAGGGCAGGGTTTTTTCCAGGTACTGCTGCCGGACGGAACGTCTGCCTATACCCGTGATGGTTCATTCCAGGTTGACCAGAATGGCCAACTGGTAACCGCAGGTGGCTTCCAGGTTCAGCCTGCCATCACTGTGCCGGCGAACGCGCTCAGCATCACCATTGGCCGCGATGGTCTGGTAAGCGTGACCCAGCAGGGGCAGGCCGCGCCGGTCCAGGTGGGCCAGCTTAACCTGACCACCTTTATGAACGACACCGGTCTGGAAAGTATTGGTGAAAACCTCTACATCGAAACCCAGTCTTCCGGCGCGCCGAACGAAAGCACGCCAGGGCTGAACGGTGCGGGCTTGCTGTATCAGGGCTATGTGGAAACCTCGAACGTTAACGTGGCGGAAGAACTGGTGAATATGATCCAGGTGCAACGCGCTTACGAAATTAACAGTAAGGCGGTTTCCACCACTGACCAGATGCTGCAAAAACTGACGCAACTTTAACGTGAACCCGGCGCGGTCCCGTGCCGCGCCGGGCGCGAATACTGAAGATGAAAGCAATGCAAAATACCGGTGCGCAATATCGCCCTCTATTAATCGCCCTGATGATGACAATGTCCGGGTGTGCCTGGGTACCCTCGAAGCCGCTGGTGCAGGGCGCGACAACCGCGCAGCCTGTGCCTGGCGCCGCGCCGGTGGTTAACGGTTCGATTTTCCAGTCGGCCCAGCCAATCAACTACGGCTACCAGCCGCTGTTTGAGGATCGTCGACCGCGCAATATCGGGGATACCCTGACGATTGTGCTGCAGGAAAATGTCAGCGCCAGCAAGAGTTCGTCCGCCAACGCCAGCCGCGATGGCAAAACAAACTTTGGCTTTGATGCGGTGCCACGTTATCTGCAGGGCCTGTTTGGCAACGACCGCGCTTCGGTGGAAGCCGCCGGCGGCAATAGCTTTAACGGTAAAGGCGGCGCCAATGCCAGCAACACCTTTAGCGGCACGTTAACCGTGACCGTCGATCAGGTGCTGGCGAACGGTAACCTGCATGTGGTGGGCGAAAAACAGATCGCCATTAACCAGGGTACTGAGTTTATTCGTTTTTCCGGTGTCGTGAACCCACGCACCATCAGCGGCAGCAACACCGTCCCATCAACCAATGTGGCGGATGCGCGTATCGAATATGTCGGCAACGGCTATATCAACGAAGCGCAGAATATGGGCTGGCTGCAACGTTTTTTCCTTAACTTATCGCCGATGTAAGCGAGGTGACCATGTTGAAATCACTCCTCACAATCGCGTTGGTGCTGGTGGCGTCTTTCGCCCAGGCCGACCGTATTCGTGACCTCACGAGCGTACAGGGCGTACGAGAAAACTCATTAATCGGTTATGGCCTGGTGGTCGGGCTTGATGGCACGGGTGACCAGACGACCCAGACGCCGTTTACCACCCAGAGCCTTAACAACATGCTGTCCCAGTTAGGCATTACCGTGCCGCCCGGGACCAACATGCAGCTGAAAAACGTCGCAGCGGTAATGGTGACGGCCAGCTTCCCGGCGTTTGCCCGCCAGGGGCAGAACATTGACGTCGTGGTCTCTTCCATGGGTAACGCCAAAAGTCTGCGTGGCGGCACACTGCTGATGACGCCGCTGAAAGGCGTGGATAACCAGGTGTATGCGCTGGCGCAAGGCAATATTCTGGTCGGCGGCGCAGGCGCGTCGGCGGGCGGCAGTAGCGTTCAGGTCAACCAGTTGAACGGCGGTCGTATCACGAACGGTGCGGTGATAGAGCGTGAGCTGCCAAGCCAGTTCGGCAGCAGTAATACGCTGAATCTTCAGCTGAATAATGAAGACTTCACCCTGGCGCAGCAAATTACCGACACCATCAACCGGGCTCGCGGCTATGGCAGCGCTACCGCGCTGGACTCCCGCACGATTCAGGTACGGGTGCCCACCGGCGGCAGTTCCCAGGTGCGTTTCCTGGCGGATATCCAGAACCTGGAAGTTAACGTTGCGCCGCAGGATGCCCGGGTCATTATCAACTCGCGTACTGGTTCGGTGGTGATGAACCGGGAAGTGACGCTGGATAGCTGCGCCGTCGCGCAGGGCAACCTGTCGGTGACGGTGAATCGCCAGGCCGATGTGAGCCAGCCGGATACGCCATTTGCGGGTGGGCAAACGGTGGTAACGCCGCAAACCCAAATCGACATGCGCCAGAGCGGCGGGTCGCTGCAAAGCGTGCGTTCCAGCGCCAACCTGAACAACGTGGTGCGTGCGCTTAATGCGCTGGGTGCGACGCCGATGGATTTGATGTCGATTTTGCAGTCGATGCAAACCGCGGGCTGCCTGCGCGCCAAAATAGAAATCATTTAGGTCATTTTTATGCTGAACGACACCAAACTGCTCTCCAGCGCCGCATGGGACGCGAACTCGCTGAACGATTTAAAAGCCAAAGCGGGACATGACCCTAAGGCCAACATCAAAGCGGTGGCCCAGCAGGTCGAAGGCATGTTTGTCCAGATGATGCTGAAAAGCATGCGCGAAGCGCTGCCGAAAGATGGCATGTTCAGCAGCGATCAGACGCGGCTTTACACCAGTATGTATGACCAGCAAATTGCCCAGCATATGTCGGCGGGCAAAGGGCTGGGGCTGGCGGAAGCGATGGTGAAACAGATGAGCAGCGAATCCCAGGAGCCGTCGGAAACGACGGACAAGGTGCCGCTGAAGTTCGATCTGGAAACCATCAACCGCTACCAGGTTCAAACGCTGGCACAAACGGTGCGCCAGGCAGTGCCTCGCCCGGCGTCTGAACCGCCTCAAACCTCTCAGGATGGGCCGCTTACCGGAGACAGTAAAGACTTCCTGGCGGCGCTGTCGTTACCGGCAAAACTGGCCAGTGAGCAAAGCGGTGTTCCCCATCACCTTATTCTGGCGCAGGCGGCGCTGGAATCGGGATGGGGACAGCGCCAGATCCTGAAAGCGAACGGCGAACCGAGCTTTAACCTGTTCGGTATTAAAGCCAGCCCGGGGTGGAAAGGCGAAGTGGCGGAAGTGACCACCACGGAATACGAAAACGGCGAAGCGATAAAAGTGAAGGCCAAATTCCGTGCGTATGGTTCCTATCTGGAGGCGCTGTCGGACTACGTCAGTTTCCTGACCCGCAATCCGCGTTATGCCGCCGTCACCAGCGCGGCAACGGCGGAGCAGGGGGCGACAGCGTTGCAGAACGCTGGCTACGCCACCGATCCCAATTACGCCCGTAAGCTGACGTCGATGATTGGTCAGCTTAAAGCCATGAGCGAGAAAGTGTCGAAAGCCTACAGCAACGATATTTCTACTTTGTTCTGAAAATGCCTCAAGTTCGGATCGGACGTGCCGATAACGTTATGCAGGAACCGAGTCTGAATGTTCATAAGGAACCTCCATGTCCAGTAGCTTAATTAATAGCGCCATGAGCGGGCTGTCAGCCGCTCAGTCGGCACTGAATACTGTCAGCAACAACATCAACAATTATAATGTTGCGGGCTATACCCGTCAGACGACGGTGCTTTCTCAGGCCAACAGTACACTGGGTGCCGGTGGATGGGTGGGCAATGGCGTCACCGTTACCGGCGTCCATCGTGAATATGACGCTTCTATTTCCAATCAGTTACGCGCCGCTGAGAACCAGAGCAGCGGTCTGACGACCCGCTATGAGCAGATGTCGAAAATCGACAATATGCTCTCCAGCAGCACCAATACGCTCTCCTCGACCATGCAGGATTTCTTCAAGACCATGCAGACGCTGGTCAGCAATGCGGAAGATCCTGCTGCACGTCAGGCGTTGTTGGGCAAAGCGGAAGGCATGGTTAACCAGTTCCGCGTGACCGATCAGTATCTGCGCGATCAGAGCAAAGAAGTGAACGGGTCGATTAGCACCAGCGTCGATCAAATCAATACCTATGCCAGTCAGATCGCCAATCTCAACGACCAGATTTCCCGTTTGACCGGGGTAGGCGCGGGCGCATCGCCAAACGACCTGCTCGATCAACGCGATCAGTTAGTGAGCCAGCTGAAATAAAATCGTCGGCGTGGAAGTGACGGTTCAGGACGGCGGCACCTATAACATTACCGTGGGTAACGGCTACACCCTGGTACAGGGTAACAGCGCTAACCGTCTCGCAGCGGTAGCCTCGGATGCCGATCCGTCCCGTACTACGGTGGCGTTTGTGGATAAAACCGCAGGCAATATCGAAATCCCGGAAAAACTGCTGACATCCGGCTCGCTCGGTGGATTGCTGACATTCCGTACCCAGGAACTGGATCAGACCCGTAACTCACTGAATCAGATGGCGCTGGCGTTTGCCGACGCGTTTAACATCCAGCACCGTGCGGGTGTTGATGCTAATGGCGAAAGCAATAAAGATTTCTTCAGCTTCGGCAAACCTGAAGCGTTAAGCAATGCCCGTAACAGCAAACCAGGCGCAATCTTCGATGTGAGCTTCAGTGACACGTCGAAAGTGCAGGCATCCGATTATAAAGTCAGCCGCGTCGGCAGCGAGTGGCAGGTGACCCGTTTATCGGACAACAGCAGTGTCGCCCTCACTGACAATGGCGACTCTATTGAGTTTGACGGGCTGAAAATCGGTATTACCGGCACGGCGGCCAATAATGACTCCTTCGTGGTCAAACCCGTCAACAACGCCATCATCAATATGTCGGTGAAGATCAAAGACGAGTCGCAGATTGCGATGGCCAGCGCCACGGGCTCAGGTGAAAGTGATAACACCAATGGTCAGAAGCTGCTCAATCTGCAAAACACCAAAATGGTGGGCGGCAATAAGACATTTAATGACGCTTACGCCAGTGTGGTGAGCGATGTGGGTAATAAAACCAGCACCCTCAAAGTCACCAGCACCACGCAAAAAAACGTCGTGGTTCAGTTAACCAACCAGCAGCAGTCTATCTCCGGGGTTAACCTCGACGAAGAGTACGGCAACCTGCAACGTTTCCAGCAATATTACCTGGCGAATGCCCAGGTGCTTCAGACGGCGTCGACGCTGTTTGATGCGCTGCTGTCCATCCGCTAACGGGAGAATTGATCGATGCGTATCAGTACTCAAATGATGTACCAACAGAATATGCGCGGTGTGACCAATGCCCAGGCGGAATGGCTGGGTTACGGCGAGCAAATGTCTACCGGCAAACGCGTCAATAAAGCCTCAGACGATCCTATCGCTGCCGCTCAGGCCGTGGTGCTTTCTCAGGCGCAGGCGGAAAACAGCCAGTACACCATGGCGCGCACGTTCGCGACCCAAAAAGTGTCGCTGGAAACCAGCGTGCTGTCTCAGGTCACCACCGCGATCCAGACCGCTCAGGAAAAAATCGTTCAGGCGGGCAACGGCACGCTGAGCGATGACGACCGCGCATCGCTGGCAACAGATTTACAGGGTATCCGCGATCAGGTGTTGAACCTGGCAAACAGCACTGACGGCAACGGACGTTTTATTTTTGCGGGCTTTAAAACCGATACCGCGCCGTTCAGCGGCACGCCGGGCAATATCGAATATCACGGCGGCACTGAGCAGATCACCCAAAAAGTGGATTCAGCCCGTAGCATGGTGATTGGCCATACCGGTGATTCCGTCTTTATGAACGTGACCAGCAATGCGGTACCGGAGCCGACAGGCAGTACCCAGGAAAAGAACTTATTTACGATGTTCGATACCGCCATTGCCGCGTTGAAAACCCCGAAAGCAGGGGCGACGGATGAAGAAAAAGCTGCCCTGGATGCTGCGGTGGATAAAACCAACC
Source organism: Atlantibacter hermannii (assembly GCA_900635495.1). Classification (NCBI taxonomy): domain Bacteria; kingdom Pseudomonadati; phylum Pseudomonadota; class Gammaproteobacteria; order Enterobacterales; family Enterobacteriaceae; genus Atlantibacter; species Atlantibacter hermannii. Next base: position 2,851,758 of record LR134136.1, on the reverse strand, counting down.
GTGGGCTGAAAAACTCGCTTAATAACGTGTTAACCGTACAGGCCGAACTGGGTACGCAACTTGCCGAGCTGTCCAGTCTGGATACGCTGGGCGCGGACCGGACGCTTAGCCAGACGCAGCAGATGAGTAACCTCATCGACGCTGACTGGAACTCAGTGATCTCCTCTTACGTGATGCAGCAGGCCGCACTACAGGCGTCTTATAAAGCATTCACCGACATGCAGGGCATGTCGCTGTTCCAGCTAAATCGCTAAGGCGAACAATTTGAGCATATTTTGAAACTGGATATGCTTTGTGCCCGCTTCCGCACCCCGGAGCGGGCCTTTTTTTTGCTTACTCCACCGTCCAGGCTTGCGAATATTGCCGGTCGGCAAACATCTCTTTCAAACCCGCAGTTTGTTTTAACCGCAGCACCTCGTCGGGTTCCATACCCAGTTGTTCGGCAATGTGCTTATCATCCCAGCCATACCGCGAGAGTTCTTGTACGAGGGCGGACATGGCCGGGATTTGATGTTTGCCGCGCGCGCGGTTATGGCGCACCGTAGAAGCAATATTGGCATCCCGACCCGCATCATTTCTCGTCAACACAACCACCGGGATGTAGCCGCCAAGGCGTTTCGCCAGTGTTTTATCTTTCACTGCGGCCCGGAAGCGGTGGGCGCCATCAACCAGACTTAGCGCATTGCCCTGCTGCTGCGTCGCGACCACGGGTTGCGTATATCCATCCTGAAGCAGTGAGTGAAGCAGCAGTTTTCTCTCCGCCGCCGCCATTACATTGGGGTTGTAATTATTTTCTTTAAGTTGCGAAGACTTCACCCATTTCACGCAGTCCACCGGCTGATGACTGAAAGGGCTGAGCGCATGCAGCGCTTCTTTGATCTGATTTAACGCGTCAATGCGCGCCTCCTCCGGCAGGCTCTTTAGCCACGTTGTAAGAGGGGATAACAGATCTGATAACGGGAAACTTAAATCACTTGCCATAGTTTTCGTTTCTCCTGAACACGCTTTTTCCAGCGTTCATAATGGTGGGTTCGGGTGGGGCTGAAAGAGAGCGATCGGCACCAGTAATCGTTGCGTAAAAGGGTCCGACAGATACGCCGCCAGGAGGGAATGTCTTTGCTGCCGGTGTCTTTCTCCTGGTAGTCAGGAATGTCGTCGGGATAGTCACGCTGCCGGTACCACTGCAAATAAACGGCGATTTTATTGCGATAATGTTCCGCCGTGGCAGGGGGGAGGCTGTCGAGCAGGAACAGGGCATACTCGCGCCATGTCATGGCGTCGGGCTTGTTGATTTGCCCCTGACCGTAAAAACCGTTGCGCTCTGCGGCATAAATTTCGCCGGTACGGGCACCGCTTACCCGCAGGCAAACCCGATCCCAGAGTTCCGGTTCCAGCACATGAAACAGCCACAGTCCGGTGCGTTGTTCCGGTCCAAAGGGTTCGCAAATTCGCATATATCGCGGTTTTACGCCGGCCTGAAACATCAACTGATAGAGAGGATTGCACTGCGCCCCGGTGTGGGCGAACCATGACCAGATATCGGCGGTTTTCCAGTCATACAGCGGGGCGATGGTGCAAGCGCCGGAAGACATGCTGGCGGTAGTCCAGGGTTTATCGGGGCTGTATCGTGCTTTGCGCCGATCGCAAATGCTCTGAAAACGCATAAGCGATTCATCTGCCCGCATACCGGTAAGTATTGCAGTGGGCGTGACAGGTGGCGTGCGGGCAAGCCAGTCATTAAGAGAAGGAACAAAATCCTCAAAGGTCATGTCTGGCGTATAAAAGGGAAAATAGCCGGGATCGGTAATGGCATCCTTTGGGGGTTGCCGTATCCACTTTACGCCAGGTTCCCAGGCAATCCATTCTGGCTGATAAGAGGACGTTCCGTTGACGGTGGTGATGGGAAGCGCGACCAATAAAAATGTTCCGTACAATCTTCGTACAGTGTTTTCATCGCCTGGATATGATCAATGGTGTGTTGGAACTGCACTTCCCAGTCGACAAACAGCACGTTGAATTTTCGCCCGCGCCGACGTGCTTCCTGGGCCGTTAAATGAAACAGCAAGGTCGAGTCTTTGCCGCCTGAAAAAGAAATGCATATCCGATCAAAAGAATCGAACACCCACGCTATACGCTCCAGCGCTGCGCTATAGACGTTTTTTTGCAGCGGGATTTTTCTCTGTTTTGGTCTGGTCTGGATACGATGCATAAAATTCCTGTTTATCCATTTTGTACATAAAATCCTTTTCGGGCTTCACGAGAAAACGTGCATCTTGAAATAAATTTTGTCCTCCTTTCATACTTTTATTCATGGAGTATGAATATCCCTTACTCTACTGGCAGAGATGATGAAAATTATTTTCCGTTAAGGAGTGTTGCAAAGTTTAAATATTTTTTGTGTTATGAGAAAACTATTACCTGTCGTGTTTTATCGGCTCCGTTACAGGTTGTTTGATTATAGCGTGGTTATTATTTAAAATAATAACTATATTTATTAATGGCTTGTGTCAGTTTGTTGATTGATTTAGGTTTTCATAAATTAATCTTTATGGCTGTGATAACTGTATTGAACGTCATGGAAAATATTATTTTCAGTATTATTTATTTATATCATCCGGCAAGGCGCATAACGGAAAGCTGATGCATAAGGGCGATAAAATTAAGTCATTTTTCATGGTGTAAAACTTGCTTTAATAAATATCAGCTAGCGGGACAATAGTACTGAAAAAGCGTAGATTTAAGAAAATATTCGCAAGCAATTCGGACTTTATCAAGATAATCAGCCGATAAGCTGTGATAAGGATTGGCCCGCATGTTGTTTATAGAAACTTCATAACGGGCATCAATCATTTATTCATCAATTGACCTGTTGGGTCGAAACGTCCTGATGGTGTTGGCGGCGACGTTCGGCCAGGCGCACCAACAAACTCGCCGCACTGGCAACAACCGCAAGCATAACCACGCCAGCCCAGCCCCAGGCTTCCCACATCGCGCTGCCCAACACGGAACCCAAGGCCATGCCGATGAACACACCGGTAAACAACAGAGCATTAAGACGACCACGCGCCTGGGGATCCAGTTTGTAGACCAGCGTCTGGTGCGCCACCAGCGCCGATTGCAGACCCAGATCGAAACCTACGGCGCACAGTGCGATCAGCACGAGTGACCCAACGCCTGGCAACAGAGGCATAAGAAACATCAGCCCAAAGGAAACCGTGGTCAGCGCGGCGGCATATTGCGTAACGCGGTTTGCGCCCAGCTTATCGGAAAGTGTCCCGGAGAACGGAGCGGCCAGCGCGCCCGCCGCCCCGGCGATACCAAACGCGCCCGCCATGGCGCTGCCCAGATGAAATTGTTGGTTCAGCATCACCGCCAGCATTGACCAGAAGGCGCTGAAACCCACGGACAGCAAACCCTGAGCAAAAGCGGCGCGGCGTAAAGCAGGATGACGTACCCAGAGCTGCACCATTGATTTCATAAGGACCGGATAACGTAACGCTGTCTGAGCGCTAAACGAAGGCAGAACGCGCCACAACGCCAGGCCGACCAGCGCAATGCTCACCGCTGCCAGTTGATACATCATCCGCCATCCCCATACCGCGCTGACCAGGCCGCTGACGGTCCGGGATAACAGGATCCCCAGCAGTAACCCGGTCATTACCATCCCCACCGCTTTGCCCTGTTTGCCAGAGGGGGAGAGAATAGCCGCTGCGGGAACGATATCCTGCGCGACGGTGGCGGAGGCGCCAAGCAGCAGGCTCAGCGCCAGCAGGCTGTGTTCGCTGCCCGAAAAGCTGTACAGCATAAGCATTACCGCCAGTGCGAATGACTTCGCGAGAATAATTGTCCGGCGGTCAAAGCGATCGCCGAGCGGCAGCAAAAACAGGATGCCTGCGGCATATCCTGCCTGGGTTAACGTGGGGATTAACCCCATGCTGCTGACGCCCAGATGGAGATTATCGCCTATCAACGGCAGTACAGGCTGGGCGTAGTAAATCGAGGCCACGCTAAATCCGGCAGCGCTGGCAAGCACCAGTAAGGTCCGAAGCAGATTAGCGGGAGAGTGGGTTGTGTTCATCAGTAAATCCTCGCGGTCAGGTAATGATGAGGATTGTGGTGGATGGCGCGGTAGCGTGGTAGACGGACATCTGATAAAACGGTTATACGTCCGACGTATAACAAGGGTGGTTCAGTGAAAAGTGAGCGTATAGACAGAATTGAGCTGATGAATACGTTTATCAGAATTATCGAAAGCGGCTCATTAAGCGCGGCGGCCGTTCAGATGAATACCACGCAGGCGACGGTAAGCCGTCGGCTTAAGTCGCTGGAGGCGTTATTGGGCAGCAAGCTTTTGTTACGAACGACTCATGCAATGAAACTCACCGACGACGGTGAACGCTGCTATCAGCATGCGAAAACGGTGACCGGGCACTGGATGATGCTCGAAGACGATGTGCGGAATGCAGAAGATGAACCGGTTGGCACATTACGGATACGCGCTCCCCACGCCTTTGGGCAGGAGCAGTTAATCGCGCCACTCACGCAGTTCCTGCAACAGTATCCGCGGATGAACGTCGAATGGTTGCTGAATGATAAGGCACCGCTGTTTATCAGCGAAAATATTGACTGCGCCATCCATGTCGGTGCCCAACCCGATCCGTCGACCATATCGGTTTTACTGGCCGAAGTGCCGCGTATTGTCGTCGCCTCGCCTGGCCTGCTTCAACACTATCCACCGGCTCATAAGCCCGAGGATCTGGCATCACTTCCCTGGGTGGCGTTGAGCACGTTTTATCAACAGGAAGTGGTTTTAAAGCGGACGGCGAACGGGGAAAGCCGGGCATTTGCTATCGCGCCAAGGCTGAGTACCGACAGCTTATATGCGGTGCGCGAGACCGTACTGGCAGGCCTTGGGGTAGGCATTGTCTCGGCGTGGATTGTGGCGAGCGATCTGGCGCAAGGGAGGCTGGTGCAGGTATTGCCTCAGTGGCAGGCTGCGCCGTTGCCGGTTTGGCTGGTTTATCCCTACAGCCGTTATTATCCGGCCCGGTTGAGAAAGTTTCTGGATTTGATGCGGGAGATCATGCCGGGACTGATGGGAATGCAGCCGCCGGAAAAGGCAAAAAAAAGCCGGTCATGAAGACCGGCTTATTAAGCGATTACTCAGGCTGACCCGGACGGGTCGCGGGTGCAGTCGCCGTATGGCTGGCGCTGTGTCCACCTGCGGAACCTTTGCCGCTAAATGCAAAGGGCTCACGCACCCAGTCACTGTGACGCGGCGGTTCCGGCACGTATTCCGGTGCCGGGGCACGAGTCATAGGTGCGGAGGCATGTGGATGAACATGCGCTTTTGCCACGTTTGCCACAACCGGAGCGGCCTTAACGTCAGTTTCCGGCGCAGTTTCAGCGGCGGCAGGTTCGATTACCGGCTGCGGCTGTACGGTTTCGGCTTCTTCAGACACTTCTGGCGCTTCAACGTGGGCTTGCGGCGCAGGTTGTTCCTGCGGCGCGTCAGCGATGTTCGCGTCAACAACCGGCTCAACCGTTACTGCCTCTTCCTGAGCGACCGGAGCAGCGCTCTGTTCTTCAGGGGAGGAGTCCACTGCTTTGGCGTCCTGTGCTACCTGTTCAGCCACTGCTTCATCTTCAGAGGCAATGATTTCAGGTTGCGCGTCAACCGGAGCGGCAATCACTTCCGGATGCGACGTTTCCACTGGCGCGGTTGCAGCGATTTCCGTTGCCACTGGCGCAGTCAGGATTGCGTCTTCCATCACCGCCTGTTGAGTAACGGCAGTTTCCTGGGTTTGTTCAACTGGCTGTTCCTGGTGCTCCTGCTGTTCAACGGCGGCACTCTGCGCAACCGGATAGCGGATCCAGACTTTGCCTGACGCCATTTCCGGCGATGCGCAGGCTACGGTCAACGGCATCGGGGAAGCCGCCGGGTAGCGCTCATCGCGATAGCGGCGGCGACGCTGGCCACTGACGCGCAGATGGCGCGGCGAGCGACGGGAACGACGCGGCATACCATTAGCGTCAGTACGATTCTCAGCGGTTTCTTCCGGCTCGGTGGCTTCGGTTTCAACCACTGCTGGCAGCGGAATAGTGGCCAGTTCGGTGCTTTGAGCCGGCGCAGCTTCCTGCGGTTCGATGTTTGCACTGACGTCTGTCTCGACCACATCGTCAGTAAAGCGCACTTTCTGCGACAGCTGACGCTGTTTACGGCGCGGCATGACCTGAACGCGTTCTTCCTGCTCAGCATCCTGCTCCGGACGTTCTTCGCGATTCAGCGCTTTCACATCCTGTTGAGCCTGACGTTTATCGTCAGAACGGCGGCGGTTGCGCTCGCGACGCGGTTGCTGCTCATCGCGGCCTTTCGCCTGCTCAGTTTCATCAGCGACAACCTCGCGAACTTCACGCGCTTCAGCCGTTTGCTGCTGGGCCTGGCGGCGGTTACGGCGATTCTCTTCACGCGGTTCGCGCGCCTCGTTGCCGGCGCGGTTATCGCGGCTTTCACGCGGCTCACGGCCTTCACGATTGTCGCGGTTCGAACGATCGTTACGGTCGTTACGGTCGCGGCGGTTATTCTGGCGACGGTTATTACGGCGATCGCCACGCTGTTTCTCTTCGCCAGCCTCTTTCTTCGGCTCTTCGACTACCGGCGCAGGCGCGGCAGATTCATCAGCAAACAGAGATTTCAGTGCGCTGATAAAACGGCTGAACAGTCCCGGTTTCGCAGCTTCAGGCGCATTGGCTTGCGGCGTGACAGGTGCGTTAACCGGCGCTTCAGACACCGCTTTGGTTTCCGGCGGCGCAGGAGGAATATCCGGCATTGCGAAGGTCGCTAAAGCGGGTTCTTCCGGACGCTTACGCTCGGCAGGCTCGTCTTCAGACGGCATCGCCATGGCTTCTTCATGCAGCTTCGGCAGCATGTAGCTCAGCGTTTTGGTCTCTTCGCCTTTACGGACGCGCAGCACGGAATAGTGCGGCGTTTCCATCTGGTCGTTCGGCACGATCACGGCACGGACACCGCCCTGACGGGTTTCAATAGCGGTAATGGCGTCGCGTTTTTCGTTCAACAGATAAGAGGCGATCGGCACCGGAACGATGGCGTGAACCTCTTTCGTGTTCTCTTTCAGCGCTTCTTCTTCGATGAGACGCAGAATCGACAGTGACAGAGATTCGTTATCACGAATGGTGCCGGTGCCACTACAGCGCGGGCAAACGTGATGGCTGGATTCACCCAGGGACGGGCTCAGGCGCTGGCGAGACATCTCCAGCAGGCCGAAACGTGAAATATGAGAAATCTGAATACGCGCACGGTCCTGGCGAACGGCTTCACGCAGGCGGTTTTCTACAGCACGCTGGTGACGCACCGGCGTCATATCGATGAAGTCGATAACAATCAGGCCGCCGAGATCGCGCAGGCGCAGCTGGCGGGCGATTTCATCTGCTGCTTCCAGGTTGGTGTTGAACGCGGTTTCTTCGATATCGCCGCCGCGAGTTGCGCGGGCGGAGTTGATGTCGATTGCGGTCAGGGCTTCCGTGCTGTCGATTACGATGGAGCCGCCGGAAGGCAGACGCACTTCACGCTGGAATGCAGATTCGATTTGCGATTCGATTTGGTAATGGCTGAACAGCGGAATTTCACCGGTGTACAGTTTAATTTTGCTGCTGAAATCCGGACGACCCAGCGCGGAGATGTGCTGGCGAGCCAGCTCAAGCACTTTAGGGTTATCGATAAGGATTTCGCCAATATCCTGACGCAGATAGTCGCGGAACGCACGCACGATAACGTTGCTTTCCTGGTGGATCAGGAAGGGGGCAGGGCGGCTTTCAGCGGCTTTTTTGATCGCTTCCCAGTGTTTCAGGCGGAAGCTTAAATCCCATTGCAGCGCTTCGGCGGATTTGCCCACGCCTGCGGTACGCACGATAAGACCCATGCCATCCGGCAGTTCAAGGCTTGCCAGCGCTTCTTTCAATTCGGTACGGTCGTCGCCTTCGATACGGCGTGAAATACCGCCTGCGCGCGGGTTATTCGGCATCAATACCAGATAACTGCCCGCCAGGCTGATAAAGGTGGTCAGTGCCGCACCTTTATTACCGCGCTCTTCTTTGTCGATCTGCACAATGACTTCCTGGCCTTCACGCAGGACATCTTTGATGTTCGGGCGACCATGGGAAGCATAGTTAGAAGGAAGTATTCGCGGGCGATTTCTTTGAGAGGGAGAAAACCATGTCTTTCAGCACCATAATCAACGAAAGCGGCTTCGAGACTCGGTTCAATGCGGGTGATTTTTCCTTTGTAGATGTTCGCTTTTTTCTGTTCGTGGCCCGGGCTTTCAATATCCAGGTCGTACAGGCGCTGCCCATCAACAAGGGCGACACGCAACTCTTCCTGCTGAGTTGCGTTGATTAACATTCTTTTCATCGTAACTTACTCATTATTCTTACATTGACGACTAAGCTGCGGGCAAGATAACGCCTTTCCGGGTATGAACCGATGGCCTCGTGACTGTTCACGTCGCCAACCTCACGGTTGTCGTTCGCTTAAGAGGCGCGGAGTGTCGGTAGCCTGTATTTCATCTGGAAATACAGCGCAATTATCAGGGGAACTGCCTGGGAATGTTTCGCCAGAGAAGCTTCCATCTTACCGGTAAGGACTGCAACCCGCAGCCCGCTAACTGCCTGATGGTTCAATACGTCTTACGCCATTGCTGCGTGGATGAACGGTCAGGCAAAAATGGTAATTCCGCAAAGTTCCTTGTCTTAACAAGTTTTAACACGGAAAACTTCAGCATTATTCCATTGCTAACCTTGTTATAGCAAGATGACTTTTGCCATTTATCACCCGGTTACTCACAGTTTCTTAACCACAAATTACCGATTGTTGTTATATCCACCAATTCAGTGATTCATAAGCTACAAGAATCCGGGTGACAGTAAGTATAAGCATATAAAAATGAGTGGCGCTAATGAATGTCGCTAATTAGAATCGCCACCATGAAAACTGAGACCCCAGCCGTAAAAATCGTTGCCATTTCTGCTGATGAAGCGGGGCAACGCATCGACAACTTTTTGCGTACCCAATTGAAAGGCGTGCCGAAAAGCATGATTTATCGCATCCTTCGCAAAGGCGAAGTACGCGTAAATAAAAAACGTATCAAACCCGAATACAAGCTCGAGGCGGGCGATGAAGTACGCATTCCGCCGGTCCGGGTGGCAGAGCGGGAAGAGCAGGCGGTATCGCCGCATCTGCAAAAAGTGTCGGCGTTAACCGACGCTATTTTGTACGAGGATGACCATATTCTGGTGCTCAATAAACCCTCCGGCACTGCCGTCCATGGCGGTAGCGGATTAAGCTTCGGCGTCATTGAAGGGTTGCGTGCGCTGCGTCCGGAAGCGCGTTTCCTTGAACTGGTTCATCGCCTCGACCGCGATACGTCTGGCGTATTGCTTGTCGCCAAAAAACGCTCGGCGCTGCGTTCGCTGCATGAGCAGTTGCGCGGTAAAGAGATGCAAAAGGATTATCTGGCGCTGGTGCGTGGCCAGTGGCAGTCACATGTGAAAGTGGTTCAGGCGCCGCTGCTCAAAAATATTCTGCAGAGCGGCGAGCGGATTGTGCGCGTTAACAGTGAAGGCAAACCGTCGGAAACCCGCTTTAAAGTGGAAGAGCGCTATGCGTTCGCCACACTGGTTCGCTGTAGCCCGGTGACCGGACGTACGCACCAGATTCGCGTTCATACTCAGCATGCCGGGCATCCTATCGCCTTTGACGATCGTTACGGCGATCGCGACTTTGACAGGCAACTGGCGAAAACCGGGTTGAGCCGGCTGTTCCTGCACGCCGCGGCGTTGAAATTCCAGCATCCGCATACCGGCGAGACCTTGCGTGTTGAAGCGCCGCTCGATGCCGAGCTCAAACAGTGTCTGAACGTGTTACGTAACGATAAATAAAAGAAAGCCCGGTTAACGCCGGGCTTTTGGTTTATGCGAGCAGGGGATTAACGCCTTCGTTTCGTAGCATCTGACATAGCGCAATCAGCGGTAAACCCACAAGAGTATTTGGATCCCGACCATTCAGCCGTTCAAATAAGGTGATGCCCAGCCCCTCGCTTTTGAAACTGCCTGCGCAGTACAACGGGCTTTCTTTTTCTACGTAGCGGGCGATTTCCGCCTGAGTAAGAGGGCGGAAATGCACATCAAACGGCTCGCATTCGGTTTGTAGCTGCCCGTTAGCGGAATTAAATACGGCAAGGCCGGTATAGAAAGTCACGATGTGACCGCTGGCCTGGGTGAGCTGTAAGCAGGCATTTTCTTCGGTAAGCGGTTTGCCAGTGATTTTCCCGTCAAGGACGCACACCTGATCAGAGCCGATAATGAGATGGTTCGGATAACGATTCGCCAGAGACTGCGCTTTTTGTTGCGCCAGACGGAGCACCAGATGGCGTGCGTCCTCATCTATTAGCGGGTTTCATCGGCGTCTGGCGCTGCGGCGATAAACGGAATGCCCAGTTTTTCCAGCAGGCTTTGACGGTAAGGAGAGGTGGAAGCGAGGACCAGTTGTGTCATTTTTTCTAACCATTATTCGCGATTCTATTTATGACATCTTAAACTGTGGACAATGCTGTGTGTGATTTATTAGCAAATGGCATGTTGATACCGCCTTTTCCTTTGACTCTATGACATTACGACGTTAATATGCGCGCCCTATGCAAAAGGTAAAATTACCCCTGACTCTCGATCCGGTTCGTACCGCTCAAAAACGCCTTGATTACCAGGGCGTGTATACCCCTGATCAGGTAGAGCGTGTCGCTGAATCAGTTGTCAGTGTGGACAGTGATGTTGAATGCTCCATGCGTTTCGCCATCGATAACCAACGTCTCGCGGTGTTAACCGGCGATGCGAAGGTGACGGTGACATTGTCATGCCAGCGTTGCGGGAATCCGTTCTCTCATCAGGTCCACACAACGTATTGTTTCAGTCCGGTTCGTTCAGACGAACAGGCTGAAGCACTCCCGGAAGCGTACGAACCGATTGAGGTTAACGAATTCGGTGAAATCGATCTGCTGGCGGTTGTCGAAGATGAAATCATCATCGCGCTGCCGGTGGTTCCGGTGCATGATCATGAACACTGTGAAGTGTCCGAAGCGGACATGGTATTTGGTGAACTGCCTGAAGAAGCGCAAAAGCCAAATCCATTTGCCGTATTAGCCAGCTTAAAGCGTAAGTAATTGGTCTTCCCCGCGTAAACGGGGTAAACCGTAATTGAGGAGTAAGGTCCATGGCCGTACAACAGAATAAACCAACCCGTTCCAAACGTGGCATGCGTCGTTCTCACGATGCACTGACCGCTGTAACCAGCCTGTCTGTTGATAAGACTTCTGGTGAAACCCACCTGCGTCACCACATCACTGCCGATGGTTACTACCGCGGCCGCAAGGTTATCGCTAAGTAATCACGCGCAAGCGTGATTAAACTTAGTGTCGCTTCCCCGTTCCGGCGGGGATGTAACGTCGCCCGGCGATACCTTGACACGTCTAACCCTTGCGTTAGATGCCATGGGTGGGGACTTTGGTCCCACCGTGACAGTGCCTGCAGCCTTGCAGGCACTGAATTCTAATTCGCAACTGAATCTCCTGTTAGTCGGCGATCCCGACGCAATCACACCATTACTCGCCAAAGCTGATTTTGAACAACGTTCGCGCTTGCAGATCGTTGCGTCCGAGTCGGTTATCGCCAGTGATGCAAGGCCGTCCCAGGCGGTTCGCAACAGCCGTGGTACCTCCATGCGTATGGCGCTGGAGTTGGTCAAAGAGGGGCGGGCACAGGCCTGTGTCAGCGCGGGGAATACTGGCGCATTGATGGGGCTCGCCAAACTGCTGTTGAAACCGATTGATGGCATTGAACGCCCGGCGCTGATGACGGTACTGCCGCATCAGCAAAAAGGAAAAACGGTGGTGCTGGACCTGGGCGCGAACGTGGCCTGCGACAGCACCATGCTGGTACAGTTTGCGATCATGGGATCGGTAATGGCGGAGGAAGTGCTTGGTATCACTTCGCCACGCGTAGCGTTACTGAATATTGGCGAGGAGGAAACAAAAGGTCTCGATAGCATTCGCGACGCCTCGGCCATGTTAAAAACGCAGCCTTCAATGAATTATATTGGCTATCTTGAAGCCAATGAATTGCTGACCGGCAAAACGGATGTGCTGGTGTGTGACGGTTTTGTCGGTAATGTCACACTTAAAACCATGGAGGGCGTTGTACGAATGTTCCTTTCTCTGCTGAAATCGCAGGGCGAAGGGAAAAAACGGTCGTGGTGGTGGCGTTTATTAAAGCACTGGTTACAAAAAAGCCTTTCCAGGCGATTCAGTCACCTCAACCCCGACCAGTATAATGGCGCCTGTCTGTTAGGATTGCGCGGCACTGTGATTAAGAGTCATGGCGCGGCCAATCAGCGCGCATTTTGCGTCGCGATTGAACAGGCAGTGCAGGCGGTGCAGCGGCAGGTCCCACAACGGATAGCCGCTCGCCTGGAATATTTATATCCCGCTGGGTTTGAATTGCACGATGACGCAACGGCCGGGAATGCCCCGGAACAACGTTAAGCGCCCATGCAATTTTAACGGCAGATATATTACCCAAGAGTGACTGAGCGTACATGTATACGAAGATTATTGGCACAGGCAGCTATCTGCCTGAGCAAGTGCGGACGAACGCCGATCTTGAAAAAATTGTAGAAACGTCTGACGAGTGGATTGTCACCCGCACAGGCATTCGTGAGCGTCGTATCGCCGGTCCTAACGAGACTGTTGATTCCATGGGCTATCAGGCGGCGCTGCGCGCCATCGAGATGGCAGGTATCGATAAACAACAAATCGGCATGATTGTGGTGGCGACGACCTCTGCGACGCATGCCTTCCCAAGCGCGGCCTGTCAGATTCAGGGCATGCTCGGCATCAAAGGCTGCCCGGCTTTTGACGTAGCCGCCGCGTGCGCGGGCTTTACCTATGCGTTAAGCATTGTCGATCAGTATGTGAAATCTGGCGCGGTGCAGTATGCGCTGGTTATCGGCTCCGACGTGCTGGCGCGCACCCTCGATCCTGAAGATCGCGGCACTCTTATTCTGTTTGGCGATGGCGCTGGCGCGGTCGTTCTCGGCGCGTCTGAAGAGCCGGGCATTATTTCCACCCATCTGCATGCTGACGGCAGCTATGGTGAATTACTGACGCTGCCGAATCATGACCGCGTCGTGCCGGAAAATCCTATCTATTTAACCATGAGCGGTAATGAAGTCTTTAAAGTCGCCGTGACTGAACTTGCCCATATCGTTGACGAAACGCTGGCGGCAAATCAGCTCGACCGCTCTTCCCTGGACTGGCTGGTGCCTCACCAGGCGAACCTGCGTATTATCAGCGCGACGGCGAAGAAACTGGGCATGTCGATGGATAACGTGGTCGTCACCCTGGACCGCCACGGCAATACCTCTGCGGCGTCCGTTCCCAGCGCGCTGGATGAAGCGGTGCGCGATGGTCGTATCAAACCAGGCCATTTAGTGCTGCTGGAAGCCTTTGGCGGCGGCTTTACCTGGGGTTCGGCGCTGGTTCGTTTCTGATAAACAAGGATTAAAAACATGACGCAATTTGCATTTGTGTTTCCGGGACAGGGCTCCCAGAGCGTGGGTATGCTGGCCGACGTCGCCGCGCAATATCCCATCGTCGAAGAGACCTTTGCCGAGGCTTCTGCGGCATTAGGTTACGATCTGTGGGCGCTGGTTCAGCAAGGGCCGGCTGAAGAATTAAATAAAACCTGGCAGACTCAGCCCGCGCTGTTGACGGCTTCTGTCGCCTTATGGCGCGTCTGGCAACAGGCAGGCGGCAAAGCCCCTGCGATGATGGCCGGTCATAGTCTTGGCGAGTATTCCGCACTGGTTTGCGCAGGCGTTATCGCTTTCGCCGATGCGGTTCGTCTGGTTGAATTACGCGGTAAGCTAATGCAGGACGCCGTACCGGAAGGCACGGGTGCCATGTCTGCGATTATCGGTCTTGATGATGAGTCCATTGCGAAAGCCTGTGAAGAGGCCGCGCAGGGGCAGGTCGTATCGCCTGTAAACTATAACTCGCCGGGCCAGGTGGTGATCGCCGGCCACAAAGAAGCCGTGGAACGCGCAGGCGCTGCCTGTAAAGCCGCAGGCGCGAAACGTGCACTGCCGTTGCCGGTAAGCGTGCCGTCCCACTGCGCGCTGATGAAGCCCGCAGCGGAAAAACTGGCGGTTGAATTGCAAAACATTACCTTCAACGCACCGGCTATTCCTGTCGTGAATAATGTGGATGTAGCGTGCGCCACCGATCCGGATGAAATTCGTAATGCGCTGGTACGCCAGCTCTACAGCCCGGTGCAATGGACCAAAAGCGTTGAGCTAATGGCATCCCGTGATATCACCCATCTTTATGAAGTCGGTCCAGGTAAGGTATTGACCGGCTTGACCAAACGTATTGTCGATAGCTTAACCGCATCGGCGATCAACGAGCCGGCAAGCCTGGCCGCAGCACTCGAGCAATAAGACGAGGAATAGCATGAGTTTTGAAGGAAAAATCGCGCTGGTTACCGGCGCGAGTCGCGGCATCGGCCGCGCAATTGCTGAAACCCTGGCGGCGCGCGGCGCGAAAGTCATCGGCACAGCGACCAGCGAAAGCGGGGCGCAGGCGATCAGTGACTATCTGGGTGCCAACGGTAAAGGTCTGATGCTTAACGTGACCGATCCAGCATCTATTGAATCCGTACTGGAAAATATCCGCAGCGAATTTGGTGAAGTGGATATTCTGGTCAATAATGCCGGTATCACGCGTGATAATTTATTGATGCGGATGAAGGAAGAAGAGTGGAGCGATATCCTCGAAACCAATCTTTCCTCTGTTTTCCGTCTGTCAAAAGCAGTAATGCGAGCTATGATGAAAAAACGTCATGGGCGCATTATTACTATCGGTTCTGTGGTTGGTACCATGGGAAATGCGGGTCAGGCCAACTACGCTGCGGCGAAAGCGGGTCTTATCGGCTTTAGTAAATCGCTGGCGCGCGAAGTAGCGTCTCGCGGTATTACAGTGAACGTTGTTGCTCCGGGTTTTATTGAAACGGACATGACGCGTGCGCTCTCTGAAGAGCAGCGTGCGGGTATTCTGGCGCAGGTTCCTGCGGGTCGTCTGGGCGACGCGAAGGAAATCGCCAGTGCGGTTGCATTCTTAGCTTCTGATGAAGCGGGTTACATCTCTGGTGAAACTCTGCACGTCAACGGCGGGATGTATATGGTTTAACCACGTTTATGCCTTTTGCGGTTCGAGGCAGGAAAGTTATCTGAATATATTCTCGCCTGCAGAGTTTACTCTGTGAGCAAGAATAGTCGGAGATGGCTTAAAACCTGCCTCCTGAACAGGGAAGGGTATAAAATTATTTGCGTTATTAGGGCGATTGCCCGCAAAATAGCGTAAAATCGTGGTACGACCTGCCGGGATTTAGTTGCAACTTTTTCAACATTTTATACACTACGAAAACCATCGCGAAAGCGAGTTTTGATAGGAAATTTAAGAGTATGAGCACTATCGAAGAACGCGTTAAGAAAATTATCGGCGAGCAGCTGGGCGTTAAGCAGGAAGAAGTTACCAACAATGCTTCTTTCGTTGAAGACTTGGGCGCTGATTCTCTTGACACCGTTGAGCTGGTAATGGCTCTGGAAGAAGAGTTTGATACTGAGATTCCGGACGAAGAAGCTGAGAAAATCACTACTGTTCAGGCTGCCATTGATTACATCAACGGTCACCAGGCGTAAGTGAACATCTCCAGGCGGTCACTCGACCGCCTGAGTTTTTTTATCCCACGAATCCCATTTTTATCCCTCCCTGGAGGACAAACGTGTCTAAGCGTCGTGTAGTTGTGACCGGACTGGGCATGTTGTCTCCTGTCGGCAATACCGTAGAGTCTACCTGGAAAGCTCTCCTTGCCGGTCAGAGTGGCATCAGCCTGATCGACCATTTCGATACTAGCGCCTATGCAACGAAATTTGCTGGCTTAGTAAAGGATTTTAACTGTGATGACATCATCTCGCGTAAAGATCAACGCAAGATGGATGCCTTCATTCAATATGGAGTTGTTGCCGGTGTTCAGGCCATGCAGGATTCTGGTCTGGAAGTGACGGAAGAGAACGCAACCCGCATCGGCGCCGCTATTGGTTCCGGTATTGGTGGTTTAGGCCTTATCGAAGAAAACCATACGTCCCTTGTGGCAGGTGGCCCGCGTAAGATTAGCCCGTTTTTTGTTCCGTCCACAATCGTTAACATGGTAGCAGGTCATTTGACGATCATGTTCGGCCTGCGCGGCCCGAGCATCTCTATCGCCACGGCCTGTACTTCCGGCGTTCACAATATCGGTCATGCGGCACGCATGATTGCGTATGGTGATGCGGATGCAATGCTGGCGGGCGGGGCTGAAAAAGCCAGTACGCCTCTTGGCGTGGGTGGCTTCGGCGCGGCACGCGCGCTATCTACCCGTAATGATAATCCGCAAGCAGCAAGTCGTCCGTGGGATAAAGAGCGTGATGGTTTTGTACTGGGTGACGGTGCCGGGCTTCTGGTGCTTGAAGAGTACGAACACGCGAAAAAACGCGGTGCGAAAATTTACTGTGAAGTTGTTGGCTTTGGTATGAGCAGCGATGCTTACCATATGACTTCACCGCCGGATAACGGCGCTGGCGCGGCGCTGGCGATGGTCAATGCCCTGCGCGACGCAGGCATCGAACCGGGGCAGGTTAATTACGTTAACGCGCACGGGACATCCACCCCTGCGGGCGACGTAGCGGAAGCGCAAGCGGTTAAATCCGTGTTTGGCGATGCGGCGAAGCGAGTGATGGTCAGCTCCACGAAATCCATGACCGGTCACCTGTTAGGCGCTGCGGGTGCTGTAGAGTCTATCTTCTCGATTTTGGCTCTGCGTGACCAGGTTGTCCCGCCAACCATCAACCTGGATAACCCGGATGAAGGTTGCGATCTGGATTTTGTGCCACATGAAGCACGCCAGGTAACGGGTATGGATTACACCCTGTGTAACTCCTTCGGCTTCGGCGGCACTAACGGTTCTCTGATCTTCAAAAAGATCTAACCGATTCATTTTAAAGGCCCGATCTCGGGCCTTTTTCATCAGACTTCTCTACTTGCCCCTCGCTTGACATCCTGCGACACTAGCGCGCATTCGGTAAGGAGCCCTCATGTTGTTAATTAATGGCACATGGCAAGATTCCCTGGCGGCTAACGATCGCGCAATCCAGTTTGGCGATGGCTGTTTTACTACGGCCCGAGTCAAAGAGGGCGAAATAATGCTGCTTGACGCTCACCTGAATCGCCTCGCGGAGGCCTGCGCCAGGCTGGCAATACCATCGCCCGATCTCGACCTGGTGCGCGATGAAATGTGCGCAGTGGCTGAATCACACGCCCAGGCGGTGCTAAAAGTTATCGTTACGCGAGGCGCGGGCGGGCGCGGTTACAGCGCAGCGGGCTGCGGCGAACCGAGCCGTTTGCTTGCTGTATCAACGTATCCGGCTTTTTATCACGCGTGGCGAGAGCAGGGGATCAGGCTGACGCAAAGCCCGGTTCAGTTAGGCCGCAACCCGTTACTGGCAGGTTTAAAACATCTTAACCGGCTGGAACAGGTTTTGATTCGTCGCCACCTTGACACAACCGACGCGCAGGAAGCGCTGGTGTTGGACAGTGAGGGTTGGCTGATCGAATGCTGCGCCGCTAATATTTTTTGGCGTAAAGGAAACCATATCTTTACTCCACGGCTCGATCAGGCAGGTGTAAACGGCCTGATGCGCCAGCATATTTTGGCTTTGCTGGCGCAAAGTCCCTGGCAAGTGGAAGAGGTCAACGCGCTGGCAAGCGAGCTGGAAACCGCAGAAGAAGTGTTTATCTGCAATGCGCTTATGCCGCTTGTCCCGGTTAACCAGGCCATGCAGACTCGCTATTTATCACGCGACGCGTTCCGCTATTTGGCTCCCCTTTGTGAGTAGTATCTAACCAATGAAGAAAATGCTGCGTTTTGTTTTGTTGATTATTATTGTGCTGGCCATTGCTGCCGGCGCTGGGTACTGGAAAGTGCGACAGCTTGCGGATAGCCGCCTGCTTATCCAACAGGAAACTATCTTTACGCTTAAGGCGGGCACTGGTCGCCAGGCGCTGGGAAATCAGTTATCTGATGAGAAGATCATTAACCGGCCGCGTGTTTTTCAGTGGCTGTTGAAAGTCGAACCGGAGCTGTCGCATTTTAAAGCAGGCACATACCGTTTCACGCCTGACATGACTGTACGCGATATGCTGAAACTGCTGGAAAGCGGCAAAGAGGCCCAATTCCCGTTGCGCTTTGTCGAAGGCACGCGCCTGAGCGAATGGCTGAATAAACTGCGGGACGCGCCGTATATCAAACATACCCTTGCGGATGATAAATACGAAACCGTCGCGAAAGCACTGGGCTTCGACAGTGCAAAATCCATTGAAGGTTGGTTCTATCCGGATACCTGGCTCTATACCGCCAACACCACCGATGTGGCTTTGCTAAAACGTGCGCATCTGCGTATGGTTAAGGCCCTGGATAAAGCCTGGGATGAGAAAGCGGAAGGGTTGCCGTATCAGGACAAAGAGCAACTGCTGACCATGGCGTCGATTATTGAAAAAGAGACGGCGGTAGCCAGCGAGCGGCCTGAAGTGGCCTCGGTATTTGTCAATCGTCTGCGTATCGGGATGCGTCTGCAAACCGATCCCACTGTCATTTACGGCATGGGCGAGGAGTATGACGGCAACCTGACGCGCAAAGCGCTGGATACCCCGACCCCTTATAACACTTATATCATCAATGGGCTGCCGCCGGGCCCGATCGCGATTCCCGGTGAGGCTTCGCTTATGGCCGCGGCGAAACCAGCGAAAACACCATATCTCTATTTTGTCGCCGACGGGAATGGCGGCCACACGTTTAATACTAACCTCGCGGACCACAACAAGTCGGTGCAGGATTATTTGAAAGTCATGAAGGAAAAAGATGGGTAAGTACATTGTCATTGAAGGATTAGAGGGCGCAGGGAAAACCACGGCGCGTAACGTCGTGGTAGAGACGCTGAAATCGCTTGGCATCAACGACATGGTGTTTACCCGTGAGCCAGGCGGCACTGTGCTTGCCGAAAAGCTCCGCAGTCTGGTGTTGGATATTAAATCTGTCGGCGAAGAAATTATCACCGATAAAGCGGAAGTCCTGATGTTTTATGCCGCGCGGGTACAACTGGTTGAAACAATCATAAAGCCAGCGTTAGCCCGCGGCGCGTGGGTCATAGGCGATCGCCACGATCTCTCTACCCAGGCCTATCAGGGTGGCGGGCGCGGTATTGATGCCCAGTTGTTGGCGACGCTACGTCACGCTGTGTTGGGCGATTTCGCACCGGATTTGACGTTGTATCTGGATGTCGACCCTGTTGTAGGGCTCAAACGCGCCCGCGCGCGCGGAGAACTCGATCGCATCGAGCAGGAATCTTTTGATTTTTTCCATCGCACCCGTGCCCGCTATCTTGAGCTGGCGGCGGCAGACAGCCGCATCAAGACCATTGATGCCACCCAATCACTGGAGCAGGTGATGCAGGCGATCCGTGATGCCGTGACGCGCTGGGTCAGGGAGCAGGCGTAATGAAATGGTATCCGTGGCTGCGTCCTGCTTATGAGCAACTGGTCGCTAATCATCAGGCGGGTCGTGGTCACCATGCGTTACTGGTTCATGCCTTGCCGGGAATGGGCGATGACGCGCTCATTTATGCCATCAGCCGCTGGTTGATGTGCCAGCAACCTGATGGACAAAAAAGCTGTGGCAAATGCCGTGCTTGCCAGCTGATGCAGGCGCAGACGCATCCGGACTATTACTTACCGGAGCCGGAAAAAGGCAAGGCCGCGCTGGGGATCGACGCTGTGCGCGAGGTCACCGAGAAGCTTTATGATCGTGCCCGGCTGGGCGGGGCTAAAGTGGTGTGGCTGAAAGACGCTGAGCAGTTAACCGAGGCTGCAGCGAATGCGCTGTTGAAAACGCTGGAAGAGCCGCCGGAAAACACATGGTTTATGCTGGGCTGCCGGAACCCGGATCGCCTGCCCGCCACGTTGCGCAGCCGCTGTTTATACTGGCACTTATCGCCACCGGAAGACCGCTGGTCAGAAGCCTGGCTGGCGCGGGAATGCGACGCCCCGCAGCCGCAACGTATCGCGGCTTTACGCTTAACTGGCGGCGCCCGGCTGCGGCTCTGGCATTGCTGCAACAGGCGGCCTGGCCCCAGCGCCAGGGTCTGGCGGAACATCTCGAGCAAGCGGTCAATAATCGTGATGCGTTAATGCTTTTGCCTGACCTTCATCATGATGATGTGTCGATGCGCCTGCACTGGCTTGCTGCGCTGCTGCTTGATGCGCTGAAATGCGGGCAGGGCGCTGGCGCATATATCACCCATGTCGACCTGATCGCACACAGCCAACTGCTGGCGGCTTCCTTATCCGTCAGTACGCTGCAAAGCATGCTGACGATGTTGCTCCGCTGCCGGGAGCAGCTTGCTTCAGTTGCCGGGCTCAACCGCGAACTGATGCTCACTGAACTACTCTTAAACTGGGAACAGGTGTGGCGCAATGGCTCACCGCTCCCGCATGCCCACTTCTGAGAGACGATATGTTTTTAGTTGATTCACACTGCCACCTTGACGGGCTGGATTATAAAACCCTGCACGCCAGCGTTGATGATGTACTGGAAAAGGCCGCTGCGCGTGATGTGAAATTTTGCCTGGCGGTCGCCACAACGCTACCGGGCTATCAGGCCATGCGCGAACTGATTGGCGAGCGTGAGAATGTCGCTTATTCCTGCGGCGTACACCCGCTTAATCAGGACGAAGCCTGGGATGTGGAACAGTTGCGCCAGTTGGCGGCTGATCCTCGCGTGGTGGCGATGGGCGAAACCGGCCTCGATTACTATTACACCCCGGAAACTAAACCCCAGCAGCAGGAGGCTTTTCGCAACCATCTGCGCATCGGCTGCGAACTCAAAAAACCGGTGATTGTCCATACCCGTGATGCGCGGGAAGACACCCTGGCAATCCTGCGTGAGGAAAAGGTGACGGAATGTGGTGGCGTACTACACTGTTTTACTGAGGACAAGGAAACGGCAGCGAAACTTCTCGACCTCGGAATGTATATCTCGTTCTCAGGCATCGTCACGTTTCGTAATGCAGAACAGCTACGCGACGCCGCGCGTTATGTACCGCTTGACCGGTTACTGATTGAAACGGATTCTCCCTGGCTGACGCCAGTTCCTCATCGCGGCAAAGAGAACCAGCCAGCGTTAGTGAGAGATGTCGCTGAATACATGGCGGTACTTAAAGGGGTTTCCGTAGAAGAACTGGCGCGTGTGACGACACGTAACTTCTCCGAACTCTTCCAGCTCGACCTCTCTCATCTCGCCTGATCGGCTCTTTTCCTAAGTTATTTTAAAGCTCGTAATTAATATTTAAAGCGAGTAAAGTTCACCGCCTAAAAATGGGCGGTGAAGCAGCGTTTAGACACATTTAGACATTAAGTGTGTAAAGAAATGCAAGTTTTCAGCATACGCTTTGCTGAAACGTGATAGCTGTCAAACAATGCAAAGCCTATTTATTTTACTCTGCGTAATAAATAAAGGGCACTTAGATGCCCTGATTATGGCCCGTCTCTCCCCACGGGCTGATGCGTAAAACGCGTACAAAAAGCACTAATACTCAGGAGCACTCTCAATTATGTTTAAGAATGCATTTGCTAACCTGCAAAAGGTGGGTAAATCGCTGATGCTGCCGGTATCCGTACTCCCGATCGCAGGTATCCTGCTGGGTGTCGGTTCCGCAAACTTCAGCTGGCTGCCAGCCGTGGTTTCCCATGTTATGGCAGAAGCAGGCGGTTCTGTTTTCGCCAACATGCCGCTGATTTTCGCCATTGGTGTTGCCCTTGGCTTCACTAATAACGATGGCGTTTCCGCCCTTGCTGCTGTGGTGGCCTATGGCATTATGGTGAAAACCATGGCCGTGGTTGCGCCTCTGGTTCTGCATCTTCCCGCAGAAGAAATCGCTGCTAAACACCTGGCGGATACCGGTGTTCTCGGCGGGATCATCTCGGGTGCGATTGCCGCTTACATGTTCAACCGTTTCTACCGCATCAAGCTTCCTGAGTATCTGGGCTTCTTCGCCGGTAAACGTTTCGTACCGATCATCTCTGGTCTGGCTGCGATCTTCACGGGCGTTATCCTGTCCTTTATTTGGCCGCCGATTGGCTCCGCTATCCAGACCTTCTCTCAGTGGGCTGCATATCAGAACCCGGTAGTGGCGTTTGGTATCTACGGCTTTATCGAGCGTTGCCTGGTGCCGTTTGGTCTGCACCATATCTGGAACGTACCTTTCCAGATGCAGATTGGTGAATACACCAACGCCGCAGGCCAGGTATTCCACGGCGATATCCCGCGCTACATGGCAGGCGACCCGACTGCGGGCATGCTGTCTGGCGGCTTCCTGTTTAAAATGTACGGTCTGCCTGCTGCCGCGATTGCCATCTGGCACTCAGCGAAGCCGGAAAACCGCGCTAAAGTCGGCGGTATCATGATCTCCGCTGCGCTGACCTCGTTCCTGACCGGTATCACCGAGCCGATCGAGTTCTCCTTCATGTTCGTTGCGCCGATCCTGTACGTTATCCACGCGATTCTGGCAGGCCTGGCATTCCCGATCTGTATCCTGCTGGGTATGCGTGACGGGACTTCGTTCTCACACGGTCTGATCGACTTCATCGTGCTGTCTGGTAACAGCAGCAAGCTGTGGCTGTTCCCGATTGTGGGTGCGGGCTACGCGATTGTTTACTACACCATCTTCCGTGTGCTGATCAAAGCGCTGGACCTGAAAACCCCGGGTCGTGAAGATGCAACGGAAGACAGCAAAACCACAGGCACCAGCGAAATGGCTCCGGCTCTGGTTGCTGCTTTCGGCGGTAAAGAAAACATCACCAACCTGGATGCGTGCATCACCCGTCTGCGTGTAAGCGTGGCGGATGTAGCGAAAGTTGATCAGCCTGGCCTGAAAAAACTGGGCGCTGCGGGTGTAGTGGTAGCTGGTTCAGGTGTTCAGGCGATTTTCGGTACCAAATCCGATAACCTGAAAACTGAAATGGATGAGTACATCCGTAACAGCTAAGTGTTGTTTGGGGAGACTGAGGGAGCCGTAAGGCTCCCTTTTTTATTGCCGCTTGTTAACGAGAGACTGCGGGCGGGGCTATTCTGGTCAGGGGGTCTTGTTCCGTTAATGCATGGCGGAGTGACACTGGGTCATAAACGCCTGACGAACGGAACAATTCCCCCTGAAGCATACCTTTCCTGTCAGAAACGATAATTCGCGGTTACCGAGACATTCCGTGGTGCGCCGTAAATATAAGATTGCCCCACATTGGTGTCGTATTCTTTATTAAACAGGTTCTTCAGATTGGCCTGAATAGCGAACGATTTAGTCACCTGGTATCGGCCGAACAGATCCACCAGCGCATAGCTGCCCTGTTCAGCACGGAAAGTGCCGTAAGGCGTTGCGACATCCTGATAAACCCGGTTCTGCCAGTTGACCCCGCCGCCGACCGTAAGCTCTTGCAGCATCGGCAGGTTATAGCTGGTAAACAGTTTTACCGTAGTGCGCGGCAGGTTCGGATTGAACGCTTTGCCATCGCTGTCTTCAGCAACATAGCGCGTTGCGCCAAAAGTCATCTGCCAGTAGTCGGTCAGCGCACCGTTGATTTCAAACTCGACGCCTTTACTGGTGGTGCCATCCGCTTCGGTATAGGCGGTTTCACCTGCACTGCCCGGGATAATCTGGCCTGTGCTGGTGCCAAGGTTATCCTGTTCAATGCGGAACACTGCCAGCGACGTCGTCAGGCGGCTGTCCATCCAGTCAGATTTCACACCCAGCTCATAATTGTTACCGGTGATCGGCGCAAGATATTTTCCGTTAATGTCACGCACGGTTTGCGGCTGAAACACGGAGGTGTAACTGGCATAGGTTGACCAGTTTTCATTGATATCAAACACCAGGCCGGCATACGGCGTCGTATTATTTTTCTCAATGTTCTGGGTAAGCGTGTCGCTGCTCCACTGGGTGTAGCGCGCGCCGACAATCAAGTGCAGCGGATCGGCCAGCGAAATCCGGGTAGCCGTGTAAGCTGATTTAATATGGGTGGTATCTGCCTGCGCCAGCGCCAGGTCGCCCCACTGGGTTTGCGGGAAATTACCGTTGTAATCGTAATAACTGCCCAGTTCATCCGGGCCGATGTTCGCCCAGGTGTTCATATAACGGTTACGCTGGTTGCTGTAGTTGGCGCCCACCATAAGCTGATGCTGACGGCCCAGGAGTTCATAAGGGCCACTGGCATAAAGATCCAGCGCATCCACTTTACGTTTACCCGTGTTATAGCCTGTGCCGCCAACAACCGGATAACTCGCACCGTAAAAGCTTTCCATCAGACCCGTGGTCTTATCCACCAGGCCATCCAGATACAGCTCTTTGCTGTCGAGGTTCATCTCGGTATGGGTGCCGTTAAGCGTCAATTCCCAGTTGTTATCGAAGCGCTGCGTCAGAGTGGCGAAAACTTTATTAAAGTCTTTATCGTTATACGCCCAGCCCGGCGCGGTACTGTCATGTTTATTATGCCCCACCAGGCTGCCGTCAGTGTACCAGCGCGGCAGGCCGCCCCAGGTTTTACTGTTGACGTTGATATCCTGATATTCATACCCCACCGCGAAGCGGGTCATATCGGTTAAATCCACATCCAGCACACCGTAGAAGAATTTTTTCTCGCTGTTATACCGGTCCAGCCAGCTGTCATTATTTTGATAGCCAGCCACAACACGGCCCGGATCCTGCCGTCATCGGTCAGCGGGGACTGCACATCCGCAACGTAGCGCTGCTTATCCCAGCTGCCGTATTCCGCCGTCACATCGCCTTTGAATTCATGGCTGTCGGCGCGCTTACGCACCATATTGACCGCAGCGGAGGGGTTGCCCGGCCCGGTCATTAAACCGGTGGCGCCGCGCACGATTTCGACCCGTTCGGAGCAGCGCGGTGTCAGAAAGCGAATCGCCCAGATTCCAGCGGGTTTCATAGAACGTCGGGATGCCATCCACCATATAGTTATCGATCAGGAATCCGCGTGAGTAATACGAAATACGATCGGAATCGGCAACCGAGGCGCTAATGCCGGTGGTGTTAGACAGCACATCGCCCAGGGTTTGCAGTTTCTGATCCTGCATACGTTGTTCGCTCACCACGCTGACAGACTGAGGAATGTCACGCTGGACCATCATCATTTTGGTCCCGGCGCGGGTGGTTTTCACGCTGTAATCCTGGCTCTCATCAGCCTGCTGGAGGACTGGCGGAAGCTTCTACCAGAACGGTATCTTCTGACTGCGGCGCGGCGAATGCCGTGTTAACAGGCAGGGCGGCGCAAATGCACATCGCCAGCAATGAACGATGCGGCAGAGAAGTTTTCCCGGAATTGAAAACGAAAGACATGGTTAACCCTTAATGAAAGACGCAAATTTTCCAACGCAACCGTAAAGCCGAAGGCAGGCTGCAAAGGGGACTACAAATATTGGAGATACGAATAAAAATGAGAACTATATTCATTTGATTGATGTGTGTAAACAAATGTGAGAAGGAAAGTGAAACGTCATTCCGGTAAAGCGAAGAGTGACCGATAAAAGCGCAGCGCCTGGATTTCATTTCTTTGGCGTTACAAGTCTCTTGCAACACAAATCACTGAAAATTCGGCACAGGTAAACCGTATTGCCGGTAGTCGGTACCAGGTTTTTTTTCGCAAAGTGGTTATCAGCAGGGGCGAGGTCTACAGTGAATAGATCCGTTCACAGCGAGAGAGAACAATGATGAAAGTTTCAGGATATGCAGCGCTTTCCCCGACCGCGCCTTTAGCGCCTTTTCAGGTAGAACGACGCACACCGCGCCCGGATGACGTCACGCTGGAGATTCTTTATTGCGGCGTATGCCATTCCGATCTCCACCAGGCCAGAAATGACTGGGGATTCAGCCAGTATCCGCTGGTGCCGGGTCACGAAATCATCGGGCGCGTCACCGCCGTGGGCGATAATGTCACCAAATTTAAACCCGGCGATCTGGCGGGCATCGGCTGCATGGTCGATTCATGCCGCGAATGTCATCCCTGCAAACAAGGGCTTGAGCAGTATTGCGAAGAGGGCAATATTCAAACCTATAACGGGCAGGATCGTTTCGACCATCAGCCTACCTACGGCGGTTACTCCAAAGCCATTATCGCCAGCGAAGATTTCGTATTGCGCATCCCGCAGGGACTCGATCTTAAAGGCGCTGCGCCGCTGCTGTGCGCAGGTATCACCACCTGGTCGCCGCTGAAGCGCTGGAAGGTAGGCGAGGGCCAGTAAAGTGGCGGTGATTGGGCTCGGCGGCCTGGGGGCATATGGCCCTGAAACTGGCGAATGGCCTGGGAGCAGACGTTACGCTCTTTACCCGCTCGCCGGGTAAAGAAGAGGACGCACGCCGCCTTGGCGCGCATCATGTCATTATCTCTACCGACCCGTCGCACATGGCGAAGGTGAATAACCAGTTCGATCTGATTATCGATACCGTCCCTTATACCACGATATCAACCCCTATCTGCCGACCCTGACGCTCGACGGCACCCTGGTGTTTGTTGGCCTGCTGGGCGAGCTCCAGCCCTATATCAATACGGTGCCGCTGATCATTGGTCGTCGCTCGGTGGCGGGATCGTGCATTGGCGGCATTGCGGAAACGCAGGAATGCTCGATTTTTGCGCCGAGAAAGGCATTGTCTCCGATGTGGAAATGATCCAGATGCAGGACATTAATGAGGCTTACGAGCGAATGTTAAAAAGCGACGTTAAATACCGTTTCGTTATCGATATGGCTTCGCTGGGCTCGTAAAAGCAGGGTTTGTTCTGTCCATGGCAACCCGCCATCTCGATGGAACAAACCCGTTTTATCCGCAGGGCAACGCGCAACCTATTGATTCAAGCCAGTGTTTTATTGGTGGCATTTGCCTGGGGTGATATACTCTCTAATCAGATTCTCACTCTTTTACTGCGCGAACGTTCACCAACCGGAACCGCGGTTGCGCAAGAATGTTTATCGCAGGGTTATTTAAGGATACGGTCATGGCTGAAGAAACTATTTTTAGCAAAATCATTCGTCGCGAAATCCCGGCGGACATCGTGTTTCAGGATGAGCTGGTCACCGCGTTTCGCGATATTTCCCCGCAGGCGCCGACCCATATTTTGATCGTGCCTAACGTATTAATTCCTACCGTGAATGATGTGACGCCGGAACATGAACAGGCTCTGGGGCGTATGTTGACCGTGGCAGCAAAAATCGCTGAACAGGAAGGGATTGCCGAAGACGGTTACCGTTTGATCATGAACTGCAATCGCCACGGCGGGCAGGAAGTGTATCACATCCATATGCACCTGCTGGGCGGACGTGCGCTGGGGCCGATGCTTTCCCATAAAGGGCTCTAAAATGAAACGTGCGTGCATCTTTGCATTGTTGTCCGTTATGGTGCTGGCGGGTTGTAGCTCGCCTCCGGAAATTCCGGTGAATGATAAGCAAACGCTGGTCATGGAAGCGTCGGTCATGGCGGCCGGAGTTATGGCCGAAAAACCAGAATTATCCAGACAGTCCGGCAAGCCCGTCGCCACCAGTACGCTTTACAATGAAAAAGATGTGCCCGTAACGCTGAACTATCAGTTTTACTGGTATGAGGAGAGCGGACTGGAATTGCATCCACTGGATAAGTCCGCCACGGTAACAATACCTGCGCGCAGTCGAACCGTGCTTAGTGCGGCGTCACCTTTCCTGGGTGCCACGCAGGTTCGACTCTATCTCTGGTTATAAGGGGTGATATTAATGAGGGGACAACCTCGTTTTTGGCTGCTGGCGACAGTAGCGTTAATTCTTTCCGGGTGTGTGATGCGGGGTCAGCAAGAACCGGCACCGGTCGATCAGGCGCAACCGACGCCGCAACAGCCCGTTCCACCGACAGAGCCGGTACCGACGGTGCCGTCCGTGCCAGCCGTGCCGCCACAGCCGGGCCCGATTGAGCATCAGGAGCCGACCACGCCGGAGCCTAAAGTTCGTCAGTATGACTGGAGCGGTGCTATTCAACCGATGGTCGGCAAAATGTTGCAGGCGGGCGGGGTTAATGCGGGCAGCGTGCTGCTGGTGGATTCGGTCAACAACCGCACAAATGGTTCGCTGCAAACCGGACCAGCCACGGAAGCCTTGCGCAACGCGCTGGCTAATAACAACACCTTCACACTGGTTTCCGCGCAACAGCTCTCAATGGCGAAACAGCAGCTTGGCCTCTCACCGCAGGACAGTTTAGGGACGCGCAGCAAAGCGATTGGCATCGCACGCAACGTCGGCGCTCACTATGTGCTCTATTCGAATGCGAGCGGTAACGTCGGCTCGCCGACCCTGCAAATGCAGTTAATGCTGGTGCAAACCGGCGAAATTATCTGGTCAGGTAAAGGTGCAGTATCCCAAACCCAGTAATGCGGCGTTAACCGCATTACTTCATTCCAGATTTCCGGCGGCTAAGGCCGCCGGTTCTCTTTCTCTGCTTCCCGGTTCCAGCGGACACAGCCTGCGTCTTGAGTGGGCCGGTATTCCGCTGGTCGCCCGTCGCGACAGCGGGACGCTGCAGGCGGGCGTCAGTTTGTCGCGTCATTATCGCGCGCTGAAGCGCCTGACGCCGGGCCTGGGGCCGCGTCCGTATGCACTCGGGTATGGATGGTTAATCACTGAATTTATACCCGGCGACGTGACGCCAGCACTGCCGGACGCTTCAGCGCTGGCTGGCCTGCTGTATACTTTGCATCACCAGCAACGTTTTGGCTGGCGTATTTCGCTACTGCCGCTCCTGATGAGTTACTGGCAACACAGCGATCCTGACCGACGCACGCCCTTGTGGTTGCGAACGCTGCGACGCTTAAGCGCGCAGGGTGAACCGCAACCGCTACGCCTGGCGCCGCTGCATATGGATCTCCATGCCGGCAACATTGTGCGCAGCGCGGACTCGCTACGGCTGATCGACTGGGAATATGCGGGCGACGGAGATGTGGCGCTGGAAATCGCCGCCGCCAGTATGGATGAAGACGAACGAGCGAGCCTGGTGCGCCACTATGCGCATCTTGCCGCGCTTGATCCTCACCAATTGCGCGTCCAGGTGGCGCGGTGGCGGCCCTGGACACTTGCGTTAATGGCTGGCTGGTATGAGCGCCATTACCGGCAAACGCGCGATCGGCAGTTTTTGACATTAGCTAACGAAGCCTGGAACAGGCTTGAGAACATCTAACCGGAGGTTGTTGTGGGACCAGTAATGCTGGATGTGGCGGGATTCGAGCTGGATGCTGAAGAACGCGAGATTTTAAACCATCCACTGGTGGGCGGGTTGATTCTGTTTACCCGCAACTATCATGACCGGTGCAGTTGCGCGAACTGGTGCGGCAGATCCGTGCGGCGTCCCGCCATCGTCTGTTGGTGGCGGTCGATCAGGAAGGCGGACGCGTACAGCGTTTTCGCGACGGTTTTACCCGTTTGCCCGCCGCGCAATCTTTCGTGGAACTGTTCGGCGAGGAAGAGGGCAGCAAACTGGCATTTGACGCCGGTTGGTTAATGGCGAGTGAAATGATTGCGATGGATATCGACATCAGTTTCGCGCCGGTGCTGGATGTGGGCCATATCAGCGGCCGCCATTGGCGAACGTTCATTCCATGAGGATCCGGAAATTGCCCTGCGCGTCGCGACGCAGTTTATCGACGGGATGCACAGCGCCGGAATGAAAACCACCGGTAAACATTTCCCGGCCACGGTTCGGTAATGGAAGACTCCATAAAGAGACGCCCCGCGATCCGCGTAGCGAAGCCGAGATCCGTGCCCGTGATATGTCGATCTTTAAGAACCTTATTCTCGACAACAAACTTGACGCCATCATGCCTGCCCACGTGATTTATCCGGAAGTGGACAGCCGTCCGGCCAGCGGTTCTCCGCACTGGCTTAAAACCGTGTTGCGTGACGAGCTGGGCTTTAACGGCGTGATCTTTTCCGACGATCTGTCGATGGAAGGCGCGGCGATTATGGGCAGCTATGCCGAACGCGGTCAGGCTTCGCTGGACGCGGGTTGCGATATGATCCTGGTTTGTAATAATCGTGAAGGTGCGGTTAGCGTGTTAGATAACCTGTCGCCGATCAATGCTGAACGTGTTACGCATTTGTATCATAAAGGTTCATTTTCGCGCAGCGAACTGCTTGCTTCACCGCGCTGGAAGCAGGTGAACCGTGCGCTGGAAGCGCAGCATGAGCGCTGGCAGGCCCATAAAGCAGGGCTGTAGTCTGCGGGATATTTATCGGTAAGCGCCAGGTAGAGGTGACAATGATCATTTATTTACACGGTTTTGACTCAAACAGTCCGGGTAACCATGAAAAAGTGCTGCAACTGCAATTTATCGATCCCGATGTGCGACTCATCAGTTACAGCACGCTGCATCCCAAACATGATATGCAACATCTGCTGCGCGAAGTGGACAAGATGCTACAGTTAAATGCAGACGACAGGCCGCTGATTTGCGGCGTCGGGCTGGGTGGCTACTGGGCTGAACGGGTGGGTTTTCTCTGCGATATCCGTCAGGCCATCTTTAATCCTAACCTGTTCCCATATGAAAATATGGAAGGGAAAATCGACCGCCCGGAAGAGTATCGCGACATTGCCACCAAGTGCGTGGAAAACTTTCGCGAGAAAAACCGCGATCGCTGTCTGGTGCTGCTTTCACGCAATGACGAAGCGCTTGATAACCAGCGCTCAGCCGATGTGTTGCAGCCCTATTATGAAATTGTCTGGGATGAGCAGCAGAGCCACAAATTTAAAAATATCTCGCCCCATTTGCAGCGAATCAAGGCGTTTAAAACCCTCGGATAACGGGAACAACACGTGTGTGTTATCGGGTCAGCCATGTGCTGGCCCTTTTTTGTTGAAGATTTCGGCATAAAATTTGATTCATATCAAATTTGGTATGACCATTGACCCGTTCATGTTATTCTTTGGTCAACAGGTCGCAGTAATCGTGGTAACTCGTTGTTAAGTAAAAGCTATTTTAATAACTTTTACTTAACAATTGGTTAATAATTTAGGGGGTCACGTTGACTACACCATTGAAAAAGATTGTGATTGTCGGCGGGGGTGCTGGCGGACTTGAGCTGGCGACGCAGTTAGGCAAGAAGTTAGGGCGCGGTAAAAAAGCGAAAATTACCCTGGTGGATCGTAATCACAGCCACCTGTGGAAACCGCTGCTGCACGAAGTGGCGACCGGCTCCCTCGATGAAGGCGTTGACGCGCTGAGCTATCTGGCGCATGCGCGCAACCATCACTTCCAGTTCCAGCTGGGTTCGGTTATCGATATCAATCGCGAGAACAAAACGCTGACCCTCGCTGAACTGCGTGACGAGAAAGGCGAGCTGTTGGTGCCGGAGCGCAAACTGGCGTATGACACGTTGGTTATGGCGCTGGGCAGTACGTCCAACGACTTCAATACGCCGGGCGTGAAAGAGCACTGTATTTTCCTGGATAACCCGCATCAGGCGCGCCGTTTCCATCAGGAAATGCTTAACCTGTTCCTGAAATATTCCGCTAACCTCGGCGCCAGCGGCAAAGTGAATATCGCTATCGTCGGTGGCGGTGCCACGGGCGTGGAGCTGTCTGCGGAGCTGCATAACGCGGTGAAACAGTTGCACAGCTACGGTTACAAGGGGCTGACCAACGAAGCGCTGAACGTGACGCTGGTGGAAGCGGGCGAACGGATCCTTCCGGCGCTGCCGCCGCGTATTTCCAGCGCTGCTCACAGCGAGCTGACGAAACTTGGCGTGCGCGTGTTAACGAATACCATGGTGACCAGCGCGCAAGAAACCGGTCTGAACACCAAAGACGGCGAGTTTATTAAAGCGGATCTGATGGTCTGGGCGGCAGGCATTAAAGCGCCGGACTTTATGAAAGAGATTGGCGGCCTGGAAACCAACCGTATTAACCAACTGGTAGTAGAGCCGACGCTGCAAACCACACGTGACGCCGATATTTACGCCATTGGCGACTGTGCATCCTGCGCACGCCCGGAAGGGGGATTCGTTCCGCCGCGCGCCCAGGCGGCGCATCAGATGGCTTCACTCGCGCTGCACAATATCCTGGCGCAGTACAAAAACAAGCCGCTGAAGAATTACGTCTATAAAGACCACGGTTCCCTGGTGTCGCTGTCTAACTACTCCACGGTGGGTAGCCTGATGGGTAACCTGATGCGCGGTTCGATGATGGTGGAAGGGCGCATTGCGCGTTTCGTTTACATCTCGCTGTACCGTATGCATCAAATCGCGCTGCATGGCTACATGAAAACCGGCCTGATGATGCTGGTGGGCAGTATTAACCGCGTTATTCGCCCGCGTCTTAAATTGCATTAATCCTGCGGCCCCTCCTGAAAACAGGAGGGGTTTTCAGTACAAAACAGGCTTTTCGCCTTTCACAACCTCAGACTGCTCTGAAACCCCGTCTTTTTGCCAAAAACGCCTCGCTTTTGATCCTTCGTCTGATGTCCCGTCCTTACATTTGCTTGCAGAATTGCTATGAATCACACCAGCCAGGAGGATGTCCTGTGAACAAATCAATGTTAGCGGGTATAGGGATTGGCGTAGCAGCCGCACTGGGTGTGGCTGCGGTCGCCAGCCTGAATGTATTCGACTCATCACCAAAATACGCGCAAGTGGTTTCCGCCATGCCGATCAAGGAAACGGTAAAAAACGCCGCGTAAAGAGTGTCGCAACGTGACGGTGACGCATCGTCGTCCGGTGCAGGATGAAAACCGTATCGCCGGTTCAGTGCTGGGTGCTGTTGCGGGCGGGGTTATCGGCCATCAGTTTGGCGGCGGACGCGGTAAAGATATCGCAACCGTTGCAGGCGCGCTGGGCGGCGGATACGCCGGTCACCAGATCCAGGGCGCGATGCAGGACCGTGATACCTACACCAACGACGCAGCAGCGTTGCAAAACGGTGTATGACAAGTCCGAGAAAATGATCGGCTATGACGTGACGTATAAAATCGGCGACCAGCAGGGCAAAATCCGCATGGATAAACAGCCTGGCGAGACGATCCCGCTGGATAGCAAGGGTCAGTTGGTTTTGAATAACAACGCGTAAAAAAGAGTTATGTGGTGATTGGCCTCTCCGGCGCTCAGGCGGAGGGGCTTTTTTTTTCGCCTTGCAGGCGGGGGCTTTGGGGGAGTTGTTTTGTTCGCTTTGGCAGCGGGGCCCTTTTTGTGTTTTGTGGAATGGTTCGGGTCGCTTCGGGCAGCGGGGCCTTTGTGTGTAGGGTGGAATGGTTCCGTTCGCTTCGGGCAGCGGGGGCCTTTTTGTGTAGGGTGGAATGGTTCCGTTCGCTTCGGGCTGCGGGGGCCTTTTTGTGTAGGGTGGAGTTATTCCGTTCGCTTCGGGCTGCGGGGGCTCTTTTGTAGGGTGGAATCGTTCCGTTCGCTTCGGGCAGCGGTGCTCATCAATAGTCACCGGCGAACGCGACCGGGTTGGGGGCGCTCGCCGCCGCGCCCCCAACACCCCCGGCTCCCCCTGCCACCCTCGCCGCTTCGCGGTCCCCTCGGCTTATCCGCGTCCGGCTTTCGGGTCGGGCGAGATACGGCTTCCTGCCTTTCTCGCCCTCAAGCCGCATCCCTGCGGGCTTGCCCCGGCCTCCCGCGAACGCCTCGGCGAGGGCGATGGGGTCCAACACCCCCGCGGTACTTTCAGGTGATTAATGGAAAAACAAAATATCGTTATGAGTATGAGAAATACTCACTGCGACAAATGGCGTTTATTAAAAAAAATCGTGAAGTTGGGGCGTTAACTCACAGAGACAATAATCGCTCTGTAAAACATAAAAGATTCAAAGTTGGGGGAGGGTCCGGCATCAAAATCGCCGAGCGGGAATTGACGAGCCAGGTCAGGCCCGCATGGACGCGGGCCTGAGGTCGTGAGCTACAGGATGTAGCATCAACGACCGACCTGAAGCGAGGAAACGGAGGCGAGGGAACCGCGCAGCGGCGGTTTTGTTGGCCGGAGCCGGGGGTGTCGGGGGCGCGGCGGGGAGCGCCCCTGACACGTTCGCCGTCAATGCGGTCCCATGGATGAAAAGAGTGCGAGCGAACGGAACCCTTCCACCCTACACAAGGCCCCGCTGCCCGAGCGAACGGAACCCTTCCACCGCCCGAAAGGCCCCGCCAGCCGCCTGGCGAACAGAACCCTTCCACCAACAAACAAGGCCCCGCTTCCAAAGCGCCCCATGAAAAAGGCCCCCATTCGGGGGCCCCATCAAACGCCGGCAACGCCAAAAAACCCAACACCCGTTGGGCCTAAATAATAAAATGGGGTCTCACTAACAATAAGCCGGTGATAAGCACCGACACAAAGGCGAAAAGTACCGTACCGCCCAATAACACCCAAAGCCCGCACAACACTGTTATCACTATTAGCACTTTCAGTAAGGGTAATAGCAAAATCATATTATTTTCCTTCTGCAGGTGTAGCCAGATGGTGGTTTACACACTCCTGTTTATGCGTGTTGCAATGCTCAAATCGAAAAAGGTTATGTTTCGTCTTCCTGGCGAGAAACTCTCCTCTGTAAACTTGTGTCAGGGCTAATCATTAGCGTTCAAATAGTCCATGTGATGCAGAAAAGCGTAGCTAGCGCCTGAAATATATTTACAAAGTTTCACCTATCGTTGAGATAGGCATGGCCTATGAGAAAGCGCGTAGGGAAAAAGGGCTGTGATAACCAGAAGTTACAAGGCCGAGAGGGAGCAATATAAAACGCCTGGCGCTGAAAATATTCAGGGCCAGGCGTGCTGGAAAGGTAATTTTACAACGTATTCATACGCGGCGGGCAACGCTCAAGCAGCTCAACGCTGCCGTCTTCGTTCTGCTGTTCAAGCGTCACATCAAACCCCCACAGGCGATGCACATGCTTTAACACTTCACGACGGCCTTTATCCAGCGGCGCACGGTTATGTGGGATATAACGCAACGTTAACGAACGATCGCCACGTAAATCCACATTCCACACCTGAATATTGGGCTCAAGGTTACTTAAGTTGTACTGCGAAGAGAGCTTACTGCGGATCTCGCGATAGCCTTCTTCATTATGGATTGCCGAAATCTCGAGATAATTATTGCGATCGTCATCAAGCACGGTAAACAGCCGGAAATCGCGCATCACTTTCGGCGACAGGAACTGGCTGATAAAACTCTCGTCCTTGAAATCCCGCATGGCGAAGTGCAGGGTGTCCAGCCAGTCAGCGCCAGCGATGTCCGGGAACCAGTATTTATCTTCTTCCGTCGGTGACTGACAGATCCGCTTAATGTCCTGGAACATCGCAAAGCCCAGCGCATACGGGTTGATGCCGTTATACCACGGGCTGTTGTAAGGCGGCTGAAACACCACGTTGGTGTGGCTGTGCAGAAACTCCAGCATAAACCGCTCGGTCACTTTTCCTTCATCGTAAAGATGATTAAGGATGGTGTAGTGCCAGAATGTCGCCCAGCCCTCGTTCATGACCTGCGTCTGTTTCTGCGGATAGAAATACTGGCTTACCTTACGCACGATACGCAGGATCTCACGCTGCCACGGCTCCAGCAGCGGCGCGTTTTTCTCCATAAAGTACAACAGGTTTTCCTGAGGCTCAGAAGGATATCGCCGCTCGGCCTGCACCGCTTTTTCTTCTTCACGCTTAGGCAGGGTGCGCCACAGCATATTCACCTGGCTTTGCAGATACTCTTCGCGGCTCTTTTGACGCGCTTTCTCTTCCTGCAATGAAATCTTCTGCGGGCGTTTATAGCGATCGACGCCGTAATTCATCAGCGCATGGCACGAATCGAGCAGTTTTTCCACTTCATCCACGCCGTAGCGCTCTTCGCATTCAGTGATATAACCGCGGGCGAAGATCAGATAATCGACTATCGAACTGGCGTCGGTCCAGCTACGGAACAGGTAATTATTTTTGAAGAAAGAGTTATGGCCATAACAGGCATGCGCCATCACCAGCGCCTGCATGGTAATGGTGTTCTCTTCCATTAAATAGGCGATACACGGGTTGGAGTTAATAACGATTTCATACGCCAAACCCTGCTGGCCGTGCTTGTAGAGCCTTTCGGTCTCGATAAACTTTTTACCAAACGACCAGTGGGGATAGTTAATCGGCATCCCGATGCTGGAGTAGGCGTCCATCATCTGTTCAGAGGTGATGACTTCAATTTGATGCGGGTAGGTGTCGAGCCGGTACAGCTTCGCCACTCTATCGATTTCAGCCAGATAGATATCCAGCAAATCGAACGTCCAGTCTGGCCCATCGCTCAGGCGACGGGAATCCCTTGTTTCGGAATCAATAATAGCCATCAGCGCGCCCTCATTGTTTGCGGAACCCTCTGAGCGGGGAACCTTACCTCTAAAGCATAGAACACAGTGGAAAAATCCGGGGTTCAGGCCCGCGTTTTTCTGCGTATCCATACCGCTAATACATCACATTATTGAGCTCTTGCCGTCTCCCCACTGATTTTGCCTTTTAACAGGCAGGGCAGGTAGTTATGCCGCTATGGCGTCATTTTTCCGCCACAGGAAATATTCAGATTTTCGTGATCCGCATGGTCTGGATCCTTGCGACATGACAGCATTTTATTTTGCGTAAAACCGCGCCGAAGCAGGAGATGCTATTTTTCAGCATCCTGTGCTGGCGGAGGAAGATGTGAGTTCAGTCACCATAAAAAAAGACTATGTTGAATAATATTTTCTTCTGGGTTATCAATTTGTAATCAGAAGATTATTCTTTCGGTTAAATTCGGAGTGGATATGCGAGTCGTCGTGCTAGGAAGTGGCGTGGTGGGAGTCACCAGCGCCTGGTATTTACGTCAGCAAGGGCATGAAGTTACCGTGATCGACAGGGAACCCGATGCGGCCCTGGAAACCAGCGCCGCCAACGCGGGGCAAATCTCGCCCGGTTATGCCGCGCCCTGGGCTGCACCGGGCGTGCCGCTCAAGGCCATTAAATGGATGTTCCAGCGCCATGCACCGCTGGCTATCAGCCTTGACGGCTCAGGCTTTCAGCTTAAATGGATGTGGCAAATGCTGCGCAACTGCGACACGCGGCATTACATGGAAAACAAGGGCCGCATGGTGCGCCTGGCGGAATACAGCCGCGACTGCCTGAAGGCATTGCGCGCCAGCACGGGAATCGCCTATGAAGGACGTCAGGGCGGCACGCTACAGTTATTCCGCACCGAACAGCAATATGAAAACGCCGCCAAAGACATTGCGGTACTCGAAGACGCGGGCGTCCCTTATCAACTGCTCGAATCCCACCGGCTGGCAGAAGTGGAACCGGCACTGGCGGATGTTGCCCATAAACTGACCGGCGGTTTACAGCTTCCCAATGATGAAACCGGCGACTGCCAGCTGTTTACCCAGCGCCTGGCGCGCATGGCCGCCGAGGCGGGGGTGGTGTTTCGCTATAACACCCCGGTAGACCGCCTGTTATATGAAGGCAATCAAATCTACGGCGTCCAGTGCGGCGCGGAAGTGGTCAAAGCCGACGCGTACGTGATGGCTTTCGGTTCATATTCCACGGCGATGTTAAAAGGCATCGTCGATATTCCGGTCTATCCTTTGAAGGGCTACTCGTTGACGATCCCCATCGCCGAAGAGAGCGGGGCGCCGATGTCGACGGTGCTGGATGAAACCTACAAAATCGCAATTACCCGCTTCGATTCCCGGATTCGGGTGGGCGGTATGGCGGAAATTGTCGGTTTCAATACCGCGCTGTTGCAGCCGCGACGTGAAACCCTGGAAATGGTGGTGCGCGACCTCTATCCGCGCGGCGGCCATGTCGAACAGGCCACGTTCTGGACCGGTCTGCGACCGATGACGCCGGACGGCACCCCCATTGTCGGGCGTACCCCGTATAAAAATTTATGGCTGAACACCGGGCACGGCACCCTGGGCTGGACTATGGCCTGCGGCTCCGGGCAGTTGATCAGCGATTTGATTTCCGGGCGCACCCCGGCGATTCCTTTTGACGACCTGGGCGTGGCGCGTTACGCCGCCGGATTCCGCCCCACGTCCTCTCACCGTTTACACGGGGCGCACCAATAACACAGGAGTACTCATGGCTCGTCCAATTGTCGCGCGTCTCGATCTGCAAGCTTTGCGGCAAAATCTTCAGGTGGTGCGGGCTGCCGCACCCCATTCCCGGGTGTGGTCGGTGGTAAAAGCAAATGCCTATGGGCACGGGCTGGATCGGGTCTGGTCAAGCCTGTCCACTACCGATGGCTTTGCCATGCTGAATATCGAAGAGGCGATTTTACTGCGGGAGCGCGGATGGAAAGGCCCGATCCTGATGCTGGAAGGGTTTTTCCATGCTGATGAACTGGCGCTGTTCGATCAATACCGGCTAACCACCAGCCTGCACAGCAACTGGCAGGTCAAAGTGCTGGCAAACGCAAAACTGAATGCGCCCATCGATGTCTACCTGAAAATTAACAGCGGCATGAACCGCCTCGGTTTCGCGCCGGATCGGGTGCAAACCGTCTGGCAACAGTTGCGCGGCCTGAAAAACGTCGGGCAACTGACCCTGATGGCCCATTTTGCCGATGCCGAACAGCCGGAGGGCATTGCCGGCCCCATGGCGCGTATCGAACAGGCAGCGGAAGGGCTGGATTGCCCGCGCTCGCTGGCTAACTCCGCTGCCACGCTCTGGCATCAGGAGGCCCATTATGACTGGGTACGGCCGGGCATTGTCCTATATGGCGCGTCGCCGAGCGGCGAATGGCGCGATGTGGCGACATCCGGACTCAAACCGGTGATGACGCTGAACAGTGAAATTATCGGTATCCAGAACTTAAAAGCGGGCGATACGGTGGGCTACGGCAGTCTGTACAAAGCCAGTGGCGAGCAGCGTATCGGCATTGTGGCCTGCGGCTATGCTGATGGCTATCCGCGCCAGGCGCCGACCGGCACGCCGGTGATGGTGGAAGGTGTTCGCACCCAAACAGTGGGGCGGGTGTCCATGGATATGCTGGCAGTGGATTTAACGCCGTGTCCGCAGGCAGGTATCGGCAGTTCGGTGGAATTGTGGGGCGACAACATCAAAATCGACGACGTTGCCGCGCCATCCGGTACGGTAGGCTATGAACTCATGTGCGCGCTGGCACCACGCGTCCCGGTCACCACGTTCTGATTGTTGAGGCGGATTATTCCGCCTCGTTTTCCGGCACCCGCAGACCCACTTTGCGGATCTGATTGTCCTCTTTTTCAGCCACGGTCCAGACCATGCCCGCGAAATTAATCTGATCGCCGACAACCGGTGCTGCGCCAAGCTGAGCCTGAATGAGTGCGCCAATGGTTTGATGAGGATCCAGACCTGGGTCGGCATCAAGGCCATAAATAAACGCCACATCGGCAAATTTGGCGCTGGCTTCGAGGATAAAGTCACCGAAGAAACGCTGATCGAGTTCCACCGGCGGCGACTGACTGAACAGCTTGCCCAGCGCCGGTAAATCCCGCTCCCGGCCAATCACGCACAGAATATCGCCTTCTTTCAACCGCGTTCCGCCATTGGGATGCAGCAGCTGATTATCGCGGAACAGCGCAGCGATGCGGGTTTGTTTCGGCATATGCAAATCGCGTAGCGCTGCGCCGACGCACCATTTCTCTTCGCTCAACTGGTAAACGAACTGTTCCCAGGGGTTTTCCGGATGAATATCGAGCCCCACGCGGGAAATGGGCACCCCAACCGGCGGCACCACCACCCGGGCTTTTTTCGCCGCCCAGCTCAGCGATGTGCCCTGGAGCAGTAGCGACACCAGCACCACAAAGAACGCGACATTAAAGAACAATCGCGCATTATCGAGGCCTGCCATCATCGGGAAAACCGCCAGAATAATCGGCACCGCGCCGCGCAGGCCGACCCAGCTGATAAAGACCCGTTCCCGCAGATTAAAGCCGCGGAACGGCAATAAGCCGAGAAACACAGAGAGAGGGCGGGCAAACAGGATCATCCACAGCGACAGCAGCAGTGCCGGGATCGCAATGGAGAGTAAATCGGAAGGATTGACCAGCAAACCCAGCACCAGGAACATGCCGATTTGCGCCAGCCAGGCGAGACCGTCAAAGTTTTGCAGGATGGCGTAGCGGTTGCGAATGGGGCGGTTGCCCAGCAGAAAACCGCACAGATAAACCGCCAGAAT
Organism: Atlantibacter hermannii; assembly: GCA_900635495.1. Taxonomy (NCBI): domain Bacteria; kingdom Pseudomonadati; phylum Pseudomonadota; class Gammaproteobacteria; order Enterobacterales; family Enterobacteriaceae; genus Atlantibacter; species Atlantibacter hermannii. The sequence continues at coordinate 2,811,332 of LR134136.1, read as the reverse complement.
ACCGCTGCCATCAATGGCCGTGGTCACTGCGAAAATCATGATGCCGCCGCTTAACGCCAGCATCGGATACAGGCCCTGAGGCATCGAAATACGGTTGATCATTTGCAGCAGCAGATAGCCGCCGCCGAGACCGAGCAGAATGCCCAGACCAAACTGTTGAATGATATCCCAGACAAACATCCAGCTTAACGCCGTATTGTTGTGCTGAATCATCTCAATCAGGGTAATCGTCAGGAAGACCGCCATCGGATCGTTACTGCCAGACTCAATTTCCAGCGTCGCGCCGACACGCTCGTTAAGGCCTTTGCCGCCGAGCAGGGAAAACACCGCCGCCGCATCGGTAGATCCGACAATCGCGCCTATCAGCAGGCCCTCTATCACCGGCAAATTAAACAGCCAGGCCGCGGCCATACCGGTCAGACCGGAGGTGATAAGTACCCCTACTGTCGCCAGCGACAGCGCCGGACCCAACGCCACGCGAAACGAACTCGCCTGAGTGCGCATACCGCCATCAAGCAGGATCACCGCCAGCGCCAGGTTGCTGATCAGGTAAGCAAAAGGGTAGTTGTCAAAGGGAATGCCGCCAACGCCGTCGATGCCTGCCAACATGCCGATGGCAAGAAAGATAACCAGAATGGGAATACCGAGACGGGAAGAAAACGAACTTAACAGAATACTGCAAGTGACCAGTACCGAACACAAAATAAACAGACTAAAAATCGCCCCGCCGTCCAACGTTATCGTTCTCCTTACATTCTGGTTATTAACGTGGCGCCTTGCTGGCGCCATCCCATCCTGAGCCGCCAGCGCTAAGCTATTGGCCTTTTTTGGTATACCACAATTACGCCTGCGATGAGGGATTAATTAAGGTTGTGAATGGTTATTTCCGGAATTATTTACGGTGGGATGCCCCATGACCGTTAAAGATGCCTGTCCGTTGCGGCAGTGAAGCACGCCGGATGCGCCTAACGGCAGGGTTACGGTGCGCTGTTCATGACCAAAATCCAGTCCGTTTATGACCGGGATCGCGATCCGCTGGCGCAGCGCGTCGGTCATCGCCGCCAGGTCATAGCCATCATCATATTCATTCGGCTTGCTGGCGCTAAAGCTGCCCAGGATCAGCGCGTGTTGCCGGTTCAGCACCCCAGCCTGATGCAGTTGAAGCAGCATGCGCTCAATGCGGTAAGGGTGCTCGTTAATGTCTTCGACAACCAGAATGCCGCCTTCAATATCAGGCATCCACGGTGTGCCCAGCAGCGAACAGATCATGGCGAGATTTCCCCCCCAGAGGGTGCCCTGCGCACGACAATCCGCTGACGCCGTCTCCCAGCGCAGCGTAAATTCCGGTGAGGTCACGGCCTGCCAGAAATGCGTCCAGGTAAAGGCATTCATCTCGGGTGCGCCGAAATTGCCCGCCAGCATCGGTCCGCAAAAAGTAATGGCCTGTTCTGTGGCAAGCAGTTGAAGCTGCACGGCGGAAAAATCGCTGTGTCCACAGATGATCAGCGGGTCTTTGCGCAGTCGCGCTGCGATTGCGGAATAATCTATATTTTCCAGCAGTCGCGTGACACCGTAACCGCCGCGCACCGCCAGCACGATATCGGCATCTCCCAGCGTTGCCAGCTGATTGATATCGTTAAGCCGCGTGGCATCATCACCGGCAAAACGTTGAAAACGCCGGGAAATTACGGCCTGGTTCCCCACCGTATGTCCGGCTTCGGTGAGCCTTGCAACGCCGCGTCGCGCTGCATCTTGCGCGACGCCGTAGCCGGAAGGAGCGATAAGATGGATGCGGGACATGGCAATTCCTTGCTGATTTATTACATGGATTGGTTATGATGCCGCTAACATTGATCGTTGTCATCCGTCGTTTGGTTGGCGTACGCCAGCACGACGGGGTTTACACATCGTTTGGGCGCAATAAAAAGGATAGCGTACGTGAATTTTAAGTGGCTGATTGTACTGGTCCTGTTTCTGGCAGGATGCTCCTCAACCTCGAACTATAACAACCCGCCGTGGAACCCTGAGGTTCCGGTTAAACGCGCTATGCAGTGGTACCCTATCAGCCAGAAAGCGGGTGAAGCCTGGGGCGTCAGCCCACGGTTAATCACCGCCATCATTGCCATTGAATCCGGCGGCAACCCCAATGCGGTCAGTAAATCCAACGCCATCGGCTTAATGCAGCTTAAAGCGTCTACCTCCGGGCGCGATGTGTATCGCCATATGGGCTGGAGCGGGCAGCCGTCCACCAGCGAGCTGAAGAACCCGGAACGCAATATTTCCATGGGCACGGCGTACCTGAGCATTCTTGAGCATGGCGCGTTAAAGGGCATCAAAGATCCTACCACCATGCAGTACGCGCTGATGGTGTCCTATGCGAACGGCGCAGGGGCGCTATTGCGGACGTTCTCGTCCGATCGCAAAGCGGCGATTGAGGAAATTAACGATCTCAGCCCGGATGAATTTGTCGAGCATGTCCAAAAACATCATCCCTCGCCCCAGGCCCCCCGCTATATCTGGAAAATGCAGAAGGCCATGGACGTGATGTGATCAGCGTACCTTATTGGCTTTTTCGCGCGCGATACGTTCCAGCGCGAAAATAATCCGCTGCAGTTCCCGCTCCACCGCCGGGTTGATGTTGAGAAAACGGAAACTCAGGCGGGGAGTCACTACCGTTTCGTTTTTGTTACTCACCGTCAGGCGTTCGGAAATGGTGATTAACTGCATATCGAAGTGAAACGTTCCCCATTCGCCGAGCTCAATTTTCACCTGCGAAAACAGCTGGCCTTCCTGCAGTCCTTCCGGCACCGGCCCGTCTACCAGCGCACCCAGCCCGCCAAGGGACAGATCCGCCAGTCGAAAGCGGAATTTTTCGCCATTGTTCAGCGTCGCCTCGCAGTAAAAAATCGGGTTAAGCGGCGCGGGGATGCGGAAGTATTCCCGGCGCTGAACGAACCAGAGCGAAGGAGGGAGCTGGGTAACAAACGCGGGCAGGCTTTGATAGTCGCCGGCTTTCAATTGCGGGAGGCTGAATTCAATTTTCGCCCCCTGGGTTTCTGCGGATATCTGGATATCGTTAGCTTCCTGTACCGCTTTGTTTTCGTGGGTCTGGCTACCGAAATCCATCACCAGCTGGCTGGCGTCGACGTCAAGAATGCGACTAATAAGCTGCTGGCTCCCCCATGAAATGCGGATGGGCACCCGGGCTTTATGCAAATCACGCAGTACGCCGAGTACGGCGAGGGGATGATGTTTTAGAAACTGATCGTTATAGGTACTCACGTGCCGGGTCCCTGCTTTTGACAAAAATGATGGGATAGATATCGGCAACGGCGACAAAAAACTTAATACAAATTCCAGGGGGGTAGCGATAAAAAAATCATTAACCGTGTGACCTTCCTCACCTTTTTATAAACCTTGCCTATACTTGAAGTGTTTTTCATAACGTTGGCCCCGCCTGGGCGGGTGATCGTTTTTCAGCGAAGAATAAGGAGCTTCACGATGGGTATTTTGTCCTGGATTATTTTTGGATTGATAGCAGGTGTGATTGCCAAGCTTATTATGCCGGGCAGGGACGGGGGCGGATTTATCCTGACCTGTATTCTCGGGATTGTGGGTGCGGTTGTCGGTGGCTGGCTGGCGACATTCTTCGGTATTGGCGGGGATGTGACGGGCTTTAACCTTCAAAGCTTCCTGGTCGCGGTGGTGGGTGCCATCGTAGTGCTGTTGATTTTCCGCATGTTGCGGAGGGGTTGAGTATTGCGCGTAAGCGCGACAGGAATATGAAAAAACGGCCCGGGGGGGGGCCGTTTTTTTTTGGCTTTGGCAGCGGGGCGTTTTTGTGTTTTGTGGAAGGGGGGCGCTTCGGGCAGCGGGGGCTTTTTGTGTACGGTGGAGTTGTTCCATTTGCTTCGGGCAGCGGGGGCCTTTTTGTATAGGGTGGAATTGTTCCGTTCGCTTCGGGTTGCGGGGGCCTTTTTGTATAGAGTGGAATTGTTCCGTTCGCTTTGGGCTGCGGTGCGCTTCATTAGCCACCGGCGAACGCGACCGGGTTGGGGGCGCTCGCCGCCGCGCCCCCAACACCCCCGGCTCCCCCTGTCACCCTCGCCGCTCCGCGGTCCCCTCGGCTTACCGCGTCCGGCTCCGGGTCGGGCGAGATACGGCTTCCTGCCTTTCTCGCCCTCTGACGGCATCCATGCCGTCAGCCCCGGCCTCCCGCGCACGCCTCGGCGAGTGCGATGGGGTCCAACACCCCCGCGGTACTTTCAGGCTTTTAATGGGGCTGGGGTGTCGCTATGCGTATGAAAAAAAATAAAAAGAAAGGCGTAGATTGGGGACGGTTGTTACCGACATCAAAATCTCTTGGCGACAAAAGGCGTTCTTTAAAAAGATAAACGTGAAGTTAGTGCGGTTATCTCACAGCGACAAAAGTCGTCTGTAAAAAAAGGAAATAATGAAGTTGGGGGTGTTGGGTCCGGCATCAAAATCGCCGAGCGGGAATTGACGAGCCAGGTCAGGCCCGCATGGACGCGGGCCTGAGGTCGTGAGCTACAGGATGTAGCATCACGACCGACCTGAAGCGAGGAAATGGAGGCGAGGGAAGCGGCAAGGCCGCCGATTTTGTTGGCCGGGAGCCGGGGGTGTCGGGGGCGCGGCGGGGAGCGCCCCTGACACGTTCGCCGTCACTGAGACCTCAGTGGATGAAAACGCTCCGAGCGAACGGAACCTTTCCACCCTACAAACGAGATCCAGCAGCCAAAGCGAACAGAACCTTTCCACCCTACAAAAAAGCCCCCGCTGCAAAGCGAACAAACCCCTTACTGCGCACTAGCGGGCGCCGCTTCCTTAGCCGGCGCTGCTTCCTTCGCTGGCGCTGCTTCCTTCGCTGGCGCCGCTTTCTCCGGAGCCGCTCCCTCTGGCGCCATCACTTTCCCTGACTCCTGAGTCATCACCTTCCCAGGCTCCTCATTCCCCACACTCCCTGACTGCGGTTCCGCCGCCTTCACCGCGGAAGCCGGCCGCGTTGCCGGCACACTATCACAGGGCTTCTGCGCCTCGCACAGCTTATCCAGCATCTTCAGCGTCACGCCATTGGTCCAGCCAAAACCATCCTGTAACGGATATTCACCGCCGCCACCGCCGGTGCCGGTGGTCGTGACATCATATTTTTCCACCAGCTTCTTCTCACGATCGTAGGTGTGCTGAACGTTGGTCAGGAATCGCCAGGTCACTTCCATCGATAAATCGTCATGACCATAGTTCTCCAGCCCCACGGCGGCAATCCACTGCAAGGGCGCCCAGCCGTTCGGCGCGTCCCACTGTTGACCGGTGTTCACCGTCGTGGTCAGCACGCCGCCCGCTTTCAGCAACTGCGCCTGCGTCGCGGCGGCCACCTTATCGGCGCGATCCTGCGCGGCAGCCTTAACGAACAACGGGTACAGGGCCGCGGCGGTTAAGGAATCGCTCACCGCTTTGCGGCGCATATCGTAATCGGCGTACCAGCCTTTCTTGTCATTCCACAATGTCGATTCCATGGCCTGCTGGCGCTGGCTGGCGAGTTTGTCATAGCGTGCCGCGCCAGCTTCGTCGCCTGTCGCCTTGCTGGCGTGGGAAAGCGTTTTTTCCATCTGATACATCAGCGCGTTCAAATCCACCGGAATGAAAGAGGTGGTGTGAATAGAGCCGAGCTGCTCAGGGTTATCCATCCAGCGGGAACTGAAATCCCACCCCGACGCGGCCCCGGCGCGCAGATCGCGATAGATTTCGGTTGCCGGGCGATCCGGGTTGTTTTTCGCGGTGGTCACGTCGTCCAGCCAGGATTCGGGACGTGGCGTATCGCGGTCATCCCAGTAGCGGTTAAGCAGCGCGCCGTTTTGCAGTTTCACCACGCGCTTGCTGGCGCTGCCCGGAGCCAGGCTGTCGCCGCCTTCCATCCAGTATTGATACTCCTTCGTCAATTGCGGCTGGAAGGTCTTCAGTGCTTCTTTATCATGGGTCGCCAGCAGTTCCACCATCAGCGAGAAAAACGGCGGTTGCGAGCGGCTCAGATAGTAACTGCGGTTGCCGTTCGGGATATGGCCCCAGGTATCGATCTCATAAGCGAAGTTCTTCACCATATCTTCGATTTTGTCCCAGTGTCCGCTCTCCGCCAGGCCCAGCATGGTGAAGTAGCTGTCCCAGTAATAGACCTCGCGGAAGCGCCCGCCCGGCACCACATAGGACTCCGGCAGCGGCAGCAGCGAATCCCATTTCGCGGCTTTATCGGTGGTGCGAGTCAGCACCGGCCACAGCCCGTCGATATGCTCACGGAGATTTTGATCCGCCGGTGGCACGTATTTCTCGCCGGCTTTGGGCAGGTCGAAATTCAGGTCCACAAAGTGACGCAGGTCGAAGCCCGACTGATTGCGCTGCATGCGGTAGTCCGCGAGGATCATGTACGGATCGCTTTTTGGCACCGCATCGGCAAAGGTTTTCTGATCGGGGAACAGTTTGGCGCTTTGCACATCGCTAAACAGCGGGCCCAGCAGAATATCAGGGGACTGAACGGTATTTTTAGGCTGATCCTCCGCCATCGCGGCATGCGGACCGAAAAGTAAGAATGCGCTGCCCAGCGCAAGTTGAACAGCGAACAACAGGGTACGGGGTTGGCGCATAGCTGAATTTGTCATCAATGATTCTCCATCGTAGGGCGTTCAGCGCGGGAGCTGAAAACAGCCATAGAAAAACCTTAGACGAATATCGGCGAAGCGATGAACATGAAGTGTCAAATCTGAGGCTTACAGGCAAATTAACTGGACGGTGTAAAAAAGCCCTGACGGAGCAGGGCCTGACATGTCACGTGAAAAAGACGATCAGTGCAAACCAAATTCCGCCATTAACTGCTGGCGGAGCGCCACGAATTCGCGCTGGCTCCGCTGGCGTGGGCGCGGCAGGGTCACGTCAATAAAGCGGATTTCCCCGCCTTTATGCTTCGGCAACACCAGAACCCGATCGGCAAGATAAATCGCTTCTTCCAGATCGTGCGTGACTAAAATCATGGTCACGTTTTCTTCGGCCCAGATGCGCGCCAGCTCTTCCTGCATGGTGATTTTTGTCATGGCGTCCAGCGCCCCCAGCGGCTCATCCAGCAGCAAAATTTCCGGCTGGACGGTTAGGGCTCTGGCGATACCCACGCGCTGGGCCATCCCGCCGGACAACTGGCGCGGCCAGGCATTTTCGAACTCGCTAAGCCCGACCAGCGCGAGCGCCTCACGGGCACGCGCCTGCGCCTCACGTTTGGGTACGCCCTGAACATCGAGCCCAAAGCTGACATTGTCCAGCACCGATAGCCACGGCAGCAGGCGCGGCTCCTGAAAAATCACCGCCCGTTCGCGGCTCAGGCCGTGCACGGCGTGACCGTCAATCAGCACTTCACCTGCGTCGGGCTCCTCCAGCCCGGCGAGGATGCGCAGCAGCGTGGTCTTGCCGCAGCCACTGGGTCCGACAATGGCGATGCTTTGCCCGGCACGGATATGCAGCGTCACATCGCGAAACACGTCGAAAGGCTCACCGTTGAGAGAAAAGGATTTATGCATGCGCTGCACGGACACTTCGCCGCGGCGGATAGCGGTTGTGCTCGTCATCACAGACCTCACTGGGCATTGAATAAAACGTGGGTGACCTGGATCTGACCTTTGCCCAGTGCGCCGTCGCGCTCAAGGATGTCGATCCAGTACTGAACATCGCGGTCCTCTGCATGACCGCCGGGCCTTACCCCGTAGCCGGTAAAGTAGCGGGCCACGTCAGGGTTTTCACCGCGCGCTTTCAGCTCTTTCGCCATGATGTCGCGCACTTCCTGGGGATGCTCGCGGGCGTAATCCAGTGCGCGGGCCGACTCCCGGACGAAGGTTTTCGCCGCATCGGGATGCTCTTTAACGAAATCTTCACGCAGTACGGTAAACCCGCCTGCGATCTCGCCTAATACGTCCGTATCGTTAAATACCGGGCGCAGGCCGCCGTGGCTGCGGGCCACGCCTTCAAAGGTGGTTTGCCAGTAACCGAACGCCGCCACATCCACCTGACCGGAACGCAGCACTTGCTCAAGCTGCGGACCGGGGACCGCCACCGGCTTCGCGGCGTTTTGCGGCAAGCCCGCCTGGCGCAGGGCTTCCCGCAGGGTGTAATCCAGATGCGCGCCCAGGGTATTGATGGCGACGGATTTCCCGGCCAGATCCTTCACGCTCCTGATTGGGCTGTCTTCGCGCACATAAAAGATGGACTTCGTGGTGTTATCGATGCCGTTTGTCGGGTAGGCGGCGACGAATTTGTTACCGCTGGCGATGGCGTTCAGCACCGCCGGGGTGGCGGCAGAACCGATATCCACGCTGCCGGACGCCAGCGCGAACAGCGATTCCGGGCCGCCGCTGGCGTAGCCTTTATTTTCAAGCGTCACGCCGGTTCCTTTGAAATAACCCAGCGCGTCAGCCAGTTCATGGGCGGAAATACCGCCATAGCTGGCCAGATAGCGCAACGTGACGGTGTCCTGGGCCAGAGAAGAAAAACTGACGCTGGCAAAAGCGAGCGCGGCGATGAAGGCGAGGCGTTTTTTCATGTTTGAATTCCCAAAAAGTGCAACAAGGTACGAAAAGTGAACGGTGGTTTTACTGGTTATGGGTATTCCAGCGACACAAACGGCGTTGCAGCAGAACCAGAATGCGGTTCGCCATCAGCCCTAAAAAAGCCAGCAGAAAAATAGCGGCGAACATCATGGGGATTTGGAAGTTGTATTGCGCATTCATTACCTGGAAGCCGATGCCTTTGTTGGCACCGATCATCTCGGCGGCAATCAGCAGCAGCAGGGCGGTTGTGGCAGACAGGCGCAGCCCGACGAAGATCGACGGCACCGACGCGGGGACGATCACCCGACGGAAGACCGTCAACCGCCGCGCGCCGAAGGTTTTCGCCATCTCCAGCAGTTTTGGGTCCACCTCTTTGACGCCGCTGATGGTAGCCAGCAGCACCGGAAACAGCGCGGCCCAGAAGATCACGAACACCTTGGAACTTTCACCCAACCCGAACAGCAGAATGAACACCGGATACAGCGCCAGGGCTGATGTCTGGCGGAACAGCTGCAATAACGGGTCCAGCGCCCGCTCCAGCGGGCGGATTTGCCCCATAAACAGCCCGAGCGGGATCCCGATTGCCACCGCCGAGAAGAACGCCAGACCGGCGCGTTGCAGGCTGATGGCGATATCATCCAGCAGCGCGCCCGAGCTGATACCGTTCCACAAGGCGATAACGATATTATCCAGCGGCGGGATCACCGCCGGATTCAGCCAACCCTGGGAGCTGGCGATTTGCCAGCCCGCGAAGAAAAGCGCCAGCAGACCGTAATCGGCGGTGAAGGCCAGCGCACGGTGACGCCATTTCCCGGCAACGGCCAGCCTGGACGCCCGGGCTACGGGCCCGTGGTCGTACCCATACCTTACTGAAATCAGTCATTTTGACCCCCTTATGCCACTTTGCTGTTGCGCAGAATCGAATAGCGGTTGACCGGATGCGGCAGCCCTAAGTTTTCGCGCAGGGTGGTGCCTTCATACGCGGTGCGGAACAGGCCACGCTTTTGCAGTTCGGGGATCACCAGATCGATAAAATCGTTCAGCGCGCCCGGCAGATACGGCGGCAGGATGTTGAAACCGTCGGCGGCTTCGTTTTCAAACCATTCCTGGAGGGTATCGGCGACCTGTTCGGCGGTTCCGACAACGGTGAAATGACCGCGCGCGGTGGCAATCCACTGGTACAGTTCGCGAATCGTAAACTGGTGCTCGTCGGCGATCTGGCGGATCAGCGCCTGGCGCGACTTCATACCCTCCGTTGCGGGCAGCGGCGGCAGCGGGCCATCAGGATCGTAATCGGCAAGGTTCAGGGTACCGCCGGTCAGGCCGTTAAGCAGGGCCAGCCCGTCTTCTTCCAGAATGAGCGATGTCAGGCTGCGATATTTTTCCCGGGCCTCTTCCTCGGTGCGGCCCACAAACGGCGCCACGCCCGGCATCACCAGAATATGTTCCGGGCGGCGGCCCAGTGCTCTGGCGCGGGATTTAATGTCGCGGTAAAACGCCTGGGCGCTGGAAAGATGCTGGTGCGACGTGAAGATCACTTCGGCGCTGGCGGCCGCCAGTTCACGGCCATTTTCCGATTGTCCTGCCTGGACGATCACCGGGTGACCCTGGGGAGAACGCGGCACATTCAGCGGGCCTTTCACTTTAAAGTATTTACCCACGTGATCGGCGGTATGCACTTTGTCGGGGTCAATAAACTGTCCGGAGGCTTTATCACGAATAAAGGCATCATCTTCAAAGCTGTCCCACAGCTTTTTCACCACCTCTACGTGCTCTTGCGCTCGTGCGTAGCGGTAATCATGAGGATGCTGCTGGTCAAGATTGAAATTTACCGCTGCCGCTTCGGTGGCGGTGGTCACCACATTCCACCCCGGCACGGCCCTGGGAAATCAGATCCAGCGAGGCGAATTTACGCGCCGTGTTGTAGGGCTCTTCATAGGTGGTGGAGGCGGTGGCAATAAAGCCGATATGTTTGGTGAGCGGTGCCAGTGCGGAAAACAGCGTCACCGGTTCGAATCCGGCGATTTTCGCCCGGCCGCCTTCGGTGCCGCCTTTGGCAGGTATCGCCAGGCCATCAGCCAGAAAGTAGGCGTCAAACAGGCCGCGTTCCGCAGTCAGCGCCAGTTGTTTATGGAATTCAAAACTGGTCGCCCCATCAGCGGGTTGATCGGGATGACGCCAGGCTGACACATGTTGACCACCGCCCGGAAGAAATGCGCCAAGTTTAATTTGTCTGGTCATGAGTCTCTCCATCCTGTTCGCAAAGGTATTTGTTAACGTTTTGAGAGCATAACGTTGCGCAGATTTGAAAATGAAATATCAATACTTCAATTCAATTGCCGGAAAATGGGAAAGGAGTGGGAGTCAGGGCAGGGCGATGAAAAAAACAGCGTTTAGCTTAAAACGTTATCACTTCGCTTATATTCACGGCGCTTTTTGAAAAGCAACGTCAATATTTGTCATTTCTATGATTTTAATCATGTACAAAAGCTGACAAAACAGGTAATGATAATGACTATTATTAAGATTATCAGGGCGTACCGTATTCACCATGCGTTCATTCCTCATTGCCATTTGCGGTTTATTATTCAGCACGCTGGCGTGGTCAGCGACCCATTACTCTCCTTATATCAACGACATTAAAACGCGCCTCGATAAGACCGCCGCGCTGTATCAACAGCAGAATGTCAATGACGCCCGCCGCGAAGTGCAGATGGCCTATTTCGAGGTATTTGAAAATCTTGAAGGCCCGATCCGCATTAATATTTCTGCGCAAAAAAGCTACCAGATGGAGAGCGCATTCGGCGAAATTCGCCAGATGATCGGCGAGGGGAAACCGGTCACCGACGTGCAGGGCAAAATCGACTGGCTGAAGAACGAACTGGACCAGGTTGAGCCGGTGCTGGACGGCGGCCACAAACTGGTGGCGGAACAGCAACACGACGCCTACTCCAACGGCGACATTGCCCATTACTGGCAGCAAAGTTTCCAGACCATTGACGATCTGCTGGCCCAGGCGGTCACGCAGTATCAGGAAGGGCAGTACGCGGCCGCCAGTCAGAGCGTTCAGCAGGCGCATTATCAGGGCTTCAAAAATTCAGAAATGGAAATGTCGGTGCGCAAAAACCGTTCTGCGCAACAGGCCGCCGCCATTAACCAACAGTTCACCACGCTTATCAGCCTGACCGCGAAACCGGACAATCTGAACGACGTCGCCTATGGCGTGACCACCCTGTTGCAGGATATTGAGGATGTGCTTCCCGGCCTGCCGACGACCCGCGACACCCAGGCCGTCAGCGCGCCGCAAAACGGCGCTGCGCCAGCGGCGAAAACCGCGAACTCGGATCAGGCCGACTGGGGCACAATCACCGCCAGCATCAACAGCAGCCTGAAGGAAGCCATCGCCGTCTACAGCGACGGCAACGTGCAGGACGGCATGATGGCGGTGCAGGACACCTATTTCGATCTGTTCGAAGCCAGCGGCATGGAGAACAAAGTGGGCTCCCGCGACGTGGCCTTTAAAACCCAGCTCGAAGGACACTTCACCCGCCTGGTCAGCCTGATGAAAGCCGGGCAGCCGCAAGCGGCGCTCAACGCCGAAGCGCAGGCGCTGGCGCAGGATCTGCAAAAAGCAGTCTCACTGCTTGGCGAGGGCGAGAAAACCCAGTGGAGCCTGTTGCTGTACAGCCTGATGATCATCGTGCGTGAAGGGCTGGAAGCGCTGCTCATCGTGGCCGCCATCGTGGCGTATATGGTGAAAAATAACCATCAGGACAAACTGCCGTTAATCCGCCAGTCGGTTGTCGTGGCGCTGGTGTGCAGCGTGATCACGGCGGTGATCTTCCAGTTGCTGTTCACCAACTCCGGTGCGAGCCGCGAACTGCTGGAAGGCGTCACCATGCTGATCGCCGTGTTTATGCTGTTCTCCATGAGCTACTGGCTGCTATCCAAAGTGGAAGCGCGCCACTGGAAGGCCTGGCTCGAAGGCAAACTCTCTCACTCCCTGAGCCGCGGTTCGCTGATTGGCCTGTGGATGACCAGTTTCCTGGCGGTCTATCGCGAAGGCGCGGAAACCGTGCTGTTCTACTACGCGCTGGTGGGTGACGCCAGCAATGTCTCCGGTCATCTGGCGATCCTCGCCGGATTCGCTATCGGCTGCGTACTGTTGCTGGTGGCCTGGCTGGTGATGCGTTATTCGGTGGTCAAACTGCCGCTGAAGCCGTTCTTTATGTTTACCGGCAGCTTTATGTACCTGATGGCGTTTGTCTTCGCCGGGAAAGGGGTACTGGAGCTGATTGAAGGCAAACTGTTCCAGCCTACGTTACTGCCTGGCATGCCGGAAATCGGCTGGCTTGGCATCTACCCCTATGTCGAAACCTTGTTACCGCAGGCCGCTTTACTGGTCGCCGCGCTGATCGCCCTGGTGGTGATGCAGCGGCGCGGGGAGCCGGTATCCGGGCAAAACATCATAAAAAGCAAACCTTAACTAATTTTTCTTTGAGACGAGAGGATAAGTCTGATGACCATCAAGAAGAGCCTGATTGCCAGTGCCGTGATTGCCGGAATGTTTACCGCACCGGCGGCGTTTGCCTTTAAAGAATACCCGGCGGGTGAGCCGATCACCATGAACGAAATGGAGCTGGCGGCGGTTTACCTGCAGCCGATCGACATGGAGCCGCGCGGCATGGGCCTGCCGGCCGCCAAGGCGGATATCCATCTTGAAGCGGATATTCACGCGGTGGAAGGCAACAAAAACGGTTTCGGCGCGGGTGAGTGGATCCCGTTCCTGACCATTAACTACACCCTGGTAAACACCGATACCGGCGCGAAACAGGAAGGCACCTTCATGCCGATGGTCGCCAGCGATGGCCCGCACTACGGCGCGAACATCAAAATGATGGGCGTGGGCAACTACAAAGTCACTTACCACATCGATCCGCCGTCCAAAGCGGGGATGCACCGTCACACCGATGGCGAAACCGGCGTGGGCCGCTGGTGGAAGCCGTTTGACGTGAGCTACGAGTTTAAATACGTCGGGCTGAACTGATAGCCGTCACTGCGCGTGGTGCATAACAACGTGCATACGCACGTGCAAAAGGATGTGACCAGGGTGTCGGCTATGCCGGCACCCTTTTGTGGTTTTACGCAACGGCGGTTTTGGGCGCATTGAGTTGACGTTATGAGTTACTTTTTTGTCACGACCCTGCAGGCGTTTTTATTGATCGCGCTGCTGTGCGGGGTGAACGGGGTTCGGCGCACGGCGACGCTGCGCCCGCTGGTATGGATAAGCCTCCTGGCCGTGGCGCTGGGGGGATGGCTGGGCCTGCAACTGCCGACTAACCAGACGCTCCAGCTTGCGCTGACCGGCGTGGAAATCGTCGTGCTGCTGCTGTTTCTGGCGACCTGGCGTCTGCCGTCCACCCGGCTGGGCTATGTCTGGTACGGCGTGCTCATTGGCGGCGCGGCCCGGCACTGGGTGCAGGACCCCAATCTCGGCGCGTTGACCACTACGCATGTGCTCAATACCGATCTGCTGCTCAACCTTACCGCGCTGGTGGGCGCATTTGCGCTGCTGGCGCTGGCGGGCGTGCTGTGCGCTATGCTGCTGCGCCGGATGCCGCGCGCCCAGTGGCCGACGGCTGTCCTGGCTGCCGCGTTATTGCTGGTGCCGCTGGCGGGGGATTTACTGCTGTTGCTGATGAAGCTCCAGGTCCTGCCGCTCACCAAATCGCTGCTGAGTTTTGTCTCCCGCGTTACCAACAACGCCCCGTGGTTTAACTGGGCGGGCGCTGCGCTACTGCTGGCGCTGGCGTTTGGCTGGCTGCCGGAGCTGCTGCGCCGCCGCGCTATCAGGCGGCAAACCCCGGAACCGATTCCCCATCGTCTCGCCAGCGCCCGTTATCTCGGTGCGCGCCGGTTACTGATGAGCACCATCGCCACCGCGGTACTGATTGCCGCCGGGCAACTTTACTGGGATCAGGTGGCTTCTCAGCCGCCACGTCTCTCCGAGGCCAAACCGGTCACGCTGCAAAAAGACGGCAACGTCCACATTCCCATCGAGCAGGTACGCGACGGCAAACTGCACCGTTTTGTCTGGGTGGCCGACGACGGGAAGGCCGTGCGCTTTTTCGTGATCAACCGTTACCCGGACAAACTGCGTCTCGGCGTGGTATTTGACGCCTGCCTGTTGTGCGGCGACCAGGGTTACGTGATGGAAGGCAATCAGGTGATCTGCGTGGCCTGCGGGGTGCATATTTTTATTCCATCCATTGGCAAAGCGGGCGGTTGTAATCCGGTGCCGGTTGAAGACTGGAAAACCGATAATAACGAACTCACCCTGAGCAAAGCCTCGCTGGAAGCAGGCGTGAACTACTTCTCTACCGTGATCAGCATGAAGGTCACCGATCCGGTTAACGGCGCAACACTCACCAACGACAAGGCCGAGTACAAATTCAGCTACGGCGGGAAAACCTGGTTCTTTGCCTCCGAAGCCAACTACAACCGTTTTCGCGCCGCGCCGGAGCAATTCGTGCCGGACGTGAAGGAGGAGTAACCATGCTGTGGCGAATGCTGCGTCAGACCTGGGGGCGCAATCTGCGTCGCAAACTGCTGGCGGTGTTAACGGTATTCCTGGCGTCGGGGCTGATTTCCGCGTTGCTGGCGGTATCGATTGATATCGGGGACAAAATGTCCCGCGAGCTGAAATCCTACGGTGCCAACATTCTCATCGAACCGGCGGGCCAGGCGGCGCTGCCCGCGCTGTTCAGCGAGCAGAGCAACCCGCTCTCCGGGCAGGATTTCCTCGACGAGAAAGAACTGCCGAACATCAAAGACATTTTCTGGCGCAATAACATCGTTGGCTTTGCCCCGCTGTTAGGCGGCGAAGTGATGCTGAACGGTAAACCGGTCAACATACTTGGCACCTTCTTTAATCAGCCGGTGGGCGTGCCGGATGAAGAGGATTACCGCATCGGCCAGCAGGTGGTCAGCCCTTACTGGCAGGTGACCGGTGCGTGGCCGCAGGAGCCGGTGACCGATACGCAGCAAACGCTGGTTGGTCAGAGCCTGGCAAAACGCCTCGGACTGAAAGCAGGGGACGTCCTGGCCTTGCAGGGCGAGAAAACCGCACAACGCGTCACCGTCAGCGGCATTCTGGCCAGCGGCGGCGATGAGGATAACCAACTGGTGATGCCGCTCAGCATTGCCCAGACGCTACTGGGGCTGCCGGGCAAAGTGCAGGCGATCCGCGTTTCGGCGCTCACCGTACCGGAAAACGAACTGTCGCGCCGCGCCAGGGAAAACCTTGATGCGCTGAATGCCGAAGAGTACGACCTCTGGTACTGCACGGCGTTTGTCTCCTCCATCGCCCATCAGCTTGAAGAAGCGATTTCGGGGTCGGTGGTGCGTCCTATCTGGCAGGTGGCGGCCTCGGAAGGGGTGGTGATCGACAAGATCCAGTTGCTGCTGGCGGTGGTGACCCTGGCCGCGCTAGTGGCAGCCGCGATGGGCATCGCCTCGCTGATGACCAGCACCATTATGGAGCGCGCTAAAGAGATCGGCCTGATGAAGGCGCTCGGTGCGCGTCAGTGGCAGATCATGCTGCTGTTTTACCTGGAAGCGGCAAGCAGCGGTTTACTGGGCGGCGCGGCGGGCTGCGTGGCAGGCTGGGGCCTGGCAAAATCTATCGGCATGATGTTATTCGACGCGCCGCTCAATTTTGCCTGGGTGGTGGTGCCCTGTGTGCTGGTGGTGGCGGTGTTGATTTCGTTGATCGGCACCTGGTTCCCGGCACGGCGCATTGCGCGGCTTTACCCGGTGGAGGTGCTGTATGGACGCTAAGCATTCCATGCTGTGGTTACTGGTGTGGCGTGCGCTGCGCCTGCGGGTACAGCGGGTCAGCGTGGTATTTGCCGCGCTCACCGTCGGGGCGGCAATCGTCACGGCGCTGTCGGCGGTCTGGTTCGATATCAACGCCAAAATGAGTGAAGAACTGCGCACCTTCGGCGCGAATTTCTATATCGGCCCCGGTCACGGTAAAAGCATGAACCAGACCGAGCTCCAGCCGATCATCGACGCCGCCCCGGCGAACCTGATCAACGCCGCCAGCCCGGTGCTTTACGGTATGGCCCGTACCGAGCTGGAAAAAGTGGTGGTGATGGGTGTGTGGTTTGAATCCATGCCGAAACTGGCGCCGTACTGGCAGGTCACCGGCAACTGGGTGGGTGTGAATTTTGACGATCGTAACGCCATGGTGGGCATCAAACTGGCGGAGCGGCTGAACCTGAAAGTGGGTGACAGCGTCACGATTATCGGCGACGAAGGGAAAAAAGCGTTACGCGTTAAAGGGCTGGTGGAGGCGGGTGACGCCACCGATAACATGTTGATCGTCAATGTCGATCTGGCGCAACGCCTGCTGAATAAACCCGGCGAGCTTAATCATGCCTTACTCAGCGTGAATAACGATCTCGGCCAGGTGGATCACTACGCCAGCACCCTGCAACAGCAGTATCCGCAGCTGGATATCCGTCCAATCCGTAAAGTCTCCGCGTCGGAAGGCCAGGTGCTGGACAAAATAAAAGGTCTGATGGGGCTGGTATCCATTGTGATCCTGGCGCTGTCTTCGCTGTGCGTGAACACCACACTGATGGCCATCGTCGGCGAGCGGGCAAAAGAGTTCGCCCTGCAAAAAGCGCTCGGCGCAACCCACGGCGACATTGTTCGCCAGATGCTGGCAGAAACCGGATTGATCGCTCTGGCGGCGGTGGTCTGCGGCTGGGTGCTCGGATATTTACTGGCGCAGCTGTTAGGCATGACGGTGTTTAACGCCAGCATTGCGCTGCGTTTACCGGTACTGCCGATCACGCTCGTTTTATCGCTTCTGGTCGCCGCTGCGGCGGCCATTGTCCCGGTGCGCCGCGCGGTCAGCGTCGAACCGGCAAAAGTTCTCAAAGGAGAGTAGCGCTATGTCTGTATCGCGCATTCCGCAGGCGGTGATTGAAACCCGCCATCTGTATAAACGCTTTGGCGATGTGACCGCGCTGGACGACATCAACCTGCGCATTGCGCACGGCGAGTTTGTGGCCATCATGGGCGCGTCCGGCTCCGGCAAAACCACGCTGATGAATATCCTGACCTGTCTCGACACGGTGAGCGACGGCCAGGTGTTCCTCGACGACACCGACGCCGCCGGGCTGGATGAAGAGGCCGTCGGCGGTTTCGCGCCGAGAAGATTGGTCTGGTCTTCCAGCAGTTCCACCTGATCCCGTTTCTTACCGCGCTGGAGAACGTCATGTTGGCCCAGCACTATCACAGTGTGGTGGATGAAAGCGCGGCGAAAGCGGTGCTGGCGCAGGTGGGGATGGAACACCGTATGACCCATTTGCCCAGTCCAGCTTTCCGGGGGTGAGCAGCAGCGGGTATGCATCGCGAGGGCGCTGGTTAACGAACCGCCGGTGATTTTCGCCGATGAGCCCACCGGCAACCTGGACGAAGAAAATGAACGCCGGGTACTGGCGCTGTTAAAAGATCTGCATCGCCAGGGGCGCACCATTGTGATGGTCACCCACAACCCGGCGCTCGGCCAGTTTGCTGACCGGGTTATCCGCCTGCAACACGGTAAATATCTGAGCGAGGAACGTAACCATGCGCTGGCGTAATCTGCTCTTCATCCTGCTGGTGGCGCTGGCTGGATGCAAAGAGGAAAAACTGGCGCTGGGCGAACCGGCACCGCAACTGGCGGCCTTCGACAGCCAGGGACATGAGGCGAAGCTTGAGGCGTGGCAGGGTAAAGGCGTGTACCTCAATTTCTGGTCGGTCAGCTGTGGCGGCTGTATGGCGGAGATGCACACGCTGGAGAAACTGAGCCAACAGTGGGGCGATAAGCTGGTGGTGGTGGCGGTCAATACGGATAACGATGCGGTGGATATCGCGCCGATGCTGGCGGAACACCATATCACCTACCCGGTGGTGCGCGATCAGATGAAGATCACTCAGGAGCGTTATCAGGTGATCGGCACGCCGACATCGTTTTTGATTGATCCCGCCGGGCGGGTGATTGATATGCACCAGGGCGCGCGTGATGAGCAGGCGCTGACGGCGACCTTCCGTAAACTGGCGGGGGAAGGCTGATGAGACTGGGGATGCTGGTATTGTGTGGGTTGGCGTACGTGTCAACCAGCGTTGCCGCTACGCCGGATTATGCGCGGCAGTTTCAGCGTGACTGTTCGGGCTGCCACGGGCGCAAGGCGGATAAACCGGCGTTTAATAAAGCGCCGCCGCTGATTACGCTCAGCGAGCAGCAGGCAGTGGAAGGGATGACGGCGATCCGCGATGCCGGGGGGAGCAGCGCTGCCGCCAGGGCGAAGGCGAAGCTGACGGATGAGCAGATCAAAGGGTTGGTGGCGTTTATTCAAACGCAGAAGTAGTTTTTGCATTGCAGGTTGGGGGCTTTTTTGGATTTTGTGGAAGGGGGGCGCTTCAGCAGCGGGGGCCTTTCGGGCGGTGGAAAGGTTCCGTTCGCTCGGGGCGTTTTCATCCACAGAGGCCGCATTGACGGCGAACGTGTCAGGGGCGCTCCCCGCCGCGCCCCGACACCCCCGGCTCCCGGCCAACAAAATCGGCGGCTCTGCCGCTTCCCTCGCCTCCATTTCCTCGCTTCAGGTCGGTCGGGATACGGCATCCTGCCTTTCCCGACCTCATCCCCGCATCCCTGCGGGGATGACCTGGCTCGTCAATTCCGGTTCGGCGATTTTGATGCCGGACCCAACCCCCCAACTTTCAGATTTTTATGTTTTACAAGACGGTTTTTGTCGCTGTGAGATAACGCCCCCAATCCACGCTTTTCTTTTTATTTTTCCATACTCATCGCGACACTTCAGTCCCATTAAAAAACCTGAAATTATCGCGGGGGTGTTGGACCCCATCGCCCTCGCCGAGGCGTGCGCGGGAGGCCGGGGCTGACGGCATGGATGCCGTCAGAGGGCGTGAGCCACATGGATGTGGCGTCGCGCCCGGTCCCGAAGCCGGACGCGGTAAGCCGAGGGGACCGCGAAGCGGCGAGGGTGACAGGGGGAGCCGGGGGTGTTGGGGCGCGGCGGCGAGCGCCCCCAACCCGGTCGCGTTCGCCGGTGACAAATGAAGCGCACCGCTGCCCAAAGCGAACGGAACCATTCCACCCTACACAAAAAGGCCCCGCTGCCCAAAGCGAACGGAACAATTCCACCCTACACAAAAAGGCCCCGCAGCCCAAAGCGAACGGAACAATTCCACCCTACACAAAAAGGCCCCGCAGCCCGAAGCGAACGGAACAACTCCACAAAACACAAAAACGCCCCGCTACCCAAAGCGAACCGAACAACATTGGCACTTTGTGCCATCCCCCCCACACTCCCCATCATGTTCTACCCTTATCCCTCTGAACATGTAGAAAAAATACTGCCCCAACAGCGCAGGCTGTCTTTGACTCGCCCGGAGCGTATGCACCAATGCCAAAAGGTTCGAAACGTAAACGTGGGATCCGCTACTTGATTATCTTTATCGCACTTGTCGCGCTGTTCATCTTTGCCTGGCTGCAACAGCCGCAATACGCCTCACCGGTCGTTCCGGCGCAGGCGAATAACCCCCTGTATCGCGACGGGCAATTCCATAATGCCGATGATCCGCCGCCGGTGACCCGCACCCAAAGCCGATTAACCCTGTGGTATCGCTTTTTATTCGGCAAAGATGAGGGCGCGCAGCCGGAACGCACGCTGCCGTCGCAAAAAACCAATCTGCACCAGCTCACGCAAAATGCCGTGGTGTGGATGGGACACTCGAGCTATTTCATTCGCCTCGACGGAAAGAATTATTTAGTCGATCCGGTGTTCAGCGATTATGCCTCGCCCGTTCCGCGTACCAACGTGGCATTTAACGGCAGTAATATTTATCACGCCGACGATATTCCGCAGATCGATTACCTGTTAATTACTCACGATCACTGGGACCATCTGGATTATCCGACGATTAATGCCCTGCGCGATAAAATCGGCCAGATTATTACGCCCACCGGCGTCAGATCTTATTTTGAAAAATGGGGCTTCTCCCGGGATAAAATAGTGGAAGGCGGGTGGCACAGCGTAATGAAAACCGATGCACTGGAAATTCATACGCTTCCTGCCCAGCATTTTTCAGGCCGTTTCTTTAAGCGTAATCAGACGCTGTGGGCGTCATACGCCATCGTCACACCGAACCATCGACTTTATCTCGGCGGAGACAGCGGTTATGGCAGGCATTTCCGGGAGATCGGCGCTAAATTTGGCGGGTTCGACCTCGCCGTGCTGGAGTGCGGGCAGTATGACAGCCAGTGGCCGTTTATCCATATGACCCCGGAGCAGGCCGCCGCCGCCGCAACGGATTTGCAGACCAACGCCGTGCTGCCCTCCCATAACAGCAAATTCAAGCTCGCCCATCACCGCTGGAATGAACCGCTGGAGCGCATCACCGCGGCCAGCGCAGATAAACCCTGGCGTTTGCTGACGCCAAAACTGGGTGAAACTGTGGAAGTCGATAATAACCTGCAAACTTTTACACAATGGTGGCGGGATAATAACGCGCAGTAAAATACAAGCTATTAAATTTAATAGTTACGGCCCGCTTAATAATAGTGGGTCGTGACGTTTTATGACTTAAATGCAATTCGCTGTAATATTATTGCCGCGCTTCGCTAACTATAATATTCTTTTTCGCTGCATTTCCTCCCCGATAAATAATTACCTAACCGTATTACTGCCTGTATTTCTTCGGGCAAGAAAAGGACCACTATGGCCGAAACACTTCACTGGGATCGCCTTGCCGCCACGCTTGAGGATGTCACCTTTTCGCTGCGTCCTTCGGAACGCGAATTGTCTGCAGGAATGCTGGCGCTGGGTATTGGCGACGCCGCGTCGGCGGGGATTGCGCTCAACTGTAAAAACGGCAGCCCGCACCGCTCGCTCTCTGCCTGGCTGTGGGCGATGGACGACCACGAACGCCGCGCGTTATGCGAAAAAGCCCGTACGCAGCCCCTTCGCCATATCGTGATTGAAGATTTCTCGCTGGACAGTTGCTTCGCCTGGCTACTGTTCAGCCTCTTTGCCGACGGGCAAACCGACGGCCTGGAAGACTGGGTGCGTTATATCGACCAGTGGGAGCAGGGTTTTTATCTTGATGGCGACAATGTCGGCCATTCCGCCGCTTGCCTGCATACGGTGTTCGCCCATGCCCGTCTCCACGCCGCGCAAACCCACACCCATCACTACGACGCAGATTTACTGCGCGACGGTTTCCTGCGCTGCGTAAAATTACTGGTTGCGTTTATTAACCATACCCGCCAGCCGTTACAGGGCATTCAGGCGCTGCCGTCAGCGGATTACCTCGCGGCGCAGGCCGCACTGGCCTATGAATATCAGCTGTATCAGTTAGCCATTGAACGTGCCGCTACCTGTCAGCTTCTGGTGGAACAGGCCGACAGCTCTCGTAACATGCTGGTGGATGCGCTGTTTCTCAATGAGCAAACCCCCAGCGGATTATTCAAAATCTTCGCCCGCAACGATCGCATTCACAGCTGGAGTAAAAACGGTTTTACGCTACTGGGGATTTACCGCCCGGCGCTCCAGGGCACCGGCAACGACATGGTGATCTCGGTGGATCCAAAAAGCGGCCTGTCGCTGCGTCAACTGTGGCAGGCGCTGGAAGCGGAAGAAAACCGCCGCTGGGAAGGATTGCGTCCGTGTCAGCATCCCCGTCCATTGCACAGCTACGCAGGTGTCGCCGACGCGCCAGACCAGCCCTGGTGGGATGACGCCGGACGTTACACCCTGCTGGGCGCGCCAAAAAACCTGGCACACAGCGGCGAGCCGGGCAGCAAACTTGACTGGTGGCAGGATGTGCTGCCGCTGATCTGGCAGCAGGGATTTGTCGATTATCTGGCACCTTGTCTGACCCGCGTTGACGATGCCAGCGCGCCTGTTGAGGGGCAAAAGCAGATCTGCGCCTGGGGCTGGAATCAGCCGGACGTGCGTTTGCAGCAAACCGACGCCAGCAGCTATCTCACCCGCACGCCTTCTTTCGAAGCCTGGCTGGCGGGTTGCAGCCTGCCATCGCTGCCCGCCACGCCGTATGCGCTGCCCCAGGCGGAGCATTATGAAGCGCAGTGGCAGGGCGATGTGCTGATCGTCAGCCATCAGCAGGGCGTCACGCTATTCAGCCGCGTCCCGGATAACCCGGCGCTGGCGGAGATGTTGAACGTGGCCCGCCGCATCGCTTCACTCAGCGATGCGTACGCGCAGTTCCTGCGCCAGACCCGGGAAATCTTCAAAAAATGGCCCGCCCGGCTTAACCAGCAGGCGGGCACGATTGAAGACAAACAGTGGGAGGAGGAGATCTTCGCGCTACGCGTCAATGCCCTGAATGTCCTGAACAGCACCGATACCCTGTTTACCAGCGCCCGGGAAAATCGCCTGAGCGAAATGCTGCAACGCCAGTGGGGATTGCACGAGCAGCGCGGCAACCTGTTCGCCCAGGTCGACCGGCTGGATGCGCTGATGCGCGATGCCATCGCCCGGCAGCATTCTCGCCGTCACCGCATTTACGGTTCGCTGTTTTCGGCGCTGGGCATGGGCATCGCCGCCAGCCACGTCTGGGAGCCGGTGCGCGACATCCTGACCACCAATGAATATGAGTGGCAGCTGATGCTGTTTAAGCATCCTGAAACCACGACGCAGCAGCTGGCAGAGATTGCCGGGCAGAGCGCCCACTTCGAACTGATCTCGCTGATAGTCTTTTTAGCTTTTGGTCTGCTGGGGTTCATCCTGTTCTGGTTCTTTGATATTCGCAGCCAGGAAGAGTAACGCGCACGGAGAAATAACCGAATGAATAACCATACCGCTATCGCCATCGTGACCCGTTCGCGGGACATCATTGCCCTGGCTCATGCACAACTGGCCAGAGAATTAAGCGTACCGCAGCCGGAAAACACCAGCTTCGACGCCAGCTACCGGATGCTCGACGATGCCCGTAACGAAAACGGCAACTGGAACAAAGTGGGGGAGCTGTTGGGCTTTAACCAGCAGCAGATTGTCAGCTATGTGGATTTACTGCGGGTGGTGCGCGGCTGCGATGATGTGCAGCGTCTTGATCCTGTCACGCTGAATAAATGCCTGATCGCCAGTCTGCAAATTGTGACTATGCTGGAACTGGTGAAGCATAAATACCCCGACTTGAGCTGGGCCAACCACTATTCCTTACCGGACGAAACCAGTGAGGATAATGCGGTGCGCCAGATGCGCGCTATCGAACTGTTGATCCGTCAGGTGGTTGACGAAGCCTGGGCCGATCAGCAGAAATTAGCCGAGCGCCTGCAAACGCTGTTGGGTAAAGAGCAGGTGGCGCGGATAATGAAAAAGCGCTGAAAAGGACAATATTCTCAGCGGCACGTTGCTGGAACAACTGCGAATTATTTTCTCCAACAAAGAGGATTATCCCAGTTATTACGACGCCTATTTTGACAGCGCGTCCGGGCTCAATTACGCCGCTTCCACCCGGGAAACGCTGTCGCAGTTTTTGCAGAGCCTGAACCATATCCGCAATAAAATTGCCCACCATAAAAAGCTTACCGAATCGGAAATGCTGTTGTTGAACGAGTATTTCGATCAGGTGGTGGAGCCGTTGCGCACTGCCCATCAGCAGGGGCGACTGCAGGCTGATCCGGATGCGCTGTACCGTGCCCCCGCTGATGCCATCAAAGCCTATCAGGCCCAGTTAGCGAAACTGACTGACGCGGCGCAAGACACCGGCAAGACCGTTAAGACCATCAATTCCAAACTCACCTGGGCGCTGGCGGGCATTGTCGGGATCATCGCCATTACCGGCGTAACGCTGCATTTTAGCGGCGGCAGCTTTGTGAATACCGAAATCATCAAAGATAAAGTCAGCGACGTGCAGGAAAAGATCGGCAAAGTGAAGCTGGAAACCAGCGTCGATCCGCGTAAGGAACTGGCGAACCTGGGAGTACAGTGGGATAAGGGCGTGATGGAGCAAGCCATCAAGCATGGTGACCTGCGCACCGTCAAACTGTTTAACGAAGGCGGTATGACGTGGGATTCGTTGTTTCTCTCCGCAGCCATGACGGAATACGGCAAAAATCAAAGTAAAAATATTGCCGATACCATTGAGTACATCACTGCCCATCCTGAAAACCGGATTAATGGATCGGAATACGAATGCCGGACCGAGGTGGACTATATGCGCCTGCGTGAGAAAGAGGGCAATCTTCACGAAGCGTTGAACGGTAAAATTATTCGGCTGGTGTGTGCTGATCCCAAAGCACAGAAAATTTATGCGCAAACCGTTGAGGACGCAAAAGATCAGCTGAAAGAGCTTAATGAGCACTATGCCCGCTATAACCAGCCTCAGTCGGCCTGTATTAAAGCGTTAATGAAAGACAACGGCGATGCGGTGGCGAACCAGATATTTCAGGCGCGCCAGGCAGCGATGTATTCGTTTTTAGGGGATAACTCGCGCAAAGATATTGATGAGCGTGCGGCGACGGATACCGGCATGAAATTCGACGCTTACCAGTACAGCTCGGTGCCGATGAAAGTGTTTCGCGAATCGCTGAAATATTATTGCGATCGCCGTCTTGAGTTCGCGAGACAGGATTACCCGCCGCTCATTGCCGACGTAAAAGAAAAGATTAACTTTTTCAACCAGGCCGCCGCCAAATACGGCATCAAAATCTGATTGTTTGCGGCATCGTCCTTTACGGAGATGCCGCTCTGTCACCCTGTGGTGGAGTCGGTACAGTTGTTGGCGGGTTGATTCGCCGTCTACAGTTAACAGACCGAGTTAACACAAGGAGATGACGATGCCTGCTGATCATGCCATTGCCCCGCAAACCCTGCTGCTTCCCGCCCATGACTGGGTGCCCAAACAACCCGCATCTGCCGGTGCTGATCTACAAAAACGTCATGACGGAGGGGGACCTCGCCAGCCGCTTTGAAACGCTGTTCGCCGCCAACGGCTGGCCTGCCCAATGGCGTGATGGGATCTTCGATTATCACCATTACCACTCGAATGCGCATGAGGTGCTCGGTATCGCGGGCGGCGCGGCGCATCTGGTGTTGGGTGGACCGGGCGGGGTGGAAGTGGATGTGGAAACCGGCGATGTGATTTTGTTGCCCGCCGGAACCGGGCACCGGCGGTTATCCGCCACCGACGACTTTCTGGTGGTTGGCGGCTATCCGCCGGGCACGGAGGCCGATTTGTGCCGACAGGCGGCGACGCCGGACATGCTGGCGCGCATCGCCGCACTGCCGTATCCCGAGCAGGACCCGGTTAACGGGTTAACACCTGCTCTGACGGCGCTGTGGTATTAACGGTTATTCGCCCGGTAGCCGAAATAGCCGTTCCGGGCGTCATACAGCACATCAAAGCCGTTAAGGAAATTCACGCCGGTATTCACAAACGGCGTCTGGCGGGTGGTGTTGAGCACAATTTTCTCCGGAGCCAGTGCGGAGTCATCACCGCTGGCGGCGAGGGAATAGCTGATATCCGGCGTGAAGGTAAACGTCAGCGTCGCGTCATCCGGCAGAGGGTTATCCGGGTAGTTCGGCAGCGTTAAATACATGTCGGTGACGCCGGTATCGATAAGCGCCGTCCCGCAGCGTTTGGCATCGCTGTTAACCGTGATACAGACCGGGGCAGGTTGCCATTCGCCGGGAATGCGCGGGTCGGGCTGCAGTTTGACGAATGAGAACCCCTCGCCCGCGACGTTGGCATTAAGCCCGACATGCACCCCGTCGCGCGTCACCACGTAGCCCTTATGAAACGCCGCCGTGTCCGCCGGGTTCAGCAACGGATTGGTCTCCGGCGTACTCTGTTTTTGTTCGCTGCCTTCCCGGGCGAAGCCGACGCCCATCATGGCGACGCCGCGCGGGTTATCTTCCGGTGTACAGTGGCGGGCATTGTCCTGACAGGCGATTTGAGTCACCGCCAGCACCGGGATCGGCGCGGTGGTAAAGTGCTGACCATTGCTGCCGCTGAGCGTCACGGGCGTCGTCACCCAGGAGCCAATCATAATTCGCCCCGAACTGTTATAAGTGAGTTTCCCCGGCGTCCCGGACAACTGCCCGAAATTCGGGATCGATCCGGCGGAGATCACAATGCCGGTGGAGCCGGTGTCCATCTCAATGGGGCGGGCGTCGCCGTCCGGAAAGTTAATCCGCAACCCGGGAGTGTGGGCCATGCCGGGGGCCACTTTTGATGACGGATAATATTGCAGGTAGACGCTTGATGCGGCGTCGTCATAACGGGGAGCGTCGGCGGCGCTGGCGCAGCCCGCCACACAGCCTAACATCAATGCGAGTGTCTTTTGATTCATCCTGGGGCCTCTGGGATTTCAACATGCTCGCACTAACTGTAGACCACGGGCAGGCTTCGCTTCGCCTTATCCCGCCAAAAACAGCGGTTGCACTATACTGACTGGGGCTGATGCCGTTAACGAGAGAAGGAATGGAAGCATGTGGCTTAACGTATTGATTGTGGTATTAAGCGCGGCGGCAATGGAGGCGGTAGCGGCCTTTTCCCATCGCTATATCATGCACGGTTTTGGCTGGCGCTGGCATCGCTCCCACCATTCGCCGCGCACCGGCTGGTTCGAGCTAAACGACTTGTACGCGGTGGTGTTTGCCGGGTTGGCTATTGTGCTGATCGCCGTGGGCACCGCAGGGGTCTGGCCGCTACAGTGGATTGGCGCAGGCATGACGCTCTACGGCGTACTCTATTTTCTGGTTCATGATGGCCTGGTGCATCAGCGCTGGCCGTTCCACTGGGTGCCGCGCAAGGGCTACCTGAAGCGGCTCTGGCTGGCGCACCGTTTTCATCATGCGGTAAACGGCAAAGAGGGCTGCGTGTCGTTTGGTTTCCTGGTGGTGAAATCCCCGGAAGTGTTGCAGGCGCAACTGCGTAAGCGCGCCCGCCCGACTAAAGCGGCCGCTGCCAAAGCGCCGTCGGACGCGCCGAAGGCCTCGCCACCGGCGCCATAGCCGCCCGGCCTGCGCCTTTAAGCAGCAGGGCGATTTTCTCCGGTTTGCTGGTGTGCTGCCGCGTATCCCAGGCGCGCGTCCCGGCGTGTGAGACTTTAATGCCGATGGCGCGATAGACATCCCGCGCCGTGGCAATCGCCCAGCGTGAGCGCAGAGGCAGCGCGGGCAGGCCCGCCAGCGCCGAGGCATAATAGGGCTCCGCGGTATTCAACAGGCGTTGCACCACCCGACTCAGCGCCGGACGATGTTCCGGCAGGAAATAGGTCTCCATCTCCAGCCCTTCCTGCGCCAGCCAGTGCGCAGGCAGATAGCAGCGTCCTGCCCCGGCATCCTCTATCACGTCGCGGGCAATATTAGTGAGCTGGAACGCCAGTCCTAAATCACAGGCGCGATCCAGCACCTTCTCGTCCCGGACGCCCATAATGTGCGCCATCATCAAGCCCACCACGCCCGCCACGTAGTAGCAGTAACGCAGCGTGTCATCAATCGTGGCATAGGCCTCGCCGCGCACGTCCATGGCGAACCCTTCAAGATGTTCGAGCGGCCATTTTTCCGGAATGTGATGACGAGCCGTCACCTCCTGAAGCGCCGCAAACGCCGGATCGGATTGCGCCATGCCCTGGTACACCTGCCGGGTGGATTCACGCAGTTGCTCCAGTTGACGGGCAGGATCGAGGCGGGATTCAGCGCCGGACGCAAATCCGGCAATCTGATTATCGATGACGTCATCGCAATGACGGCACCAGGTATACAGCATCAGCACGCTGCGGCGGGTTTCCGGGTCGAACAGCCTGGCGGCGGCGTCAAAACTTTTCGATCCGTTGCGCATGGTTTGCGCGGCATGATTGAAAAGCGGTTTATTCATGCCAGATCCTCCAGCATCAACCGGGCGGTGGCTTTCGCCGAGCCGACGACCCCAGGAACGCCCGCGCCGGGGTGGGTACCGGCACCCACCAGATACAGGTTTTTCAGGTTTTCATCGCGGTTATGAGGACGGAACCAGGCGCTTTGGGTTAACAGCGGCTCAAGGGAAAACGCCGAGCCGAGATGCGCGCCGAGGGTGTGCTGGAAGTCGTCCGGGGTAAACATTCGGTGGGTGACCAACTGCTGGCGCAGGTTCGGCATATAGCGCGCTTCCAGATAATCAAAAATCCGCTCGCGCAGCGCCGGGCCTTCAACGGTCCAGTCGAGCGGGGCGTTGCCAAGATGCGGCACCGGCGTCAGGACGTAAAACGCGCCGCAGCCTGGCGGGGCGAGAGACGGATCGGTGGCGCACGGCGAGTGCAGGTACAGCGAGAAATCATCTGACAGGGTCGCGCCGTGGAAAATTTCCTGCACCAGCTCTTTATAACGCGGACCGAAACAGATGGTGTGATGCGCTAACTGCGGATGGGTGGCGTTAAGCCCGAAGTAAAGCACGAACAGCGAGTTGCTCATGCGCTTACCGGCCAGCTTGCGGCCTTTCGCCTCGCCGGGAGGATAATGACCCAGAAGCTTCTGGTAGGTATTGACCACGTCAGCGTTGGAGGCCACGGCATCCGCCGCAAAGACGCGCCCGTCTTGCGTCACGACCCGGCTGACCCGTTGTTGTTCAACCTCGATGCGCTCAACGGCGGTGTTCAGTTCCAGTTTGCCGCCCAGATCGGTAAACAGCTTCACCATTCCCTGTACCAGCGCACCGGTGCCGCCACGCGGGAACCAGACACCCCATTCGCGCTCAAGGGCATGGATCAGGGTATAAATCGCCGAAGTGGCGAACGGATTGCCGCCCACCAGCAGCGAATGAAACGAAAAGGCCTGGCGCAAATGGTCTTCTTTAATGAACCGCGAGACCGCCTGATAAACACTCTCCCAGGCGCGCAGCCGCATCAACTGCGGACTGACTTTTACCATATCGCTGAACTGCAAAAACGGCGTGGCGCCGAGGCGCAGGTAGCCTTCTTTAAATACCGCTTTTGAATACTCCAGGAAGCGGGCGTAACCCTCGACGTCAGCGGGGTTAAAATCGGCGATTTGCCGCTGGAGCAGCGATTCGTTATTGCTGTAATCAAAGCGTTTACCGTCTTCCCAGCACAGCCGGTAAAACGGCTCGACCGGCATCATGTCGACGTAATCCTCCAGCCGTTTACCCGCGCCAGCGAACAACTCTTCCAGCGCGCTGGGGTCGGTAATGACCGTCGGCCCGGCGTCGAAGGTGAAGCCCTCATCGTGCCAGACATAGGCGCGTCCGCCGGGTTTATCGCGCTGCTCCAGCAAAGTGGTCTGGATCCCGCCGACTGCAGGCGGATCGCCAGCGCCAGCCCGCCAAAACCCGCACCGATCACCACGGTTTTTTTCATTGTTCATTCCCTGTGTTAAACGCCGCCCGTAGCGCCTGGAAAACCGGGACGGGGGGCTTGCCTGTTAATATTCTCGCCTTATCGGAAAGCGTCAGGTTTCCGGCATAAAAGCGAGCGATGGTCTCATCGGGTAAGCCATAGAATCGCTGCATCACACGCCAGCGGTGGTCCGGCTGCCCGGCTAAAAACAGCATACGGTTGAGCAGGCGGAAGAAACCCTGGCTGCGCCACTGTTGCGCGGCCAGCGCATGGGTCAGTGCCGCCACACGCGGGGCGTCGGGGATCCCCAGCCCGGCGACCGCGTCCGCCAGCCTGACGGCCAGCGGCAAGGAGTAGCCCGTTACGGCGTGAAAAAGCCCGGCGCGCATGCCGGAGCAGGGCTGTTGCGCCGTGCTGTCCGGTGGTGGTGCGCCCGCCAGCGTCAGGGGCAGGCAGCCAGACTCTTCGCGCAGCAAGGCGGAAAGCGTCCAGTGACGTTGCGCGGCATAATCCTTAATAGCGGCACGATAATCGTCCCGGTTGAGGGCAGGCGCATTACTGAACCGGGTATCTTCAATCAGCAACGTATCGGGCGACAGCGGCAGCAGGTAGAAAAACCGGTAGGCGTTGCATTGCGGCACCGTGGCATCCATCAACAGCGGGCGGGTCAGACCGTGGGGATGCGCGAGCCGCCATTCCTGGCCCACGAACAATTGCCAGGCGCAGCGTTGCGTCGGCGCGTCAGGCTGACCGCGACCGTCGATCACCGCACGGGCGGTGAGCGTTTCGCCGTTGGCTAACTGCACGCGTTGCGGGGAAACCGCCGCCACCGGGCAGTTAAGCCGCAGATTGTCGCCAAGCGCCTCCGTCAGCCGGTGCGCGAAACGGTCAGAAAACAGGGTGTAGTAGGGCTGATCGATGTGCCGGGTGAGCGAGGGAAACATCACGTCGTAACCGGGCCAACTATGCGCCACCAGCGGCGCGATCCACTGATGTTGTTCGGGGGATAAATCGTGGTGGTGGAACGACCAGGTATGGTTGCCGCCCGCCGCCTCGCCTTGTTCAATGAGCAGAACATTCAGTTCAGGGCGCACCTGTTGCAGACGCCAGGCGATCAACCCGTTCGCCAGGCCTGCGCCAACCAGTATCAGATCCCATTGCATACGCGTGCCGCTCCTGCGTTAACCGAACGCCCGGTCTCAATCGCCTGTTCAGCCAGTGCCGCCGCCCGCGCCGCGCCGCCAGCCTGGCGGATCGCCTGGCTTTCTGCCGCCAGCCGTTGCTGAAAATCATCGGTCTCATTAAGCAGGGCGGTAATCTGGCTGGCGATGGCTGACGCGCCCGCCAGTCGGGACACTTTACGCCCCAGACCGTGGTGCGTCACCCGCGCTGCAACCGCGGGCTGGTCAAACGCCACGGGCATCACCACAGGCGGACACCGGGCCGCTAACGCCTCAAGGACCGTATTCAGCCCGGCGTGGCAGACAATCAGATCGGACTGCGCCAGCACCTCGCGCTGCGGAACGAAGCTTTCCACGCGGGTGGCGCCGCTGCGGTATAACCCCTCGACCTGAGCAGGCGAGAGACCGTCGCAGTGGGCGACAGTGACATTCACCTCCGCCAGCTGGCAGGCTCGCGCCAGGGTACGCAGCAGCGAATACTGATGCCCCTGTAATGTGCCAAGGGTGGCGAAAACCTGCGGTATCGCGTTGCGCCGCCGCGGCGGCAAATCGGGCATGCTCTGAAACATACCGATGTAGTGAAACGTGTCCGGCAATTCCCGACGCGGAAAATCAAACGTCGCGGTGCCCTGGGCGATTTGCGCCAGCGGCGACAGGCATTCATCGAGCCGCCGCCGGTGGGCCAGCCCGAAACGACGGCTGTAAGCGTCAATGACCCGATAGTGCGCCTGCATCAGCCGGTCGTAGACCCGTTCGCTGCCCGCATACAGTTTTCTGGCGGCGTCGTCCTCGCCATAGCGAAACGGCATGACCGGCAGCGGCAGATCCGGTTCGCGGTTGACCGGCAGGGCGCAGGCCACCGAAACGAAGGGCAGGCCTAAAAATTCGCTGACCAGCCCGCCCGCCGGTTCCATTTGGTCGACAATCGCCCCGTCCACCTGGAGACGTTTCAGAATGCCCGGCAGTTCACGGCACAGCGCGTCAGTATGCGCCGCCAGCGTACCGGCG
The DNA here is from genome assembly GCA_900635495.1 of Atlantibacter hermannii. Classification (NCBI taxonomy): domain Bacteria; kingdom Pseudomonadati; phylum Pseudomonadota; class Gammaproteobacteria; order Enterobacterales; family Enterobacteriaceae; genus Atlantibacter; species Atlantibacter hermannii. The sequence goes on along the minus strand of LR134136.1, from coordinate 2,779,170 downwards.
ATGCGGAAAAAGGTGCGCGAAGCGGGATCGCGAAAACGCTGCTGGGCGCGCTGAACAGTTTCCGGCAGCGACGGGCATCCGCCAAGACGCGGATTACCCCGCACCACCAGTGCAGGATCGAGGATGAAGGTCAGCCGGTGCCCTTTGCCGCTGAGGTGAAGCGCCAGCGCTTCCATCGCCCGGATATGGCTGTACAGCGGCGGTACGATTATCGCGTAATGGCTCACGATCCCCCGCCGCACTGAATAATGTCTGCCGTTTTCAGCGCATCAAGATTGATGCTGCCGGTACAGAAACAGGCGAGTTTCAGTTGTTCGATGGTGATCGCAAAGCGGTCGACCACCGCCTGGGTGGATTCGGTGGCGCTGTCGAGGATCGCGGCGGCCTGACCGACCAGACACGCGCCCAACCGCAGCGCTTTCGCCGCGTCGATGCCGGTGCGTATGCCGCCGGAGGCAATCACCGGGGTATTCGGGTATGCGCTGGCGATGGCCTGTAATGCCTGAGCGGTGGGGATGCCCCAGTCCGCGAACGCGCTGGCCAGGGCGCGCAGATGGGCGCTTTCGGCGCGTTTGCCTTCTACGGCCGCCCAGCTGGTGCCGCCCGCGCCCGCCACGTCAATGGCAGTGACGCCCGCATCAATTAAACGGCCCGCCACCGCAGCGGAAATCCCGGCGCCCACTTCTTTTACCACCACCGGCACCGTCAGGTGACGAACCACCTGGGCGATAGCGTCAAGTTTGCCCGCCCAGTCCCGGTCGCCGTCGCTCTGGAGAATTTCCTGTAGCGGGTTGAGGTGGATAATCAGCGCGTCGGCTTCGATCATATCGACTACGCGACGGGCGGAATCAATGCCTTTTTCACCCGCCAGTTGCGCCGCGCCCAGATTCGCCATCAGCGGAATATCCGGGGCCAGTCGGCGCAACGATTTATCAATCCCGCAATCTGACTGGCCTTCCAGCGCGATACGCTGCGAGCCCACGCCCATCGCCACGTTGAGCTCCTGGGCCGCTTCGGCGAGATGATGATTAATAAACTTTGAACGCTGCGCGCCGCCGGTCATGGAGCTGATCAGCAGTGGCGCACTGAGCGTTTTATTGAGGAATACGCTGCGTAAATCAATCGCGTCGTAATCAATTTCCGGTAATGCGCAATGGACAAAACGCCAGTTGCCGAACCCGGTGGAGGCCCCCGTTACGTCCTGCGGGGTGTTAAGGATAATGTCCAGATGATCGTTTTTCCTCTGTACAATTCCCTGATTTTTGATCGCCATGGTTATCCTCAGGCAGGCCAGATAAGTGATTCACGGCACCGTCGTGATGCCGGTATTGCCAGTGCATCAGGCGATTTTCATCGCGGGTTTTTCCCCCGCCAGCGTCAGGTTCAACCAGGTATCAATAAACCGACGGGTTTCCTGCCCGGCTACGCAAACTGCGGCCAGGTGCTCGCTGGCGGAATGAAAATGGTGGTAAATCCGATCGCAGACGTGCTCCCGGCCCAGGACATTCACCAGCGTGGGTTTTCCGGCGTCCTTATTGCGATCTTTACCGGTGGTAAAGTGGCTGTCTGACAGGTCGTCCAGTAACTGAAACAGTTGGCCGAAGTCGGTGGCGAATGCTGATAACCGCTGGCGCGTGGCCTCGCTGGCATTCGCCGCCAGGCCGACCACCTGCAACATGGCGATAAACAGCACGCCGGTTTTTAAATCATTGGTGGCGGTGATGTCGTTAATGTTCTGGGTTTGCCCGGCTCCTGTCAGATCGCGAAACTGCCCCAGCACCAGCCTTGCTCCCCTACGGCATTCGCCAGTTCGCTTACGGCCAGCGCCTTTTGCTCTCCGTTCAGCCCGCTGGCGGACGATACCTGCGCAAACGCCCGGGTCAGCAGACCGATGGCGGCAAGGATCGCCACGCTTTCACCATACTTTTTATGGATGGTCGGCTTGCCGCGCCGCATGTCGGCATTATCCATGCACGGAATGTCGTCCAGGATCAGCGAGGCGGAGTGGATCATTTCCACCGCGCAGGCCAGGTCAAGCAGGGTTTTGGCATCCCCCGGATAACCCAGGTCATGGGCAATCAGCAACATCATCAGTGGCCGAATGCGCTTTCCCGGGCCCAGGACGCTTTCCTGCATCGCCATGCCGACCGCCGTATTGGCGTCGCAATTCTTCAGCAACGCGGTGAGATGCTGTTCGATGTTGCCTTTGATTTCGTGGACAGACACGCCACCGGAAAGGGTGTTTTCATTCTCGCTCATTGATGAGGGACCGCCATGGAAACATGCTTTATGTATTTGTTTAAACGTAGACTGCGTGACGGCGGTTCGCCAGTGATGCCTGTACAAGTTTTTAACTTTATCATGTACAACTTTGTAAAAATAAGCGGGGAGTGCGAAGGGGCGGTTCGCCTCGCTCCCGGCAGCGGTACCGGGAGCGAGGTAGAGGGGTTACAGGCCGCGTTGTTCCATCAGGCGGGCCAAATCAATCAGGCGGTTGGAGAACGCCCATTCGTTATCGTACCAGGCAAGGATTTTGACCATATTGCCGCCAATCACCAGCGTAGACAGTCCGTCAACGATCGATGAGCGCGCATCGCCCTGATAATCGCTTGATACCAGCGGTTCCTCGCTGTAACCGAGGATGCCCTGCAGCGGGCCGTCCGTCGCAGCGGCGCGAAACGCGGCATTCACGTCTTCCGCCGTGACGTCGCGCTTCAGCGTCACGGTTAAATCGACGATCGACACCACCGGCACCGGTACCCGCAATGAATAGCCGGTAAGACGCCCGTCGAGTTCCGGATCACTTTGCCCAGCGCCTTCGCCGCGCCGCTGGAGTAAGGAACAATCGACAGTGCGGCGGCGCGGGCACCGCGCAGATCTTTTTCCGGCTGGTCGTGCAGCGCCTGACTGTTGGTATAAGCGTGGGTGGTATTCATCAGGCCGTGTTCAATACCAAACTGCTGATGCAACACCTGCGCCGCTGGCGCGAGCCCGTTAGTGGTGCAACTGCCGTTGCTGACCACAAAATGCTGCTCAGGATCATAATCCTGATGGTTCACGCCCATCACCACGGTGATGTCGTCGTTTTTTGCCGGAGCGGAGATAATGACCCGCTTTGCGCCGCCGTGGGTAATATGCACCGCCGCTTTTTCGCGTTCGGTAAAAAAGCCGGTGGCTTCAATGACAATATCCACGCCCACACATGTGCCATGGGATTTCCGCCGGATCGCGATGGGAGAACACTTTTACTGCATTACCGTCAATTCGCAGCTCGCCTTCGCCCGCCTCGACCGGCAGCGGCAGGGTGCCGAGCAGGGAGTCGTATTTCAGCAGGTGCGCCAGCGTTTTGCTGTCGGTCAGGTCGTTAATCGCCACGATCTCGACCTGTTCATTATTCAGGGCGGCGCGGAAAACGTTGCGCCCGATGCGGCCAAAGCCGTTAATACCGATCTTCACCATAATTGCCTCCTGATGTGCTGTTTCTGACTTCAGGTTAGGCGTGAGGCGCTTTGGCGTAAATGACAAAAAAGGATCACTTTACGCCAGCTTTCGGCTGTGAAAACGCTGTCGATATTCGCCGGGGGTGAGATGAAGTTGCTTTTCAAAGGTGCGGCGCAGATTGATGCTGCTGCCGAAGCCGGTAAGCTGGGCGATGCGATCCAGGGTTTCGGTGGTTTGCTCCAGCCGGTCGCGGGCAGCGGCCAGCCGCGCTTCTGACACGTAACGCGCCGGGGAGACGCCCGCTTCGCGGGTAAACACGCGGGTAAAGTTGCGTGGGCTCATGGCCACCCGTTCCGCCAGCTTTTCAACCGACAAGTCGTCGGCGAGATTCGCCAGTATCCAGCGTTGCAGTTCACCCACCGGACCGGCATGTTCAGTCTGGTCCAGTTTATAACGGCTGAACTGCAACTGCCCGCCGGGACGGCGCAGATACATCACCATGTCCTGGGCAATATCACGGGCGAGTGTAAATCCGTAATCATCCTCCACCAGCGCCAGTGTGAGATCGAACCCGGAACTGACGCCGCCGGATGTCCAGACCGGCCCGTCCTGAATGTAGAGCGGACCGCCTTCGACCTTAACGTGAGGGTATGTGGTTTGCATTTCCTCCAGCAAACGCCAGTGGGTGGTGGCGCGTCGTCCATCCAGTAGTCCCGCCTGCGCCAGCAGCATCGCGCCGCCGCAAATCGATGTGACGCGCCGGGTATGCGGCGCCGCCATGCGCACCCAACTCGCCACAGCATCCCCTTCGTCAGCATGGGTGCCGCGTCCGGTGATCATGATGGTATCGCGGGATTCAAAGGGATCGAGTTCGGTGAGGCGATTGTCCGCCAGCAGGTTGAGCCCGGACTGACCGTGGATAACCTGGTGCGGTTGCGTGGTGGCAAGCGTAATGCGATAGCGCGGCGCGGCATGTTGCGCAGCGTGAAGGCGGTTGGCCTGCATCAGGATGTCGGCAATGCCTGCGGCTTCAAACAGCATGCCGCCATCCGGGACAATAATCAGCACAGTTTTCATGTCCGGAAATGTAAACTTTTTACAAAATAAGTCAAACGAAAAACCCTTCGGGCACTTCTGTAAACCAGCCTGATGCGCGGCGGTTCGGGGCGGGAAAAGTGCCTTAATGTCTTTGATAATGCACGACTCTCGGGCGGCTCGGTCAGAGTCGATCCCTTATCTTCAGAAAGCTCTCCGCGCAGAACCAGCCTGCTGGCCGCCAGGGCGCGCTTCGTGCCGTGCAGGTGTACAAAAATAAGCCAGTAAAGTAGTCTTGCAGCGGCGTACATCTGTTCACTATCCACTCGCAGGCCCTAATGACCCTGATTAAAACCCTCAGCCTCAGTTTTTTATGTATTGTTCTGCTTTCGCTTATCGCCAGTATCGGACGCGCCATGTATCACCCTAACGCTAAAGCCCAGGAAGGCTGGTGGTCGGCTCGCCATGATTCGGCAGGCCTCGCGCCCGATCCCTGGCGCAATGCCGGACAGGCCGTGGTGCAGGTTTACGCCGCGCCCACCTGGGGCTGGAAAGGCGTGGTGGCGGTACACCCGTGGATCATTTTCAAACGCGCCGGAGAAACCCAGTATTCCCGCTATGAGGTTATCAGCTGGGGGGCGGGGGAAAAGGTGCGCCATAATCGCAACGCGCCGGATGGGTACTGGTACGGCGCAAAACCTCGTTTGCTGGTGCAGCATCACGGGGACGCGGCGCAAGCGATGATCCCGCAAATTGAAGCGGCTATCGCGTCTTATCCGTGGCGGACACCTATCGCGCCTGGCCTGGCCCCAACAGCAACACCTTTATCGCGCACATCGGCCGCGAAGTCCCGGCGCTCAGACTGGATATGCCCGCAAACGCCGTGGGAAAAGATTTCCGTTCTCTGCGCCACATTGTGGGGCTGCCGCCGTCGGGGCGGGGCGTTCAGGTTTCGCTACTTGGTGTGGCGGGGATGACGCTCGGCGCGGAAGAGGGGTTTGAAGTGAATATGCTGGGATTAAACGTGGGCGTCGATATTTCGCCGCTGCGGTTGAGGCTGCCCTTTATCGGCGGCGTGGGCCGGGATAATCTGCAAAAGCAGCGTGAAGGCGGCGAGGGGTAAAACAGCCAATAAAAAAGGCCTGACGGCCTTTTTTGTTTCCGGTGACGGACGTGGAGTTACCACATCAAATCATCCGGCACTTTGAAATCTGCATACGGATCGTCTTCATCCTGCGCTTCCTGGCTGAGGGCGCTGTTCACCACCACCGTGGCCGGGTCGCGCTGGGCGATTTTATCGGCGACGACCGCAGGGATAATGGCATAGTCGCACTCGTCTTTGTTATCGATCGCCAGACGGGCGATGGCGAGACGGCCACTAATGAGCTGCGCCTGGGTCGCTTTATCCACCACCACCTTTTTAATCAGGTTATGGTCGGTGAAATTAAAATCGATCGAACCTTTCGCCACCACGATGCGGTTCATTTCGATCAGTTGCTTAATCTGCGCTTTGTACTCTTTCGACAGCGCCGCCTGTTTCTGCTGTTCGCTTAACTGCTTGTCACGCTCCAGCTGCGCTTTTTTATTTTCTGCCACGGCTTCCCGCGCTTCGCGGGCCTGAACGCGTGATTTTTTCGCCGTTCTCTGGACTTTCGCCACTTTCTTGCTGGTCACTAAACCCGCTTTCAGCATCTGTTCTTGTAAGGTGAGTTTTGTCATGTTCGTCTCTAAACCTGCCAGTCATATGCGGGAGTATACCCGACTTCTGCGCCTCGCTGTGCCGGTGCGGCGGCGTTTATACCTTGAGCATTTTCACCGTGGCATCCACGTCAATCTCATCTTCCGAGAAGATTAAGGTCGTGCCCTGGAAGGTGGTGATAGCGAGCTTCTTGACTGAGCGCATTTCGCCCGGCTGAGCGCCCGATTTTGGCCGGATGCTGCTCATCAGCGCGCCCACAGAGAGGATCGCATTTTCTTTATCGATGCGGGTATCGGCAGGGACTTCTTCGCGATACACCAGATAGGATTTTATCGCGGTGAGCTTGATTCGCTCGCCAGCGATATAAATGTATTTGCTTTCCGGCAGGACTTTAACGGCATACGCCGACAGCCCTTTATTATTGGTGGTCGGTTCAAACGTCACCGCCGCGTCTTTTTTAATCAGATCCGGGTTGGCGACTTTAATCACATGAAAATAGCGGTTATCGCCGTTCTCATCTTTGATAAATCCAAAACCTTTATCTTTAAACCAACTCGTGATTTTACCGTTCATCGCCATTACCGCCTGATTAACCATTATCGACTGAATTTTTGCAGCGCGCAGTGTAAAGCACATTGCGCACGCAGACCACGTCTTTAGTTTATGTCAGGCGGGAGGGGTAGCGGTAGTCCGGGCAGAAAACAGGCGGAAGCGTCAACGGCGCACCGTGACGCTTCAGGGGCGGTTACTCATTGCCCCACTGATTCAAAAACGTGGCGATTTCGTCAATACGCAGCGCATTGATCCCGGCTTCAACGGCCATCTCCTGCTGCGCCTCTTCACTGATCTCTTCATTATTCATCAGGCGGGTGATCAGCAACTGGAAGTAGTGCGCCAGCGCATCCCGTTCAGTCTCGCTGACGGGGGTTTCCGTTTCCGTCGAGTACTCATCCACGATGTCATAAAATTTCAGCGGTATTTCATTATTCATACGTTATATCCAGGTTGGGGTGTATGTCAGCGACCGAACGCCGTCTCCGGGCCGGATAATAGCATTATTGTCGCGCTTTTCTGGCATGGCGCATCGGACGGTTTCCCTTTATAGCTTACGACAGGTCGTGCAACGGTTTGCCTGACGGCGCACCGATTGAAAAGCCGTCGAACACCACGTCGAGTCCGGCGCGTTCCGGGGTGCAGGCCATTACGCCGACAAAGCGCCGTGGCTGAGGCGGCCAGTGACACAGCCGCAACAGCGGCCAGGTTTGCCCGTCGGTGGAATACTGGATCCTGAGCGCCGCGTTCGCCAGCGTGGCGCGCAGCCAGAATACACCGGGTTCGCCGGGAAATACCCCGGTTGACCAGTCCGATTGTTCCCGCGTCACCACGCAGCCGATGGCCGGTTTCTCGTCATTGAATTCGATGCCCGCTTTCACCCAGTGACGATCGTCGTCCTGAATGAACAGGCCTGCCTGATCGTAGAGATGGGTAAAACTGGCCATCACTTTAACCTGGAGAGTGAAATCACCGTCCACATAAAAGCCGAACGCGTGTCCACTGTGCCGCGTAAAGCCATAGAAGGTGTCTCGCCAGAAATCGGTATTAGCATGGGTGGTGAAACGCAGCGTGTTTCCTTCTACCGACGCGCCGTCGGGCGGGTTGATCCAGCACCCACCCGCCGCGTCGAACGAATCAATCCTGACCATCAACGACCTCCCGTTACTTGCATAATCAATGTCCCTGCGCGTCATTATGGTCGGTAATGGCCGGAACGGCTATTCAACCGGTCTTGCTCAGGCATCACCTGCGCAGGAACAAATGTTCGGTTTTCGCTGCCTGGTCAAACATCATTCCGCCGCAGAATGGTTTACTTGCCGCTCCTGTACGTCACGAGGGCAGAAAAATGATCGACCATACCGGTTTTAGCGTCAGTGATTTTGCAGCAAGTAAACAGTTTTATACGCGGGTGCTGGCAAGTCTGGGGCATATCATCCGCCGGGAATTCGCTGGTGAAGCGGCGGGCTTTGGGCCTGAGCAGTCAGAAAACGGGGCCGATCCTGGCGGCGCATTCTGGATAACCGCTGGCACGCCATCCACGCCGCGCATGCATTTGGCGTTTAGTGCAAAAAACAAAGAGCAGGTGGAGGCGTTCTATAAAGCGGCCCTCGACGCGGGTGGCAAGGATAACGGCGCGCCAGGTTACCGACCGCAGTATCATCCGGGCTACTACGCCGCGTTTATTCTCGATCCTGACGGCTATAACATCGAGGCGGTCTGGCACGAACCTGGCGGCCAGCACTAATGCAATAACGCCCGGTTGCACCATTCCGATCGGGCTTATTGTAAATGGTTTGTTATCATAAAAACGCGTCGTCATAGCACTGAGTCGCGTTTTTAGCGTTACGCCAAATGCATTAGCTCCCGTTATCAATTTTCGTATGAAACCCGCTCTCTCCAGGAATAATCCTGAAAATTTCCATTCCATTAATCGTGTTGTTAGCCCTGACCAGGCATTATTCACGCTGGCTTACGTAACTGCAATTTTCTTAACTTTCTGATTTTAAATTTGAAAATAATATTTTTACAGTCAGGAAAACTAAACGTTATCACCCTGAAAAAACATGGTTAATGGCCTTAACAAGCGCTCATTACCCATAAATATTGGTGATTGCTGTTAGCACCCTCGCGTGGATAATGCGGCTAAATTTTACATAAATTAACAATAACCGCGATTTACTTACATCACAGGGACTGTCAGATGCGCTGTCACCAACTCCTGGTTCGTAACATTTTTTTCACAGCAACCGGTCTTCTTTTTACGTCTGTCGCCAGCAGTGCCGAGGGCATCGCTGGTGCCGAAGAACAAATTATTATCCAGCAGCAGCGTCAGAAAGCGCTTGAGCAGCAACTGACGCCACCTAAGCCCGATGTGCGCCTGTCGCCGCCGTCTTCCGGGTTCGGCAGTATTGATTATCCGAACGAAACGCCGTGTTTCCCGATTCATAAAGTGGTGCTGAGCGGTGAAGAAAAGCTGCCGCGCTGGCTGCCCATTCAACATCTGGGCGTGGAAGCCGAGGGGCGCTGCCTGGGTGCGCAGGGCATTAATCTGCTGATGAGCACGCTGCAAAACCGACTGGTGGATCATGGCTACATCACCACGCGGGTGCTGGCACCGTCACAGGATTTGAAAAGCGGCGTTCTGACGCTGGTGCTGGTGCCGGGCTACGTCCGCCAGGTCAGGCTCACCCCGGACAGCGATCGCTATATCCAGCTTTACAGCACGTTCCCGCCACGGGAGGGCGAGCTGCTGGATCTGCGTGATATTGAACAGGGGCTGGAAAACCTTCAGCGCCTGCCTACCGTAAAAGCGCATATGGAGATCCTGCCCGGTGAGCAGCCTGGTGAAAGTGATATCGAGGTAAGCTGGAAGCAGGAAAAAATGTGGCGTCTTGGCGCGTCTCTGGACGATGCCGGCACCAAAAGCACTGGCCGTTACCAGGGTGGATTGACGCTGTCCCTGGATAACCCGTTCTCCCTGAGCGATTTGCTGTATGTTTCTGCTTCGCACGATCTCGATCAGGGGGGCGGCAAAGGCAGTAAAAACTACACCGGTCATTATTCCGTGCCGTTTGGCTACTGGATGTTCTCCGTAACCGGCAACGATTACGACTATCACCAAACCGTGGCGGGCATTAATGAAGATTATCGCTACAGCGGCGAAAGCCAGAACCTGAACCTGCAGCTCAGCCGTATCCTGCACCGTAGCGGCACCCAAAAAACCTCCTTCACGTACGATGTGCTGGTGCGCAAAACGCGCAACTACATCGACGACACCGAGATTGACGTACAACGCCGTCAAACCTCTGCCTGGCGTATCGGCTTGCAGCACCGCCACTATATAAACCAGGCTACCCTGGATGCGGGCGTCAGCTATCAGCGCGGTACCCGCTGGTTTGGGGCGGCCCCGGCGCCGGAAGAGTATTTCGATGAAGCCACCGCGCTCAGCAAGATCCTGCAATTCAACGCCCAGCTCAATGTGCCTTTCGCGATCGGCTCGCAGAACTTCCGCTATAACGCGCAGTATCAGCAGCAACTGAGCAATACGCCGCTCACGCCGCAGGATCAGTTCGCCATCGGTAACCGCTGGACGGTACGCGGTTTCGACGGGGAACGTACGCTTAACGCCAGCCGCGGCTGGTATGTGCGTAACGATATCGCCTGGAGCACGCCGCTGCCGTCCCAGGAGTTCTACCTTGGCGCGGACTATGGCGAAGTGAGCGGTTATGGCACCGACTATCTGGTGGGCACCCACCTGGCGGGTGGCGTCGCGGGCCTGCGCGGTTATGCCTTCCACACCGGCTACGACCTGTTTGCCGGGACGCCGTTCTCTAAACCTGACGGTTTCAAAACCAGCAATCTCACGCTGGGGTTCAGCCTCAACTGGGACTGGTAAGGAGCGGCGAATGCGAATTGGCGATTACGAGATCAAAGCCCCGCTGATGCTGGGCGAGCAGCCGAATGAAGTGGAAGCGCTCGGCGCAACCGTCTGGTTGTGGATGCATTCCGCTATGCATCGTGATGCGCCGCTGCATGCGCTCCCGACGCTGCTGCTGCCGATTATCAAACGCGGCCAGTATGTACTGGCCTTTCAGCATGAGCGGCCGGTTTTTTTCCTGAGCTGGGCCTGGCTCAATCCTGAATCTGAAGCCCGCTATCTCACCCAACCGGCGATTCATATGCCGCAGGAGGATTGGGACAGCGGCGATCGCCTGTGGTTCTGCGACTGGATCGCCCCCTTCGGGCATACCCGCGCCATGAGCAAACTGGTCCTTCAGGAAGTGTTCCCGGACAGCTGCATGCGGGCGCTTTATCACCGGGGCGGGGAGCGCGGAAAACGCGTAGTGACATTTCATGGCACGCGGGTCAGCCGTGAAGCCGCACGAGACTGGCGACGCGAGCACCCGCTAGCGGTTGATCTGCCAGAAGTTTAATAAGGAAATTTCCATGAATAAGAACCTGTATCGCATCGTCTTTAACAAAGCGCGCGGGATGTTAATGGTGGTGGCGGATATTGCCCGCTCGGGCAGGGCGTCGTCAGCGCGTTCCTCCGGCATTGGACATACCCACAGCCGCCTGATCGGCAAAATCGGGGCGCTCAGTTTCAGCCTGTGGCTGGCGATGGGCGTCGTCACGCCTGTGCACGCGAACATCGTGGCTGACGGCAGCGCCTTGCCGGGCCAGCAGCCGACCCTGCTCCAGAGTGCTAACGGTACGCCACAGGTTAATATTCAGACGCCTTCCGCGGCGGGGGGTTTCCCACAACAAATACAGCCAGTTCGATGTCAGTCAGCAGGGCGTTATCCTGAACAACTCGCACAGAAACGTTCAGACGCAGCTTGGCGGCATGGTGGCAGGCAACCCGTGGCTCGGCAAAGGCGAAGCCCGGGTCATTCTTAACGAAGTGAATTCCCGCGATCCAAGCCGCCTCAATGGCTATGTGGAAGTGGCCGGGAAGCAGGCGCAGGTGGTCATTGCCAACCCGTCAGGCATTACCTGTAACGGCTGCGGATTCATTAACGCCAACCGCGCCACGCTCACCACCGGCCAGCCGCAACTCAACAACGGCGCGCTGACCGGCTATAACGTCGAGCGCGGCGAGATAAACATTGAAGGCAAGGGGCTGGATACTTCCGGCGCCAACTATACCGATATCATCGCCCGCTCGGTCAATGTGAATGCCGGGATCTGGGGCAACGAACTTAACGTCACCACTGGTCGCAACCTGGTGGACGCGGCGCACGAGCGCATTGATAAAACCACTGACGATCCGGCGACTCGTCCGCAAATGGCGCTGGACGTAGCCAGCCTTGGCGGCATGTACGCCGGTAAAATCCGGATGGTGGGCACCGAAAGCGGCGTCGGGGTACGCAACGCCGGGAACATCGGCGCGCAGGCAGGCAGCGTCACGCTGACGGCGGATGGCCGGATTGAAAACAGCGGCAACATCAGCGGCAAAGGCGATACCCTGCTCGCGGCATCGGGCGGTATTGATAACAGCGGCGCGATCTACGCGGGCGGTAGTGCCAGTGTGCAGAGCGGCGGCGAAGTCAATAACCGCGGCTCGATAGTGGCGCGCAATCATACCCGGGTGCAGGCCGCCAGCCTGACGGGCAACAGCCAGGGCATACTGGCGGCAGGCGTACAGGATGACGGCAAACTCGCCGCTCAGGGAAACCTGGATTTAAGCGCCAGTGGGCAACTGGCCGCGCATGGGCAAACCCTGGCGGGGGGCGCGCTGATCGCCCGGGGGCAGGGGATCGACCTCAGCGGCAGCAAAACCCAGGGCGATACGGTGCTGCTTGATGCGGGCTCCGGCGAGCTGACCACTGCCAGTGCGCAGGTCAGCGCCCGGGAGCTGGCCGCCCGCAGTGCAACACGCCTGAATAACGACGGCGGCCAGGTGACAGCCGAGGCGTTGTCCGTCCAGACGAACACGCTGTCAAACCAGAAAGGGCGTATCGTGCAGACCGGCAGCGGCAATCTCACGCTGGATCTGCCGGGAGACGTCAACAATAACGCCGGACAGATCGCCGCAAATGGCAACGTGGCGCTGCGTGCCCGTTCGCTCACTAACCAGAGCGGGCAACTCATTGCCGCCCAGAACGGCAGCCTCAGCGTCGATACCGGTTCCGTGCTGGATAACCGTGACGGGACGCTGGCGGCCAGCGGCAGTGTGCGGGCGCAGACCGGGACGCTGAATAACGACGGTGGCCTGATCTCGGCCTCTGCCGGACAATCCGACATCGTCAGCCGTGGCGCAGTCAGCAACCGCAAGGGACGGGTCGAAAGTAGCGGCGCGTTGACGCTGAACGCCGCGAGCGTGGACAACACGGCGGGAGAGATGGTCGCCAGCGGCGCGACCCTGCAACTCAACAACGGCGCGCTGAATAACCAGTCCGGCAAACTGCTGGCACAGGGCGATATGCGCGTAGACAGCGGCGCGCTGGATAACACGGCGGGGCTGATCCAGGCGACCGGCAATACCCGAATCGACACCCACGGCGCGACGCTGACCAACCGCAACAGCGGTGAAACCGGCGGCATCAGCAGCAGCGGCACGCTCACGCTTGCCACCGGAGATATGGATAACCAGCACGGCGTAATGGTGAGCGGTGGCGCGCTGGATCTTACCGGCAATGCCGTGGACAACCGTAACGGCCTGTTGGGTTCGGAGCAGGCGGTCACCGCCCGGGTCAACACCCTGACCAACGGCGGCGGATCGCTGAAATCCGGCGGCGCGATGAACCTTGATGCCGCGACGCTCGACAATGCCAACGGGATCCTCGGCGCGGGTAACGATCTCAGCATCCACGCCGGAAAACTCGATAACCAGCAGGGCGTAATGGTCAGCGGTGGACGCGGCGCGATTGCAGCGGGCACCCTCGACAACCGCGCGGGCCAACTGGCGGCACAGCAGGCGCTGACGCTTGGCGGCGACAGTATCAATAATGACGAGGGCGGTCTGATCCAGAGCGGCGACGCGCTTACCGTCGAAGCAGGCGAACTGACTAACCGCCGCAGCGGCGATAAAGGCGGCATCACCAGCCTCGGTGAGATGACGCTGACCACCGGCACCTTTGCCAATAACGACGGCGTCACGCTCGCCGGTAAAAGCCTGACGCTCAACAGCGGTACGCTGGATAACACCTCCGGCGACCTGGTGGCGACCGGGGCGCTGACGCTGGACCTGAACGGTGAACTCAATAATCAATCCGGCCTGATGCAGGGCGGCAGCGTGGCGCTGGATACCACCGGACACGCCTTCACCAATCTCGACGGCACCCTGAACAGCCTCGGCTCCCTGTCCCTGAACAGCGGCGCGCTGAATAACCAGAACGGCACCCTGGCGGCCAAAGGCCCGTTCGAACTGAGCGCCGCCAGCGTGGATAACCGCAATGGCGGACGCATTATCGGCGAATCCGCGACCACCCTCGAGAGCGGCGCGCTGCAAAACGGCGGCGGCCAAATCCAGTCGGTGGGCGATCTGATGCTGGACGTCGCCAAAGGCGCTATTGATAACGTCTCCGGCCTGATCCGCAGCGGCGCACAGCTCACGGTTAACGCCGTCAGCTTCGCCAACCAGAATACCCAGGATAAAAATCAGGGTGTCGAAGCCGCCTCAGCCACATTCAACACCGGCACGCTGAATAACCAGCGCGGCGTGATCCTGACGGATAAAGCGCTCACCATCACCAATGGCGGCCTGCTGGATAATACCGACGGCGCGCTGGCATCTGCAGGCAACCTGACCCTCAACGGCGCGAAGCTGGATCTGCTGAATACCGGCGGGGTCGCCAAAGCGGGCGAACGGCTGGATGTGGACGGCTGGCGCATCGGCGGCGACGGCGATCTGCTGTCGCTGGGGGATATGCGCCTGCACAGCGACAGCGGCCTGATTAACGGTGGCACGATTATCGCCAATGACACCCTGCATATCACCACGCCGGGTGATATCGCTAACAGCGGTAAATTGCTGGCGGGGCAACAACTTGATCTGCAGAGCGGTAACCTGACGAACGCCGAAAGCGGGGAGATCAGCGCCGGGAAAAACAGCCTCAACATTACCGGCACGCTAACCAACTACGGTCTGATCGACGGCGGCTATACGCGGATTGATGCCAACACCCTGACTAACCAGGGGACCGGGCGCATCTACGGCGACGCCATCGGCATCAACACCGTCACCTTCAATAACCTGGCGGCCAACGGCAAAGCCGCCACGCTGGCCGGACGCGAATGGGTGGGTATCGCCACCGATACGCTCAATAACCGTGACCACGCGCTGATCTACAGCGGCGGCGACATGGTGATTGGCGGCAAGCTCGATGATAACGGTAATGTGACGGGACGTGCGGAGGTGATTAACAACCACAGCGCGACCATCGAATCCGCGGGCAATATGTGGATCACTGCCGGGCAGATCAACAATATCAACGATCATTTTTCCACCGAGCGGGTGACCGTTTCCCAGGAACAGGTGACGGAATACCAACATAAAGGATCGCCGAACCGCTGGAACGCCAACGATGAAGGGGTTTACGTTAACCGTAAATCCGCCGATGGCTTGCGCAACCTGAATACCCCGGAAGACACGGGCTCCAATAACGACAACTTCAATCAGTATGAATACCAGCGGACGGTTGAAGAGACGCGCATTAAAGAGAGCGATCCGGCGAAAATCCTGGCCGGAGGCAATTTAATCCTCGCGGGCGACCAACTGTTCAACGATAAAAGCCAGGTGGTGGCGGGCGGCACGCTCAGCACCAGCGGCATGGCGAATGGCGTGCTCAACCCGGATGTACCTGGCGAGCGCTACACCACCGATGTGGGCACCGTGACGCACTATTACCGTATTCGCCATAAAGGGTCTGACGAGCAGGGCCGCGATCGCACCGATTACAAGCCACCGACGGTGATTCAGGAGATCCTGCTCAAGCCCGGCCAGCTTATCAGCAAGGGCGACGTACAGGGCAGTAACATTACGCTTGCGCCGCTCACCTTACCCGCAACCGATGTGACCATCGGCGAAGCGGGCGCGGTGACCGGTAAAGTGGATGCCGTCTCCCGTGCGCCCTGGCAGCAGACTGTGGACGACGGTGAGCCGGTGAAGCCGCTGCCGGGCCAGCGCTTTGAAGTGACACCCGGTGACTACGCGATCCGTATCGTCGGGCCAAACACGGTGCTGCCGGATAACAGCCTGTTTAAAATCAACCCGTCCGCCAGTGGATCGTATCTGGTGGAAACCGATCCGCGCTTTACCAACGAGAAACTGTGGCTGGGCAGCGACTATATGCAAAATGCCCTCAGCCAGAACGGCGACGGCAAACTCAAACGTCTGGGCGACGGTTTTTACGAGCAGCGCCTGATCCGTGAGCAGGTGGTTGAGCTGACCGGGTATCGCTATCTTGATGGCTATACCAATGATGAAGAGCAGTTTAAAGCGCTGATGGACGGCGGGATCGCCTTCGGGAAGAAATACGCCCTGAAACTCGGTGTCGCCCTGACGCCGGAGCAGATGTCCCTGCTGACCGGCGATATCGTCTGGCTGGTGAATACCGACGTGAAAATGCCGGATGGCTCAATGCAGACGGTGCTGATGCCGCAGGTTTATGCGAAGGTGAAACCGGGCGATATCAGCGGTTCAGGCTCGCTGATCGCCGGTAACAACGTCGTGATGAAGCTCGACGGCGATCTCTTTAACCGGGGCACCATCGCCGGGCGGCGGGTGCTCCAGCTTGACGCGGATAACATCACCAACCAGAGCGGGATGATCCAGGGGGCGGACGCCCGTATCGCCGCGCGCACCGATATCAATAACATCGGCGGCGTATTGCAGGGCACGGACAGCCTGCTGGTCAGCGCCGGGCGCGATATCAACGCCACAACCACGCTGCGCAACGCGGAAAGCGTGGCGGGGGAAAACCGCTTTACGCGGACCACTATCGACAGTGTTTCCGGGATTTACGTTCAGGGCGAAGACGGCAAGCTTGGGCTGAAAGCCGGGCGCGATCTCAATCTGACCGGCGCGCAAGTGGTCGCCAGCGGCGATAACGCCCAGGCGCAACTGGTGGCGGGCCGCAATATCACGCTCAATGATGTGACCACCGGGCGCAGCGACAAACTGATCTGGGATGCGGATAACACGTTGTCCCAGAGCGAGACGCGCAGCGTTGGCAGCGAAGTGGTAGGCCGGGGTGCCGTGACGCTGGTCGCGGGTAACGATATCCAGGCGCGGGGCGCGACGGTGTCGTCTGACCAGGCGCTTACGCTTAATGCTGGTAACGACATCAATCTGTTGGCAGGACAAAACACGCAGCACCTGGACGAGCGGCACAAAGTGGTCGGCAGCAGCGGCTGGCTGTCGAAAACCACCACCCGTACTCATGACGTGGTGTCAGGCCAGACTGCGCAGGGCAGCGAGTTGAGCGGCAATACCGTTAACGTCACTGCCGGGCGCGACCTGGCCCTGCGCGGCGGCAGCATCGCGGGCAGCGGCGACGTGGCATTGCTGGCAGGCCGCGATATGACCATCGGCACGGCGCAGGAACGCAACGAAGAGATGCATTTAAGACAGGAGAAAAAATCCGGTCTGATGAGCTCAGGCGGCATCGGTTTCAGCGTCGGTTCACAAAGCGTTAAGACCACCGATACCGGCGCAAACGTGACCCAGGCGGGCAGTACCGTTGGCAGCGTCAATGGCGACCTGACTCTGGGCGCGGGCAACCGTCTTGCCGTGACGGGCTCGGAACTGGTGGCGGGTCAGGATATGACCCTTACCGGTAAAAACGTGGAGATTACCGCCGCGCAAAACCAGAACCGCCAGACCCATATTGTCGAGCAGAAAACCTCCGGGTTGACCCTGGCACTGTCGGGCACGGCGGGCAGCGCCCTGAACAGCGTAGTCACAGCGACCCAAAATGCGAAATCGGCAGGCAACAGCCGTCTCCAGGCGCTCCAGGGCGTCAGCGCCGCCTTGTCGGGCGTTCAGGCGGCGCAGGCCGTGAGGATGGATGCCGCGCAGGGGGATGTGGCGAATAACACCAATACCGTTGGCGTAAGCCTCTCCTGGGGCAGCCAGTCGTCAAAATCCACCCAGCAGAGCGGGCAGACTACCGCGCAGGGCAGCACACTGAATGCGGGCCGTAACCTGTTGGTACAGGCCACCGGCAGCGGCGCGCCAGGCACGGACGGTGATTTGACCATCCAGGGCAGCCAGATCAAAGCGGGCAATAATGCGACGCTGGCGGCAAACCGCGATATCACGCTGCAATCGGCGGAAAACACCCAGTGGCTGAAGGGCGAAAATGAAAGCCGCGGCGGCAGCGTGGGCGTGGGTATCGGTGCCGGTTCCGGCGGCTGGGGGATTAACGTCTCCGCCAGCGTGAATAAAGGCAGCGGTAACGAAAGGGGTAACGGCACACGCTATACCGAAACCACTGTGGACGCCGGTCGTCAGGTGACGCTGATGAGCGGGCGTGACACCACCCTGGTCGGCGCACAGGTTAACGGCGAAACGGTGAAAGCCGATGTAGGCCGCAACCTGACCCTGATTTCGCAACAGGACAGCGATCGCTACGATTCGCGCCAGCAGAATGCCAGCGCGGGCGGCAGCTTCAGTTTTGGCTCCATGAGCGGTTCGGCGAGCGCCAGCCTCAGCCGCGATAAGATGCACAGCAACTACGATTCGGTGGTTGAGCAAACCGGTATTTTTGCCGGGGAGGGCGGTTACGATATTCGCGTGGGCGAGCACACCCAACTGGACGGCGCGGTGATTGGTTCCACCGCCGGGGCAGATAAAAACCGTCTCGATACCGGAACCCTGGGCTTTAGCGATATTCAGAACCGTGCCGAATACAAGGTTGAACATCAGAGCGTCGGCTTCAGCACCGGCGGCAGTATCGGCAGCCAGTTTGCCGGTAATCTGGCGAACAGCCTGCTGGTGGGGGCCAACCATAGCGGCGAGGCCGACAGCACCACCCGTGCGGCGCTGTCTGACGGAACCCTGATTATCCGCGATCGACAGAACCAGCAGCAGGATACCGCGCTGTTAAGCCGGGATGTCGAACACGCCAATCAGACGCTGTCGCCGATTTTTGATAAAGAGAAAGAGCAGAATCGTCTGCAGCAGGCGCAACTGATTGGCCAGATCGGCAATCAGGTTTCTGATATTGCCCGTACCGAAGGCAGCATCCGCGCTACCGAGGCGGCGAACGCGGCGCGGGAAAATGCTTCTGCCCAGGATCTGCTGGCTGCTAAAGCCGCCTGGGAGAAAGCCCATCCGGGGCAAACGGCCAGCAGTAATGATATCCTCGGCCAGGTTTATCAGACGGCCTATAACGATGCGCTGAAGGCGTCCGGGTTTGACACCGGCGGGCAGTACCAGCGTGCGATTCAGGCGGCAACAGCGGCGGTGCAAGGACTGGCAGGCGGCGATATCAAAGCCGCACTGGCGGGCGGGGCTGCGCCCTATATTGCCCAGGCGATCGGCCATCGCACCGACCTCAGCCAGGAAGGCAAAGTCGCGGCCCATGCGGTTGTGAATGCAGCACTGGCACTGGCGCAGGGTCAGAACGCGCTGGCCGGGGCTGCGGGCGCAGCCACTGCGGAAGTGGTCGGTTTGATTGCCAATGAGATGTACGGCAAACGTGCGGAAGAGCTCAGCGACAGCCAGAAACAGGTGGTCTCCACCCTGGCGACGCTGGCCGCTGGCCTGGCGGGAGGCCTGGTGGACGACAGCGGCGCGTCCGCAATCAGTGCCGCACAGGCCGGGAAAACAACCGTTGAGAATAACCTGTATGGCGGGACTGAACTGAGCCAC
The DNA here is from genome assembly GCA_900635495.1 of Atlantibacter hermannii. NCBI lineage: Bacteria > Pseudomonadati > Pseudomonadota > Gammaproteobacteria > Enterobacterales > Enterobacteriaceae > Atlantibacter > Atlantibacter hermannii. The sequence continues at coordinate 2,759,620 of LR134136.1, read as the reverse complement.
GAAGTTAAAGTGAGGGATCACGGCGCGGATGTGCTTTCCTGTAGCGACGATCCGTCCGGCGAAGCCTGCCAGCGTGGGATTGCGGCTAATAAAGCCTATGCGGGCGCGCTGGCGACCGGCAGCGTAGCTCTGTTGCCGGGTAGTGCTCAGGCGATGTGGATGCTGGGCTTTGGCGCTAATTCCGGGATCCAGTACTGGGATACCGGTGAAGTGAATCCTGTTAATGCCATCGTGGCGGGCTGGGTGAATGTGTTCACTATGGGCAACGGCTGGAAGGGAACGGTCGGCTGGAACGCTGCGGGCGGCGCTTTTGCCAATGCCCTTAACGGTGATGATCCGCTGACTGGCGCGATCACCAATGGCGGAGGGGCCTGGATCGGTTATGGGGTGGGTAACTACCTCGTTAAGCCGGGCGTTAACGCAATCGGGAAATGGTATACCGGGGGCTGGGACCCGAAATTTAACCCGACGTTGCTAAAATATACGGAGATTACAGGCCAGTTCGGGATCTCCAAAGAGATGTTGCCAAGCCAAATCCCTGCCGCTGCGGGTAACATCGGAGGGAGCGTGACCTCCGAATATATGGGCACCGTGATTCAGGACAAAAAAGAGGCCATGGAGAAACAATTGATGGAGAAAAAATAGATGAAGAGCCTGATTTTCCTCATCGTTGTGATGGCGATATGCATTTTCGGCATCATGCTCGTTGGCGTCGTGGTTTATATCGCGGGAGAAGCCTTTGGCTATTTGGCCTGGGGTGTGCCTGTCTCCTTCGACAAGGTGCAGATCATGCGGTTATTCAGGATGTGCCTGTGGGGCGGCGGGGTGTTAGGACTCGGAATAGGCGTGATGAGCCTGTTAAAAGTGAAAAGGTTCTGAGACTGCCCTGCCAACGACGAACGACGTCCAGCGGTAAGGATGCAGTGTTAAGCGGCGGATCAGGGATGCTATCCGCCGCTTAGCTGCAAGTAAGAGCAAGCTGTCAGGAATGATTAAGCAGATTCAGGGAGAGAGCGTTATCGTGCCACTCCCTGAACTCTTCCAGCAGTAAATCGTACAGTTTGTCATCCCCAAGCGTGCCAAAATCATCCATTGCAAAGAAATGGGTGTTATCAAGCGTGCGGTCAGTAAACTCATCGAGATTTTTCAGTATGCCGTAATGAGTTCCGCCCAGTCCGACAAACTTCCAGAAAACAGGCGTGTTGGCCGAACGCCGGATAGCTTCTTTAATCTGCCGCGTTTTGGTAATGCCGCCATCGGTAATGAACACCACGTATACCGGCAGGGTGCTGTCAGCAAAATAATCAATTATCTCTTCCATCACCGGCGGTTCGTTATTCGTACCGCCCAGCCCGGGCAAATTTTCCCAGGCGGAACGTTTGCTGGTGCCCTGAATGGCCTGAATATAGCCATCAAGATTATCCAGCGTGACATCCGGGTATTTTTTATGTCGTTCGGCAAAACCCCATACATCCATCGTCCCGTCGTCATCAAACTGCGCTGCCAGTACGGCGATACGATCCAGCACCGCCTGCACCTTGCCTTTAGAGAACTGACCTTTCATGGAGCCGGATGCGTCCAGAACAAACGCCACTCGGGCATTGACGGTGTCGAGCTTATGTTTACTCAGGCTGACCGTTGCCTGTTTTGCCAGACTGACCAACCTGGGCGCTTTTGACGCGAGCTTTTTCTCGAGGCTGATTTTTGGCGCTGCTGGCGAAGCGGCGGCGTTTTCGACGGGCTTTTCCACATCCACACCGTAATGAATGGCCAGCGGTTCAAGTCCACCATGAAAACCCTGCCCGACGGCGCGCAATTTCCAGTTTCCCTGATGGCGGTAAAATTCTGCCAGAATAAGCGCCTTTTCCTGCCGGCCTTCGGTTTCCGGGACAAACTTCGCCACGCCTTCAAGCGCCATGGTTAAGTGAAGCAGGCCGCTGAGATTATCCCGGCCATCGATCACCAGGGTAACGGCGATTTTATGAATCGTGGCCGGAATATTTTGCAAATCAAGTTGAAGCGTGGCGTGATCCGCCGCACTGGTTAATTGCACGCTGCCTTCCGGAGAACGGGGATTATTAAAGAAGATAAAATCTTCATCCCGGCTCACTTTTCCCTGATCACTCAGCATAAACACGCCGATATCCGGCTCGCCCTGAAATCCGGACTTTTGCGGATAATCAAGCTGAAGGCTCGCTGTGGCGAGGTTAAGAGGTGTATTTTGTCCGGGCTGTAACTGCATCGCTGACTCTCCTTGCTTCATGATTTTGTTTTCAACCGGTATTCGTATCCTGCGCTGAAAAAATATACGCCAGGGCGCGTTGTTTGTGACGATGTTTTATCTTGGATCTTTTGTAAGAGCGATCACGGTCCGGCGGTTTGCGTCGCGCATTTGAATCGGGGGAGCGGTGGGATAATAATTATTGCCTGCCTGGCTAAAAGAAAAAATCATGACAACGTTCACCATTAAATCTGCGCGGTACGCTGATTTAGCTACATTACGGGAGATTGAACTCGCTGCGTTTGAGACGCTCCGGGAAGCGGGCGCGGTGACAGGAATGCCGACGGCAACTCCCCTGGAAACACTTAATCAGTGGCGTGAGAACGGGCTACTGTACGTGGCGTACGCCACAGATTCGTGGCCGGTAGGGTTCGCGGGCGCTTATGTTCACGAAGAGTGGCTGCATATCGCTGAAGCCGACGTGCATCCGGACTGGCAACGACAGGGTATTGGGCGGTGTTTGCTTCTCGCCTTGCTGGATGAAGGCCGAAAGCGCAGTTTGCGAGGCGCGTCGCTGACAACCGACCGAGACGCAGCGTTTAACGCTCCGTTTTATGCCTCGCTGGGTTTTATCCGGCTGGAAGGCGACGCGATCCCGCTCCGGATAAGAGCGTTACTGACCCGGGAAGCCGACAGCGGGCTCGACCCCGCGCGACGGATAGCGATGGCGTTAAGGTATGACGGAATGCAGGCCACCGCGACATAGCCATGAGCCCGTGTTTTATTCAGATGCGTTGAGTGCCAGCCGAAGATGGTGTTCGATGAAGTCTGCTTTCAGGGCACTATAGCGATGCGCATCGTTTTCACTTGCCCGCATCGCCGCACGTTTTATCTCTGCATACCGTGCCGCTGTTTCCCCGTGTGTTATCAGATAATCACGGAACGCCAGGTGTTTTCGTATTTGCGTATCACCAGCGACATAAGCATGAACCTGATGGCTGCGTTGGTCGCCGCCTTTGGTGAAATAGCGGCGATTCGATATTCCATTTTCACCGCGGGCGCAGTACCCGATAGCCGCTATAGCAGCGTTTAGCCTGTCCAGTTCATCGAGATCAGTTACCTCCAGCAAAATATCGATAACGGGTTTGGCTGCTAAACCGGGAACAGAGGTACTGCCAATATGATGAATGTGATAAATGACCTGACCCAGTGTGGCCTGCAATAAGGCGCGTTCAGCCTCATACTGTTCAGGCCATTGGGCGTCGTACGCCACAACCGTGATTTTTCGCATTTGCGCTCCGGCGCATTTCTCCGCGCACTAAACGTTTCATCGCAACTGGCGGCCGCTGTTATCCAACTATGCCGGTACAGAGGCGGCAGAAGGGCGATTTATTGCATCAGACAAGGGATGAAGGACCTTCTCTTTCGTTAATCCAGAGAATCAGTTCCGCGATCTGTGATTCTGAAAATACCGCTATACCCTTTTCTGACAGTAGCGATGCCGCGACGCCCATACCCGCTTTGCGATGAGCATTAAATGAACCGTCATAGATATGTTGGCTACCGCACGTCGGGCTGCCATCCGTTAACAACGCCGCGACACATCCGGATTCCTGGGCTGTACGCAGGGCGAGCCAGGCGGCAAGCTGATAATGTTCCGTCACGTCACGACCGGTGTTTTCCATGATCCGGGCTTGTCCGAACATCACATCTTTACCGTCAGCAGCGATAATTTCTGCCGGGGGACGCGGTACCGGCAACCCGGCCGCCAGTTCAGGGCAATGGATCACCAGGCGTTGTTCCTGTTGCCAGCGAGCAAGTTGAGCGATCACATTCTCTTTATCACTTCCGTTATAACGAACCCGGAAGCCCATCAGGCATGCACTGACGAGAATTTTATTTTTCATCGTGTCTGGCGGTTTAATGATTCAGGGAAGGGAGTGTAGCACCGGGGTGGTGTGTTTCATCCCTCCAAAATATTGCCATCAGGCAAACATCTCTGCTTCTGAGCGCCAACGGGCTGAGGAACGGGCGTCTGGAGCGGGGATCGTGCCGTTCACCCCGGTAGCATCACGTTGCAGTCAACACACAGTTCACCTACGGCGCGGTCTTAGTTAAGCGCAGCAAGGATGTCGTTTTCCATTTTTTCCGGTGTGGTGAAGGGGGCGAAACGTTTGAGCGGTTTGCCGTCGCGTCCGATTAAAAACTTGGTGAAGTTCCATTTGATTCGACTACCCAACACGCCGGGCAATTCCTGTTTTAGATAGCGAAACACCGGGTGGGCAGCGGCGCCATTGACGTCCACTTTTTCGAACATCGGAAAGCTCACACCGTAGTTGATGTGGCAGGTTTGTTCGATTTCGTCGACGCCGCCAGGTTCCTGTTTACCGAACTGGTTGCAGGGAAAACCGAGCACCATCAGGCCCCGGGCAGCGTACTTTTGATAAAGCGCTTCAAGACCGGCGTACTGCGGCGTAAAGCCACACTGGCTGGCGGTATTCACCACCAGAATCAGTTTGCCAGCGTAATCGGCCATCGAGATGGGCTGACCACGCAAACTGGTCGCAGTAAGTTCATGAAAGGTGGTCATGGCGGGCGCCTCCGGCTTGTTACGTATCAGGTCTGGAATCGTTATAGCAGATTTGTCGGCCCCGGTTTCTCAGGGGCGGCCGTTATAACCATCCCAGTATGAGGATGTTGCTGCATCCACCAGAATTTGCCGCTGCTTTTCCGGGGAGTCTGCATCATATTCTTTGTTGTTAATCCGCATCTTATCACCACCGGACAGGACGTCTGGGTTGTTTAAACTCTCAACGCGCTTTCTGGCCTCGGCTAAAGAGAGACCGTCCGCGCGATCCTTTTTCCCTTGCGCATAGAGTTGCTGCAAGGTGGGCTTCAGCGCCTTGATGGTATCTGCCCGTAACGGGCGGGTGTTGGGGTCAAAATGGATACGATCAAGCGCTGCGGCTGCGTGGCTGGCATTACGATCAACGCTGGACTGTGGACCGGCGCAGGCTGTTAGCAGCAACGGAAGGACAAGTGCAATTGTAGTAAGAGGTTTGATAGACATAGCAGTGCTTCCCTGTCGATTTAATATTTCCCCCATGATAAATGCTGGAGAAGATCTTCGTAAGCGACTGAAAATGGTGGGGATCGGCCTTCGGTGGGTTCTGTAAATTTTTCTCACGTCGTTAAGTGACATCGCCTTCAACATTAAGCTGAAGTGATAGAAGACCACTCATCAGATCGGCTGCTCAAAGGGGGCGTGCCGTTTTCAGTCCGTCATTGGCTTAATTCGCGTTGCGCCATGCCCGCCTGATGCGTGTGTCACTTATTGCCGATCATCCTAAAAAACCATAAGTAAAACTGATGTCTCTGTGATCCACTATACTGACCAGTGAAGTTGTCATTTATCGACGAGGTTGTGCGCGGTGAGTTACCGGCATCAACCCTATCCATGACCATCAGGAGAACACAATGCAAAAACGTAAAACCTTGAAAGGGCTGCTGGCTGTATCAGCAGTTGTCGCGATGTTCAGCACTGTTGGTGTGCAAGCTCAAACACAATCGAGTGCCGCGCAAAATGGCGCAGCAGGCCAGACCGCCGCGAATGCAAAACTCAGTTCCGGTGATGAACAAGCGCTGAAAGACATGGCACAGGCCAATATCAATGAAGTCGCCGCCGCCAAAATCGCCCTTAGCAAGGCCCAAAGCAGTGAAGTCAAAGCATATGCTCAGAAGATGGTTGATGACCACGGTAGTGCGTTAACGAAAGTTCAGGCCGTTGCCAAGCAAAAAGGCGTAACCCTGCCAAGTGAGCCGGACGCCAAACACAAAGCCATGGCCGAAAAACTGGAAAAACAGAGCGGCGACGACTTTGACAAGATGTATATGGAAAATGCAGGCACCAAAGATCATGAAATGGTGCTGTCTAAGCTGAAAAGCGATGCCGAAAAAATCAAAGATCCCGACGTGAAGGCTCTGGCCGACGCGCACACGCCCGTTGTTGAGCAGCACCTGAAAGAAGCTCAGCAGATGGAAAAGCAGAAAGATAAATAACCCGGTCGTCTGTCGGGCGTAAGTTCCCGCAATACCAACAACATGAGTGAAGGTGTTGCAGGCCGCTAAGACGGACCTCGGTTAGATGCAAAAACATGGGGCGTTCTGATGAGCGCCCCTTTGCCGAGTGGCTTGATGCTCACTGTTCGCTACATTGCCCCCAATTTACCCCTTCATATAAAAATGGCGTGCTGAATGCAGGCCTGCATATAACGTCTGGTTATTCCCGTAAACGGTTTTTACGGATATCTGAAGGGGGAAATTGATATCGCCTCGTAAAAGCGCGGGTAAACCCCTGTAAGGATTCAAAACCATAATTCAATGCAATTTCAGTGATTGTGTCCTTTTTTGTTAAGATATCATTGTATGCAAACTCCAGTTTCCTGCGTTTAATAAACAGGCCAAGAGAAATTCCAGTGTTATTTTTAAACAATCTCTGCAGATGCCATTTTGAATAGCCGGATTTGAGGGCGATATCATCGAGATGAAGTCTCTCATTAATATTATTTTCTATCCAGTTGATGAGTTCGGAGCAGAAAGTAGATTGATTATTCATATCGTCGACTTGCAGATTTGGTTGTCATACCATAACGCTGGTTTTTATGCGTGCTTAATGGCCGGGGCCAAAACCCTGGTCACGTTTAAAAAACATAAGCAAATCCAGTCCATAAAGAGAGGACCGAATCTTTATCAACCATGGGACTCTTTTTAACGGCATCCGGTAATAGGGTGTAACGCGCCCCACCGTAAATGTTCCAGTTTTCCGTAACCATATAATTCATATTGACTTCAGCATAAGGGGTTACGCTTTCGCCTGGTGTATATTTGCGTAATCCGCTTCTCGCTGCCTCTTCAGCACTAATGCCGAAATAATATTTATTAAACTTTCGGTCATTCCAGTTAAAACCCAAAGCGGGTTCGAAACCCAGTGAGCCGATTTGTACCGGATAACGCCAGGCATTGCTCCAGTACAGGCCATTACTCGTACCAAGGGCATCCGTTGCGAGTGTGGTTTTCGAAATTTCCCATACTGAGTGACTCATGCCCATATCTTATACCTGTCATTAAGGTACTGCGCCGGTTCTTAAGCTGTCGCATTGCTGACGAATGACTGTCCTTCGCTTCGAAGGAAAGCGGTAAATAATAACCGACAACAGCTATACTGTCTGCGGGCGTTTGAAGAAGATCATAACCGGTACTTAAACCATGAAACCAGAAACGCCCCGCATCATAATCAATGTTTGGAAACACCATGTTGTTTTTATTTTGATCAACCTCGTTATAAAGCGTTGAAGACCAGCCGCCGGTGAGACCTAATGATAAATTATCTGCCAGAGCTGTATTCAACGAAAAGCCCACGATCAATCCTAAAGGCAAAACTAAACTGTTTTTAAATGCCATACTTTACCTTGCCAAAAAATATTTTTCGTTTAAAAAATTTGTGTTCAGGGGGTACTTCCAACGAAATACTTCCGGTTACGTGATTATCTCTATCTGGCTTCTTATAAAGGCCTGTGTATTTTCCCGGTATTCTTTCTGACCGAAACCTTCAAGCCCAAGGGTGAATATTCCATCGAGGCCATGTGAATAGGCAATGAAATCCCAGGCTATGAGCTCTTTCGGTCGGTCATATTTAAATTCTGAATGTAGAGCGCCCTTCTCAAGGAGATTGACGATCGTTGTATGCCATGCTTTGGTAACCTGCCGAATGGCGTCACACATATTTTCATCATGAAATGAGATAACTTCAGCTTCTTTCCATAACTTGCTGTATTTATGCGCCTCTTCATTATTTCCAGTAAACAGACACCAGTAAAGCATTTGCAGGCAACTGGCGCTTTCTTTTAACCCTTCTTCGACCAGAAGATTAAGGGCCTGATCCACTGAAAGTTTAAATGCTTCAGACCTTAATTCGCCGACAGTAGAAAAGTGGTGATGAATTTGTCCAATAGCAATTTGTGCTTCCTGTGCGATTCGCCTTACTGTCATAGCCGATAATCCGTCCTGGTAAGCAATGTTTACTGCTGTTTCCAGTATCATCTGCCGTCTTACCTCTCGACTGTAATAAGACATTCCGACAAGGCTCCTTTTTTAAACTCAATATGGACATCTGTTCAACTTCACTATAAATTCAACTTGAACACGTGTCCAGTTTTAACTGTTTTTACAAGGCGTCAGCAGCATGAAAAGCAAAAGGTATGTATTTTTTATAATGATATTCATGGGGTTACCAGTATCAGGTGATGCGACTACTCCCTGTGTTGCCACGCCGGTTTTGAGTCTGCAGCATCGGGCTTTTCACGATCGGTTACCGTGGATGACGGCTTTTTTTCCTCTGATGATGACTGCATGTTTACTCTCTGTGGGCTCATTGAGCGGCCGAATCGGTGAATTGTCTGCCTGAATCAACATCGTTAATGCTGACGGTATCAATGAGTTAGATTTTTTATTTTTAAACAAGGTTAACCATCCGCCACGGTTGATGGTGTCACCGCGCTTCTTAAATTTACAAACCTGGAAATTAACAATGAACATCAGGAAGCTGGCTATTAGCACAACGCTATGCTTATTTTTTATCGCAGGTTGTGATTCAGCAGAGATGAATGATCCCTCTGCCGCACCAGCAAAATCAACGTTGTTACGCAAACGCTTGGTGCCGAAGATATCTATTCCATTCGTAATTTTCCTGCACGAATTACTGCGGTAAAGACAGCGCAAATTCGTCCTCAGGTTGGAGGGATCATTAAAAAGCGACTCTTTATCCAGGGGTCGGAAATACGTGAAGGGCAGGCACTTTTTCAGATCGATGCCGCGCCTTTTGAGGCAGATGTCGAAATGGCTAATGCGGCACTTGCCAGGGCCAAAGCCACCTATCAACAAATGAGTAGCCGTGCTTATCGCTTTTCACAGTTGCAAAAAAATGCGGCCATTAGCCAGCAGGATCTTGAAGATGCAAAAGCGGCAAGTGCGCAGGCTGCGGCCGATCTTGCGGAAGCGACAGCCTCTTTAAACCGTAAAAAGTTAGACTTGAATTATGCCACTGTGAAAGCGCCCATTAGCGGACGAGTGGATCAGGAGTTTGTTACCGAAGGTGCGCTGGTCAGCCCCTGGCGATACGCAGGCGATGGCCATTATTCAACAACTTGATCGTGTTTATGTTGACGCACGCGTTCCCTCGCAGGCTCTTCGCTCTCTGTACCTTCCCAGTGACGCTGTTCCCGCTAACCCGTCAAATGTCACCGCTGTCGTGCTTGATGATGAGGGTAAACCCTATGACACACCTGCGCGTTTGCTGTTTTCCGGTATGAGCGTTAACGATGAAACCGGTGATGTTGTACTTCGGGCAGAAGTCGAAAACCCTCAACGGACCTTGCTTCCCGGCATGTTTGCAAAGCTGCAAATAACACGTCTTATTCAAAAAGAGGGACTGGCAATTCCTGAGCAAGCCATCAACAGGGCGGAGGGGAAAAACACCGTATGGATGGTGGGTCAGGACAACAAAGCGAAGCGCGTTGAGATCCAAACCGGAGAGCAAACAGCGAAAGGAATAACGGTAACGGCTGGCCTGAAAGTCGGCGACAAAATAGTCATAGAAGGCCAGGACAAGCTACAGGAAGGCGCAGAGGTGACTGCTCGTTCTGATAAAGCCCATCGCTAACTTCGCCACGACTCATTATCACGGGAAATTCTGATGTCTCAGTTCTTTATACGCAGACCCATATTTGCCTGGGTTATTGCGCTTTTTATTATTCTTTCAGGCGTGATTGCTATCCCGCAACTTCCGGTCGCTCAATATCCGTCGGTTGCGCCACCGAGTTTGTCTATTACGGTGACCTATCCGGGTGCAACGCCTCAGACCATGAATGAGTCGGTTATTTCACTCATTGAACGCGAATTATCTGGGGTTGACGATCTTCTTTATTACGAATCAACCAGCGATACGTCTGGCGTTGCGACCATTACCGTCACTTTCAAACCCGGTACCGATATCCGGCTGGCGCAGGTTGATGTACAGAATCAGATTAAAGTCGTGGAGCCCCGCTTACCCCAGTCTGTGCGTCAGAATGGATTAAGCGTTGAAGCCGCCTCTTCGGGTTTTCTCATGATGGTGGGACTCAATTCCCCTGGTGGTAAGTTCAGCGAGGCCGATCTGAGTGATTACTTTGCGAGAAAAATAACGGACGAGCTCCGCCGTATTGATGGCGTCGGCAAAGTACAGGCGTTTGGCTCAGAGAAAGCCATGCGTATCTGGGTTGACCCTTCAAAACTTATCGCATACAAGCTCTCAATAAGCGATATCAACACGGCCATTACAGAACAAAATGCTCAGGTTTCACCGGGTAAGCTGGGTGATTCTCCTGCAACTACCAGCCAGTTAACAGCCTATCCATTAGACGTAAACGGACAACTTGGTACGCCAGAGGAGTTTCGAAAAATCGTCCTGAAAGCTAACCCGGACGGTTCGCAGGTAACGCTGGGTGATGTGTCCCGGGTGGAACTGGGATTACAGTCCTATGCGTTTGCTATCAGGGAGAACAGTCATGGTTCCACCGCCGCCGCCATTCAGCTCTCTCCTGGCGCGAACGCCGTTCGTACGTCGGACGCGGTTAAGGCCAGGATGCAGGATCTTGCTAAATCCTTCCCGTCGGGCATGGAGTATTCCATTCCTTTTGATACGTCACCCTTCGTAAAAATTTCGATTGAGAAAGTTGTCCATACGTTTATTGAAGCGATGGTGTTGGTTTTCCTGGTGATGTATCTCTTTTTACAAAATGTCCGCTATACCTTCATACCCGCCATCGTTGCGCCAGTTGCATTGCTGGGCACCTTCACGGTCATGATGCTGGCAGGCTTTTCCATAAACGTACTGACAATGTACGGGATGGTTCTGGCTATCGGGATCATTGTGGATGATGCCATTGTGGTGGTGGAGAATGTCGAACGTCTGATGGCAGAAGAAGGATTGTCGCCTGAAGAGGCAACCATCAAGGCCATGAAGGAGATCAGCGGCGCGGTGGTCGGTATTACATTAGTCCTGACCGCTGTGTTCCTGCCAATGGGGCTCGCCTCGGGTTCGGTTGGCGTGATTTATCGCCAGTTTACGCTGTCGATGGCGGTTTCCATTCTCTTTTCCGCCTTTCTGGCTTTAACGCTGACGCCTGCGCTATGTGCAACGCTATTAAAACCCGTCACGGCGAATTCTCATAAAAAGAACAGGTTCTTTACCTGGTTTAACAGCGCATTTGATCGCCTGACGGGTCGTTACGAAAAGGGGGTGACCCGCGTCATACGCAAGACCGGCAGGATGACCCTCATTTATCTGACATTGTGTGGTGTCCTCTATCTGGCCTTTAAATTCTTACCTTCGTCTTTCCTGCCAGAAGAAGATCAGGGCTACTTCATTACGTCGATTCAACTGCCCGCTGATGCCACGATGAAACGGACAGAGGCGGTGGTGAAGGAGTATGAAAAAGTCGTGATGGAACGTCCCGGGGTTGAGCGTAACGTTTCCATTTTAGGATTCAGCTTTTCTGGTGCGGGTTCGAACTCCGCGATGGCTTTTACCACGCTGAAAGACTGGGATCAGCGCAATGGCGCGACAGCCCAAAATGAAGTCACTCATGTCCAGAATGCACTGGGGGATATTCCGCAGGCAACAATAACCAGCCTGCTTCCTCCCGCGATCTCTGAGTTAAGTACCTCTTCCGGTTTTACCCTGCGTCTGGAAGACCGGGCAGGGCACGGTTATCCGGCGCTGGTAAACGCGCTTAATATGCTTCTTGAAAAAGCAGGGAAAAGCGAAGCGCTGTATGGTGTGTATATGGATGGCCTGCCTGATGGCATGGGACTCAGCATGAAAATTGACAGACAAAAGGCTGAAGCGATGGGGGTATCCTTCAATGAAATTAATCAGACGCTTTCTGGTGCGCTCGGATCGAGTTATGTGAACGACTTCCCTAATGAAGGGCGTATACAGCAGGTTATCGTGCAGGCCGAAGCGGAATCACGCATGCAGCTGCCTGAAATACTCTCCCTCAACGTTCGTAATAAAAATGGTGGGATGTTACCGCTGTCAGAGTTCGTTCGCCCGGTTTGGCAGGCCGCGCCAGTTCAGATGGTTCGCTACCAGGGGTATCCCGCTTTCAGGATAACGGGTTGGCCAAACTGGGGGTATTCGAGCGGGGACGCAATGGCAGAAATGGAAAAACTTGCCGCAGATTTACCTGCAGGTTTTGCTATCGAATGGACAGGGCAGTCACTCCAGGAGCAGCAGTCAGCCTCCGAAGCACCGATGTTAATGGTGCTCTCAATGCTGGTCATTTTCCTCGTGCTGGCGGCTCTTTATGAAAGCTGGTCTATACCCGTTTCAGTCATGCTCGTGGTCCCGTTGGGTCTCATCGGGGCGATGATAGCGGTCTACCTCAGAGGCATGCCGAATGACGCGTTTTTCAAAGTAGGGATGATTACCATCATCGGTTTATCGGCGAAAAACGCCATCCTCATCGTTGAGTTTGCTCGTCAACTGCAACAAGAGGGTGAAAGTCTTCTGAATGCTACGGTCAAAGCCGCCAGGATGCGTTTAAGGCCTATCATGATGACCTCGCTCGCCTTCACCCTGGGCGTTGTTCCGCTAATGCTTGCGTCGGGGGCAAGCGCCACAACTCAACAAGCCATTGGTACGGGCGTGTTTGGCGGCATGGTAACCGGGACGCTACTCGCCATCTTTTTCGTGCCCGTATTCTTCGTGACGGTGTTAACGCTGGTTGATAAGGTCAAAAAGAAGGCTCGTCCCTGATGGATAACTTACAGGGGAGGGTGCAACCTCTCCTGAAAGCCACGAGCAGGACTAATTTTATTAAATCCGGGTGAGTGCATTTATAGCGGTAAGGATTTTATATCGCGGCAATTATCTGTGTCGTTGATGGCCTGAAGACACCGGGCGATGCCGCAATTTGAACGCATTGAATAAAAAATCCACGCAATTGCGTGGATTTTATGTTTTTGTAGATTACATGAGATTCAATAAAACCCCATGAGGCAACAAAGCGTATTTAGACGTTGAACAGGAAGTTCATCACATCGCCATCTTTCACGATGTAATCTTTACCTTCTGCACGCATCTTGCCCGCTTCTTTCGCGCCTTGTTCGCCTTTATAGGCAATAAAGTCTTCATAGGCGATGGTCTGGGCGCGGATAAACCCTTTCTCGAAATCGGTATGAATTTTACCGGCCGCCTGCGGTGCAGTCGCGCCTACCGGGATGGTCCATGCGCGGACTTCTTTCACGCCAGCGGTGAAATAGGTTTGCAGGTTCAGCAGGGCATAACCGGCGCGGATCACGCGGTTCAGGCCGGGCTCTTCAATGCCCAGTTCAGCCATAAACTCTTCGCGATCGGCATCGTCGAGTTCTGCGATATCGGATTCTACCGCTGCGCACACCGGCACCACGACGGAACCTTCTTTCTCGGCGATTTCACGAACTTTATCCAGGTAAGGGTTGTTCTCGAAACCGTCTTCATTGACGTTGGCGATGTACATGGTCGGCTTCAGCGTCAGGAAGCTCAGGTAGCGGATGGCCGCTTTATCTTCCGCCGTTAAATCCAGCGCACGCAGCATACCGGCGTTTTCCAGATGCGGCAGGCATTTCTCCAGCGCCGCCAGTTCGGCTTTGGCGTCTTTATCACCGCCTTTGGCTTTCTTCTGCACGCGATGAATGGCGCGCTCGCAGGTTTCCAGGTCAGATAACGCCAGCTCAGTATTGATCACGTCAATATCTTCCGCCGGATCCACTTTCCCTGCGACGTGAATGATATTGTCATTTTCAAAGCAGCGAACCACATGGCCGATGGCTTCAGTTTCACGGATGTTGGTCAGGAACTGGTTGCCAAGACCTTCGCCTTTGGATGCGCCTTTTACCAGACCTGCAATATCCACGAATTCCATTGTGGTCGGCAGAATACGCTGAGGCTTAACGATTTCAGCCAGTTTTATCGAGACGCGGATCGGGCATTGGAACCACGCCGGTGTTCGGCTCAATGGTACAGAACGGGAAGTTAGCCGCTTCAATACCGGCTTTAGTCAGCGCATTGAACAGAGTGGATTTACCGACGTTCGGCAAGCCGACGATACCGCATTTGAATCCCATGGTTTAGATCACCTTAATTGCTTGATTATCATCGAGTTAAAAGAAGCTCAATGATGAGAAATAAATAACTTTGCCTATTATACATGGAACAGGCGCCATTCGGGGCGTAATTCACCACCCGCCGGGAGAAAAAGCCAGTTATTGCGCTTTAAAGGCGTGCAACCGGTTAGTGGCTTTGGTTAGCCCTTCTTTGAGCCAAATTTCCGTGCAACGCGCCGCCTCGTCTATGGCGTCGTCAATTAATTTTTGCTCAGAGACCGGCGGTTTGCCCAGTACAAAACCGACAACTTTGTTTTTATCGCCCGGATGACCAATTCCTACCCGCAAACGGTGGAAATTGGGGTTATTACCAAGCTTGCTGATAATATCTCTCAAACCGTTATGACCACCATGCCCGCCGCCTAATTTGAATTTGGCGACTCCCGGCGGCAAGTCCAGTTCATCGTGCGCCACCAGAATCTCGTCCGGTGCAATGCGGTAAAATCCGGCCATCGCCGCCACGGCTTTGCCGCTCAGATTCATAAACGTGGTGGGCACCAGCAGCCGGACATCTTCGCCCGCAAACGAAATGCGCGAGGTGTAGCCAAAAAATTTGCTTTCTTCTTTCAGCGGGGCGCGCAGGCGTTCCGCCAGCAAATCCACATACCATGCCCCGGCATTATGGCGGGTCGCCGCATATTCCGCGCCGGGGTTCGCCAGGCCGACAATCAATTTTATCGTCACGTTGTTATTCCAAATTGCCCGTAAATCGCCGGGTAGTTTACTTCGCTCTGGCGCTAATCACAAAGCGGCGGTCATTTAACCGGTTATTGTTGAATAATTGCACAGATGAATCATTAGAATTTCATCCATTTCAGCGGCTTATATGTAAAGTTTTGTGTGATTAAGGCCGCTAAATGTGATCTCAAACGCAACAGAGATTCATAAGTGTTGTCTATACTTTACATACAAGGAATGGGGATATTCCCACACACCCTTTCGTTCCGGAGGTGACAAATGAAACGCAAAAACGCTTCGTTACTCGGTAACTTTCTTATGGGGTTGGGCTTAATTGTCATGGTAGGTGGCGTCGCATATTCCATCCTCAATCAGCTTCCTCAGCTCAACCTGCCGCAATTTTTCGCCCATGGAGCGGTATTAAGCATTTTCGTCGGGGCCGTTCTCTGGCTTGCCGGCGCCCGCGTCGGCGGGCATGAACAGGTCTGTGACCGTTACTGGTGGGTGCGTCATTATGATAAGCGCTGCCGCCGCGACGGACATCGTCACAGCTAATCGATCTCTTTAAAAAGACGGCTCCGCATGCGGGGCCGTTTTTTTTGCTTTCTTCTTGACCCTTACGTAGCGTAAGGCTTCAGCATGAGCCGTACCGATACGCAACAGGGGAAATTCTATGTTAATTCAGGTGGGTGAGCTGGCAAAACGTGCCGGGATCACCGTTCGAACTTTGCATCACTATGAATCGCTGGGATTGCTGTTGCCGTCGGGGCGCACTGCCGCGGGTTACCGTCTCTACAACGCCCATGACGTGCAACGTCTGCACACCATTCAGGCGTTAACACAAATGGGACTCAGCCTGAGCGACGTGCGCGATACGCTGGAGAATCAATCGGTTTCCCTGAACGATATCATCGGGCGACAACTCACGATGCTCGATGAAAAGCTGTCGCGTATCGCTCTGCTGCGTGAACGGCTGGTCACGCTGCAGAGCGAGCTGCAAAGCGGGCAGGAACCGGATCTCTCAGAATGGCTCACCACGCTGGAGTTAATGACTATGTACGACCGCTGGTTTACGCAACAGGAACTTAAAGAGCTGCCGTTTGCGCAGCAGGATGCCGACCGGGAACAGGAGTGGGCAGAGATGGTGGCGCAGGCGAAAGGGTTAATCGACAGCCGCGTTCCGCCTGCCGATCCGCAGGCCCAGGCGCTGGCGACGCGCTGGATGGAAACCCTTGAACGTGATACCGCGGGCAAGCCGGACTTTCTTACCCGCCTGAATAAAATGCATGCCAGCGAACCGCAAATGGTGGATAAAACCGGGATCACGCCGCAGATTCTCGATTTCATCACCCATGCGTTTGCGGAAAGCAAACTCGCCATTTATGCCCGTTATCTGTCGGATGAGGAACTCGCCTTTACCCGCGCACATTACTTTGATCGCATGATGGAGTGGCCGCCGCTGGTGGCGAAACTGCATCAGGCGTTCAGTCGTGGCGTGAAACCGGAAAGTGAAGAGGGACAGGCGCTGGCGCGACACTGGCTGGAACTGTTCGTCTCGTTTGCCGGGCATGACCCGCGCACCCATCAGAAATTCCGCGTGGCGATGACTAACGAGCCGCATCTGGCGAAGGGAACCTGGATGACGCCGCCGGTGCTGGGCTGGCTGCAACAGGCGGTCGCTGCGCTGATGCAGGCGCAACGGCCTGCATCAGCAGAGTAACTTACAAATCGGCGAGGGCCGCCTCACGATCGTGGAAGAACGCCAGACGCCCAGGGATGGGCGTCACCTGCGCACGCGCCAGGGTGCGTAACGGCTGGAATTCAAGGTGGCAAATACGCAGCTCGCAACCGTCCGGTAACCGGGCGATAAAGCGTTGCAGCGCATCCAGACCGCCAGCATCCAGCACCGGCACCGCATCCCACTGCATCACGATGATCCGCTTGCCTTCTGCCTGTTGCATCAGCGGGCCAAACACCCCTTCGGCTGCCGCGAAAAACAGCGGACCGGTTACGCGCACGGCCAGCACATCGTCCGGTACCGTGACGTTGAGCGGCGCAAGACGCGTCATGCGCGCTACCCGGCGCATAAACAACAGCGAGGCCAGCACGATCCCGACGCTGATGGCAATCACCATATCGAACAGTACCGTCAGCGACATGCACAGCAGCATCACCAGAATGTCGTCTTTCGGCGCGTGGCGCAGCAAACTGATGACTTTGTGGGCTTCGCTCATGTTCCAGGCCACCATCAGCAGCAGGGCCGCCATGGCCGACAGCGGCAGCCAGGAGAGCAGGGGAGCCAGCACCAGCAGCGCCATAATGACTAATAACGAGTGGATCACCGCGGCAATGGGCGACGTTGCGCCAGCGCGGACGTTGGCGGCGGAACGGGCAATCGCCGCCGTGGCGGTAATCCCGCCGAAGAACGGCGCCACCAGGTTGCCCAGCCCCTGGCCTATCAACTCGCTGTTAGCGTTATGCTTGGTGCCGGTCATCCCGTCGAGCACCACCGCACACAGCAGCGACTCGATCGCGCCAAGCATTGCCATAGAAAATGCCGCCGGAAGCAGAGCCTGAATGGCCGACCAGCTCAGGGTGAAGCCGGAGTCCGGGATATTCCAGGGCAGCATCAGCTGCGGCAGCAGTTGCGGAATCCCGCTTCCCTGGCTGCCGTCCGCCAGCACGTAGTGGAAGCGCGAACCGATGGTGGCAACCTCGCCGCCCAGCAGGTTCACCACGCCCATGACGGCGCAACCGGCCAGCAGTGCAGGCAGATGCGGCGGCAGGCGAATACCGAAGCGCGGCCAGAATACCAGCACGCCCAGCGTCACAATACCGATGGCGGCATCGCCAGGATTAAGCGTCGGCACCGCCATCGCCAGCGCGCCCACCTTCTGTAGATAGTGCTCAGGCACATGCGCCATCTCCAGACCTAAAAAGTCTTTGATCTGCATGGTGGCGATTGTAATGCCGATACCTGAGGTAAAGCCCAGCGTCACAGAAAGCGGAATGTATTCAATAAGCCGGCCAAAGCGTGCAAGGCCGAACAGCACCAGAAACACGCCGGAAATCAGCGTCGCCATTAAGAGTCCGGCGAGACCGAACTGTTGGGCGACGGGATAGAGGATCACCACAAAGGCGGCAGTGGGGCCGGATACGCTAAAGCGCGACCCCCCGCTTAATGCGATTACGATCCCTGCCACGGCGGAGGTGTACAGGCCATATTGCGGCGCGACGCCGCTGCCAATCGCCAGCGCCATCGCCAGCGGGATGGCAATAATCCCGACGGTGATCCCGGCAATCAGATCGCGGCTAAAACGAGAGGCTGTATATTTCTCCCGCCAACAGGCGTCGATCAGGGCGCGAAATGGCAGGAAATGGGCTATTGAAGACGTTTTCACAGTTTTCATCCATGAGCGCATCATCTGTTTATTATATGTCAGATGACGGAGGCATTAATCATACAAATAGTTAACAAGATAAAAAAAACCCGCCGCAGCGGGTTTCTGAACGCATGTCTGTTAGTGTTCGAACATAGCAGAGATGGATTCTTCGTTGCTGATACGACGAATCGCTTCTGCCAGCATGCCGGAAAGAGTCAGGGTACGCACTTTTTCCAGCGCTTTGATTTCCGGTGCCAGCGGAATGGTGTCACATACAATGAACTCGTCGATGACGGAGTTTTTGATGTTTTCCACTGCGTTGCCGGAGAAA
The DNA here is from genome assembly GCA_900635495.1 of Atlantibacter hermannii. Taxonomy (NCBI): domain Bacteria; kingdom Pseudomonadati; phylum Pseudomonadota; class Gammaproteobacteria; order Enterobacterales; family Enterobacteriaceae; genus Atlantibacter; species Atlantibacter hermannii. The sequence continues at coordinate 2,740,764 of LR134136.1, read as the reverse complement.
ATCGGGTGGGTTGCATAAGCGAAGACGCGTTTCGCGCCGCGCTCTTTCAACGCTTCCGCTGCTTTGCACAGGGTGCCGCCGGTATCGATCATATCGTCAACCATCACGCAGTCACGGTCGGCCACGTCACCGATGATATGCATCACCTGAGAGACGTTCGCGCGCGGACGGCGTTTGTCGATGATTGCCATGTCGGTATCGTTGAGCAGTTTAGCGATAGCGCGAGCACGCACCACGCCGCCGATATCCGGGGAAACCACGATAGGATTGTCGAGGTTTTTCTGGATCATATCTTCGAGCAGAATCGGGCTGCCGAAGACGTTGTCTACCGGCACATCAAAGAAGCCCTGAATCTGTTCTGCGTGCAGGTCCACGGTCAGAACGCGGTCAACGCCTACGCTTGACAGAAAATCGGCAACCACTTTTGCGGTGATCGGCACACGCGCAGAGCGCACGCGGCGGTCCTGACGGGCATAGCCAAAGTAGGGGATCACGGCGGTGATACGGCCTGCGGAAGCACGACGCAGGGCATCGACCATCACAACCAGTTCCATCAGGTTGTCGTTGGTGGGAGCACAGGTGGACTGGATGATGAAAATATCACCACCGCGTACATTTTCATTAATCTGTACGCTGACTTCGCCGTCGCTAAAGCGACCGACAGCAGCGTCGCCGAGGGAAGTGTACAGGCGGTTGGCAATACGTTGTGCTAGTTCCGGGGTGGCGTTACCAGCAAAAAGCTTCATATCAGGCACGAGAAGAACCTCAGGCATGCGTCCAGTGGTGGATGACGGCATCTACGTAGGTGAAACTCGCCATCCAGGCGGTGTATTAAAGAGCATGGCGCAACATCTGGAACAAGGTGACGTTGTCACCATAACTCAGTATGCCCGGAATTCCTGCACTACTCAGCGAGTGCTTGATGCAGCGGAGAGCGGTTAACACCCTTTGCGACAAAGCCATGCAGCCATTCCGGGGCTTGCTTAAGCACCTGTCGGGCAGCGGATTCTGTGTCAAATTCAGCAAATACACAGGCTCCTGTGCCAGTCAGGCGCGACGGCGCGTATTCTAACAGCCAGGAAAGCGCGGCATCAACCTTGCGAAAACGTTTTCTTGCGATAACCTCGCAATCATTGCTGAATTCACATTTTAATAACGTTTCCAGCGGGCGATGTGGGGTATTGCGCGGCAATTCCGGATCGCCGAATATCACCGGTGTGGAAATGCTCTCGCCGGGATGCGCCACCAGATACCACTTTTCAGCCGGTTCGACGAACGTGAGAATGTCGCCCACGCCTTCGGCAAATGCAGCGTGGCCCCGCACGAACACCGGCACATCGGCACCGAGCGTAACGCCGAGCTGCGCCAGCTGTGAATCACTGAAGCCCGTGTTCCATTGATGATTCAGCGCCACCATAGCCGTCGCGGCATTCGACGAGCCGCCACCTAGCCCGCCGCCCATCGGCAACACTTTGTCGATAGCGATATCCGCGCCCAGCGGGCCGCTAAACCCCTTATCACGCGCCGCCGCCGCCAGCATTGTCGCGGCGCGCACGATCAAATTGTCCTCGTTTGCCACGCCATCGACCGGCGTCAGCAACCGAATTTCATTATCGTCGCGCGTGCCGATTTCCAGGGTGTCCCCGTAGTTGAGAAACTGGAACAGCGTCTGCAGGTTGTGATAGCCGTCAGGACGACGGCCGGTAATGTACAAAAACAGATTCAGTTTTGCAGGAGAGGGCCAGCGGCGCATTATTTCACCGTCCAGCTATCCATTTTCAACTTAATGCGCTGATCGCCTTCACGCAGTTCCATATTCGAAGGCAGGGCGGGCTGTGTTTTGGTGTCATAGCCGCCGTAAGTGACGGTCCAGTTTTTACCGTTCTGGCTGTAATTCACTTCTTTCAGGCGATAGTTTTCATCCAGTTTGTAATCGGTGGCTTCACCCGGAATACCTAAAATCCACTTGCGCAGGCTGTTGATCGGAATGGGCATGCCGGTGAGTTTGCCGATCATCTCTTCGGCATCCGTATCGGTATAGCGCTGGCCTTTGCTGTCAACCAGTTGCACCACGCCCGGCTGCGCGTTGAGTTCCAGCTCGGTGCTGCCAAGCGGGTTGGTCAGCAGCAGGCGATAACGGTCCTGGCCGGTTTGCTGCCAGAAAAAGCGTGCATACACTTTTTGCCTGTCGGACAAATACGCAAACGAGCCGCGAGTCTGGTATTGCGAAATTTTCGCGACCTGTTGCTGATGCTGTTGCCACTGCGGCGAGTCGGGGCTTTTTCCCGGCCCTTTAGGCGATGTGACGGCACAAGCCGTCAGGATCAGGCTTGCCAGCGGTAAAAGACGGATTAACGGGAACGGGGAACGAATCATATGGCGGCAAATCCTTGAAAAGGGGGTGTATGATAACCTTTCATGCTAGCTGGCAGCGAGAAATGCGTCTACGGTCAAGTTATCTTAAATGATCGGCTCGCCGATTGATTCAAAAGAGGTACTTCTCTTTTATTGACCTTGCTCATCCTGTATGATGCGCGGAGTTCAACCTTATCAACGCTGGTACTATTCCCGCTGACATGACCCTTTTAGCACTCGGCATCAACCATAAAACGGCCCCGATTTCACTGCGAGAACGCGTTACGTTTTCGCCGGAAACGCTCGACCAGGCGCTGGAAAGTCTGCTGGCGCAGCCGATGGTGCAGGGCGGGGTGGTGTTATCTACGTGTAACCGTACCGAACTCTATTTAAGCGTTGAGCAGCAGGACGATCTCCACGAGCGTCTGGTGCGCTGGCTGTGCGATTACCATCAGCTTGATGAAGCCGAAGTACGCAACAGCCTGTACTGGCACCATGACAACGACGCCGTCAGCCATTTAATGCGCGTCGCCAGCGGCCTGGATTCACTGGTGCTCGGCGAGCCGCAAATTCTCGGCCAGGTCAAAAAAGCCTTTTCGGATTCCCAGCGCGGGCACACGCAGTCCAGCGAGCTGGAGCGGATGTTCCAGAAATCGTTCTCCGTCGCCAAACGGGTACGCACCGAAACTGACATCGGTGCCAGCGCGGTCTCGGTGGCTTTCGCCGCCTGTACGCTGGCGCGGCAAATCTTTGAATCCCTCTCGAAAGTGACCGTACTGCTGGTCGGCGCGGGGGAAACCATCGAGCTTGCGGCGCGTCATTTGCGTGAACACAACGTGTCGAAGATGATTATCGCCAACCGCACCCGCGAGCGCGCCCAGCGCCTGGCGGATGAAGTGGGCGCGGACGTCATCGAGCTGAGCGAAATCGACCAACGCCTGAAAGACGCCGACATCATTATCAGTTCCACCGCCAGCCCGCTGCCGATTATCGGTAAAGGCATGGTAGAGCGCGCATTAAAAGCCCGCCGCAATCAGCCGATGCTGTTGGTGGATATCGCCGTTCCGCGTGATGTTGAGCCGGAAGTGGGCAAACTTGCCAACGCCTATCTCTACAGCGTGGACGATCTGCAAACGATTATTCAGCATAACCTGGCCCAGCGTCAGGCCGCTGCCGTGCAGGCTGAAACCATCGTTGAGCAGGAAGCCAGTGAATTTATGGCCTGGATGCGCGCTCAGGGCGCCACCGAGACCATTCGTGAATACCGCAGCCAGGCCGAACAGGTGCGTGACGATCTCACCGCCCGCGCCATCGCTGCACTGCAACAGGGCGGCGACGCCGAAGCCATCATGCAGGATTTAGCCTGGAAGTTAACCAACCGGCTGATCCATGCGCCAACCAAATCTCTCCAGCAGGCTGCCCGTAACGGGGATGAAGAACGCCTGCATATTCTGCGCAACAGCCTTGGGCTGGAGTAGCACAACAATACATATAATAAGGTGAAACACCGCCTATGAAGCCTTCTATCGTTGCCAAACTAGAAGCCTTGCAGGAACGCCACGAAGAAGTTCAGGCCCTGCTTGGCGATGCTGCGACCATCGCGGATCAGGATCGCTTTCGTGCGCTCTCCCGCGAATACGCACAGTTGAGCGATGTATCGCGCTGTTTTTTGCTCTGGCAACAGGTTCAGGAAGACATCGAAACGGCGCAAGTGCTGTTGGATGACCCGGAAATGCGCGACATGGCGCAGGAAGAATTAAACGACGCGAAACAGAAAAGTGAACAGCTGGAACAGGAGCTGCAGGTTCTGCTGCTGCCTAAAGATCCTGACGACGAGCGCAACGCATTTGTTGAAGTGCGTGCCGGCACCGGCGGCGATGAAGCCGCGCTGTTTGCCGGGGATCTGTTCCGCATGTACAGCCGTTACGCCGAATCGCGCCGCTGGCGGGTAGAAATCATGAGCGCCAGCGATGGCGAGCACGGTGGTTATAAAGAAGTGATCGCCAAAATCAGCGGCGACGGCGTCTATGGCCGACTGAAATTTGAGTCCGGCGGTCATCGCGTCCAGCGCGTTCCGGCTACCGAATCCCAGGGCCGTATCCACACTTCCGCCTGTACTGTGGCGGTGATGCCGGAACTGCCTGAGGCCGAATTACCGGATATTAATCCGGCGGATTTGCGCATCGACACCTTCCGCTCCTCGGGCGCGGGCGGTCAGCACGTTAACACCACCGATTCCGCTATCCGTATTACCCACTTGCCGACCGGCATTGTGGTGGAGTGCCAGGACGAACGTTCCCAGCATAAAAACAAAGCTAAAGCGCTGTCGGTGCTGGGCGCACGTATTCATGCCGCAGAAATGGCCAAACGTCAGCAGGCGGAAGCCTCTACCCGGCGTAACCTGTTGGGCAGCGGCGATCGCAGCGATCGTAACCGCACGTATAACTTCCCGCAGGGCCGCGTCACCGATCACCGCATTAACCTGACGGTATACCGTCTGGATGAAGTGATGGAAGGCAAACTGGATATGCTGATCGAACCTATCGTGCAGGAATACCAGGCCGATCAGCTCGCCGCACTTTCCGAGCAGGAATAATGGATTTCCAGCACTGGTTACGGCAGGCCGCCGCACAGCTTGTGGGCAGCGAATCGCCGCGTCGTGACGCGGAGATCCTGCTGGGCCTGGTGACCGGTAAATCCCGCACATTCATCATGGCATTCGGCGAGACGGTGCTGACGCAAGCGCAGCTCGCCGAGCTTGACGAATTGCTGGCGCGGCGTGCTGTTGGTGAGCCCATCGCTTACCTGACCGGTGAACGGGAGTTTTGGTCGTTACCGTTGCGGGTATCTCCCGCCACGCTGATCCCCCGCCCGGATACCGAATGCGTGGTGGAGCAGGCCTTAACCCGCTTACCTGCCGAACCTTGCCGTATCCTCGATTTAGGCACCGGCACCGGCGCGATTGCGTTGGCGCTGGCGTCAGAGCGTCCGGATTGTGCGGTCGTGGCAGTGGACAAAGTGCCGGAAGCGGTCGCGCTGGCGCGGCATAATGCCCAACATTTGCATATTCCGAATGTAGAGATCCTCCAGAGCGACTGGTTTAGCGCACTGGCGGGTCGTCGTTTTCAGCTTATCGTCAGTAACCCCCCTTATATCGACAGCCAGGACGAGCACCTCACGCAGGGTGATGTGCGGTTTGAACCACTCTCGGCGCTGGTGGCCCCCGATGCGGGGTTTGCCGATATCGATTTTTTGATTCAGGAAGCGCGGGCTTATCTTGAACCCGGCGGCTGGCTGGTGCTGGAGCACGGCTGGCGGCAGGGCGAGGCGGTGCGTGCGCTGTTTACACAAGCAGGATTCAACGCAGTAGAAACCGGTCTGGATTATGGCGGTAATGAACGCCTGACCATGGGACAAATAACATCACAGGAGTAAGTCATGGCGACCTATTTTGCGCTAAAGCACGTGCATATTCTTACCGCTTTCCTTTCAGTTAGCCTGTTTATTCTGCGCTACTGGTGGCAATATCGCGGTTCAGCCATGTCCACCAAACGCTGGGTGCGGATTGTCCCGCACGTCAACGATACGCTGCTGTTGGGTACGGGCGTGGCGCTGGTGCTGATCACCCATTTTTACCCATTCACCCCACAAGGCGCATGGCTGACTGAAAAACTTTTTGGCGTTATCATCTATATCGTTTTAGGTTTTATCGCGCTGGGCCGTCGCCCGCGTAGCCAGCAGGTGCGCTGGATAGCCTTTCTGCTGGGACTGGTGGTCATCTATATCGTTATCAAACTGGCCACCACCAAAATACCGTTATTGGGGTTTGTATGAAGTCGTTAGCCGATTTCGAGTTTAATAAAGCGCCGTTATGCGACGGCATGATTTTAGTATCGCAGTTGATCCGCGACGACTTCCCCGCACAGGAAGTTCGCAATCAGCTGCAATCGCTGGTGGCGCTTGCCCGCGAAGAGATTAGCGGCGGGCTGCACCAGGACATCCAGCTGGAAAAATTGCTGGAGCTGTTTTACGGCGAATGGGGCTTTCAGGACTCCAGAGGCATTTATAAGCTTTCCGATGCGCTGTGGCTGGATAAAGTGCTGGAAAATCGCCAGGGCAGCGCGGTAGCGCTGGGGGCGATTCTGCTGTGGCTTGCCGATCAGCTGGATATTCCGCTGATGCCGGTGATCTTCCCGACTCAGCTCATCCTGCGCGCCGACTGGATGGATGGCGAAATGTGGCTAATCAATCCGTTCAATGGTGAAACGCTGGATGAACACACGCTGGAAGTGTGGCTTAAAGGCAATATCAGCCCGGTTGCGGAACTCTATGTCGACGATCTGGAAGAGTCTGAGAACGCCGAGGTGATCCGTAAGCTGCTCGACACGCTCAAAGCGGCGCTGATGGAAGAGCGGCAGATGCTGCTGGCGCTGCGCACCAGTGAAGCGCTGTTGCAGTTCAATCCGGAAGACCCTTATGAAATCCGCGATCGCGGCTTGATCTACGCCCAGCTGGATTGCGACCACGTGGCGCTCACCGACCTCAGCTATTTTGTTGAGCAGTGCCCGGAAGATCCGATCAGCGAAATGATCCGCGCGCAAATTAATTCGATTTCTCACAAACAGATTACCCTGCATTAATGGCAGTACGTTTCTGATTTACACCTGATAAGGCGAACGTATGAAACAAAAAGTGGTGAGTATTGGTGATATCAACGTTGCGAACGACCTTCCGTTCGTTCTCTTCGGCGGTATGAACGTTCTGGAGTCGCGCGATCTGGCGATGCGCATCTGTGAGCATTACGTCACCGTTACTGACAAACTCGGTATCCCCTATGTCTTTAAAGCGTCCTTCGATAAGGCGAATCGCTCATCGATTCACTCCTATCGTGGGCCGGGTCTGGAAGAAGGGATGAAAATCTTCCAGGAACTGAAACAGACCTTTGGCGTGAAAATCATTACCGACGTGCATGAATCTGCCCAGGCGCAGCCAGTGGCTGATGTGGTCGATGTGATCCAGTTACCGGCATTCCTCGCCCGTCAAACCGACCTGGTGGAAGCGATGGCAAAAACCGGCGCGGTCATCAACGTGAAGAAACCGCAGTTCGTCAGCCCTGGCCAGATTGGCAATATCGTTGATAAATTCATCGAAGGCGGCAATGACAAGGTGATCCTGTGCGATCGCGGCAGCAACTTTGGTTATGACAACCTGGTTGTGGACATGCTCGGTTTCAACGTTATGAAGAAAGTCTCCGGCAACTCCCCGGTTATTTTCGACGTGACCCACGCGCTGCAGTGCCGTGACCCGTTTGGCGCCGCATCCGGCGGCCGTCGCGGTCAGGTGACTGAACTGGCCCGTGCGGGGATGGCAGTCGGCATCGCCGGTCTGTTTATCGAAGCGCATCCGGATCCAGCCAACGCGAAATGCGACGGCCCGTCCGCACTGCCGCTGGATAAACTTGAGCCGTTCCTCAAGCAGATTAAAGCGATTGACGATCTGGTTAAGAGCTTTGAAGAACTGAACACGGAAAATTAATTTTCCGCTGTGATAACAAAAACGCCCTGCGAAACCGCAGGGCGTTTTTTTTTGGTCTGCTACCCGATGATTCAGGCGAATATGGTCATCAGATAAGCGGCGAACAGCGCCAGATGGGCAGTACCATTCAGCACATTGGTGCGGCCGGTAGAAAATGAAATCTGACACAGCACTAACGACGCCAGCATCACAATCATTTCCGGCGCGCCGAGACCGAAGATCAGGTCGTTGCCGGTAAGAATGGCAATCAGCGTAACAGTAGGCACCGTCAGCGAGATGGTCGCCAGCACCGATCCGAAGAACAGATTCATCGCACGCTGAACCTGATTGTTCATCACCGCCTTGATTGCCCCAAGCCCTTCAGGGGAGAGGATCAGCAACGCCACCAGGAAGCCGGTAAACGCCACCGGCGCGTTCAGCGTCGTCAGCAGTGATTCCAGCGGATAGGCATTCATCTTGGTGACCGCGATAACCGCAATCAGATGCACCACCAGCCAGGCCGCATGCCAGAAACTACTGTGTGCGGAAGGCTTGCCGTGATGCGGGTCGTCGTCATCGCCTTCATCTTCATGCTCGTACACAAACAGGCTCTGGTGGGTACGGGTCTGGATCACCAGAAAAACCCCGTACATGGCGGCGGAAATCAGCGCCACCAACACCGACTGCCCTGTGGTGAAATTCGCGTCGGGCAACGCCATTGGAAACACCAGAACAATCACCGCCAGCGGAAACAGGGCGATAAGATACTGTTTAATGCCGAACAGGTTCACATGCTGGGTGGCGAATTTCCGTCCGCCCAACAACAGCGCGAAGCCCACCAGCCCGCCAGTGACGATCATAATGATGGAATAGAGGGTATCGCGCATCAGGGTAGGGGCGGCATCGCCGGTGGCCATCAGCGCGGAGATCAAACTGACTTCAAGGATCACAACGGAGAGACTGAGGATTAACGAACCATAAGGTTCGCCTAAACGGTGTGCCAGAACATCCGCGTGGCGTACCACGCTAAATGCGCTGCTGAGAATAGCGACCAGCGCCAGCGCATTGATGCCGATGACCACTGGCAGCGACTGGCTGGAACCCCATAAAGCCAGCACTGCCAGTGCTATCACCGGGAAAATGAGAGAAGTCTCCTTGTGGCGGGTTTTCACCGCCTCATGTACGGTTTGTGTCATGTATTGTCTCCAGAGAAGCAGGTAATTTCATTATAGTCATTGTCAGAAAAGCCATTAAATTAGCAAATAAGCGCCGATTGACCGGGAATATTTACGAACTTTTACGGCCTGTGAGAAATATCTTCATCAATGTGCCATAAATATCAGTCTTGTTAAGAATTCATTTAACTTACAAGGCATTAATAAGAAGGATCTGACATTAATCACCCTGACTGGCATTTCCCGCAACCCTGGCCCAAACTTTACTGTTATTCCTGAAAAGAGAGGTCAGCATGCCGTATAAATCCCGGAGTGAGTTGCCTGAAAACGTCACCAACGTACTTCCCGCGCATGCCCAGGATATCTATAAAGAAGCGTTTAACAGTGCCTGGGACCAGTACAAAGATCCTGATGACCGGCGTGGAGACGCCAGCCGCGAAGAAACCGCGCACCGCGTGGCATGGGCAGCGGTAAAACATGATTACGAAAAAGGTGACGATGAAAAATGGCATAAGAAAAAATAACGTTTCCGCTAATTGATTGATAACGCGGGGCGACATCGCCCGGGCGCCCCGCAAACGACCCGCAAACCCCCCAAAACTGCGCCACATCAATTTTTCACCTCTTGCCAGCGTTCGGTTAATTGCCTATCGTCTCACCATAATTGCTTTCGAAATGAGCAGCAAACAAAGCCTGGAAGGCGATCAGAGGTAATCAGGGAAGCATTGCAGTGGTGGAGGTATGAAGTGTTAACGCGTGATTTCTTAATGAAAGCGGACTGTAAGACGGCTTTTGGAGCCATTGAGGAATCGTTATTGTGGTCATCTGAACAGCGTGCGGCATCCCTGGCAGCAACGCTGGCCTGTCGACCTGACGACGGCCCGGTATGGATTTTTGGTTATGGTTCGTTGATGTGGAACCCGGCGCTGGAGTATGAAGAGTCGGCCACTGGCACCCTGCCAGGCTGGCACCGCGCTTTTTGCCTGCGATTAACGGCAGGGCGAGGCACTGCCTGTCAGCCAGGTCGTATGCTGGCGCTTAAAGAGGGTGGGCGCACCACCGGCGTGGCATATCGACTGACGGAAGCCACACTGGATCAGGAACTGGAATTACTCTGGAAGCGTGAAATGATCACCGGCTGCTACCTGCCGACCTGGTGCAAACTGGCGCTGGACGATGGCCGCACGGTTAACGCGCTGGTGTTTATCATGGATCCGCGTCATCCACTCTATGAATCTGACACGCGCGCCGCAGTTATCGCGCCGATGATTGCCGCCGCCAGCGGGCCGCTTGGCACTAATGCGCAATATCTGTTTTCACTGGAGCAGGAACTCAACAAACTGGGCATGCGCGACCCGTCTTTAGATGAACTGATTAGTGCGGTTCGCGCATTGCAGGCTCCCCAGCCTGATCCTAACTGGCAACCGGGGTTTGCATAAACTCAGGCGGGAACGTAGCTAATCGAGTGTTCCAGCGACTGGCTGTGACTGTCGATAAGCACGTTCCAGGTGCCGCTGTAAGGTACGGTCAAATAGGCATGCTTACGATTTTGCACGCTCAGAATATCCGCCGTACTGCTGGCCTTGCCTTTCGCGCTCATTAAATGAATGTGGCATGAATCAGAACAGCGCACCACCACCGTATCCCCACCGAATAACGTTAAACTTGTTTTCACCATCGCCATTTTTATTACCCTCTGCCATAAAAAGAGACCACCCTGCGTGATGTTGTTCACAAAAACACGCTTATGCATAACACCAAAGAGGGAGGGCGCAGGAGATGACTTTGATCAACGAATTTCATAATCATTAAACTTTAGTTATAAATGCCCTGAAAGCATTCACCGGAAGCAGGTTTTGGGTCGATCACAGGAAAACGAGGCGGGAAAATCTGGAAACAGCTGGCGCTTTCAGCAAACTCTTTCGCTTCAGTCCGGTGAAGCGCGTTAAAAAGAAAACTGCCGCAAGCGGAGGCTGGCGGCAGAAGGGCATTAAAAAGTCAGCACTTTATCCGCAGCCAGCGTCCACTGCGCCAGTTCCACCAGCGTGCCAATCTCAACGCCGTCAATCAGTGGCAGGCCGGATACGCCACGTCCATCAGCACAGGTCTTACAGAGTTTCACCGGCACCTGCTGCGCGGTAAGGATCTCAAGCATTTGCTGAATGTTGTAGCCTTCCGACGGTTTCTGACCGCGAATTCCCGCGGTTACCGCATCAGACATTAAAAACAATTTCAGACTCAGATCGTCCTGTTGTTCGCGCAGGGCGATGGCCAGCCGCAGGCTGTTGAACAGAGATTCGCTGCCGTAAGCTGCACCGTTGGCGATAATCACGATATTTTGCACGTTGACTCCTTTGCCGATTGGGCATGGTTATTGCTTGTAAATGAATAACGTAACGCTCGATAGCGTAAAACGGTAATGACCAGGGGAGTATGACATGAATCAACAGGCGCCACGCCCACAAACCGCTCTGGAATGGTTTCGCGATACCCGTCGGCATCAACAGCAACAGTTACGCCACCTCGCCAGCCTTGGCGACTTCGCGACCCTGATTAGTCAACTGGTCCATGCGCTTCAGCGCGAGCGCGGCGCGTCTAACGTCTGGCTCTGTTCCCGTGGCGCGTTGTTCGGCCCCGAGCGCCAGCAAAGCGCCGCCATGGTGGATGAAGCGCTTGAGGATTTTCAGCGCTGGCTTGCCAGCAACCGCACCATGATCGGCGGCAATGCGGCGGGTAAGCTGGCCTGCGCGCTCTGGTTTCTGGAAGGAATAAGCGAACTGCGTGACGAAATCTCTGCCAGTCGCCTTCCGCCGGAACAGGCGATGGACCGCTTTATTCGCACCATTCAGCCTTTGATGGAAATTATTCCTGACGCCAACGATGCCCTGAGCGATCCGCAGGTGGCCCAGGCGCTGACCGCGCTGTACAGCCTGATGCAGGGCAAAGAGTGGGTTGGACAGGAGCGCGCTGTGGGGGCAATGGGGTTTGCCCGCGGCGAATTCAGCGCCGCGCTTCGCCAGATGCTGGTAGACCGCATCGACGCCCAACAGCACAGCTTTGCCACCTTTCTCTCCCTTGCCGGCCCGGCGGAAACCGCTCTGTTTCGTGAAACCGCAGAGCCGACGCGTGATATCGAAACAATGCGGCGTGAAGCCTGCACCCATGCCGGACCAGCCCCCAGCTGGCGGCACGCTGGTTTGATCTGCAAACCGAACGTCTGGACGCGCTAAGGCTCATCGAGATCCGGCTTATCGACGCGCTTTCCGCTGCGGCGCGACTTTCGTTACAACATACTGAACAGGAGCCGCAGGCCAGCGAGGCGGCGTTCGCCGCCTGGGTGATTGAACAAAGCCATGCGCACGCGGCCCGGTCGAGCGCCACCTGTTACCGTTAGTGCGCCAGCAGGCCCGCGAACTGGAAAAACTCAGTCGGGAACTGACCTCATTGCAGGAAACGGTGGAAGAGCGCAACGTCATTGATAAAGCCAAAACATTACTGATGAACCATCAGGGCGTCAGTGAAGAGATTGCCTGGCAGCAGTTACGTAAACTCGCCATGAACCAGAATCAGCGCATGGTCGATATCGCCCGGTCGCTGTTGCTCAGCGCGTCGTTATGGACGCTAACTCCAAAGCGGTAGATGCACACCTACGGGGCAGGCGGTGTCAGCTTTTGGTGCGCCAGCTCACAAAAAACCGCTAAAACACCCGAAAAGGTACCTGAATTTCTGGCACAGCATTTGCAAAATCATTACTGACCATAACACGAAACGCAGAGAAGCCAACGGCGGCTTCCCGGCGCTGAGGACAAAGGCGTCCCGCAATGTTCACGCATTGTTGGACGCCTTTTTTTATTGGAGCAGAGCCATGAGCGACACACAACGAGGCCTATCCCGCCGCCGCTTTATCCAGGCGGGCGCCACACTGGGCGGCGTCATCATGATGCCGAATTTCGCCAGCAGCATCTGGGCCGCTGGCTCAGACCAGCCGGAGCGTCAGCAGATCAACGTCGGGTTTATCCCGTTAACCGACTGCGCCCCGCTGGTCATGGCGTCCGTTAAAGGCTTCGACGCCCGGTACGGCATCAAACTCAATCTCAGTAAAGAGGCCAGTTGGGCCGCTGTGCGCGACAAACTGGTGTATGGCGAACTGGATGCGGCGCACATTCTGTACGGCATGGTTTACGGGCTGGAGCTGGGTATTGCCGGTAAAAAACAGGCGATGGCGAGCCTGATGACGCTGAACAACAATGGCCAGGCGATTACGCTCTCCACCGATCTGCTGGATAAAGGCGTCGCCTCGCTCAGCGATCTGCCGGGGTATCTGCGCCAGCAGGCACCCGGCAGCTATACCTTCGCCCACACCTTTCCCACCGGCACCCACGCCATGTGGCTCTATTACTGGCTGGCCTCGGAAGGCATCAACCCCTTTACCGATGTGCGTACCGTGGTGGTGCCGCCGCCGCAGATGGTGATGAACATGCGCATCGGCAACATGGTGGGCTTTTGCGTGGGTGAGCCGTGGAACGCCCGGGCGATAAATGACCGTATTGGCTTTACGGCCGCCACCACTCAGGACATCTGGCCGGATCACCCGGAAAAAGTGCTCGGCTGCCGAAACGACTGGGTGGAAAAGAACCCTAACGCGGCCCGCGCTCTGGTCAGTGCCGTACTGGACGCGGCGCGCTGGATAGATGCCAGTGACGACAACCGCCGGGAAACCGCCCGGGTGCTGGCCAAACGCGCCTACCTCAATACCAAAGAGCAGTACCTCACAGGCCGGATGCTGGGCGAGTACGACAACGGCGCAGGCCGCCGCTGGCAGGATCGCCACGGCATGCAGTTCTTCCGCGACGGGGAAGTGAACTACCCGTGGCTCTCGGACGGCATCTGGTTCCTGACCCAGTTCCGCCGCTGGGGATTGATGAAACAGGACCCTGATTATCAGGCCATCGCTCAACGTATTAACCGCACCGACATCTATCAACAGGCCGCAACCGCAACCGGCGTCAGCCTGCCGGGCGATGCCATGCGCAGCAGCCGTCTGCTCGACGGCAAAATCTGGAATGGCAGCGACCCGCGTCTTATGCCGCCAGCTTCGATATTTCGCATCAGGGGAGCAAAGCATGAAACAGCACGCGCAGCATGAAATTAAAGGTGACGTTGTCACGCAAGAGGCGATTGTCGCCGAGGTTATCACACTGCCGCCAGTACCAAGTGCGCAAGCGTCATCCCGCGCTGCAAGTCGCCGCCAGGCACCTGGCGCAGCGTTTGCTGCCGGGCTTACTGGGGCTGGGGCTGGCGCTGGTCGCCTGGCAACTGGTGTCGATAAACAGCAAAGGTTTTCCCGGCCCGCTCAGCACGCTGGATTCGGCGCTGACCCTGTTCGCCGCCCCATTCTACCGCGAAGGGCCGAACGATCAGGGGATCGGCTGGAATGTGCTCGCCTCATTGCAGCGTGTCGGCATCGGCTTCGGGCTGGCGGCGCTGGTGGGCATTCCAATGGGGTTTTTGATTGGCCGTTTTGTGTTTTTCGCCCGGATGTTCGGCCCGCTGATCGCGCTGCTGCGCCCGGTTAGCCCGCTGGCCTGGCTGCCTATCGGGCTGCTGCTGTTCCAGCGCGCTGAACCGGCTTCCAGCTGGACCATTTTCATCTGCTCGATCTGGCCGATGGTGATCAACACCGCCGACGGGGTGCGGCGCATCCCCGACGACTACCTCAACGTGGCGCGGGTACTGCAACTCTCTGAGTGGACCATTATGCGGCGGATCCTGTTCCCGGCGGTGCTGCCCGCCATTTTAACCGGGGTACGGCTGTCCATCGGCATCGCCTGGCTGGTGATCGTCGCCGCCGAAATGCTGACCGGCGGCCTGGGCATCGGGTTCTGGATCTGGAACGAGTGGAACAACCTCAACGTTGAAAACATCATCATCGCCATCGTCATTATCGGCGTGGTAGGGCTGATGCTGGAGCAGGCGCTGCTGCTGGTGGCGCGTCGCTTTAGCTGGCAGGAAAAATAAGGAGCGCACCATGAAACCGATTATTCAGGTCCAGAACGTCAGCCAGCGTTTCGCCACCCAGGGCGGGGATTTCCTGGCGCTACAAAATGTCACCTTTGATATTGCCGCCGGCGAAACCGTCGGGCTCATTGGTCATTCCGGCTGCGGCAAATCCACGCTGCTGAATTTGATTGCAGGTATCACCTTGCCGAGTGAAGGCGGTCTGCTGTGCGATAACCGTGAAATCGCCGGGCCGGGCCCGAGCGCGCCGTGGTCTTTCAGAACCATTCGCTGCTGCCGTGGCTGACCTGCTATCAGAACGTGGCGCTGGCGGTGGATCATATCTTCGCCCGCACACTCAGCCGCGCTGAACGCGACGCGTGGATCATGCATAACCTCGATCAGGTGCAGATGGGCCACGCAAAAGATAAACGCCCCGGCGAAATATCCGGTGGGATGAAGCAGCGCATCGGTATTGCCCGGGCGCTGGCCATGAAACCGAAGGTCCTGCTGATGGATGAGCCCTTCGGGGCGCTGGATGCCTTAACCCGTGCCCATCTCCAGGATGCGGTGATGCGTATCCAGCAGGCGCTCAATACCACCATCGTCCTGATTACCCATGACGTGGACGAAGCCGTGCTGCTGTGCGACCGGGTGCTGATGATGACCAACGGCCCGGCGGCTACCGTTGGCGAGGTGCATGACGTGACGTTGTCACGACCACGTAACCGGGTGCAGCTGGCTGATGACCCGCACTATCACCAGTTGCGCCAGAAGATCCTTCATTTTCTGTATGAAAAGCAGCCGAAAGCGGCGTAAGGGGCGGACGATGACGACGCATCTGGTGATTGTCGGCAACGGTATGGCGGCTGTGCGGCTGGTGGATCAGTTGCTGCAACGCGCACCGTCCCGCTTCGCGATAACGCTTATCGGCGAAGAGCCGGGCGTGGCTTATAACCGCATCCTGCTTTCGCCGGTGCTCGGTGGGGAAAAAACCGCTGACGATACCACGCTGCATCCCCTTGAGTGGTATCAGGCCCACGGCGTCACCGTGCTGAGCCAGGAAAAGGTGCTGGCGGTGGATGTGGCGAGCCGTACCGTCACCACAACGCGCCAGCAACTGGCTTGGGATGAACTGGTGTTCGCCACCGGCTCGCAACCGTTTATTCCGCCGATTGACGGAGTTAAGCAGCCGCATGTGCATACGTTCCGGACCCGGGATGATGTGGAGGCGATCCTGCGCCACAGCGGTCCTGCCGTGGTGCTGGGCGGCGGCTTACTGGGGGTGGAAGCCGCGGCGGCGCTGGCCCGGCGCGGCGTCCCGGTGACGCTGGTGCATCTGGCGGCCCGGCTGATGGAACAGCAACTGGACGAGCAGGCGGCTCACCTGCTGGCGCAGCGTCTGGAGGCGCGTGGGATCACCTGTCGGCTGGGGGTCACGCTCTCTCGTATTGATGCCCGCCAGGTGACCCTCTGCGACGGCGCCTCGCTCCCGGCCTCACGCGTGATTGTCGCCACCGGCATCAAACCCAATATCCAGCTTGCCAGCGCGGCGGGCGTGCCCTGTAACCGGGGCATTGTCGTGGACGGCCAACTGCGAACCGCGCTGCCCGGCATCAGCGCCATCGGTGAATGCTGCGAAGTCAACGGTGCGCTGTGGGGATTAGTCGCCCCGTGCCTGGCGCAGGCAGACGTACTGGCGGCCAGGCTGGCAGGCCAGCCTCAGGAGGACTTTCACTTTCAGTCACGCGGTACCCGCTTAAAAGTCACCGGTATCGATCTGTTCAGCGCCGGGGAGGTGAATGCTGCCCCGGAGAGTGAGACGCTGACCAGTTTCGATCCGTTAAGCGGTCACTATCGCCGCCTGCTGGTGCGCGACGGCAAACTCTGCGGGGTGTTAATGCTGGGAAATGCCGATGCTGCGCCGCGCCTGATGAGCCATTTCCAGCAACCCGTTACACCGCACGCCGGGTTGCTTCTCGATATTGACCCACCGCAGCCGCTGGCTGCAGGAAGCGACAAGATGAGCAAATCAACATTAGTGGTTATCGGTCACGGCATGGTCGGCCACCATTTTCTTGAGCAATGCGTGACTGCCGGACTGCACCAGCAGTTCCATATCATCGTGTTCGGCGAGGAGCGCCATGCCGCTTATGACCGGGTCCATCTCTCAGAATATTTTGCCGGGCGCAGCGCCGACTCGCTTTCCCTGGCGGAGCCCGATTTCTTCGCCGCAAACGGCATAGAACTGCGCACCGGTTGCCGCATTGTGGATATCGACCGCGATCGCCAGGTAGTACGCGATGTCGAAGGCCGGGAAACCTGCTGGGACCGACTGGTGCTGGCGACCGGCTCCTGGCCGTTTGTGCCGCCCGTTCCGGGTCATCAACTCCCTGGCTGCTTTGTGTATCGTACGCTTGACGATCTGGACGCCATCCGCGAACGGGCGAAAACCGTGAAGCGCGGTGTGGTGATCGGCGGCGGTTTGCTGGGTCTTGAAGCCGCCAACGCCCTGAAACAGCTGGGGCTGGACACCCACGTGGTGGAATTCGCGCCGAACCTGATGGCGGTGCAACTGGACTCGGCTGGCGCAGCGATGCTGCGTAACAAAATTACGGCGCTGGGCGTCAGCGTTCATACCAGTAAATCCACTCGTGAAATTCGCGCCACGCCAACCGGGCTGACGCTGGATTTCGCCGACGGCGAGAGCCTGGAAACCGGGCTGGTGGTGTTTTCTGCGGGTATCCGCCCGCAGGATGCGCTGGCACGCCAGGCGGGGCTGACCCTGGGTGAACGTGGCGGCATCGTGATTAACGATCACTGCCTTACCAGCGACCCGCGCATCAGCGCCATCGGGGAGTGTGCGTTGTGGCAGGGCAAAATTTTTGGCCTGGTCGCGCCGGGCTATCACATGGCGCGGGTGGCGGCGGCCCATCTCAGCGGCGAGGAGGCACGCTTCAGCGGCGCAGACATGAGCACCAAACTCAAGCTGCTTGGCGTAGAGGTGGCTTCATTCGGCGACGCACACGGCATGACGCCCGGCGCACAGAGTTATCAGTGGACCAATGGTCCGGCGCAAACGTATAAAAAAATCGTTATCAGCGAGGACAATAAGCGCCTGCTGGTGGCGTACTGGTGGGCGACAGCAGTGATTACGCCACGCTGTTACAGATGATGCTGAACGGCATGGCGCTGCCCGCACAGCCGGAAACGCTGATCCTCCCCGCCAGTTCACCGGGTGGCGCGAAAGGCCTCGGCGTGGCGGCGTTGCCCGACAGTGCGCAAATCTGCTCCTGTCATAACGTGACCAAATCCCAGATTTGCCAGGCCGTGAGCGATGGCGCAGCCAGCCTTGATGCGCTGAAAACCTGCACCAAAGCCGCTACCGGCTGTGGCGGATGCAGCGCGCTGGTGAAACAGGTGCTGGATCATCAACTGGAACAGCAGGGTGTGGAGGTCAAAAAAGACATCTGCGAGCACTTTGCGTATTCGCGCCAGGAGATTTACCACCTGGTGCGCGTCAACCATATCCGCAGCTTCAATCAATTGATTAGCCGCTACGGGCGCGGTCACGGTTGCGAGATCTGTAAACCGCTGGTGGGCTCGGTGCTGGCGTCGTGCTGGAACGACTATCTGCTTAAGCCCGCACATCTGCCGTTGCAGGATACCAACGACCGCTACTTCGCCAATATCCAGAAAGACGGCACCTATTCGATTGTGCCGCGAATGCCTGCCGGGAGGTGACGCCGGACGGTCTGATCGCCATTGGCCATATCGCCAAACGCTATCAGCTTTACAGCAAAGTCACCGGTGGTCAGCGTATCGATCTGTTTGGCGCCCGGCTGGAACAACTGCCGCTGATCTGGCGCGAACTGGTGGATGCCGGATTTGAAACCGGTCACGCCTACGGTAAATCACTGCGCACCGTGAAATCCTGTGTCGGCTCCACCTGGTGCCGCTACGGGGTGCAGGATTCCACCGGGCTGGCGGTGGAACTGGAGCATCGTTACAAAGGTTTGCGTGCGCCGCACAAAATCAAAATGGCGTTTCCGGCTGCACCCGTGAATGTGCGGAAGCCCAGGGGAAAGATGTGGGCGTGATCGCCACGGAAAAGGGCTGGAACCTCTACGTCTGCGGCAACGGCGGGATGAAACCGCGCCATGCCGATCTGTTCGCCAGCGATCTTGATACCGCCACGCTGTTGCGTACCGTGGACCGTTTTCTGATGTTCTATATCCGCACCGCCGACCGGCTCCAGCGCACCAGCACCTGGATGGATAATCTGGAGGGCGGGCTCTCGTATTTACAGGATGTGATTCTGCACGACAGCCTGGGCATCGCCGGGGAGCTGGAGCGCGAAATGGCTCAGGTGATCGACAGCTACCAGTGCGAATGGCAAACCACACTTAACACCCCCGATCGTCTGGCACTGTTTAAAAGCTTTGTGAACAGCGATGCGCCGGATGAAGCGGTACAGCGCCAGATGTTGCGCGATCAGCCTCAATGTGTGGGCGTCCCGCCAGCGCCGCCTGCCATGCCGCCGTCGCGCCTGTGGCAGGAAGTGTGCCGCCTTGACGACATTCCGGCCGATGCCGGAATCGGGCGCGGCTTGGCGATCTGCAAATTGCGCTGTTCCGCTTCAACGACGCGGTCTATGCCCTGGATAACCGCGAACCGGACAGCGACGCCAATGTGCTGTCGCGGGGATTGTTGGGCGACGTTGCCGGCGAGCCCGTGGTGATATCACCGCTCTACAAACAGAAAATCCGTCTGCGGGACGGTTGTTTCCAGGGCAGCAGCCAACCTGCTGTGCGCGCCTGGCCGGTAAAAGTGGAGGCTGAGACCGTGTGGGTCAGCAGCCAGGCGCTGATCCTGCGTGCGGAGGCATCATGAAAACCCGGACGACATGCCCTTACTGTGGGGTCGGCTGTGGGGTGGTCGTGAGCCAGACTCCCGACGGTGCGTTCAGCGTGGCCGGGGATCCGGCGCATCCGGCGAATTTCGGGCGTTTATGCGTGAAAGGTGCGTCGCTGGGCGAAACCCTGGGCCTAGAGGGCCGTCTGCTGGAGCCGGAGGTCGACGGACGCCAGACCGGGTGGGACAGCGCGCTGGACGCCGCCGCGCAACGGCTGGCGGCGATCATTGCGCAACATGGCCCCAATGCCGTGGCGTTTTACGCCTCCGGCCAACTGTTGACCGAAGACTATTATGCCGCCAATAAGCTGATGAAAGGGTTCATCGGCAGCGCCAATATCGACACCAACTCCCGGCTGTGTATGTCATCTGCGGTAGTGGGGTATAAACGCGCCTTCGGTGCCGACGTGGTGCCGGGTAACTATCAGGACATTGAACGCAGCGATATGGTGGTGCTGGTGGGATCGAATGCCGCCTGGACGCATCCGGTGCTCTATCAACGTCTGGCCGCAGCCAAAGCGCAAAGACCGGAGATGAAAGTGGTGGTGATCGACCCGCGCAGAACCGCGACCTGCGATATCGCCGACTTGCATCTGGCGCTAAAGCCCGGCACCGACGCCGCGTTATTTAACGGGCTGTTGAATCGTCTTGCCTCCCAACTTGCACCGGATACCTTCGACGGGCAGGCATCGGCGCTGGCGGCAGCGCGGGAATGGACGCCGGAACAGAGTGCGGCGTTTTGCGAGTTATCCTGTGACGAGGTAATGCGCTTTTACGGCGGGTTTATCGACGCCGACCGCGTCGTGACGCTTTACACCATGGGCATTAACCAGTCGACCAGCGGTAGCGATAAATGTAACGCCATTATTAACGTCCACCTGGCGAGCGGGAAATATGGCCGGGAAGGCTGCGGCCCGTTTTCGCTGACCGGACAGCCAAATGCCATGGGAGGACGGGAGGTGGGAGGGCTGGCCAATCAGCTCGCCTGTCATATGGGGTTCGATCCCAAGGACATTGCCCGGTTGAGGCGCTTCTGGGCAGTGAGCGCATCGCTGAAACGCCGGGGCTGATGGCGGTGGAGTTGTTTGAGGCAATCCACCGTGGCGAGGTAAAGGCCGTGTGGATCATGGGCACCAACCCGGCGGTGTCGTTGCCCGACAGCGACCGGGTGCGCGAGGCATTGCGCCGCTGCCCGCTGGTGATTGTGTCGGAGGTGTCGACGCACAGCGATACCCTGGCGTTCGCCGATATTCGTTTCCCGGCCCAGGCATGGGGTGAGAAAAATGGCACCGTCACCAATTCAGAGCGGCGCATCTCGCGCCAGCGCAGTTTTATGCCTGCGCCAGGCAGCGCGCGTCCAGACTGGTGGATCATCGCTCAAACCGCCTGTCGGCTGGGGTTTGGCGAGGCGTTCGCCTGGCAGCATCCGTCGGAGGTGTTCAGCGAACACGCCCGACTGTCCGGTTTTGAAAATCACGGCAGCAGGGCGTTCGACATCAGCGGCCTCGCGTCACTGAACACTGAACAGTGGGATAATCTGCTGCCGATCCAGTGGCCGGTGACTGAAGATGCCCCGCAGGGCACACCACGCTTGCCAGCCACGGGACGGGCCTGGCATCCATCGGGCCGGCCGCAACTGGTAGCCGTAACGCCGCAACCGACGGCGGCAGAGACTGACGCCCATTATCCACTGCTGCTGAATACCGGACGGATCCGCGATCAGTGGCATACCATGACGCGAACCGGCCTGGTGCCGAAACTGATGCAGCATCAACCGCTGCCCTGGGTGCGGATCCATCCCGACGATGCCGCGCATATGGGCATTAGCGAACAGTCTCTGGTACGGCTGTCATCACCGCGCGGTTGGGCGCTGGGTTACGCCAGCCTGAGCGACGAACAGCGCCGGGGCGAACTGTTTATGCCGATGCACTGGAATAACCATTTCGCCAGCCAGAGCCGGATCAATGCGCTGGTGGCACCTCACGTCGATCCCCATTCCGGCCAGCCGGAAAGCAAGCAGACGGCGGCGCGGGTCCAGCGGGTAAACGCGCCGTGGCGTGGAACGTTGTATAGCCGCCATGCGCCGGACATTCCCCCTGCGATAGCATGGTGGCGGCAGGCCACAGGCTGGAAACTGGCGGCAACGTCCTGCGATGTCGCCTGGTTAGAAACGCGCGCAGCGCGCGAAGGATGGCAGTTGCAGTATGCTAGGGCGAATCGTTCGTTCATCTGCTGGCCTGGCAGGGAGCCGTATTACAGCTGGCGCTGTATCTGAGCCGTCATGAGACGGCGCTGGATGAATCGGCCATTCTGGCCGGGTTCACTGCGCCCGTCAGCGATCCGATTCAGCGTCATCAGTTGCTGGCGGGCGGCGGAGCGTCGCCGGTGCCAGCCGGGCGAACGGTATGCAGTTGTATGGGCGTTGGCGAAAAGGCGATTTGCGCGGCCATCGCAAGCGGGTGCGATACCCCCGCCGCGCTGGGTAAGCAATTAGGCTGCGGCACTCAGTGCGGTTCCTGTGTGCCGGAGCTGCAGGCGCTTATTGCCGCGTCACTGACCAAAGCGGCCAATTAAGCCGGTGGCCGCAAGGGCATGCCCTTTGAGCTGCGCCAGCAGTTCCTCTCTGGTCATGCCCGCTTTGAGTTCAGGCGCCAGATCGGTGGCAATCAGTGTGAAGGTATAGTGATGAGCGCCAGTGCCCGGCGGTGGGCAGGGGCCATACCAGGTGGTGGTGCCGGGGGTATTTTTCCCGCCGGTAAAGCCTTCCTCTTTTGTTAACGCGTTGGCGGCAAAGCCAGTGGTGGATGAGGGGATGTTGTAAGCCACCAGATGGGTCACGCCCTGGCCTTTCGCGCCTTCCGGATCGTGCATGACCAGCGCGAAGCTTTTCGTGCCAGACGGCGGATGGCTCCAGACCAGCGCCGGAGAGGCGTTTTCACCGGTGCAGTTGGGGTTATCTTTGGCATTACCGGCGAATTTTTTCTGCATCATGGCGTTATCGGCGAAATCCGGCGATTGCAAAATAAACAGGGTGTCTGCCTGCGCCACGGGTAGCGATAACCCTGCCAGCAAACAGAGCGCTGAAAACAGTGACTTATTCATCTGGGGATCTCACACGGGTTGGATGTAATAAGCGTAGCGCAGGTATGGTGATTACGTTTGAGGATAATCTGGAAATTAAGCTGCTGCGGCGAAAACCGTAAGGGTTTACCCATTCTCAGTTTAGTCAGACGTAAAGCTTAGCTATCATTAACCGATGGCGTTGTATAAAACTCTCTTCACCCCCGTGCTGATTGGCTTCCTTTTTACAGGAGGCGCACAGGCCGTTCAGGGCCGGTATACCCAGCAAGCTGCGAACCCCTTCGATAATAATCAGGATAATCTGCCGGATCTCGGCATGGCGCCCCCGGCCAATAGCAGCGAGAAACATCTGGCGGAACTGGCGAAATCATTCGGCGAGGCCAGCCAGAGCGACAATAATCTCGGCATCAGCGAGCAGGCGCGTGCCTATGCGTTCGACCAGTTTCGGGAAGCGATCAGCGATCGCGTGGCGCGTGAGGCGCAATCGCTGCTCTCGCCATGGGGACAGGCGGAGGTGGATGTTCAGGTCAACGATGAAGGCGAATTCACCGGTACGCGCGGCTCGCTGTTTACGCCTCTGCTCGATCGCGATGCCGGATTAACCTGGAGCCAGCTGGGCGTCAGCCAGCAGAGCGAGGGACTGACCGGCAACGTGGGCCTCGGCCAGCGCTGGCGGACCGGCGACTGGCTGCTGGGCTATAACACCTTTTACGACACCCGCTTTGACGACCATTTACAGCGCGCCGCCGTGGGAGCGGAAGCCTGGGGGGAGAATCTGCGCTTTTCCGCCAATTATTATCAGCCCCTCGGCAGCTGGCGCGACAGTAGCGCGGTGCAGGCCCAGCGTTTTGCGCAGGGTTACGATCTGACTGCCCAGGCGCGACTGCCGTTTTACCGGCATATCAATACCCGGGTCAGCTTTGAACGCTATTTCGGCGATCGGGTTGATCTGTTTGATAACGGCACGGGCACTCACGATCCGCTGGCGGTCAATGTCGGGGTGAGCTATACGCCGGTGCCGCTGGTGACGATAGACGCCCAGCACAAGCAGGGGGAGAGCGGCGTCAGCCAAAATAACCTTGGTCTGAAGGTGAATTACCGCTTTGGCGTGCCGCTCAGTAAACAGCTTTCGGCCAGTGAAGTGGCGAACGCCACCTCATTACGTGGCAGCCGCTACGATGGCGTAGTGCGCAATAACCTTCCGGTTGTGGAACATCGCCAGCGTAAAACCCTGTCGGTTTTTCTGGCAACGCCGCCGTGGACCGTCAGCCCTGGCGAAACCGTGGAGCTGAAGCTTCAGGTGCATAGCGTACACGGTATCCGGCAGCTCACCTGGCAGGGGGATAATCAGGCGCTGAGCCTGACGTCGCCGCCCAATCCTGACAGCGTTGAGGGCTGGACGATCATCATCCCCGCCTGGGACAGCCAGCCTGGTGCGACAAACCGCTGGCAGTTGTCCGTCATGGTCGAAGATAACAAAGGGCAGCGCGTGACCTCGAACCTGATTACCTTGCAGCTTGCGCCACCGGTAGAGTTCAACGGCAGCAGCCCCGCCTTGCCGCTGCTTCCCGAGGAGTGATCAGAAAATACGTTCCTGATGCACCCACACGGCCGCTTCGACGCGGGATTTGAGCTTCATTTTCTTCAACAGATGTTTCACATGGACTTTCACCGTGCTCTCGGTGATATCGAGGCGACGGGCGATCATCTTATTCGGCAGACCCTGGGCGATATGTTTCAGAATATCGCGCTCGCGGGGCGTCAACTGGGTGACGTCGCGGTCAGAGGTTGCGCGGTTGGCACGCAGGCTGGCGGCCAGCACCGGCGTTAACGCTTCGCTTAACACCATCTCCCCGGCGGCGGCCTGATGCAGCGCTTTCAACAGCTCTTCCGGCTCCATATCTTTCAGCAAATAGCCGTCCGCTCCGCGTTTCAGCGCCGTGACCACATCCTCTTCGTGATTCGAGACGCTGAAGACCACCACGCGGCCAGAAAGCGCCTTTTCGCGCAGACGGTCGAGAGTTTCCAGACCGTTCATGCCGGGCATGTTCAGATCCAGCAGAATCAGATCGGGATCGAGGGATTCCGCCATTTCTATACCCTGTTCGCCGCTTCCGGCTTCGCCGACGACGGTGATATCCGTCGCCATGCTGATCAGCTGTTTTACGCCGGTGCGCAGCATGGGATGATCATCAATTAACAGAATCGTTGCCGGTTCCTGAGTACTCATGGACTTCTCCTCGGACAGATAAAAGGGGCGTATCGGGGATAAAGGTGACCACCACTTCGGTGCCACCGGACTCCCGTCGCCGGACCTGACAGTCACCGCGCAGGCTTTGCGCGCGGTCACGCATAATGATTAAACCGTAGTGATTGGTGCGCTCGGCGTTTTCCGGCACCCCGCAGCCGTTATCGGCAATCACCAGCCTGACGTGCCTGTCTTGCAGGGTCGCCGTAACGCTAATTTCGCTCGCGCCCGCGTGCTTCAGCGCATTGCTTAACGCTTCACGGGCGATTTGCACCAGGTGAATGGCCTGATGCGCCGGGACCAGGCGCGGCGGCAAATGATAATTCAGCGTCACCGGGAACCCCAGCCGGGCGCTGAATCCTGGCAGCTTGCTTCAAGCGCTGGCCGTAAACCCGGCTCGTTAAGTTGCAAACGGAAGGTGGTCAACAGCTCGCGTAACTGACGCCAGGAGCTGTTGAGTTCATTACGAATTTGCGCCAGCAGCGTCCGGCTCTGCTCCGGCAGGTTTTCACCCTGCATTTGCAGGCAACTGACCTGCATCTTCATACAGGAGAGCGACTGGGCGATGGAGTCGTGCAGTTCGCGGGCGATGGCCGCACGCTCTTCCATGACGATTAATTGCTGTTGACGATCCTGTTGACGTTCCAGCGCAAGGGAGGCGGTGATCTGTTCAACCAGCGTATCAATCAGGTGCTGTTGATCCTGATTAAGCTGTTGTCCTTCCGGCAGGCGCGCCAGCAGCAGGCCGTAACGGGTAATGCCGTCAGCGAGCCGCCACTGTAACGTCTCGTCGCTTTGCTCGCCGGCGATGCGCTCGCGCGGGCACAGGGTGCAGCCTTTTTCATCACAACGGCTATCGGGCTGCCAGGCGAATTCCTGATAGTTATCATCATCGCCGGTTTCATACACCCGCAGCTGGATATCGCGCAGACCGGTCAACTGTTGCAGACGCGCCAGCGCCGGGGCCAGCCGTTCGCACAAGGGGGAGCGGGCTGTGCATTCGGCGGCCCGCGTCCCACAGAAAGGTCAGGATCTGATTTTTATATTCCAGCCCGGCGGTTTTCTCTTTAACACGCGCTTCCAGCACGCCGTAGCTGTCGGCCAGTTCGTCGCTCATGCTGTTCAGGGCGCGGCCCAGGGTTGCCATCTCATCGCGCCCGTTAGCCGCCACCCGGTGGGAGAAATTGCGTTGCCCGATGGCGTTGGCCATCGTCATCAATTGCCGCCATGGTCGCAGCAGCCGTTTGCGAAGCCAGATAACTGCCAGAAGCAACAGCAGCGTGGTGAGGATCGCCATGGTCCAGTGCATCACGATCACCCGGCTAATGCGCTGTTCGGTGGTGCGGTCAAAGCCGCTGACCAGCGCGTCGATTTGGCCGACAAACTCTGCCACGGCAGGCTTAACGTCATCGCTGGCGTGGGCTTCAAGCAGTGCCGGGGCAAGACGGTTGCGCCAGTAATCGTGCAGCGCGTCCAGTTGCCGCCGCTCACCGTCGCGGTCGGCGATATGTTGCAGTTCCGGGTCCCAGGCCGTTTGCTCAATTTCGCGCAGCAGGGCGTTGTCGTCGCTTTTCAGCGGCACCGCCGCCAGCAGACGATAGCTTTGCATACGCAGTGAACCCGCTTTGTTAATCGCATGCGCGCTACCCTGGATGCCCTGAATCAACCACGCCGACACCGCCATGCCCGCTAATCCCAACAGAGCAAGCAGCAGTACCACCAGCGCAAGCTGGTTAGCGAGGGTCAGTGGGGCGCACAAACGTTTCAACATGGCGTTCAGTTTCCTGGCGGGTCGCCTAAACAGGTTCAGAGTAAGGATGGCGTTATTCTCAAACATAGTATGGAGTATACCCATACCAATAAGGGGGTACTCCTTTATTGCCGATGGGTATGGCAATCCGGACGCGACGACGTAAAGCCTGCGCAGCAAAGTGAAAAACCACACTTTTTTTAATACTGCTGCCTACTCACTAAGGATAACAGGCAATTCAGGCCTGCCAAACGGACCGCTTATCCATTGATTTACATCAACTTACACGCAGCGCGAACGCCTAATGTGGCGGCAGTTATTTCACGTTTCTGAGGTATTTATGAGCCAATCCTCCGTTCCGACCTCCACAACCGGGCCGCTTATTACCGACTGGCGACCTGAAGATGCCGCGTTCTGGCAACAGACCGGGCATGCTGTCGCGCGTCGTAATTTATGGATTTCCGTTCCATGCCTGCTGTTAGCGTTTTGCGTATGGATGATTTTCAGCGCGGTGGCGGTGAATCTGAATAAAGTGGGTTTTAATTTCACTACCGATCAACTGTTTATGCTGACGGCGCTGCCTTCGGTCTCCGGCGCGCTGCTGCGGGTGCCTTATGCGTTTATGGTACCGCTGTTTGGCGGGCGTCGCTGGACCGCGCTGAGTACCGGGATCCTGATTATTCCGTGCCTGTGGCTGGGTTTTGCGGTGCAGGACAGCACCACGCCGTTTAGCACCTTTATTATTATTTCTCTGCTGTGCGGTTTTGCGGGCGCTAACTTCGCCTCCAGTATGGCGAATATCAGCTTTTTCTTTCCGAAGCAGAAGCAGGGCGGCGCGCTCGGCATTAACGGCGGTTTCGGTAACCTTGGCGTGAGCGTGATGCAGTTACTGGCGCCGCTTGCGATCTCCATGTCGATTTTTGCGTTCTTTGGCAGCACCGGGCGGTTCAACCCGATGGTTCCACGCTGTATCTGGAAAACGCCGCCTGGATTTGGGTGCCGCTGCTGGCAATTTTCACTCTTGCCGCCTGGTTTGGCATGAACGACCTGGCTTCATCGAAAGCCTCGCTGCGTTCGCAGTTACCGGTACTGAAGCGCGCGCATTTGTGGATCATGAGCTTTTTGTACCTGGCGACTTTTGGATCGTTTATCGGGTTTTCCGCCGGGTTCGCGATGTTGACCAAAACCCAGTTCCCGGACGTGAATATCCTGCACTTCGCGTTTTTTGGGCCGCTGATTGGCGCACTGGCGCGTTCTGCGGGCGGGGCGCTGTCCGACAGACTTGGCGGTATCCGGGTGACGCTGGTGAACTTCATATTGATGGCGATTTTTAGCGCGCTGTTGTTTACCACTTTACCGACGGCAGGTCAGGGCGGCAGTTTTATCGCTTTCTTCGCCGTATTCCTGATGCTGTTTTTAACCGCCGGGCTGGGAAGTGGTTCCACCTTCCAGATGATTTCGGTGATTTTCCGCAAGCTGACGATGGATCGCGTTAAAGCGGCCGGGGGCAGCGAGGAGCAGGCGATTCGTGAATCAGCGACCGACACGGCGGCGGCGCTGGGCTTTATTTCGGCGATTGGCGCCATCGGCGGGTTCTTTATCCCGAAAGCGTTTGGTACGTCGCTGGAGCTGACCGGTTCTCCGGCTGGCGCGATGAAAGTCTTCCTTGTGTTTTATATTGTTTGTGTGGTGGTGACGTGGCTGGTGTACGGCCGCAAAGCTTCCTGAAAATAGCGATTTAATGGTTTGTGTTATCCTTTTGCGCGGCTTGTCCGCGCTTTTTTTTTTGGTTTTTGGGGGAAGGGGAGCTGTTCGCTTTGGCAGCGGGGGGCTTTTTGTGTTTTGTAGAATCGTTCCGTTCGCTTCTGGCAGCGGGGCCTCGTTTGTAGGGTGGAAGGGTTCCGTTCGCTTTGGGCTGCGGTGCGCTTCATTTGTCACCGGCGAACGCGACCGGGTTGGGGGCGCTCGCCGCCGCGCCCCCAACACCCCCGGCTCCCCCTGTCACCCTCGCCGCTTCGCGGTTCCCTCGGCTTACCACGTCCGGCTTCGGGTCGGGCGAGATACGGCTTCCTGCCTTTCTCGCCCTCAAGCCGCATCCCTGCGGCTTGCCCCGGCCTCCCGCGCACGCCTCGGCGAGGGCGATGGGGTCCTACACCGCCGCGATAATTTCAGGTGATTAACGGAAAAAACAAAATTATCGCTATGAGTATGAGAAATACTCACGGCGACCACAGGCATTTTGAAAAAAGACAGATGTGAAGTTAAGGGCGTTATCCCACAGAGACAAAAGCCGCTCTGTAAAACATAAAAGATTCAAAGTTGGGGGAGGGTCCGGCATCAAAATCGCCGAGTCGGAATTGACGAGCCAGGTCATCCCCGCAGGGATGCGGGGATGAGGTCGGGAAAGGCAGGATGCCGCATCCCGGCCGACCTGAAGCGAGGAAATGGAGGCGAGGGAAGCGGCAAGGCCGCCGATTTTGCTGGCCGGGAGCCGGGGGTGTCGGGGGCGCGGCGGGGAGCGCCCCTGACACGTTCGCCGTCAATGCGGTTCCATGGATGAAAAGAGTCCGAGCGAACGGAACCCTTCCACCTACAAATAAGGCCCGCCAGCCCGGCGAACCCGCCTCCTTAACCTTGATTCCCGTCACACTACACTCCGCCATCTTCCTCCTCCCCCTTCTTCTACCCCCAAATACCCCGCCGTGTTCTGAAACCCCGGTTGAAAACCATCCAAATCATAAAATATCTATATATTTCAATTTATTAAAAAATAAAAAAGCCTCCCACTTTGGTGGTATTCCACGTGTTTTGACATTTTTCAAAGGGTTACGGGGTTGATCGGGGTCAATTCTGCGTGAAACCCGGGGAGTAACCTTGCCCTCAATTCTTGCAATGTCGATTTAGTAGAAGAGCCTACAGGCTCCTTACAGGAGAACCCCCGATGAGCAAATTTCTGGATCGGTTTCGCTACTTCAAACAGAAGGGCGATACCTTTGCCGATGGGCACGGACAGATTCTGGATACCAACCGGGACTGGGAAGACGGTTACCGTCAGCGCTGGCAGCACGATAAAGTGGTGCGTTCCACCCATGGCGTAAACTGCACCGGCTCATGCAGCTGGAAGATTTATGTCAAAAATGGGCTGGTTACCTGGGAAACCCAGCAAACCGACTATCCGCGCACCCGTCCCGATATGCCGAATCATGAACCGCGCGGCTGCCCTCGCGGGGCGAGTTACTCCTGGTATCTGTACAGCGCTAACCGCCTGAAATACCCGATGATGCGCAAGCGCCTGATGAAACTGTGGCGTGAAGCCAAAGCGCAGCACAGCGATCCGGTAGAAGCCTGGGCGGCCCTGATGTCCGACAGCGAGAAAGCCAAAAGCTATAAACAAGCGCGTGGCCGCGGCGGGTTTGTACGTTCTTCCTGGCAGGAAGTGAATGAACTGATTGCCGCCTCCAACGTCTGGACCGCCAAAACCTATGGCCCGGACCGTATCGCGGGCTTCTCGCCGATCCCGGCGATGTCGATGGTTTCCTACGCCTCCGGCGCACGTTACTGTCGCTGATTGGCGGTACCTGCCTGAGCTTCTACGACTGGTATTGCGACCTGCCGCCTGCGTCACCGATGACCTGGGGCGAGCAGACAGACGTACCGGAATCCGCTGACTGGTACAACTCCAGCTACATTATCGCCTGGGGTTCCAACGTCCCGCAGACCCGTACCCCGGATGCCCACTTCTTTACCGAAGTGCGTTACAAAGGCACCAAAACGGTTGCCGTTACCCCGGATTACGCGGAAATCGCCAAACTGTGTGACCAGTGGCTGGCACCGAAACAGGGCACCGACAGCGCCATGGCGCTGGCGATGGGCCACGTTATGCTGCGTGAATTCCATCTCGATCGCCCAAGCCAGTACTTCACCGATTACGTGCGCCGTTATACCGACATGCCGATGCTGGTGATGCTGGAAGAGCGCGACGGATTCTGGGCGGCAGGCCGTATGCTGCGCGCCTCCGATCTGGTCGGCGGTCTGGGCCAGGAAAATAATCCGGAATGGAAAACCGTCGCCATTGATAACCAGAACGGCGAGATGATCGCGCCGAACGGCTCAATCGGCTACCGCTGGGGTGAGAAAGGTAAATGGAACCTCGAACAGCGCGACGGCACCACCGGTGAAGAAGCAGAACTGCGTCTGTCGCTGCTCGGCAGCCATGACGAGGTGGCTGATGTCGGCTTCCCGTACTTTGGCGGCACCGAGAGCGACCACTTCAACAGCGTTCAGCTGGATAACGTGCTGATGCACAAACTGCCGGTTAAACGCCTGCAGCTGGCCGACGGCAGCAGCGCGCTGGTAACCACCGTTTATGATTTGACCCTCGCCAACTATGGTCTGGATCGTGGCTTAGGCGATGCGAACTGCGCCAGCAGCTATGACGACGTAAAAGCGTACAGCCCGGCCTGGGCGGAAGCCATCACCGGCGTGTCCCGCAGCCACATTATCCGTATCGCCCGTGAATTCGCCGATAACGCCGATAAAACCCATGGCCGTTCGATGATCATTGTGGGTGCCGGTCTGAACCACTGGTTCCACATGGACATGAACTACCGTGGCCTGATCAATATGCTGATCTTCTGCGGTTGCGTTGGTCAGAGCGGCGGCGGCTGGGCGCACTATGTGGGCCAGGAAAAACTGCGTCCGCAAACCGGCTGGCAGCCGCTGGCGTTTGGCCTCGACTGGCAACGTCCGGCGCGTCACATGAACAGTACCTCGTTCTTCTATAACCACTCCAGCCAGTGGCGTTATGAAACCCTCGGCGCGGAAGATTTACTCTCGCCGCTGGCGGATAAATCGCGCTACACCGGCCATCTGCTGGACTTTAACGTGCGCGCCGAGCGTATGGGCTGGTTGCCGTCTGCGCCACAGCTGGGTACCAACCCGCTGCGCATCAAAGCCGCTGCCGATGCGGCCGGAATGAACCCGGTGGACTACACCGTGCAGGCGCTGAAATCAGGCGAAATCCGCTTTGCGGCGGAACAGCCGGAAAATGGCAAAAACCACCCGCGCAACCTGTTTGTCTGGCGCTCCAACCTGCTGGGTTCATCCGGTAAAGGTCACGAGTACATGCTCAAGTACCTGCTGGGCACCGACCACGGTATTCAGGGCAAAGATCTCGGCCAGCAGGGCGGCGTGAAGCCAGAAGAAGTGGAATGGCAGGATAACGGCCTCGACGGCAAGCTGGATCTGGTGGTCACGCTGGACTTCCGTCTGTCGAGCACCTGCCTCTATTCCGACATTGTGCTGCCGACTGCCACCTGGTACGAAAAAGACGACATGAATACCTCGGATATGCATCCGTTTATTCATCCGCTTTCCGCCGCCGTTGACCCGGCCTGGGAATCGAAAAGCGACTGGGAGATTTATAAAGGCATCGCGAAGAAATTCTCCGAGCTGTGCGTTGGCCACCTGGGTAAAGAAACCGATGTGGTGACGCTGCCTATCCAGCACGACAGCGCCGCCGAACTGGCGCAGCCGCTGGACGTGAAAGACTGGAAAAAAGGCGAGTGTGAGCTGATCCCGGGTAAAACCGCGCCGCACATTATTGTGGTGGAACGCGACTATCCGGCCACCTGGGAACGCTTCACCTCTATCGGCCCGCTGATGGAGAAAATCGGCAACGGCGGTAAGGGCATCGCCTGGAACACTCAGAGCGAAATGGATCTGCTGCGCAAGCTGAATTACACCAAAGCGGACGGCCCGGCGAAAGGCCAGCCGATGCTGAACACAGCGATTGACGCAGCGGAAATGATCCTGACCCTGGCCCCGGAAACCAACGGCCATGTAGCGGTGAAAGCCTGGGCGGCACTCAGCGAATTCACCGGGCGCGATCACACCCATCTGGCGACCAATAAAGAGGAAGAGAAGATTCGCTTCCGCGATATTCAGGCCCAGCCGCGCAAAATCATCTCCAGCCCGACCTGGTCTGGTCTGGAAGATGAACATGTGTCTTACAACGCCGGGTATACCAACGTTCATGAGCTGATCCCATGGCGCACCCTGTCAGGCCGTCAGCAGCTGTATCAGGATCACCCGTGGATGCGTGATTTCGGTGAAAGCCTGCTGGTGTACCGTCCGCCGATTGACACCCGTTCGGTGAAAGCCGTGATGGGCCAGAAATCCAACGGCAACCCGGAGAAAGCGCTTAACTTCCTGACGCCGCACCAGAAGTGGGGTATCCACTCCACCTACAGCGACAACCTGCTGATGCTGACCCTGTCGCGCGGTGGCCCGATTGTCTGGATGAGCGAAATCGATGCCAAAGATCTGGGTATCGCGGATAACGACTGGATTGAAGTGTTTAACGCTAACGGCGCGTTAACCGCCCGTGCGGTAGTGAGCCAGCGCGTACCGGAAGGGATGACCATGATGTATCACGCCCAGGAGCGCAT
Source organism: Atlantibacter hermannii (assembly GCA_900635495.1). NCBI lineage: Bacteria > Pseudomonadati > Pseudomonadota > Gammaproteobacteria > Enterobacterales > Enterobacteriaceae > Atlantibacter > Atlantibacter hermannii. The sequence continues at coordinate 2,707,281 of LR134136.1, read as the reverse complement.
CGTGAACCTGCCGGGTTCCGAAGTGACCGGGCAGCGCGGCGGTATTCACAACTCCGTGACCCGCATCACCCCGAAACCGACCCATATGATCGGCGGTTATGCGCAACTTGCTTATGGCTTTAACTACTACGGCACCGTGGGCTCTAACCGCGATGAGTTTGTGGTGGTGCGTAAGATGAAAAATATCGACTGGTTAGACGGCGAAGGCAATGACCAGGTACAGGAGAGCGTAAAATGAAAATTCGTTCACAAGTCGGCATGGTGCTGAATCTCGACAAATGCATCGGTTGCCACACCTGCTCCGTGACCTGTAAAAACGTGTGGACCAGCCGCGAAGGGATGGAGTACGCCTGGTTCAACAACGTGGAAACGAAACCGGGCCTCGGCTTTCCGAATGACTGGGAAAACCAGGAAAAATGGAAGGGCGGCTGGATCCGTAAAATCAACGGCAAACTGCAGCCGCGCATGGGCAACCGTGCGATGCTGCTGGGGAAAATCTTTGCGAACCCGCATCTGCCGGGCATCGACGATTACTACGAACCGTTTGATTTTGACTATCAGCACCTGCATAACGCGCCGGAAGGCAAGCATCAGCCTATCGCCCGTCCGCGCTCGCTGATCACCGGTCAGCGGATGAATAAAATCGAAAACGGTCCGAACTGGGAAGAGATCCTCGGCGGCGAGTTTGAAAAACGCGCCAAAGATAAGAACTTCGAGAACATGCAGAAGGCGATGTACGGCCAGTTCGAAAACACCTTCATGATGTATCTGCCGCGCCTGTGCGAACACTGCCTTAACCCGGCGTGCGTGGCGACCTGTCCGAGCGGCGCGATTTACAAGCGTGAGGAAGACGGCATTGTGCTGATCGACCAGGACAAATGCCGTGGCTGGCGTATGTGCATCACCGGCTGCCCGTACAAAAAAATCTACTTCAACTGGAAGAGCGGGAAATCCGAGAAGTGCATCTTCTGCTATCCGCGTATCGAAGCGGGGATGCCGACGGTATGTTCCGAAACCTGCGTGGGCCGTATTCGTTACCTCGGCGTACTGCTGTATGACGCGGATGCGATCGAAAATGCCGCCAGCACCGAGCACGAAACCGATCTGTATCAGCGCCAGCTGGATGTGTTCCTCGACCCGAACGACCGGCGGTCATTGAACAGGCGCTGAAAGACGGCGTACCGCAGAGCGTTATCGACGCGGCGCAGCAGTCGCCGGTCTGGAAAATGGCGATGGACTGGAAGCTGGCGCTGCCGCTGCATCCGGAATACCGCACGCTGCCGATGGTCTGGTACGTGCCGCCATTATCGCCAATCCAGTCTGCTGCCGATGCGGGCGAGCTGCCGCACACTGGCATCCTGCCGGATGTGGAAAGCCTGCGTATTCCGGTTCAGTACCTGGCGAATATTCTGACCGCGGGCGATACCGCGCCGGTACTGCGCGCCCTGAAACGCATGATGGCGATGCGCCATTACAAACGTGCGGAAACCGTTGACGGCGTTAACGATACCCGTGCGCTGGAAGAGGTGGGATTAACTGAAGCGCAGGCGCAGGAAATGTATCGCTATCTGGCGATTGCGAACTACGAAGACCGCTTCGTGATCCCGACCAGCCATCGCGAGCTGGCCAGCAACGCCTTCCCGGAAAGCAAAGGCTGCGGCTTTAGCTTCGGCGACGGTTGCCACGGTTCTGACACCAAAGCCAACCTGTTCAACAGCCGTCGTATCGACGCGGTGGATGTGACGGTGAAAACGGAGTCGCGCCCATGATCGAACTGAAACTTATCTCCCGGCTGCTGGAGTACCCGGACCACGCATTGTGGGAGCATCAGCGCGAGCTGTTCGACGCCATGACCGGGCTGGAACATATCAGTAAACAGGAGGCCCATGAGCTGGGCCTGTTCCTGCGGGATGTGCTGTCGCAGGATCGGCTGGACGTGCAGTCGCGTTACAGCGAACTGTTCGACCGGGGACGCGCCACGTCGCTGCTGCTGTTTGAACATGTGCACGGCGAGTCGCGGGATCGTGGCCAGGCGATGGTGGATTTAATGGCCCAGTACGAGCGCGCCGGGCTGTTTCTGGACAGCCGCGAGCTGCCGGATCATTTACCGCTGTACCTGGAGTATCTGGCCCAGTTGCCACATAGCGAAGCGGTGGGCGGTTTGCAGGATGTGGCGCCGATTCTGGCGCTGCTGAGCGCCCGTCTCAAACAGCGTGAAAGCCGCTATGCGGTGCTGTTCGATCTGCTGCTCAGCATCGCCAACAGCGAAGTGGACGCTGAAAAGGTGCAGCGCCAGTTAGCCGATGAAGTGCGTGACGACACGCCGGAAGCGCTGGATGCGGTCTGGGAAGAGGAGCAGGTGAAATTCTTCGCCGATCAGGGCTGTGGCGATTCCGCCATTACCTCCCATCAACGCCGGTTTGCGGGCGCGGTTGCCCCGCAGTATTTGAATATCACCACAGGAGGACAGCAATAATGCAGTTCCTGAATATGCTTCTCTTCGATATCTATCCTTATATTGCCGGCACGGTGTTTTTAGTGGGCAGCTGGCTGCGTTATGACTACGGTCAGTACACCTGGCGCGCAGGCTCCAGTCAGATGCTGGATCGTAAGGGAATGAACCTGGCATCGAATTTGTTCCACTTCGGTATCCTGGGGATTTTTGTCGGTCACTTCTTCGGGATGCTGACCCCGCACTGGATGTATGAGTCATTCCTGCCGATTGAAGTGAAACAGAAGATGGCGATGATTCTGGGGGGCGCAAGCGGGATCATGACGCTGGTGGGCGGGCTGCTGTTACTGAAACGCCGCCTGTTTAACCCGCGTATCCGCGCTACGTCCACCAAGGCGGATATCCTGATCCTGTCGCTGCTGATGGTGCAATGCACGCTGGGCCTGCTGACCATTCCTTTCTCGGCGCAGCATATGGACGGGAGCGAAATGATGAAGCTGGTGGGCTGGGCGCAGTCAATCGTGACCTTCCACGGCGGCGCGGCTGAACATCTGGACGGCGTGGCGTTCATCTTCCGCCTGCATCTGGTGCTTGGCATGACGCTGTTCCTGCTGTTCCCGTTCACGCGTCTGGTACATATCTGGAGCGCGCCGGTGGAGTACCTGACCCGTAAATACCAGATTGTCAGGGCGCGTCGCTAACTGACCGAATACATTAACGGGAGCAGGACGCTCCCGTTAATTTTGGATTGAGTAAAGAGCAGTCTCCTATATTATTGACGGTCGGATAAGCTAGTGAAGGGAGCACTGGTGTGGGGCTACCAACTGAACCGGAAATTTCAGCAGCATTAAAAATCATCTCAACGGGCATGGCGTTGCCTGCCGACAGACTCACCTCCAGTGATCTGGATTCAAGGTTAGGAAAACCCTCTGGTTACGTTGAAAAGCGTTCCGGCATCCATACCCGCTACCATGCTTCTCATACCGCCCGCCAGGCAGACCTGGCCGCAGAGGCGTTACATAACGCGCTGCGTGCTGCGTCGTTAGCTCCCGCCTCTGTAGATCTTGTGATTTGCGCATCGGCAGTGGCCATACAGGCGCTTCCCTGTAGCGCGGTCCATATCATTAAAGCGGCTGGAATGCCCGCAGGCACCGCGGGTTTTGATATCAACAGCAGCTGTGTCAGTTTCATTTCAGCCCTGGAAGTCGCCGCTGGTTTACTGAGCACCGGCGCATACCGGCGCATCGCCATTGTTTCTGCGGATATCGCATCACGAGGAATCGACTGGAACCATGAAGAGTCTTCGCTGATCTTCGGGGATGGCGCGGCCTGCGCGATCGTTGAACGAGGCGATGGCAGTAGCGGCATTGTGGCCAGCCTGATTGAGATGTATCCGGACGGCAGTGAGCTGTGTGAAATCCGTGCGGGAGGAACGCGGCGTAACCCAAGGGCAGGGATGAACGACAGTGATTTTATGTTCCATATGCAGGGAAAAGCGTTGTTCCGCTATGCTTCGTCGCTGATCGATGACTATTTCGCGCGTCTTCTGGCTAAATGTGGTTTACAGCTGTCGGATATTGGCACGGTTGTTCCGCACCAGGCCAGCCACCTCTCCCTGGAGCACATGCGCAAACGCCTGCGAGTCCCGGAGTCAGTATTAATTGACGTTTATCGCTACTATGGCAATCAGGTAGCTGCGTCCATTCCCACTGCGTTGCATGAAGCAGTAATGCGTGGCCGTTTCATCCCCGGTAAACCTGCGATGCTTATCGGTACTGCGGCGGGACTGACCCTGGCTGGCATGGTACTTATGCCATGAAAATTCTGGTGACGGGGGCCACCAGCGGACTGGGACGTAACGCGGTAGAGTATCTGCGTCAACAGAACATCAGCGTGGTGGCGACTGGCCGAAATCGTCTGGTAGGTGAAGAATTAACACGTGAAGGCGCTGTTTTTGTTCCTCTCGATTTGGCGCAGGCAAATCATGAGCAATGCGTCAGCCTGATGGCGGGGTGTGACGCCGTGTGGCATTGTGCGGCGAAATCCTCACCCTGGGGAGATCGTGACGCGTTCTGGCAGGCCAATGTCAACGCGACAAGTACGCTGGCGAAAGCTGCGGGCAGCCTCGGCATTCCCCGGTTTGTCCATATTTCCACCCCCGCGGTCTACTTTGATTTTCAACATCACTATGATGTGCCGGAAACCTATCTCGCCAGTACCTTTTTCAGCCACTATGCCAGCAGCAAACGTGAAGCCGAACGTGTGATTGCTGACGCGGCTGCCTGCTTTGGTTCGACAACATTTATTATTTTGCGCCCGCGTGGGCTGTTTGGCCCCCACGATAATGTGATCGTCCCTCGTCTGCTGCGTCAGCTTCATCAGGACGGTGGCGTCCTGCGGCTTCCCCGGGGAGGCGAAGCGCTGCTGGACTTAACCTTTGTGCAAAACGTGGTTTATGCCATGGAGAGAGCGACATACAGCGAGACTCTCTCTTCAGGCAGTATCTATAACGTGACCAATCATCAGCCGCAGCGACTGGCCGATATGCTTGATGCGCTGCTGCGTCAGCAACTGGGCTTAAACTATACGATCCGCTCCGTTCCCTGGCCGCTCATGTCGCTGGTGGCGCGTTGCATGGAGCTGAAAGGGAAATGCATCAATAAAGAGCCGCCGGTCACGCGCTATAGCGCGGGCACGGTTTGTTTCGATATGACGCTGAGCACGAAAAAAGCCGTTGAGGAGTTGGGCTATACCCCTCGCTTCTCCATGGAACAGGGCATCGCGCTGACAGGAGAATGGCTGAGGAACAATGGCAAAAATTACCGCATTTGAAACGGGATATTGTACCCACATCGGCTGCATGGCGCTGAAAGGCGCAGGGCTTCGGGTGTGTAAGTTCCCTTCTCGCGCCTGGCTGCTGGAAGTGGGGTCACACCGGTGGCTATGGGATACCGGTTATTCCTCCTGGTTTGAGCACTACACCCGCTCGGGCATTTTCCGTCTTTACCGGCAGGTAACGCCGGTGTATTACGACCCGAAAAAATCGCTGGCTCACCAGCTTTACGCGCAGGGCATTGTCGGGCGTGATATCGACGCGATTATTTTGTCGCACTTTCACGCCGATCACGTTGCCGGACTGCGTGATTTTCCGGATGTTGAGTGTATGTGTTCAGGTGCAGGCTGGCAGCAGGTCAGGGCGCTAAAGGGTTTTGCCGCCCTCCGCCAGGCGTTTGTGCCCGGACTGTTCCCGGAGAGTTTTGAATCCCATCTACGTTTTTTTGAAAGCTTTCCCTCCATCAGACTGCCCGAAGCGCTGGCGCCGTTTGAGCATGGCTATGTTCTGCCGGATAGTCAGGGGGAAATCATTCTGATCCCACTTCCTGGCCATGCCGCCGGACATTTTGGCGCACTGGTACTCACGGATGACGGCTGGACGCTGTTGGCCGCCGATGCGGCGTGGTCTCCCGACAACTACCGTGAAATGCGTGGACCTTCTCGTTTAGCGAATCTGGTGATGTCCGATCCCGCAGCGTATTACCAGACGTTACGGCATCTCAATCAACTCTGGAAAAAGGGTGACGTGGATATTCGTCTGTGCCATGAGGGCGATTTGTGAACCTGCTTACGCTGATGTGGCGCTACTACCACACGCGCTCGCGGCGATTTACCGATCGGCACGCCCTTGAGGCGTGGCAGGCCAAACAGTTGCATCACTTCAGGCAGAAAGTGTTGTCAAAAAGCCCCTGGTTTAAGCGCTTTCTTCCCGTGCCGTTCGGTGAGTGGCCTCTGATGGATAAGACGCTGATGATGCAACACTTTGATCTGATGAACACCGCAGGCCTAAAGCGCGATGAGCTGATGCCTGTGCGTTGCAGAGCGAACAGAGCCGGGATTTCACGCCAAAAATAGGGCGCTTCAGCGTGGGGCTGTCGTCAGGCACTTCCGGCAGGCGGGGGCTGTTTGTGGTCAGTCCGCAAGAGCAGCAAATTTGGGCCGCCGCGATGCTCGCCAAAGCCTTACCGGACGGCCTGTTCGCCAGAGAACGGGTTGCGCTGTTCCTCAGAGCCAACAATAACCTTTACCAGAGTGTGACCAGCCGCTGGCTGAGCCTGGAGTTTTACGATCTTCTTGCGCCGTTTGTGCAGCAGGTTAGCCGTTTAGAGCAGTTTTCTCCAACGATCATCGTCGCCCCGGCACAGGTGTTGCGCGCCCTGGCGCTGGCGGTAACGGAGGGAAAGCTCACGCTGAAGGTCAAAAAAGTGATTTCCGTTGCCGAAGTGCTTGAAGAGCAGGACAGGGCATTGATACGGGAGGCATTTGGCGGCGTCGGCGAAATCTATCAGGCGACCGAAGGTTTCTTAGCCTCAACCTGTCCCTTTGGAACATTGCACCTCAACGAGGAGTTTATTCACGTCGAACCCTTATGGCTGGATGAGCGGCGCTTTATTCCGGTTATCACTGACTTTACCCGCAGCACTCAGCCCATCGTGCGTTACCGCCTCGACGATGTGCTGGTGGTACGCGAGGACCCATGCCCGTGCGGTAGCGCGGCGCGAGCCATTGAACGTATCGAAGGGCGTCAGGACGATCAATTACTGTTGCCCGATTCATCGGGCAATACGCAGGTTGTGTTCGCGGACGCCTGTAGCCGCGTACTGGCGATGACGCTACCGCTTACCGCAGACTATCGCCTCGTGCAAACAGGGGCCGAAAGCCTGGTTCTGATGGCCGACTGCGATCATTCCATACTGACCCTCTGCCGTGATGCGCTGAATAATCTGTTTCGGTTACAGGGCATAGCGACTTCCCGGCTGGCGTGGACGCTGCAGTCACAGCAGATAGCGGCGAACTTTGACGCAAAACGCCGCCGTATTGTGCGCCAGTGGGGAAGAGAATGAGTGAGCTACGACAACGGCTTAAATACATGTTGCTGGGGTGGGGCACGGTGGGCGTCATATATTCGCTGTGCGACAGGCTCCAGGGTAAGGGGGAATTAATTTGCATCTGACGCACCATGTCTTTCCCCACTGGAGTCATCGTCATTATCCGCAGCTGAGCAGGATCATCGAAGAGATTGCTGCGCGGGAAGGGCTGGATTTTCGTCGGCTTTCACTCACCGATTTGCTCTCTTTCCAGCAGCGGTTTCTCAGACGCATGGGCGAACGTCCGGTGAACTCAGGAGAATCGCGGTGAAGATCCTGGTGACAGGAGCATCGGGTTTTATAGGCGGAGCCTTTCTCAGACGCTTTGCGACGGAAGCGGGTATCTCGTTATGCGGCGTGGGACGACGTGAACAGGTCGACTTTCCGCCATCAGTTCGCTATCACACCCTGGCGCTGGACCAACTCAGCACGCCCGGTTTCGTTCCCGATGTGGTTATCCACGCGGCAGGGCGCCCCTCCCCGTGGGGCACAAAGCGCGATTACTACCGGGATAACGTTGAGACAACCCGGGATGTGATTGAATTTTGCCGTCGCAGCGGGTTTCCGAGGCTGATATTTCTGTCGAGCGCCGCCGTTTACTACCGCTTTGAGCACCAGTCTGGCCTGCGGGAGTGCGATGCTGTCGGTCCGGGCTTTACCGGAGAATATGGTCGAAGCAAACGTCAGGCGGAACAGCTGGTGGAGGCTTACCAGGGTGAAAAAACCATTTTTCGCCTTGCGCCGTCTTTGGTCAGGGCGATCGCCTGCTGTTGCCACCTTTATTAGCTGCGGCCAAAAAGGGCAGGCTGGCTTTCATTATTAATGAAGAAGAAAAGGCCCGGGCAGACATGATGCATGTCGATGTGCTGTGCGATTATCTTATGCGCGCAGTAAAGCGTGAGCATCTCAGACCTTACTACAATCTTTCTGCTCATCACTCTGTAGAAACGAATCGACTGTTAGGTGAGGTGTTACGCCAGCTTGGCCTGCCTGAACCGACCAAAACGGTCGGGCTACGCACGGCGCTGCGTTTTGCCGGCGCGCTTGAGTGGCTCTGGCGCTACCTGCCCTTGCCGGGGGAACCGCCGATAACCCGTTTTGGCGTTGCGGTGTTTGGCTATACTCCACACCCTGGATGTCACCCACATGTTGAATGACTTCGGTCCGCCTTCAATGGATTTTGACATCAGCTTGCTTACCTTCTTACAGCAACTCAAGGAAGATCCCCTGTGTTAATCATCACAACGATCTGGCTGGCCATTCTGCTTTTCAAAGTTTTTTTGGCCCGGATAAGTCTTGACGCTCCCCGGCAAGATCTGCAACGTGATCTCAGCTGCGTTACCGTTATGCAACCGATACTCAGTGGTGATCCTGCGTTAGAGACGGTACTGGACGCCACAGTTCAGAATTTGCCAGAAGCGACATTCCTCTGGCTGATTGATGTGGATGACGCGGAAGCTGCACGGGTAACGCAGCGGTTTACAGGCGCGTTATGTGCATCAGCAGATTCACATTTGCCTTTGCCCAGACGCGCCGGAAGGCGTTAATCCAAAACTCTGTAAGCTTGAGCAGGGAAGAAAACAAGTTAAGACACCGCTCGTGCTGGTTTTAGATGATGATGCGGTTCTGACGGCATCATCGCTGAATATGATGATTGAGGCGCTTGAGGGGGATTCGCTTGTCACCGCGTTGCCCTGGTACAGGACCGCGAACAATATGCCCTCGCGGTTGTTGGCTCAGTTTGTTAACGATAATTCCGCACTGACCTATCTGCCTTTGCTGCCCTTTGCCAGACCGCTGACGATAAACGGCATGTGTTATCTGTTACCCCTGCGGGTACTGGATAGCGTCGGGGGATTTACGCCTGTCCTGCGGCATTTGACGGACGATCTTGCGCTGGCAACACTGCTTACGCGGGCCGGTGTCAATATTGTGCAGTCGGTCGCTCCGGTATGTGTGCAAACCAGCGTACCGACTGTCAGCCGCTATTTTCGTCAAATGCACCGCTGGTTTTTATTCGCCACATTATTGATGCGCGAGAAGAGTGTAGGCACTAATCTTATGATTTTGCTTCTGCAGGGGATTCATCCGCTGCTGCTTTGGGCGATGGTTATCCTGGCGTTTGGTAGTGTAATGAATGGCGTTGTACTTGTGGTGGCGCTCTGTATCCGCCACGTTGCGCTGGGCCAGATCCAGCGTCGGGTATCGGTGATGATTTCTGCGCGGCCGGTGATGTCAGTGTTATCAGAACTGTTACAGCCTGTTCATCTGTTCCATGCTCTGGTGAACCGCACAATTTACTGGCGCTCACGTCGCTATCGCATTTTCAGTAACGACCACTTCCGTTCACTATGACCGCAAAAAAACTCGGCATTGCATTTATTACCGGTAGAAGCCGACCCGGCAACATTGCGCTGGGCCCCTCGCAACGCGCATTCCTTGAACGCGTTATGAACGGGAACATGATGCCTGTCGCGGAAAATTTCCCCTGGATCCCACAAACCGAGTCATGGCGTGATACTGGCCTGTTGCGCGCCAGTATTAACAATGCGCGGGATTATCTCTCATCACGCAGGCCAGACTTTATCAGCCGTTATCGAAACCTCGCTATTACGATGCTGGACACGGCTGACCATACGCTACTCCTTTCGGGCAGTTGTGGACTGGAACTGTTTAACAATCTTGATTTGCCCGCCTCGTCCCTGTCCCGCGTCAGCCTGTTTGCCTTTGGGCCCGTGGCGCGCAAGCGGCCGGACTGTCATCATCTTCTGGTGCAGGGGCGACAGGATTTTATCTCCCGGCTTTGGTTCCCCCGTGTGGATGAGCGTCTGGCATGTGGCCATATGGACTATCTCTCGCAGCCAGCGCTGGTCGATCTGTGTAAACGATTTATTCATCAAATACGGAAATAGCCTCTGACATGCAACGTTTGTTCGATCTGATCCCCGCTGGTGTCACCCGCATTGATCTGCTGGCCCCACCGTTTTCCGGACATCTGCATCCCGTACTGGCACTGGGAAGGGCGCTCGCGGCGCATTATCAGGTGCGGATCATCAGCACTCGCGGTGCCAGCGCGCGGATTTCGGCAGCAGGCCTGCAGGGGATGATTCTTGATGGCGACTTCGATACACCGTTGTTATCAGTGGTGAATCCTCGCTATGCCGTAAAGTCGCATCCGGTACGGCTGTATCGCCAGTTTCGTTCGGTTGTGGGGCTGCTTAAAGGCTTTGCGGATGAGCTGGAAAGGGTATGGCACCGCGAAGGCGCGCCCGATTTAGCCATTGCTGATTTTACCCTGCCTGTTGCAGGCGCTGTTTGTCACCGGTTTAACGTTCCCTGGTGGAGCAGCTTACCTTCGCCCTGTGTCCTTGAAGCGCCGGACGGGCCCCCCCGCTTACTGCGGAGGGCTGATGCCCGCCTCAGGCAGGTGGGGGCAGTTAAGCCATTTGATTCACAGGAAAAAAGTCCGGCTGTTTAAACGCCTGATCTTTTGGGTGTTTCGCGGTGTTATCCGTGAGACGGGAATGACCCACCTGTATCGACCTGATGGCACCGAAAGCGCCTATTCACCGTTGCGTATTCTTGCCCTTGGCGAAGAGGAGATGGAATTTAAACGGACCTGGCCTGCGTCAGTAAAATTTATTGGCCCTGCGCTGTATACCCCACCAGCAGGAGCACAAAAGCCGAAGTTTATTGAGGGAAAGCGTCACGTACTGATTACGTTGGGCACCCATCTCGACTGGCACAAAGACGATGTGGCGCAAGCCGCAGCGGCACTCGCGAAAACGCTGCCTGAGTGGGAGTTTCACTTCACGGATGGCAGCCTGGCTGGCGAGGTGTATCAACAATCTGATAATTTTTTGCGTATCAATTGGGTTGATTATGATCGTTGGTTATCTCATTACGATGTCGTAATACACCATGGCGGCGCGGGAATTATGTGGCATTGCATTCAAAAGGGCATTCCGGCCCTGGTGTATCCCGTCGACTACGATCAGTTCGATCATGCGGCAAGGGTCGAATTTTTCAAAAAAGGCATCTGGTTACGCGGAGGCCTTGAGCAACTGGCACAGGCTCGAGGGCTGCTTATCAGCCTGGTGAAGAACAGATAGTTTGTGTGCATCGAAGCTTCTCATCTTTCCCCGTTCGGTGAAGTATGCGGCTATGCAGAATGGGTAAGATGCGGTGGCTTATGCAGGAGATGGTGGTGGGGGAAGGATAACTCAGCGCTGCGCGCTTCGCCCTTCGGGTCGTTGCCTGAGGCAACGCTTTCTCGCTGGCGCTCGAATCGAACCTTGGTCGAAGCTTCTCATCCTTCCCCGTTCGGTGAAGTATGTGGCTATGTAGGTTTTATCGATTATGGTGAGATCTGAAAGATGGTGGTGGGGGAAGGATTCGAACCTTCGAAGTCGATGACGGCAGATTTACAGTCTGCTCCCTTTGGCCGCTCGGGAACCCCACCAGGGGTAATTCATATTGTTGAGGTACTGCTTGAGATGGTGGTGGGGGAAGGATTCGAACCTTCGAAGTCGATGACGGCAGATTTACAGTCTGCTCCCTTTGGCCGCTCGGGAACCCCACCACGGGGTAATGCTTTTTCTTGCTTCCTGACCGGGAAGCGGGGCGCATCATATCAAATGAAACGCCCCTGTAAAGCTTTCCTTTGGTAAAAATTTACCGTTTGCGTACTTTTTACCCTTAAAGAGGGAAAGCTAAACAATACGTTAGCGATTTACAGCAAAATAGTGCGGTTGCCGTAAACAAATACCCGCTGAGCCAGAACATGGTACAACGCACGGCTTAATACGTTCTTCTCCACATCACGACCGGCGCGCATCATGTCTTCTGCTGTGTAACTGTGATCCACATGAATCACGTCCTGCATAATGATCGGGCCTTCATCCAGATTGTCATTCACGTAATGCGCCGTCGCACCGATGATTTTCACACCGCGCTCATAGGCCTGGTGATAGGGACGCGCCCCGATAAAGGCGGGCAGGAATGAATGGTGAATATTAATAATCTGGTTCGGGAAACGTGCCACGAATTCTGGCGTCAGCACACGCATGTATTTCGCCAGAACCACGTAATCCGGCTGATACGACTCAATCGCCTCGGCCATCTTGATATCGTGCTCTTCGCGGGTCATACCTTCATGGCTAACCAGCTGGAACGGGATATCGAAACGCTCAACCAGCGTGCGCAGCGTATCGTGGTTGCCAATCACCGCGGCGATCTCGACATCCAGCCCGCCGTAGTTGGCCTTCATTAATAAATCGCCGAGGCAATGTGCCTCTTTGGTGACCAGAATCACCACGCGGCGACGCCCGGCGGAATTTAACTCGCGCAGCGAGCCTGGCGGCAGTGCGCCATCCAGATCGGCAAGCAGGGTTGCGTCGTTAAAGATTCCTTCCAGCTCGGTACGCATAAAAAAGCGGCCGGTGCGATGGTCAACAAACTCATTGTTCTGAACGATGTTCAGCTCGTGTTTGTAGCAAATGTTGGTGATACGCGCGATTAACCCTTTTTGGTCGGGGCAGATTGTGCGCAGTACTTTACGTTGGATAGATTGCATTCCCGGGGAAATCCTGTTGAGTGTCTGCTAAACGAGTGCTGTTGAGGTCATTGCCCGCAACACTTTTTAAATTTTTTACCTGACCCGCACGGGCAGGGATCGTTACGACCGAATACGGGACGTTGACCGTCTATATAATACCAGTGACCGTTTTCGCACAAGAAACGCGAACGTTCAATAATCGCGCCATTACGCTGCGCTTCACGATAACGGGCGACAAAGCTCACAAAGCCTTCCTGCGCGCTGCTTCCGGGCGACTCTTCAAAAATGGTCAGACCGAGCCACTCCGTGGTGGCGAAGCCCGCCTCGATATCCGCACGGTACGCCGCGGCCTGCAAAGAGGGGTGCCAGGTATTGATTAAATAATCCGCGTTCTTCGTCACAAAAGCACAATAACGAGAGCGCATCAGTCGCGCCGGAGTGGGGGCCGCCATGTTTCCACAAAGATATGGCTCGCAACATAGGCTATACTCCAGAGCGCTGCCACAAGGACAAAGCTGCGACAAAGCGTGGCTCCTTGGTAATAAAAATAAACGGCGTCAGGCGCCAGGCAGCTCTATGTTAACTGAGTGGCAGCATTGATGCCATGTTGTGACGATCCGGGGGAGCAATCAGGACGACATGAGAGTGATATTATGTGGGCTGGCTGAGGCCAGAAAAGAGATCACGTTTGGTGCCTTTACTGTTTTACGAAACATGGTAGTGCAAGGTAAAAAGCTCTTTCTCATCACTACGGCGCGCGATTGCAGCGTGTCGTATTCCGGCGAACCCCAATCCCAGTACTGTTCTATTAATGCGCAGGCCATTGCTGACGCAGGCTTTTATCAGATCTTTCGTCTATCACTTCAGGAAATTCTGACAGGCGGTTGTGGGCAAGGCATGCCACTATTGATGTATCGTCAGTCAGAGGTGTACGCATGACCCAACCCTTGTCCGGAAAAAAGATTTTGATTGTTGAGGACGAGCCGGTATTCCGCTCGTTACTGGACTCCTGGTTGGCATCCCTTGGCGCAATCACCATTACTGCCGTTGACGGCATTGATGGTCTTGAAAAGCTGACCAGCCAGGTGCCAGATCTGCTGATTTGCGATCTGGCTATGCCAAGGATGAATGGTTTGAAACTGGTGGAGCAGATCCGTAATGACGGCCACCAGTTGCCGATTCTGGTTATCTCCGCTACCGAAAATATGTCTGATATCGCAAAGGCGCTGCGACTGGGCGTCCAGGATGTCATTTTAAAGCCGGTCAAAGATTTAAACCGGCTACGCGAAACCGTGTTTTCCTGCCTTTATCCTGCGATGTTTAACTCCCGCGTTGAGGAAGAAGAGCGCCTGTTCCAGGACTGGGATGCGCTGGCGAGCAATCCTCAGGCCGCGGCAACGCTACTTCAGGAACTTCAGCCGCCTGTTCAACAGGTGATCTCGCATTGCCGGGTAAACTACCGCCAACTGGTCTCTGCCAATGAGCCGGGGATGGTGCTGGATATCGCGCCGCTTTCCGAACACGATTTAGCCTTTTATTGCCTTGATGTGACCCGGGCGGGAAATAACGGCGTTCTGGCCGCATTATTACTCCGCGCGTTGTTTAACGGGTTGCTGCAGGAACAACTTTCGCGCCAGAAACAGCGGTTGCCTGAGCTCGGGCATTTGCTCAAGCAGGTGAATCAGCTGCTGCGTCAGGCCAACTTAACCGGACAATTCCCTTTATTAGTCGGTTATTACCACAGTGGTTTAAAAAACCTGATATTAGTCTCGGCGGGTCTTAACGCAACGCTTAATACCGGTGAGCAACAAATCCAGCTAAGCAATGGTGTTCCTTTGGGGACATTAGGCAATACTTATTTAAATCAAATCAGCCAGCCATGCGAAGCGTGGCAGTGCCAAATTTGGGGTGCGGGCGGGCGTCTTCGTCTGATGTTGTCTGCGGAATAACCGTTTGATTTAAAAATATCATATTGATTTTCCAGCCGCGATTGTCCTGGTGTTAATATCGCGGCAGCTTCTTCATATTAATCTGAAATCGCCGCGTAGCCGGGTGTTCAGCCCCCATCCTGTTTTTATGCTGATATACTCGAACGCGATATTTAATTGACGAACAAGTATAAAACTTGAACGGTTCAGGAGAAATTTAAATGGCTGCCATTAATTCCAAAGTGAGAAAAGCAGTAATTCCGGTTGCGGGTTTGGGTACGCGTATGCTGCCTGCAACTAAGGCGATTCCAAAAGAAATGCTGCCTTTGGTTGATAAACCCCTGATTCAATATGTCGTGAACGAGTGTATCGCAGCCGGCATCACCGAAATTGTTCTGGTGACGCACTCCTCGAAGAACTCTATCGAAAACCACTTTGATACCAGTTTTGAACTGGAAGCCATGCTGGAAAAACGCGTTAAGCGTCAGCTGCTGGCCGAAGTGCAATCTATTTGCCCGCCCCATGTCACCATTATGCAAGTGCGCCAGGGTCTGGCAAAAGGCCTGGGCCACGCGGTTATGTGCGCGCACCCGGTCGTGGGCGATGAGCCAGTGGCAGTGATCCTGCCGGACGTTATCCTTGATGAATTTGAATCCGATCTCTCTCAGGAAAACCTGGCTGAAATGATTCAGCGTTTCGATGAAACCGGCCACAGCCAGATCATGGTGGAGCCAGTTGAAGACGTTACCGCGTATGGTGTGGTGGATTGCAAAGGCGTTGAACTGAGCCCTGGCGACAGCGTGCCGATGGTCGGTATTGTTGAAAAACCGAAGGCAAACGTCGCGCCATCTAACCTTGCGGTAGTCGGTCGTTACGTGCTTAGCGCGCACATTTGGCCGCTGCTGGCAAAAACCCCTCCGGGAGCAGGCGACGAAATTCAGTTAACCGACTCTATTGCCATGCTGATGGATAAAGAGACGGTCGAAGCCTATCACATGAAAGGCAAAAGCCACGATTGCGGCAACAAACTCGGTTATATGCAGGCATTCGTTGAATACGGTATTCGTCATAACACGTTAGGCGATGAGTTCAAAAGCTGGCTGGAAGGCGCGGTCGGCATTAAGAAGTAATTTACTCACCGCAGGATAATGTAATGAAAGTAACCGTATTTGGTATTGGCTATGTTGGCCTGGTGCAGGCTGCCGTGCTGGCTGAAGTCGGCCATGATGTCATGTGTATTGACGTTGACGAAAATAAAGTCGAAAACCTCAAGCAGGGCATCATCCCGATTTTTGAACCGGGACTGACGCCGTTGGTCAAAAAGAATTACGAAGAAGGACGCCTTCATTTCAGCACCAATGCGAAAGAGGGCGTCGAACATGGCGTAATGCAGTTTATCGCTGTGGGTACGCCGCCCGATGAAGACGGTTCAGCCGATCTGAAATATGTCACCGCCGTGGCGCGGACGATTGCAGAACATATGACCGGTCATAAAGTCGTGTTGGATAAATCCACTGTTCCGGTCGGTACAGCGGATACCGTGCGCAGGGTCATGGCCGAAACCTTAAAAGCGCGCGGCTGCGATGCGGCGTTTGATGTGGTATCCAACCCGGAGTTTCTGAAAGAAGGCGCGGCAGTGTCGGATTGCATGCGGCCTGAGCGCATTGTGATTGGCACTGACAATAATGACGTGGTCGATCTGCTGCGTGAACTCTATGAGCCGTTCAACCGCAATCATGATCGCATGATCCTGATGGATATTCGCAGCGCTGAGCTGACCAAGTACGCCGCTAACTGCATGCTGGCGACCAAAATCAGCTTTATGAACGAAATCTCCAATCTGGCAGAGCGACTGGGTGCTGATATCGAGAAAGTGCGTCAGGGTATCGGCTCCGATTCCCGTATCGGCTATCACTTTATCTATCCCGGCTGCGGCTACGGCGGTTCCTGTTTCCCGAAAGATGTGCAGGCGTTGATTCGTACGTCTGAGCAAATTGGCTATGTGCCGCGTATTTTAAAAGCGGTGGAAGAGGTCAATCAGGATCAAAAGCTCAAGCTTCCGGAATTTATTACGCGCCACTTTGGTCAGGATCTGAAAGGTAAAACTCTCGCGCTGTGGGGGTTGTCATTTAAGCCTAACACCGATGATATGCGTGAAGCCTCGAGCCGGGTGTTGATGGAAGAGCTCTGGAAACGCGGCGCTGTGGTTCAGGCGTACGATCCTGAAGCGATGGATGAGACTCAGCGTATTTATGGTCACCGCGACGATTTACGCCTGATGGGGACTAAAGAAGCCGCGCTACAGGGTGCTGATGCCTTAGTGATCTGCACCGAATGGCAGGCTTTCCGCGCGCCGGATTTCGACCTCATCAAAAAAGCGCTCAAACAACCGGTTATCTTCGATGGCCGCAATCTCTACGATCCCATTCGGCTTAATAAGCGAGGCTTTGTGTATTACGCCATTGGCCGGGGAGCATCAATTAATATTGCTGTGTAAATGAGGGTATCATGAAATTCCTGGTAACCGGCGCAGCGGGCTTTATCGGTTTTCACGTCAGCGAGCGTTTGCTTGCAGCAGGTTACCAGGTTATCGGCATTGATAACCTGAATGACTATTATGACGTCAATCTCAAGCTTGCCCGTCTCGACCTGCTAAAAAAACATCCCGCATTCCGTTTCGATAAAATGGATCTCGCCGATCGCGAGGCCATGGCGTCATTATTTGCCCGTGAACAGTTTCAGCGTGTGATTCATCTCGGTGCGCAAGCAGGAGTGAGATATTCGATAGACAACCCGCATGCCTATGCGGACTCAAATCTTATTGGTCATTTAAATGTGCTTGAAGGGTGTCGGCACAATAAAGTTGAGCATTTATTATACGCATCATCCAGTTCTGTTTATGGATTAAATCGTAAATTGCCATTTTCTACCGAAGATACTGTGGATCATCCGGTGTCGTTATACGCAGCGACGAAAAAAGCAAACGAATTAATGTCGCATACTTACTCTCATCTTTACGGCTTGCCTACCACGGGATTACGCTTTTTTACCGTGTATGGACCCTGGGGTCGTCCGGATATGGCCTTGTTTAAATTTACCCGGGCGATTATTGAGGGTAACAGTATCGATGTATATAACCACGGGCAGATGCGCCGCGATTTTACCTACATAGACGATATTGCTGAAGCGATTGTCCGACTGCAGAATGTCATTCCTGAGCCTGATCCAGAATGGACGGTAGAACAGGGCACGCCTGCCACCAGCTCTGCGCCTTATTGCGTCTACAATATTGGTAATAGCGCACCGGTTGCGTTTGCTGGATTATATCTCCGCTCTTGAAAAGGCACTGGGGGAAGCCAGCCATTAAAAAATATGCTGCCGATGCAGCCTGGTGATGTGCTGGAAACCAGCGCTGATACGCAGGCGTTATATAAGGTTATTGGCTTCAGGCCCCAAACCTCTGTGGAAGAGGGCGTAAAGCAATTTGTCAGCTGGTATAAACAGTTTTATCACTGCGTTGATTAATTATTGCCGAACCTGAAAAACAAAAATCCCGCCGTAGCGGGATTTTTTATGAAGCGGAAAACTTACTCTTTGATCAGAAAATCGTCGAGTTGTTTGCCTTGCTCTTCGATAGCTTTTTTGATTACCGCAGGAGTACGGCCCTGGCCGGTCCAGGTTTTGCTTTCGCCGTTCTCATCAATGTAGCTATATTTTGCCGGACGAGCAGCACGTTTAGCTTTAGCGCCAGTTTTAACGGCAGCCATGCTGTTCAGTAATTCGTTCGGATCAATACCGTCTGCAATCAGCATTTCGCGATATTGTTGTAATTTACGAGTACGCTCTTCGATTTCTGCAGCTGCAGCGCTTTCTTCTTCGCGACGCTCAGATACAACAACTTCTAATTTCTCCAGCATTTCCTCAAGCGTTTCGAGGGTGCATTCTCTTGCCTGCGCACGAAGAGTACGGATGTTGTTCAGAATTTTAAGTGCTTCGCTCATTGTAGTAATCTCAAACTTATATTGGGGGGGGTTTGTTGAGCTAATAATAGAGCCTTAATTTAAGTTTCGCAATAGGGCGAAATGTAAGGAATTCAAAATTACAGAATATATGTTGGCCGGGGGAAATAAACTCGCGACCTTTTTTCTTGAACAACCGCACAAAAACAGCGGGAGTAAGGTAAATTTCAGACAAAATATTGCGGGGTCGTTAACTATTGCAGCGATAGCGCTACGGCATTATTGTCACGGCGGCTTAATATCATCCTAATGTATTATGGAGCGCCCACCCGCGAAGAAATTCAACATTTATAAATACATTTAATGACGGGTAAAGCAGCGATTCTCTATTTGAAAAATACAACAATTTCCAAGGTTTAGGTCTGATAAGCGTGAATAATTTCACCAATAATGCACAAAAAATAAACGTCAGTTTTAATTAATATCGGCATCGAACCGGTAGCATAAATGACCAGTCATTACCCTGCGGGAGCTGCCTTAACAGCAGAATATGGTACAATCGCGTCACTTAAATAACACCCCGAACGGAGCTATGCGGCGAATGGCGCAACTTTATTTTTACTACTCGGCAATGAATGCAGGTAAGTCTACCGCGCTACTGCAGTCATCCTGGAATTACCAGGAAAGAGGGATGAAAACCCTGGTTTACACCGCTGAGATTGACGACCGCTTTGGTTCTGGCAAGGTGACGTCGCGTATCGGCCTGTCGTCGCCGTCACGGCTATTTAATCCTGAGACTGACCTGTTTGCCGATATCCAGTCTGCACATCAGCAGGAAGCCATTCATTGCGTTCTGGTGGATGAAAGTCAGTTTTTGACCCGGGAACAAGTGTTTGCCCTGTCCGAAGTCGTGGATAATCTGGATATTCCGGTGTTGTGTTACGGGCTTCGTACTGATTTCCGGGGCGAGCTTTTTACCGGTAGCCAATATTTACTGGCCTGGTCAGATAAGCTGGTGGAACTGAAAACAATTTGTTATTGCGGCCGTAAAGCCAGCATGGTGTTGCGTTTAGATCAGCATGGGAAGCCTTATAACGAGGGTGAGCAGGTGTGATAGGCGGAAATGAGCGTTATGTCTCCGTGTGCCGTAAACACTATAAAATCGCGCTTGCGACGGGTTCGCTGAAAGAGATTCAGGGCAAATAACGGCTTCATCAAAATATATAAACCGTTGCGCTGCAAAAGATGCATAAAAAAACCCGCCATTTCGGCGGGTTTTATTTATTGATTACAACTTATCAGGCAGATTTTTTCGCTTTCTTCTCGGCTTTAACCGGAGCGATAACCGCGTCTTTCTTCGCGACTTCGCCTTCGGTGTACTCACGGCCGTAGAACGTATCCATCAGAATCTGTTTCAGTTCAGCAATCAGCGGGTAACGCGGGTTCGCGCCGGTGCACTGATCGTCGAAGGCATCTTCAGACAGTTTGTCAACGTGAGCCAGGAAGTCAGCTTCCTGAACGCCAGCTTCACGGATGGATTTAGGAATACCCAGTTCCGCTTTCAGGCTTTCCAGCCATGCCAGCAGTTTCTCGATCTTCGCAGCAGTGCGGTCGCCCGGTGCGCTCAGACCCAGATGGTCAGCAATTTCAGCATAACGACGGCGTGCCTGAGGACGGTCGTACTGGCTGAATGCCGTCTGCTTGGTCGGGTTGTCATTCGCGTTGTAACGGATAACGTTACAGATCAGCAGGGCGTTTGCCAGGCCGTGCGGAATGTGGAACTGTGAACCCAGTTTGTGCGCCATTGAGTGGCAAACACCCAGGAAGGCGTTAGCGAACGCGATACCTGCGATCGTTGCAGCACTGTGAACACGTTCACGGGCTACCGGGTTTTTAGACCCTTCATGGTAGGACGCCGGCAGGTTTTCTTTCAGCAGTTTCAGGGCTTGCAGCGCCTGGCCGTCAGAGAATTCGCTTGCCAGTACGGAAACGTAAGCTTCCAGTGCGTGGGTTACCGCATCCAGGCCGCCGAAGGCGCACAGGGATTTCGGCATTTCCATTACCAGGTTCGCATCGACAATCGCCATATCCGGGGTCAGCGCGTAGTCTGCCAGTGGATATTTCTGACCCGTTGCATCGTCAGTTACCACGGCGAACGGCGTTACTTCAGAACCAGTACCGGAGGTGGTGGTTACGGCGATCATTTTCGCTTTCACGCCCATTTTCGGGAACTTGTAGATACGTTTACGGATATCCATAAAGCGCAACGCCAGTTCTTCGAAGTGAGTTTCCGGGTGTTCGTACATAACCCACATGATTTTCGCGGCATCCATTGGGGAACCGCCGCCCAGCGCGATAATCACGTCAGGCTTGAAGGAGTTCGCCAGTTCTGCGCCTTTACGTACCACGGACAGGGTAGGGTCAGCTTCAACTTCAAAGAACACTTCCACTTCAACGCCAGCGGCTTTCAGAACGGAGGTGATCTGGTCAGCGTAACCATTGTTGAACAGGAAACGGTCAGTGACGATGAGTGCACGTTTGTGACCATCAGTAATCACTTCATCCAGCGCAATAGGCAGTGAGCCACGGCGGAAGTAGATAGATTTCGGAAGTTTGTGCCACAACATGTTTTCTGCTCGCTTGGCCACGGTTTTCTTGTTGATCAGGTGTTTCGGACCCACGTTTTCGGAGATGGAGTTACCACCCCATGAACCACAACCCAGCGTCAGGGAAGGCGCGAGTTTGAAGTTATACAGGTCGCCGATACCACCCTGAGAAGCCGGGGTGTTGATCAGAATACGCGCGGTTTTCATTTTGTCGCCGAACTGCTTAACGCGTTCCGGCTGGTTGTCCTGGTCGGTGTACAGGCAAGAGGTGTGACCGATACCACCCATTTCAACCAGTTTTTCAGCTTTGGCTACGGCGTCATCGAAATCTTTCGCACGGTACATCGCCAGGGTCGGAGACAGTTTTTCATGAGCAAACGGCTCAGATTCGTCAACCACAGTGACTTCGCCAATCAGGATTTTGGTGCCTGACGGTACGGTGAAACCAGCCAGTTCAGCAATTTTGGTTGCCGGCTGACCAACGATAGCGGCGTTCAGTGCGCCATTTTTCAGGATGATGTCCTGAACGGCTTTCAGCTCGCTGCCTTGCAGCATGTAGCCACCGTGGGTAGCGAAACGCTCACGAACAGCGTCATACACGGCGTCAACGACAACCACGGACTGTTCAGAAGCACAGATCACGCCGTTATCGAAGGTTTTTGACATCAGCACAGAGGCAACAGCGCGTTTGATATCAGCGGTTTCGTCAATCACCACCGGCGTGTTACCCGCGCCAACGCCGATTGCAGGTTTACCGGAGCTGTACGCAGCTTTCACCATGCCCGGGCCACCGGTCGCCAGAATCATATTGATATCCGGGTGATGCATCAGGGCGTTAGACAGCTCAACGGAAGGCTGATCGATCCAGCCGATAAGATCTTTCGGCGCGCCTGCAGCGATAGCCGCTTGCAGAACGATATCTGCCGCTTTGTTCGTGGCATCTTTTGCACGCGGGGTGCGGAGAGAAGATGATGCCGTTACGGGTTTTCAGGCTGATTAAGGATTTAAAGATTGCGGTAGACGTTGGGTTCGTGGTTGGAACGATACCGCAGATAATGCCGATAGGTTCAGCAATGGTGATGGTCCCAAAGGTGTCGTCTTCAGACAGCACGCCGCAGGTCTTCTCATCTTTATAAGCGTTATAGATATACTCAGAAGCGAAGTGGTTTTTAATCACTTTGTCTTCTACGATACCCATACCGGATTCGGCAACGGCCAGTTTTGCGAGAGGGATTCGAGCATCAGCAGCGGCCAGGGCGGCGGCGCGGAAGATCTTGTCTACTTGCTCTTGAGTGAAATTGGCATATTCACGCTGGGCTTTTTTCACGCGCTCGACGAGGGCGTTAAGTTCAGCGACGTTGGTAACAGCCATAAATGCTCTCCTGATAATGTTAAACTCTTTTAGTAAATCAGCTGTTCGATAGGTCAGTATAGACAGCGTGTAACAGCTTGGGTAAAGACAGTTTGTGACGTACCACACTACTACTTATTATTTACCGATTTACTAAAAGAGCCTTACCTGAAACATCACTTATATATGATGTTGTTATCAATTGGGGCGAAGTAAGAGTACCCACTTCTGAGTAGAAAATGTGTGATCTCGATCAATTAATTTCAATGCTGACACCTTTCAGCAAGCCCTTTTTGGGTCTAAATGTTAATAGAATAATAATGATTACATCACGCAAATATTGAAGCACCATGAATACAACAAATCCATAACACAGATGAATAATCCCATTATCTTGTCAGATATCAGATAAATGTTCTGTGAAAGAGCGTGACGGCAGTTCGGGTTTTACATTACATTACGCAGGCCATGACCACTCTGAGATGCGGAGTTCCCTGATGCAGTCGTTATTCGATTTGCCGACCTATTTTAAATTTTTTATTGGTTTGTTTGCGTTGGTAAACCCGGTGGGCATTATTCCCGTCTTTATTAGCATGACCAGCTATCAAACTGCCGCGGCGCGCAATAAAACCAACCTGACGGCAAACCTCTCGGTCGCTATCATTTTATGGACATCGTTATTCCTCGGTGATGGCATTCTGCAACTGTTCGGAATCTCGATTGATTCGTTCCGTATTGCGGGCGGCATTCTGGTGGTGACTATCGCGATGTCGATGATCAGCGGCAAACTGGGAGAAGACAAACAGAACAAGCAGGAGAAGTCGGAAACGGCGATACGTGAAAGCATTGGCGTCGTGCCGCTTGCATTACCGTTAATGGCAGGGCCGGGGCCATCAGTTCTACTATAGTCTGGGGGACGCGTTTCCATTCGGTTATGCATCTGATCGGCTTTTCCATCGCCATTGCGCTGTTTGCGTTGTGCTGTTGGGGCGTATTTCGTCTGGCGCCCTGGCTGGTAAGACTGCTGGGTCAGACGGGAATTAACGTCATTACCCGTATTATGGGGCTCCTGTTAATGGCGCTTGGGATTGAGTTTATCGTGACCGGAATTAAGGCATTATTTCCTGGGTTAGTGTCCTGAGTCCCTTTCATTCGAAAATACCTGCCCAATTATAGTGCTATTTTTCTCGCATATAGACTTAAGGGTGCCAAAAAGCGCCCTTAATATAATAAAAACTAATTACTGATTTACCGCTTTAATTTCAAGTAATTAAAATTATCATTTTTCCATTCTGTTTATTTATTCTGCAATTAATCTGTATTCCTCTCACAATCATCTCTGACGCTTGCCGCAACATTACTGAAATGATATTAGTAAATTTGTGGCTATCGTAGACAAATCTACTAAAAAACAGCCAAATGTTAATTTTTTGCAAATGACCCTGTGTTGCGTTCATCCTGGCGTTGACCGCATAACTCGTGAAGCCATCTCTTTGATTTAAAGGCTTTTAAAAAGGAATTTTTGCTGAGAAGGGTAAATTCAAGGCTAAATTTTCCTGTAGCAAAAGAGAAATGCTTAACAAATTTGCAAATTATATTGGCGCGGCGGGGTGGCATTTGGTACTTTCCGGCCAAAACCTTTGCCAGCTTAGTATTTCTGACTGCCGCTGACGATGCGGACGTTTTCGATACTGAACACCTGCCTTCGCAGTAGGGGCGAGGGCAATAAAACCGGCGTCATGCTGCCACAGAGCGGCAGATAACAAAGCCGGTCACAGCAAGAAGTAAAAAAGCTCTGGCAGTCGCTATTCCACTCCTGCGCTGTACAGAGAATCCCAACGGGAAAATCAGGCCGCTAATGGCCCTTATTATAAAGAGTGGAGTAACAACACAATGTCCATCATCACCAAAAGAAGTCTGGTCGCGGCGGGTATTCTTTCCGCGCTAATCGCTGGGTCCGCAATGGCTGCTGAAGTTCCTGCAGGCGTTCAACTGGCAGAGAAGCAAACTCTGGTGCGTAATAACGGTTCCGAAGTACAGTCGCTCGACCCTCATAAAATCGAGGGCGTACCGGAATCCAACATTAACCGCGATCTGTTTGAAAACTTATTGATTACCGGCGCGGACGGTCACCCGAAAGCGGGCGTGGCAGAGTCCTGGGACAATAAAGATTTTAAAGTATGGACTTTCCATATTCGCAAAGATGCCAAATGGTCAAATGGCGACCCGGTAACCGCGCAGGATTTCGTTTACAGCTGGCAGCGTCTGGCCGATCCTAAAACCGCTTCGCCGTACGAAAGCTATTTACAATACGGCCATATCGCGAATATCGATGACATCATCTCCGGTAAAAAAGCCCCGACTGAGCTGGGCGTGAAAGCCATTGATGACAAAACGCTGGAAGTTACTCTTAGCGAGCCCGTTCCCTATTTTTACAAGCTGCTGGTCCACTCCTCAATGGCGCCAGTACCTAAAGCCGTAGTCGAGAAGTTCGGCGACAAATGGACTCAACCTGCCAACATCGTTTCGAACGGCGCGTATAAGCTCAGTAGCTGGGTCGTCAACGAAAAAATGGTGCTGGAGCGTAATACCAATTACTGGGACAACGCGAAAACCGTGATTAATCAGGTTACCTATCTGCCGATTTCTTCTGAAGTTACTGACGTGAACCGCTATCGCAGCGGTGAAATCGACATGACTTATAACAACATGCCGATTGAGCTGTTCCAGAAGCTGAAGAAAGAGATCCCGAATGAAGTGCACGTCGATCCTTATCTGTGCACCTATTACTACGAAATTAACAACCAAAAAGCACCGTTTAACGATCCGCGCGTGCGTACCGCGCTGAAGCTGGGTCTTGACCGCGATATCATCGTTAATAAAGTGAAAAACCAGGGCGACCTGCCTGCCTATGGCTATACGCCGCCTTACACTGACGGTGCAAAATTCACTAAACCAGAATGGTTCGGCTGGACGCAAGAGAAGCGTAATGAAGAAGCCCGTAAACTGTTAGCCGAAGCGGGTTATACCAAAGACAAGCCGCTGACGTTCAGTCTGCTGTACAACACTTCCGATCTGCATAAAAAACTGGCTATCGCCGTGTCGTCAATCTGGCAGAAAAATATCGGCGTGAACGTTAAGCTGGAAAACCAGGAGTGGAAAACCTTCCTGGATACTCGTCATCAGGGTAACTATGACGTTTCCCGTGCGGGCTGGTGCGCAGATTACAACGAACCGACGTCCTTCCTGAACACCATGCTGTCTAACAGCTCCAACAACACCGCCCACTATAAGAGCGAAGCCTTCGATAAGATCATGGGCGAAGCGATTAAAGTGACTGATGAAGCCCAGCGTTCAGAGCTGTACAACAAGGCTGAGCAGCAGTTGGATAAGGATTCGGCTATCGCGCCAGTTTATTACTACGTGAATGCCCGCCTGGTTAAGCCCTGGGTTGGCGGTTATACCGGTAAAGACCCGCTTGATAATATCTATGTGAAAGATCTGTATATTATCAAACATTAATGGCAATGCGTGGGGCAGGGACGGACGTTTGTTTTCATAAACGGTTTTCCTTGCCCCACTGTGTCTGATTCCATAGTACGAGTTACCCATGATTTCACACTGCGTGAAACAGGCGAAATAGCGGGCGCGCGCGCTCTGCCAGGACGCCATGCTTCAGCGGCATGAACCATCAGGGTAAAGGCACAAGCCAGAAGGTACGGGCAATGTTGAAATTTATTTTACGCCGCTGTCTGGAAGCGATTCCGACGCTATTTATTCTTATTACTATCTCCTTTTTTATGATGCGTCTCGCCCCCGGGAGTCCTTTTACCGGTGAGCGCACCCTTCCGCCTGAGGTGATGGCGAATATTGAAGCAAAATACCATCTGAACGATCCCATCATGACCCAGTACTTCAGTTATCTGAAACAGCTGGCGCACGGTGATTTCGGCCCTTCTTTTAAATACAAAGACTATTCGGTTAACGATCTGGTTGCTTCCTCGTTTCCAGTTTCCGCGAAACTTGGTGCCGCCGCGTTTATCCTGGCAGTGGTTTTAGGGGTGAGTGCAGGGGTTATCGCCGCGCTGAATCAAAACACCAAATGGGACTATACGGTAATGGGGTTTGCCATGACCGGCGTGGTCATACCCAGCTTCGTGGTGGCGCCGTTGCTGGTGATGATTTTCGCCATTACCCTGAAATGGCTGCCCGGCGGCGGCTGGAACGGTGGGGCGCTGAAATTTATGATCCTGCCGATGGTCGCGCTGTCCCTGGCGTATATCGCCAGTATCGCGCGTATTACCCGCGGTTCGATGATTGAGGTTTTACACTCCAACTTCATTCGCACCGCCCGCGCCAAAGGTTTGCCGATGCGCCGCATCGTGCTGCGTCATGCGCTCAAACCTGCGTTACTACCGGTACTCTCGTATATGGGGCCCGCGTTTGTTGGGATCATTTACCGGTTCAATGGTGATTGAAACCATCTATGGCCTGCCGGGTATCGGCCAGTTATTTGTGAACGGCGCATTAAACCGTGATTACTCACTGGTGCTGAGCCTGACGATTCTGGTCGGCGCGCTGACAATCCTGTTCAATGCTGTGGTCGATGTGCTGTATGCCGTTATCGACCCGAAAATCCGTTATTAACGCTGAGGTACGCCATGATGTTGAGTAAGAAAAACAGCGAGGCGCTGGAAAACTTCAGTGAGAAGCTTGATGTGGAAGGCCGCAGCCTGTGGCAGGACGCACGCCGTCGCTTTATGCATAACCGCGCCGCGCTGGCGAGCCTGGTGGTACTGTTGTTGATTGCGCTGTTCGTTACCCTGGCGCCGATGCTGTCGCAATTCTCCTACTTTGATACCGACTGGGGAATGATGTCGAGCGCGCCGGATACCGAATCGGGTCACTATTTCGGTACCGACTCCTCAGGCCGCGACCTGCTGGTGCGTGTTGCCATCGGCGGACGAATCTCGCTGATGGTGGGCATCGCCGCCGCGCTGGTGGCGGTGCTGCTGGGTACGTTGTACGGCTCGCTGTCGGGCTATCTCGGCGGGAAAGTCGATTCGGTAATGATGCGTCTGCTGGAGATCCTGAACTCGTTCCCGTTTATGTTCTTCGTAATCCTGCTGGTGACCTTCTTTGGTCAAAACATTCTGCTGATCTTTGTCGCCATCGGCATGGTGTCCTGGCTGGATATGGCGCGTATCGTGCGCGGCCAGACGCTCAGCCTGAAGCGCAAAGAGTTTATCGAAGCGGCGCAGGTGGGCGGCGTCTCCACCGGAAGCATCGTTATCCGCCATATCGTGCCGAACGTACTGGGCGTGGTGGTGGTATACGCCTCACTGCTGGTGCCGAGCATGATCCTGTTCGAATCCTTCCTGAGCTTCCTCGGCCTGGGAACACAGGAACCGTTAAGTAGCTGGGGCGCGCTTTTGAGCGATGGGGCGAACTCCATGGAAGTTTCCCCGTGGCTGTTGTTGTTCCCCGCCGGTTTTCTGGTGGTAACGCTGTTCTGTTTTAACTTTATCGGCGATGGCTTACGTGACGCCCTCGACCCGAAAGATCGCTAAGGAGCGCCTTGATGAGCATTAATGAATCGGCTGTAGGCCAGGCGCTGTTAGACGTTAAAGATTTGCGCGTGACGTTCAGCACCCCCGATGGCGACGTGACGGCAGTCAACGATCTGAATTTCAGCCTGCGGGCAGGCGAAACCCTGGGCATCGTCGGCGAATCCGGCTCAGGGAAATCACAAACCGCCTTCGCCCTGATGGGCCTGCTGGCCGCCAATGGCCGTATCGGCGGGTCTGCAACCTTTAACGGGAAAGAGATCCTGAATTTACCGGAGCGCGAACTGAACCGCCTGCGCGCCGAACAAATCTCGATGATTTTCCAGGATCCGATGACCTCCCTGAACCCTTATATGCGTGTCGGCGAACAGCTTATGGAAGTGCTGATGCTGCATAAAAACCTGGGCAAAGCGGAAGCGTTTGAAGAGTCCGTGCGTATGCTGGATGCGGTGAAAATGCCCGAATCACGCAAGCGCATGCGCATGTATCCCCATGAGTTTTCGGGTGGGATGCGGCAGCGTGTGATGATCGCCATGGCGCTGCTGTGTCGGCCAAAGCTGTTAATCGCCGATGAACCCACCACCGCGCTGGATGTGACGGTGCAGGCGCAAATCATGACGCTGTTAAATGAGCTTAAGCGCGAGTTCAATACCGCAATTATCATGATCACCCACGATCTGGGGGTGGTCGCGGGTATTTGCGATAAGGTACTGGTGATGTATGCCGGACGGACAATGGAGTATGGCCGCGCACGCGACGTGTTCTATCAGCCTGCGCACCCTTATTCGATTGGCTTGATCAATGCGGTGCCGCGTCTGGACGCCGAAGGGGAGTCATTAATGACCATCCCTGGTAACCCGCCGAACCTGCTGCGTCTTCCGCAGGGCTGCCCGTTCCAGCCCCGGTGCCCCCATGCGATGGAAATCTGCAACAATACGCCGCCGCTGGAGATGTTTGCCGAAGGGCGTCTGCGCGCCTGCTTTAAACCGGTGGAGGAACTGGTATGAATGCTGTAACCCAGGAGAGAAAAGTCCTGCTGGAAATTGCCGATCTCAAAGTGCATTTCGAGATTAAAGACGGCAAACAGTGGTTCTGGCAGCCGCCGAAAACCCTCAAAGCGGTAGACGGCGTCACCCTGCGTTTGTACGAAGGGGAGACGCTGGGTGTGGTAGGAGAATCCGGGTGCGGTAAATCCACCTTTGCCCGGGCGATTATTGGTCTGGTGAAAGCGACCAGCGGGCGCGTGGCGTGGCTTGGTAAAGATCTGATGGGGATGAATCCTCACGAGTGGCGCGACGTCCGCAGCGACATTCAAATGATTTTCCAGGATCCGCTGGCGTCCCTAAATCCGCGTATGAACATTGGCGATATCATTGCCGAACCGCTGCGCACCTATCATCCAAAAATGCCGCGCCAGGAAGTGCAGGACCGCGTTAAAGCGATGATGATGAAGGTGGGCCTGTTGCCTAACCTGATTAACCGTTATCCCCATGAGTTTTCCGGCGGTCAGTGCCAGCGTATCGGTATTGCCCGGGCGCTGATCCTGGAGCCGAAACTCATTATCTGCGATGAACCGGTGTCTGCACTGGATGTTTCGATTCAGGCGCAGGTGGTGAACCTGCTGCAGAAACTGCAACGCGAAATGGGGCTGTCGTTGATCTTTATCGCGCACGACCTCGCGGTAGTGAAACACATCTCCGACCGCGTTCTGGTGATGTATCTGGGCCATGCGGTGGAGCTGGGCACCTACGATGAGGTGTACCATAATCCGCTGCATCCTTACACTAAGGCGCTGATGTCCGCCGTGCCGATCCCCGACCCGGATCTGGAAAAAAATAAACAGATTCAGTTGCTGGAAGGCGAGCTGCCGTCGCCCATTAATCCGCCGTCGGGTTGTGTGTTCCGTACCCGCTGCCCGATTGCCGGGCCCGAGTGCGCGAAAACCCGTCCGATGCTCGAAGGCAGTTTCCGTCATGCGGTTTCATGTCTGAAAGTCGATCCGCTTTAAGCGTTCGGTTTGCGGGAGCAGGGCTGAGGCCATAATGATCAAACAACACTGTTGAAGGTTGTGCCACTATATAAAGACCAGCAATTCGCTGGTCTTTTTTAATGAGAGTATGTTGGGAATGGATGAATTGCGATCGCGGCTTTATCACCGTTTATTCGACCAGCGTACCCGCAGCGGCCGATACTTCGAGGCGATGTGTGGCCTGTTTGCGCTGCTGAGCGTGGTGGTGGTTTTCCTTGAATCAAATGTGGGGAAAGGCGCTTCGCTACTGGTGCCCTCCGCAGAGATCTCGTTGTTTGTCTGGCTGGAAATCATCTTCACCGTGGCGTTTACGCTTGAATACTTGTTGCGCCTGCTGGTATGGCCGAACCCGGCACGTTATGTATTTAGTTTCTGGGGCGTAATCGATCTGGCGACGGTGCTTCCGCTGTATGTCCTGCTGCTGTGGCCCGAAATCGCCATGAACTACGTCTATTTCTGGCGCATCATGCGCGTTGTCAGAGTGCTGCGCATTCTGAAGCTGTTAAGAATTATGCCCTCGGTGAATAGCTTCTGGGTCGCCATTGTTAATGCCCGTCATCAACTGCTGCTGTTTTACTGCTTTATCGGCATTGTGATGGTTGCAGCGGGTGCGCTGATGTACGGGATCGAAGGGCCGGAAAACGGATTTAAGACGCTGGGTGAGTCCGTGTACTGGGCGGTCGTGACGGTGACAACGGTCGGTTACGGCGATTTTACGCCGCATACGCCAGCCGGTAGGCTGGTTGCGTCGCTCTTGATTTTAATCGGTTATTCCGTCATCGCGATCCCGACCGGCATTCTCACGTCGCAAATGACCGATGAACTGCGTACCCAACGAAAAGCCCGGGTCTGTCCAACCTGTAAATCACGGGGGCATGATGTGACGGCGAAATATTGCCGGAACTGCGGGGGAGTATTACCGGATAAGCAAAAATAGCGCGCGGCCAGGGCCGCGGCTGATTATTCACGCCAAAGAATATGGCAGAACTTGTGGTCTTTTTCGCGACATAACAGCACGCGGGCAAACACATCGGTGATCTCGCCGTCTTCGCTGTCGGCCAGACCAATCACCACTTCAGAGAAAAAGTCAGGATTTAAATCGAAATCCACATGCTGTTGCCACTCTTCGGACGGGTCGAACAGCTCTGCGCCACCGCGCTCTTCAAACTGTAAATTAAACAGAATAATGTCTGCCGGATCGAGATTGTCCGCCGCCAGCTCCAGAAAAATATCGTAAGCCTGATCCAGCGTTTCATCTTCTGTCAGGCGATTGTTCAGATCCATTTCCATCTTCACTACCTTGATTGTTTCATTGAGGCCCGTTTTACAGCAATGGACTAAAGAAGTAAAACAATCGCTCTGCAATCCGCTGCCACAGCGGACGTTTTACCCATAAACGCACATCCAGCAGGCGGGAGCGCGAAATATAATCGTCCTGAACGGCAGCTAAATCGGCCGCGAATCCGGCGTCGTCTATCACCAGCGTAATTTCAAAATTCAGCCACAGGCTGCGCATATCCAGATTCACCGTACCCACCAGGCTTAGCTGCCCGTCGACCAGCACGCTTTTGGTATGCAGCAGGCCGCCTTCGAACTGGTAAATTTTTACGCCTGCAGCCAGCAGTTCGGTGAAAAACGCACGACTGGCCCAGCCGACCAGCATGGAGTCGTTTTTACGCGGCAGGATAATGCTCACATCGACCCCGCGCAGCGCGGCGGTACAGATGGCGTGCAATAAATCGTCAGAAGGCACGAAATAGGGCGTGGTCATGATCAGGTATTCACGGGCGGCGTAAACCGAGGTTAACAACGCCTGATGAATAAGATCCTCCGGGAAACCCGGCCCGGACGCGATAGTCTGAATGGTATGCCCGCTGGCTTGCTCAAACGGCATGATATTCAGGTCCGGCGGTGGGGGAAGCAGGCGTTTACCGGTTTCAATTTCCCAGTCGCAGGAATAAACAATGCCCATCGCGGTCGCGACCGGGCCTTCCATACGCGCCATCAGATCAACCCACTGGCCGACGCCAGCATCCTGTTTAAAGAAGCGCGGATCAACCAGATTCATGCTGCCGGTATAAGCGATGTAATTATCGATCATCACCATTTTGCGGTGCTGGCGTAAATCCATCCGGCGCAGAAAAACACGCATCAGATTCACTTTCAATGCTTCAACCACTTCCACACCGGCATTGCGCATCATGGCCGCCCAGGGGCTGCGGAAAAACGTTACGCTGCCCGCTGAGTCGAGCATCAGACGGCAATGGACGCCACGCCGCGCCGCGGCCATCAACGACTCGGCAAACCTGATCTGCCATCCCTCCTGGCTGCCAGATATAAAACACCATCTCGATGTTATGGCGGGCCAGCTGGATATCGCGGATTAGCGCCTGCATTACGTCATCAGAATCGGTCAACAGCTGAAGCTGATTGCCCTTTACGCCGCCAATTCCCTGACGCCGCTCGCACAGCTGAAACAGCGCGCTGGCCACTTCACTGTTTTCTTCAGCGAAAATATGGTCGCAGGCTTTAAGTTCATGCAGCCATTTGGCAGTAGAAGGCCACATCGCGCGCGCGCGTTCGGCCCGGCGTTTGCCAAGGTGGAGTTCGCCGAAAGAGAGGTAGGCGATAATCCCCACCAGCGGGAGAATATAGATAATCAATAACCAGGCCATGGCGGAAGGCACTGCGCGGCGTTTCATAAGAATACGCAGCGTCACACCGGCGATAAGCAGCCAATAGCCTAAAAAAACCAGCCAACTCATCACGGTGTAAAATGTCGTCATCACTAAAAATCCTTTTGATTCGCTGTCTTATGAGTGTACGCACAACTTGGGTTCCATCAAATAAAAATGCGCGAGAAAACCGCTAGGAAGATGGAGCGAACGGACTATAATGACGCTTCTGTTCTGATTATGAGTAGGTGTCATGAGGCGTAGTAGAACCGAAGTTGGGCGCTGGCGCATGTTACGTCAGACTCAACGGCGCAAGTCGCGCTGGCTGGAAGCGCAATCGCGACGCAATATGCGGATCCACGCCATCAGGAAGTGCATCGTTAATCGTCAACGCGGCACGTTACTGTTTGCTATCCACGCATTTTAAGCGCAAAAAAGAGGGCACCGCATGCGGTGCCCGATGATTTTTTCCCGTCAGCTTTCCGCTGTGATCCCTCAGAAAACCTTTTTATACGGCTTAACCGAAACGGTTTTGTAGACGCCTGCGGCAATATAGGGATCCGCCTCCGCCCAGGCTTCTGCCGCCTCGAGAGATTCAAATTCCGCAATCACGGTCGAGCCGGTAAATCCCGCCGCGCCGGGTTCGTTACTGTCTACGGCGGGCATAGGCCCTGCGGTCAACAGCTTGCCTTCATCGCGCAACAGTTGCAGACGCGCCAGGTGAGCCGGGCGCACCGACTGACGTTTTTCCAGAGAATCAGCATTATCTTCAGCGTAAATAACGTAAAGCACAGGCAGAGTTCCTATAAAAATCGCAAAGAGCAGTTACGGTATTGGAAACTGCGAAACCCTGCAACGTAAAGATAAATAACCTGCTAATTCTTTAACATAAAAGGGGGTTTTGAGCGGGGGAAAGTCATTGATTTGCCGGAACCGGCGATGCGTTGTTGAATATGATTGCTATTTGCATTTAAAATCGACCCATTGCTCATTTAACGAAATTGCTATGACTTCAATGACCCTTGATCTCCCTCGTCGTTTTCCATGGCCAGCCCTGCTTTCAGTGGCGGTACATGGTGCCGTAGTGGCGGGGCTGCTTTATACCTCGGTACATCAGGTTATTGAACTGCCTGCGCCGTCGCAGCCGATCTCCGTAACAATGGTCGCGCCTGAAGCGCTGGAGCCGCCGCAGCCGGTGGTCGAGACACCGCCGCCGGAGCCAGTAGTCGAACCGGAGCCCGAACCCGAACCCGAACCCGAACCGATGCCAGAGCCGCCGAAAGAGGCGCCGGTTGTGATCCCGAAACCCGAGCCAAAGCCAAAACCCAAGCCAAAGCCGAAGCCAAAGCCGGTAAAAAAAGTTGAAGAACAGCCGAAGCGCGACGTTAAGCCCGCAGAGCCGCGTGCCGCATCGCCGTTCGAAAACAAGACGCCAGCCAGAACGGTTTCTAACCGCCCGTCAGCACCGGCACCCGCCGTTGCGGCGCCATCTGGCCCCCGGGCGGTGAGCCGCAACCAGCCGACCTATCCGGCGCGCGCCTTTGCGTTGCGCATGGAAGGCAATGTGCGTGTGAAGTTTGACGTCGGTGCCGATGGGCGAGTGGATAATATACAAGTGCTGTCAGCGAAGCCCGCCAATATGTTCGAGCGTGAAGTGAAAAACGCGATGCGTAAATGGCGCTACGAGCCCGGCAAGCCGGGCACCGGGCTGGTGGTCAATATCGTCTTTCGTATTAACGGCGGGGCCTCGGTGGAATAACCCGCTCAGAAAAAAGCACGCTATTCAGCGTGCTTTTTTTTAAGTTAATTGCGGTAAGGGTCTCGGTTTACCCTGTTCATCTACCGCCACGTAAATAAACAACGCTTCGGTCGCTTTATATCGCTGGCCGATAGGTTCGGAGGAGACTTTCTTCACCCACACTTCGATATTGATGGTTACGGACGTGGTGCCGCGTTTAATGCATCGGGCGTAGCAACACACCACATCGCCCACCGCCACCGGGCGCAAAAACGTCATCCCGTCGACGCGAACGGTGACCACGCGGCCATGCGCCTGTTCTTTTGCCATGATGGCGCCGCCGATATCCATTTGCGACATTAACCAGCCGCCGAAAATATCGCCGTTGGCGTTCGTGTCGGCAGGCATCGCCAGGGTACGGAGAACCAGTTCGCCCTGCGGCACAGTTTGTTCCTGAATCATTTTTACTCTTTCTGGGGTAGACGTTTTCAGTTGGGCGTAATTTAACGTGTTTTCACAGGTTTGACAAAATCACGCGGCCGTAACCTGGCTCTGGTATGGGTTATCACGGGCAATAAAAAACCCGCCGAAGCGGGTGTGTGAGTGGATCACGCAGCCATCTTTCGGCACTGTTCCGCACAGTGATGACAGGCTTTTGCGCACGCCTGGCAATGGTCATGCTGATGTTTTCCACATTCATCGCCACATTTCTGGCATACCTCTGCGCACAGACGACAGAGTTCCCCGGCGGACTCGCTTTTCAGCGCCATAAACTGGGCTGCGAGCCGACAGATATTGGCACACTGCATATCCATCCTGATGCAGTCGCGCATCATCTCGAGATTCTGTTCTTCGAGACACGAGGCAGCGCAGTTATCACATGCAGCTGCGCACAGATAGCAAGCTTCGATACATTTTTTGTAGTCGTCTAACATGATATCTCCTTTGCTCAGGTTAAATAGTAAGCCTGGAAGAGATAACTGATTATGCAACTCTGAAGGGCAATACAGCCTTAGCCTGTTAACTCCCTGCGTTTTACAGGGCGCTTCTTTTCAACATGTGCTTATCCCGGCTCAGTTTCGGGATAAGAAGCGAGCCCGGCAGGACAAACGTTTGTTTCCTCTTATTCTGGTTATTTCCCGGGCGCCGTTTTTAATACAGGCTGTCGCGAGCTTGATAACCGAACGGTGAGTGATAATGAATTTGCGGATGCCGCTCTGCAGTGGCTGTTTGAGGAAAACAAATCACAATAACTTGAAACTGAGTGCTTACATCAGGCGAGGAAGAGCTAAAGTAAAGAGTGGTGGGGCTTACCACTATCTAATACAGTCGGTTACAGCGGTCTTAGTATCAGCTTTTTATATCAGTAAAGGTGAAGTGAGCAGGCCGGATATCTGTATTAACATGCCTCTTTACCTGAAGCTATTAAACGGAGGGACTACCATGCGACCATTGATTACTCATGATGAAATCGAGCTCCTGAAGCGTGATCTGGACACCTTAGGGGAACAGAACCTTGTCGGCATTGAGGCCTATGAAGCGCTGCACCTCCTTGAGATGCGTCGCCAGACCGCCAAGCTGGAGTTTATTAAGCGAGCGCTTGAAGCTAAGGAACAGTAAAAAAAAGCCCGCACGGGCGCGGGCAAATATCCCTTAATTTTTTTATCTATCCCGCGTTCAGGACGCAGGTGCATAAAATAACGGCAATATGCCGCATTACTTTAGCGAAACTTATCTTTAATGGGTTTCGACTGCGTTTCTGTCATGAAAAAAACAGTCCAAAGAAGAAGGGGGCTTGTTTGTTTTTGGCGAAGGGAATGAGCCGTTTATCATGAGAAAAACCGCCTCGCGGCGGCGTTAATTACCCGGCCAAAAAACGCAGTTGCATCTTCGGCATATCGATCCGGAGACGGCATACTCGGTCCCTATACTGCGGCGACACCGCCATCAACGAAAAGCTCATGTCCGGCGACAAAGCTACTTTCGTCAGATGCAAGGAAAAGAACCGCTCGCGCTACTTCGTTCGGCTCTCCTAATCTCCCCATTGGCACGCTATTATTCAATGCGTCTTCGACGCCAGGGTTTGCGTCGAGGTAACTTCTTATCAGAGGCGTTTCTGTTCCACCCGGCGAAACAACGTTCACGCGGATGCCGCGCTCTTTAAGATCATTCGTCCAGCTGCGAGCGAACGAGCGCACTGCTGCCTTGCTCGCGTTATATATCGACTGGCCTGGCAGACCTTTACTCCCAGCGATGGAGCCATTAAGGACAACCGCACCTCCTGACCCCATCAACGGGAGTGCGTGTTGTACAGTAAACACGACGCCTTTCACATTGATGTTGAAAATAGAGTCAACGTGCGTGCTGTCGATCGCATCGAGATGCGCGACTTCATAAATACCCGCATTGGCGAATACGACATCTACCTTTTGATAGTCCTGTTGAATTCGCTGGTAAAGTCTGGCGACATCTGCGGGTTGTGTGACGTCACCTTGCACACCGACCGCACCGTGACCAATCTCTTTCACTGCCTCGTCAAGTTGTGCTTGTCGACGCCCCGTAATGTATACGTGCGCGCCTTCAAGGGCGAAAAGTTTTGCTGTAGCAAGGCCGATGCCATCACTGCCCCCGGTTATCACGACTACTTTATTTTCAAATCGTTTAGTCATCTTGCGGATCCTTAATTAAGTGGAGTGTTGCTCCACTTATAATATGGAGGCATACTCCACTTAACAAGCCGCAGAGGAAAATAAATTGAGTGATGAAACACCCCTTCGTGCAGATGCGCAGAAAAACCGCATGCGTATCCTGTCTGCCGCCGAGGAGCTATTTTTAAAAAAAGGCGCGGCGGTTCCGCTTGAAGAAGTAGCCAAAACCGCAGGCGTTGGAATCGGTACGCTTTATCGTCGTTTTCCCACCCGTGAGGCGCTCTTCGCCGCAACCAGCAATGAACGCTTCCTGTCGCTGGCTGAAAACAGCCGGAAGCGAGACTCAACGTTAACGCCTGAAGCCGCGGTAAGAACTTTTCTTGAAGAACTAGCCATGTACACGAGCACGTATCAGAGTCTTGCTGCTTCGATTGGCACGTTTATTAAATGCGGAACGCCAGGATGTAACGCAATCACAGCAGAAGGGCATCGGTTACTTCAACGTGGACAAGAAGCAGGCACCATCCGCCGCGATGTGACTTTCGAGGATTTTATCTACGTGATAACCGCCATTTCTTTCGCAATCGAAAATGGTCAAGCCTCACAATCCCGTATTGGTCATCTGGTAGATTTGTTCCTGAATGGCATAGCCGTAAAAGCGGATATTTAGTCAGCGACCTCTATAACTCACTTCCGCCGCTGGCACGAAGCAGTTGGCCGCCAGACTGGCATGTCCGCTATGAGCGATGAGCGGACATTGCATTCGCTACAGATTTATCGCAAATCACTTATGCCAGCCTTAGCGAATCTCATCATTGTCCGCAAAGAGCGTTTCGGCCATAAAATCGATGAACACGCGTATTTTGGATGACAGAAACTTACTTGATGGCCATAACAATCTGAAAGTACCCTGATGAACAATATGCTGTTCAAGTACCAGATGAAGTTGTCCTGTCGACAGAGAGGGGCGTACCATGAAATCAGGCAGACAGGCAATGCCCAGCCCTGCCAGGGCAACATCCATTAGCGCAGTCGAGGTGTTGCATATCATAGTTACAGGCGGGCTTAATATCGGGGTATCAGTGGAGCTTTTCAGCGGCCAGGGTTCAAGTCTGCCTGTGCTGGGAAATCTGTGATGCAGGCAGGCATGCTGGACTAAATCTACTGGCGTTTCGGGTACCCCGGAAGCCTCCAGATAGCCTGGCGAAGCAACCAGCTTTAGTTGATAGCAGCCCAGCGTGCGTGACATAAGACGCGAATCAGCTGGTTCACCGGTACGCATGACTACATCGAATCCCTCTTCTATCACATCTACCATGCGATCCGAAAAATCCACATCCAGTTCGATATCGGGATAACGATGCATGAAGGCGGTTATCGCAGGCATAACCAGCATGCCAACAAGAGGCATACTGATACGCAAGCGCCCGCGGGGGTTCAGTCGGGCTTCGGAAAGCTCCAGCTCGGCGGCTTCAACTTCACTCAAAATACGGCGGCAACGTTCAAGAAACATACTACCCTCGGCGGTCAGTCTTATGCTACGCGTGCTGCGGTGAAACAGGCGGACGCCCAGTCGTTCTTCCAGCCGGGAGACACTTTTACCTACCGTTGATGAAGAAACGCCAAGGTTACGCCCGGCCTCGGAGAAACTCATTGTTTCTGCTGCCTGCACGAAAAACGTTATGCCACTGAGTGATTCCATCATTAACGCCATTTGAGAATATTTGTCGTATATGTTTTGCACATTAGCATTATTGTCCTTAGTAAGTAACACCCTCATTATGCCTGCTACCTAATTCTTCTGGCGGTACCGGGCTCCTGATACCGGGCTCCGCCACACAGCAAGGCACAACTATGACTGATTTAACTCTCACTCAGCGTCAAAATACTCAACATGATCGGCTACCCATTGCCGCGCTTCTGGCGCTCGCACTGGCCGGTTTCATAACTATTCTGACAGAGGCTTTGCCTGCCGGTTTACTTCCACAGATTAGTACCGACATGCATATTTCAGGCGCGCTGGCCGGACAGTGCGTTACGCTTTACGCTGTCGGATCACTCGTGGCTGCCATTCCCCTTATGACCGCCACGCAGGGCGTGCGCCGTCGCCCGCTATTACTGACAGCGCTGGCAGGATTTGTGGTGGCTAACACCGTCACGGCGCTCTCTGTTAACTATGTTATTACGATGGTGGTACGGTTCCTTGCGGGCGTTTCAGCCGGGCTTGTGTGGGCATTGCTGGCTGGTTATGCCGCACGTATGGTGCCAGAAGAAAAGAAAGGACGAGCTATTGCCATTGCGATGGTTGGTACACCGCTTGCGCTGTCACTTGGTGTGCCCGCTGGCACCTTTCTTGGCAGCTTGGTCGGATGGCGCATGTGCTTCGGTATCATGAGCGTGATGGCTGTGGGGCTGATGGTATGGGTTCGCATCCGGGTGCCTGACTTTTCGGGGCTGGCCGCCAGCAAGCGCCTGCCCCTTGGTCAGGTCTTCACGCTTGCGGGCGTCCGCACGGTGTTGTTTGTGGTACTGACTTTCGTGCTGGCACATAACATATTTTATACTTACATTGCGTCATTTCTGGCATCTGTGGACATGGCCGAACGAACCGACCTGATATTGCTGGTATTTGGCGTTGCTTCTTTATTAGGCATTTGGATTATCGGCGTATTTGTTGACAGATATCTGCGCATGCTGACGCTGATCGGTAAGCACTGTTCGCCCTGTCTGCGTTTGTGCTGGGAATGCTTAATGATATGCCTGTTGCTGTTTGTATGGCAGTTGCTGTCTGGGGCCTGTCTTTTGGTGGTGCTGCAACATTATTTCAGACAGCCATTGCAAGAGCGGCAGGCAATGCAGCTGATGTAGCGCAGTCAATGCTGGTCACGGCCTGGAATCTGGCCATTGCAGGGGGCGGTATTATAGGCGGTATATTGCTTGATGCCTTAGGGACTACCGCTTTCTCTCCTGCAATTATCATATTATTGATATTAGCTATGACGACAGTGTGGGCGGCGAAGCAGCACGGTTTCCCTACAACATTAACGTAGCACTGGAAAAGCCAGCGGGTAATGAATTTACTCTTCTGAATTCTGACTCATCGATCTAGCGTAGCGAACAAAACGTCCGCTCCTGGCACAAAGCGGACTGATGTCTGGCCTATGTCCGCTGTGAGCGAGAAGTGGAAGTTCGCAATTGTCCTCACAACTGGTTAAGGCGTTACTAACATCACGATGCATCAATTAACTGGGCTAAGGTCGCACCATTCAGGACGCTGGAAAAAATTACCGAACAAGCAGATCCAACCAATCTGGGTTCTCAATTTTACGTGAATAGGGCAATATGGCACGATTAATCAACTCAAAGAATTCTGACTCCTCCAGCCTTACGGCTTCGCTTGTGCCAGGTCCCTCCCACTCATCAAAGAGATGCCAGTAAAGCGATTTCAAGGTGTCGACCACCGCAGTGAAAATCTTTACGTCAGGCTCAAGACAATGACACACCAGAAAATACATTTTCTGCTCTGCATCATGGATGGAAGCGCACTGGGAAAGTTGACTCATAAATAGCTTGATCCAGACCAATGCTGCTGTTTTTAGCGGTGGAAGATTTATCTGCTGCTCTGCCATGTACCGTGACATATATAATTCAACCTCGGCCCGTTCAGGTTGATTATCAAGCCCCAGTGAAGCGAGGATTAAAAGAGTCTCCGAATCATTTCCTTTGATAATTTGATCTTCAGCCCATGCAATGATCATGCAGTCCAGATCATTGTGAAGAAATTCATATTTTCCTGAAAATACAAGCAACCCGAGCAGCTCATTGAGCGTGTATACAGATGGCATCTAATATTCCCTTTCCTGAATTTAACATGAACCCTGGCAGTGATAATTTCTGAGTCCATTATCAATTGAACGTTGGGTCTATGAAATGTCCGCTTCTGGCACGAAGCGGACAGACAAACTGAATTGAAGATCCGCTGTGAGCGAGATGCGAATGTCAGTGTCCGCAAGATTCCATGCATCAGAGCATGCGTTGCTTTTTACTATGTCTTTCCTCTACTAATGCAAGCGAGCATAGTTAAAAGAAAGGCAGTACTCGCTAATTTACAAACCAGCCGGTGTGTATCCGCCAGGGACAAAATATCTACGATATCCCCTACGTCTTGATCCCAGCGCAATCCCTAAATTAACTACCCCGACATAAAGCGCAGCTGACCTGCTCCCCGTTGATTAATACACCCCGATGTTAGTAATGTCTTCATAAGCCACATGAGGACATCCCCATGAAGAAGCGTTTTTCCGACGAACAGATCATCAGTATTCTCCGCGAAGCGGAAGCCGGAGTTTCTGCCCGCGAGCTCTGCCGTAAGCACGCCATTTCAGATGCCACCTTTTACACCTGGCGCAAGAAGTATGGCGGTATGGAGGTGCCCGAGGTTAAGCGGCTTAAATCTCTTGAAGAGGAGAACGCCCGCCTCAAGAAGCTACTTGCCGAAGCCATGCTGGATAAGGAGGCACTTCAGGTGGCTCTGGGGCGAAAGTACTGACGACAGGCCAGAAGCGGGAAGCCGTTGAGTTTATGTGTGATGCGACCGGTCTGTCGCAACGTCGTGCCTGCAGGCTTACAGGTTTGTCTCTGTCGACCTGCCGCTATGAGGCTCAGCGTCCGGCAGCTGATGCGCTTTTATCAGGGCGCATCACTGAGCTGGCACTGGAGCGCAGGCGTTTTGGCTACCGCCGCATCTGGCAGCTGCTGCGTCGGGAGGGCCTTCGCGTCAATCACAAGCGGGTATACCGTATTTACCACCTTAATGGACTGAGCGTAAAACGCAGACGACGCCGTAAAGGGCTGGCAACCGAACGGTTTCCGCTTCTGCGCCCGGATGCGCCGAACCTGACATGGTCGATGGATTTCGTTATGGACGCACTGGCCAACGGCCGGAGGATCAAGTGCCTGACCTGTGTGGATGATTTCACGAAGGAGTGTCTGACGATCACCACTGCTTTCGGTATTTCAGGCGTTCAGGTCACGCGTATTCTGGACAGCATCGCGCTGTTTAGGGGCTATCCGGCGACAATAAGAACCGATCAAGGCCCGGAATTTACCTGCCGCGCGCTCGATCAATGGGCCTTTGAGCATGGTGTGGAACTACGTCTTGTCCAGCCAGGTAAGCCAACGCAGAACGGATTTATTGAGAGTTTTAACGGACGCTTTCGCGATGAGTGTCTGAATGAACACTGGTTCAGCGATATTCTTCATGCCCGGAAAACGATTAATGACTGGCGGCAGGATTATAACGAGTGCCGTCCCCATTCATCGCTGGATTACCAGACACCAGCTGAATTCGCAACGGACTGGCGAAACAGGAAATATGAAGAAAAACCAACCGACATTACTAACTGAAGGTTGTATCTAATCCTGGGGGCAGGTCACAGCGGCGATTTCCAGAGCCAGGAGTGCGGCTGTTATCATGAAGGATCTTCAGTCCGACCGTAAGCCTGCCGGGATATTTCTGCTAAAGAAGCAAAGAAAGTCGCAAGACCAACAGCATTAACAACAGCCCATGAACTCTCTGTATAGAAAATGTATCCACTATACAGTTCTATCAGAACGATGGATTATCATGCTTGCGCAGTGCTAAATGACTTAAAAATGCCATGATCAATACCAGAGCTCCGGCACATAATGCGACGTAGAATCCAACCTGCGATCCATTACTATCAACAACCTGACCAGCGATTGCAGCCCCCAGCGCAACACCAACATTCAGCCCGGCCAATAACCAGGTCATGCCCTCGGTTAATTGACTTTCAGACACGTGACGTTCAATAAGCGACATAGCCACAATCATTGTTGGGGCGAAGAAGAACCCTGCCAGCAAAACGGCTGCTGCCAGTGCGGAAAGATTTGTGACTAGTATCAGTGGGATTGTGGCTATGGCAGTGGCTAGCCCGCCCAGCATCAACATCCGCTGGAGTGAGATTTTCAATTTGAGTGAGCCATAGAGTAATCCGGACAGACATGAACCTGCGGCATACGCTGATAAAATCAGGCTGGCCGCTGATGGTTGCCCCCCGTTCTCCGGCATAAGCGACGCTAACGATATCAACCGTCCCAACAATAACGCCCATCGCTACCATTAGCAGTGTTAACAGCCGTACGCTCCCCCGGCGAATGACCGAACCCCTCCCAATGTTGCCAGAGTGTAACGTCATAATGGGAGGTTCCGTGCCACGCTGTATCACCAGGGCAAACACGCCTGTAAACAGCAAAAGTGCCGTGAGCAGCAGACCCGCCTGGGGAAAGAGTACGATGGAAAGGCCAAT
This sequence comes from Atlantibacter hermannii, assembly GCA_900635495.1. Classification (NCBI taxonomy): domain Bacteria; kingdom Pseudomonadati; phylum Pseudomonadota; class Gammaproteobacteria; order Enterobacterales; family Enterobacteriaceae; genus Atlantibacter; species Atlantibacter hermannii. The sequence continues at coordinate 2,663,520 of LR134136.1, read as the reverse complement.
CGAGAGGGGGGGGCCAACTATAAATGACAGCTCATCAAGCACCGTTTCAAGCGAATAGGCTGTCTGCAAACGCGGCTGCCCCCTGTACAGAGAAGTCCAGCGTGCCCGAACCATGGCAGACATGCTTGGCATGAATCCCGCAAGCAATGCGCCGATAAACAGAATCCAGCTGGCACCTTTCCAATAAGAGCAGGCTATAAGGATAAGAAAACCCGTGACGCTGATTGCCGTAGCCACAGGTAGCATCCGGTACTGGCCATAACGATCCACGTATCGGGAAATCTGCGGTGATATCAGAGCATAGGTCAGAACAAAGGTCGCGGAAATGGCTCCGGCTAGCGCAAAGCCACCGTAACGCTGCGAAAATAGTGTGATCATACTTATGCCTGCCATCGGCAAGGGGATCCGCGCCAACAAGCCTGCAACGGCAAAACTTACTGTGCCAGATTTTGAAAAAAGGTCTCGATACAGTGAAGTCATCTTAATCTCCGGTAGTGTTTACTTGCCACAACGAGGTAGCATAGCGAAAATACATACAACACGTATGAATCCACACCCTATATTCATACGAGGTGTTTGTAAATAATCATTCATACCGTATGTAAGGAGAAAATGATGGTTCGCCGAACCCGCGCAGAGACAGAAGAGACAAGAGCGACCTTGCTAGCCACTGCCCGTAAGTTTTTTTGTGAACATGGCTACGCTGAAACCTCGATGGATGAACTGACTGCGCAGGCAGGGTTGACCCGCGGTGCGCTTTACCACCATTTTGGTGATAAAAAAGGATTGCTGGCGGCTGTGGTGGAGCAGATAGATGACGAGATGGATCAACGCCTGCAGAAAATTTCCAGTAATGCAGCGGATCCGTGGGACGGCTTTTGCAGCCGATGTCGGGCTTACCTGGAAATGACGCTGGAGCCTGAAATTCAGCGCATTGTGTTACGTGATGCAAAAGCGGTACTGGGAGGTTCTTCACCTGAATCGCAACGTAATTGCGTGGAAGCAATGAGATGCATCATTCGTGAACTGATTCAGCAAGGTATCATCGTAGACGTCGATCCGGACGGTTTGGCTTCGCTGATTTATGGTAGCCTGGCAGAAGCTGCATTCTGGATTGCCGACAGTGATGAAAGCAATGTACGGCTGACAAAAGCCATCACCGCGCTGAACCTGCTACTTTGCGGATTACGACGTGTGGAATGACAATTACGTCGGCACTAGCGGGTAGGAAACGTCCGCTCCTGGCACTTAGCAGACCCTGGCGATTAATTGACGAGCTCAACAGAAAGGACAGGGTATCCAGCACCAGATAAAAAAAGAGAGGCTTTCAACCTGCTATACGACACGGTTTTGGATTGGCTTAAAGTAAGTTGATACAACTCAGGGATAAAAAAACACGCTTCGCGTAAGGCTTACATCGAAGCGTGTTTTAATGTCATCACCAAGAATTTTAAATATAAAAACTCATTGAAAATAGTGAGTTATTTCAATTTTGATTCTTTCTCATCCTGAGGCATATGGCGATAAATATAGATGCCGCTAAGCAGGGTAAAGACCAGGGTTAACGCCGTCAGGCCAAACACTTTAAAGTTAACCCACACGCTTTGCGGCAGCCAGAATGCGATATAGATATTGGCGAGACCGCAGGCAATAAAGAACAGCGCCCAGGCAATATTTAAACGCGACCAAACCGACTGCGGCAGCGTAAGTTCTTTACCCAGCATGCTCTGGATTAACGGTTTTTTCATCACCCACTGACTTATCAGCAACGCGCAGGCGAACAGGGCATAAATGACGGTGACTTTCCATTTAATAAATTCATCATTATGGAAAAACAAGGTCAGGCCGCCGAATACCGCCACCAAAACAAAGGTAATCAGCGCCATCTTTTCAATTTTGCGGTATTTAAACCAGCTGTAAATCAGCACCGCGGCAGTGGCGACAATCAACGCGGCAGTGCCTGCATAGATGTCGTAAAGCTTGTAGAAAGCGAAGAAGACGATCAGCGGTAAAAAGTCGAGAAACTGCTTCATAATCGATTCCGTAAAGAAGGGCTCCTGACTATAACGTGAGCGTCAGGAGCAGGAGAAGGTTATTGGCGTAACAGCATGTACAACCGGTACAGATAGATCAGCAGCAAGGCTGAAAGTAAGTTACTCAGGGTATTAGCGACAATCGCGCCCACCTGCGGCGTCAGGGCCGCAAAAGCCGATGCCATCAACAGCAATGCGGTTTTCGCAAGTAACCAGCTCATCACTGCAGGTGCCACAAGGCGCATATTGCTCCATGCCATCCGCATACTGTTACGCATTGCCTGGAAGATGCCGACTTTATCCTGCACCAGCATGACCGGTGCCAGAGACAGCACAATCGCCAGAATAACGCCCGGCAGGACAATCAGCATAATCCCGAGCTGCACCAGCAGGGTGGTCAGCAGGATCAGTAAAAACATGCGCGGCAGCACCGACGCGCTGGCACCAATGGCCCGTAGCGCGCTCACCGGCTGCCCGGCAGACACCATCTGGATGAGCAGGAGAATGCCGCCTGCGAGAATAGCGTTGCCGAACAAACCCGAAAACGTGGAGGCAGCAGACGCGCGGAGTAATACCTGCTGTTGCTCCGGCGTCATGTTCTGGACCAGCTCGAACAACCCTACGCTCCCGGTTAAATTATCCCCTTCGCTGAGAATGGAGAGCTGCTCTTCAGTGGGTGAAAAGGCATGGCCGAAAAGAACCGTCACAAAGGCACATAACAGCGCGATCAGCAAAATGGTAGTGAGCTGATTGCGAAAAAAATTTCCCGTGTCACGGTAAACGGTTTTTGCCGTGATAGACATGCACTCTCCTTGAGTTAATTGCCGGTATTAATCTGGCGGCGATTGTACCCTGGATGGCCTGTCAGTTGCAGCATTGTGAATGGTCAAGCTCAGTAAATCTGTGCCATACAAAGGAGGAAGACCGTGATGGGCCCGCGCCCGGTTACAGGCATCATGGGTGATCCCGTTTTCACCAGAGAGTGAAAACTCACGGCACGGCGAAGGCCGTTGATGATAAATCGCACAACTCACGTTTTTACCCGGTTCGCCCTGTAAAGCAACGCAGCGCGGGGCACGCGCATTGGTGCCACGCATACAGCGCAGGAAAGGCGTAACGGGTTCCGTTAGTTGAGCAGGGACCTGGCCGCCGCCGTCATCAGCTTCGGCCCAGTAAAAAGAAACACGAAAAAACGCACAACACGCACCGCAAGACAAGCATTCATTACTCATCACACACCCGCATCAAAACGCATTCGCTTAAAGAACCATCACGTTAGCCAGCCTGAAAGCGCTGCGCAAGATGTTAAAAACAAAATTTTTTTGATGTGTCGAAGGGGGATTGATGTGGACGCGATGTTCCGTCTGGTAAATGACATGTAAAAATTAATCTATATCAATAAATGTTAAATTAGCCCGCTAAGTGTGATCGAATCGAGATCACTTAATACTTCTTTGTAGGTATATTCACCGCGCAAATAAAACCACAAAGAGGGAAGGGTAATGAAAAAATTGACGGTGGCACTGGCGCTTTTGGGATGTGTTGCGGGTATTGCACAGGCGCATGATGCCAATGAGTTTTTTGTTCGTGCGGGTACGGCGACGGTACGCCCGACGGAAGGATCGCAGGATGTGTTAGGCATGGGTGGCTTTAATGTGAATAACAACACCCAGCTGGGCCTGACCTTTACCTGGATGGCAACGGAGAATGTCGGTGTTGAACTGCTGGCGGCTACGCCGTTCCAGCATAAGGTCGGGCTTGGCGCGACCGGCGACCTGGCGACCGTTCACCACCTTCCGCCTACGTTAATGGCGCAGTGGTACTTCGGTGATTCCACCAGCAAAGCGCGGCCATATGTCGGGGTTGGGGTAAACTACACCACATTCTTTGATGAAAAATTCAATGACACCGGTAAAAGCGCGCAGCTTAGCGATTTAAGCGTTAAGGATTCCTGGGGCGCAGCGGGCCAGGTTGGCCTGGATTATTTGATTAACCCCAACTGGCTGATCAACATGTCGGTCTGGTATATGGATATCGATACGGAAGTGAAATTCAAAGCCGCGGGTGAACAGCAAAATATTAAAACCCGCCTCGACCCGTGGGTGTTTATGTTCTCTGCGGGCTATCGCTTCTAACGAAATTATCACCCGCAGGAAGCCCTTGTTTAATGGGGCGCAACAGCCCGGGCAAATAAATAAAACTGGCCGTATATCGGCCAGTTTTATTATCGACTACACTTTATTTTATGCTGAGAATGACCAGTCATTTCGGCGAATACCGGCATGAAAACCAGAATTTTACATTAATGTTGCTTCCTATCACATTGATAGCGATTTTCTTTAAGCGCGAAACTGCTTATAGCCATATGATTGACGTGGTGTTATTACAGGGAGAACAGCAATGAATATTGATAAATATCAGGAGTTTGCTGATTATTTACGGCGGATCGTCGACGGCGAGCGCGACCAGTGCGTTATTGATAAGAATTTATTATTAACGGCGGCGGCAGCTATTGATGAATTATCGAGCAGAATTTTAAACGCTCATCCTGGATTTCAAATCAATAAAGTCACGATGATGCCTTGTTCTTCCCGCACCCGGACTCACAAACCCCTTACCAGGAACCGACTTGACTAAAGCCGTCCCTCAACGGCGTGGGTTTATTACCTCATCTTTGCGGCGGTCATTATTCCCGCCTGCAAAATCCCTTTTGCGCGTAGCCTTATTGTTCCATCGCCCTTAACCAATCCTGCCTTCCGGGCTTCGGCAATAAAAAAGCCCCTCATGCAGGGGCTTTTTAACGCAACGAACGTTCAGGCTTTACGCGTGGCGGCTTTCAGGCTTTCTACAAACGCCTTCAGTTCGCGCAACATCGCGCCGTGATCGTTAAGGTTGTTCTCGATAATTTTTACGATAGCGGAACCGGAAATGGCCCCGGCTGCGCCTGCATTAATGGCGGCTTCCACCTGCGACGGTTCGGAGATCCCAAAACCCTGCAACGGCGGCGCGGCATGGTATTCTTTCAGCTTATCGATCAGATGATTCAGCGGCACGCTGGCGCGATTTTCCGCCCCGGTAACACCCGCACGGGACAGCAAATAGGTGTAGCCCCGGCCCCGTGAAGCGATCTGGCGCAGAAGATTGTCGTCGGCATTAGGCGGACAGATAAAAATAGGCGCAACGTTGTGGCGCAATGCCGCTTCGCTGAAGGGCGCAGACTCTTCCACCGGCACGTCTGCGACCAGTACAGAATCCACGCCAACCTGCGCGCATTTCTGATAGAACGCATCGATCCCATTGCTGAAGACCAGGTTAGCGTACATCAGCAGGCCAACAGGGATGTGTGGATGCTTCTGGCGGATCGCCGCAAGCATTTCAAAACACTGGGCAGGCGTTACGCCGCTGGCAAAGGCGCGCAGCGTCGCATTCTGAATCGTCGGGCCGTCAGCCAGCGGATCGGAAAACGGAATGCCCAGCTCCAGCGCATCGGCACCCGCTTCGATCAGGGTGTCGATGATCCGCAACGATTGCTCAGGCGAGGGGTCGCCCAGGGTAACGAATGGCACAAATGCCCCTTCCTTACGGGCTTCAAGCTGCTTAAACAACTGCTCATAACGTTCCATCAAATTTCCCCTCTTGCTTTCAAAATATCGTGAACAGTGAAAATGTCTTTGTCGCCACGGCCAGAAAGGTTAACCACCAGCAGTTGCTCTTTTTCCGGGTTCTCGCGCATCATTTTGATGGCGTGCGCCAGGGGCATGAGAGGATTCCAGCGCCGGAATAATCCCTTCGTTGACGCACAGGGTTTTAAAGGCTTCCAGCGCTTCATCATCGGTAATCGACACATATTCTGCACGGCCAATGCTGTTGAGATACGCATGCTGCGGCCCCACGGACGGGAAATCGAGCCCGGCGGAAAGCGAGTAGGATTCCTCGATTTGGCCGTCTTCGGTTTGCATCATTGGCGACTTCATACCGAAATAAATACCCACGCGGCCATGTTTCAGCGGCGCGCCGTGTTCACCGGTTTCAATACCGTGTCCGGCCGGTTCAATGCCAATCAGCCCGACACTCTCTTCTTCAATAAAATCGGCGAACATGCCGATGGCGTTGGAGCCGCCGCCCACGCAGGCCAGCACAGCGTCCGGAAGACGGCCTTCTTTTTCCAGAATTTGCGCTTTGGTTTCCTCGCCGATCATCCGTTGGAACTCACGCACAATGGTCGGGAACGGGTGCGGGCCTGCTGCTGTGCCCAGCATATAGTGCGCGCGATCGTAGCTGCCGGACCAGTCGCGCAGCGCCTCGTTACAGGCATCTTTCAGTGTGGCGGAACCGCTGTGCACCGGGATCACTTCCGCACCCATCAGGCGCATACGGAACACATTCGGCGACTGACGTTCGACGTCCTTCGCGCCCATATAAATCCGGCATTTCAGGCCGAGCAGGGCACTGGCTAACGCAGATGCTACCCCGTGCTGTCCGGCACCGGTTTCGGCGATAATTTCGGTTTTACCCATCCGTTTCGCCAGCAGCGCCTGGCCCAGAACCTGGTTAGTTTTGTGTGCGCCGCCGTGCAGCAAATCTTCACGCTTCAGATAGAGCGTGGTGCGGGTGCCGTCGGTAATGTTCTGGCATTTTGTCAGCGCCGTCGGGCGGCCCGCATAGTTTTTCAGAAGATCGGTAAACTGCGCCTGGAACTCAGGATCCTTTTGGGCGCTCACGAAAGCTTCTTCAAGCTGGCGCAGGGCGGGCATCAGGATCTGGGGAACATACATACCGCCAAATTCACCAAAATAGGGGTTCAGTAATGTTGTCATGGTTTCTTCCTTAATACGCCCGCAGCGTTTTAAATACCGCTGCCAGCTTGTTACTGTCTTTGATACCCGGCGCGCTTTCCACACCGGAATTGAAATCTAAACCGCGGCAGCCGAGTTTCGCCGCTTCGACGCAGTTGTCCGCAGCCAGGCCGCCTGCCAGCAGCACATTGTCCAGATCCTGGCCTTTCAGTAATGACCAGTCGAAACGTTGTCCACTGCCGCCCTGGCCATTATCGAACACATAGCGGTCGACATAATGCAGGTCACGCACCGGTAAGCTATGGGCCACGCTGAGCGCCTTCCAGATAGCCACCGACTCCGGTAACGCGGCGCGCAGGGTGTTGATGTAGGACTGGTCTTCACTGCCATGCAGTTGCACGGCGGATAACGACAGGGTTTCCGCGAGGGTGACCACATCCTGGACCGGGTTGTCGCGGAATACGCCGACGTAGCGCAGCGGCGCACCCGCCATGACGGCCTGCGCCTGCTCAGGGGTAACCACCCGCGGGGAAGAGGCGGCGAAAATCAGGCCCCCGAAAATCGCGCCAGCTTCATACGCCGCGCTGGCATCTTCCGGACGGGTCAGGCCACACACTTTGTTCTCACCGAGCAGGACACTGCGTACCGCGGCATTAAGATCGTCCTGGCCCATCAGCGCCGAACCAATCAAAAAGCCGCTGGCGAAATGGCTCAGTTCACGCACCTGGGCATAATTGTTGATGCCCGACTCGCTAATCACCGTCACGCCAGCGCCGAGGCGCGGGGCCAGTTGGCGGGTGCGGTCTAAATCGATCGACAGATCCCGAAGGTCGCGGTTATTAATGCCCACCACTTTCGCTTCCAGCGCGATCGCGCGCTCCAGCTCTTCTTCATTACTCACTTCCGTCAGCACGCCCATATTCAGACTATGAGCCACCGCCGCCAGTTGACGGTATTGTTCGTCATCCAGTACTGACAACATCAGCAGGCAGGCGTCGGCCTGATAGAAGCGGGCCAGGTAAATCTGATACGCATCGATAATAAAGTCTTTGCACAGCACCGGTTGAGGCGCGATTTGGCTCACGATCGGCAGGAAATCGAAGCTGCCCTGAAAATATTTTTCATCAGTGAGCACGGAAATCGCTGAGGCGTGGTGTTTATAGACTTCAGCGATACGCGCCGGATCAAAATCATCACGGATCACGCCTTTGGACGGCGACGCCTTTTTACATTCGAGAATAAAGGCGGTGCGTGCGCCGCGTAGCGCATCGTAAAAATGGCGCTCGCTCGGCACGATATCATTCTGGAAGCTGGCCAGCGGCTGTTGCGCTTTACGCGCTTCCACCCAGATGGCTTTGTCGGCGACGATTTTCGCTAACACGGTTTGCATGATTTATCCTCTCGCTGCCAGTGCGGTAACACGATCGTAAGCGGCACCACTGCGCAGCACCTCGATAACCCGTTGAGCATTCGCCCTGAGATCCTCTTCGCCATGCAAGCGCAGCAGCATCGCCACGTTCGCGGCCACGGCGGCCTCATGCGCACTCTCACCTTTACCTTGTAACAGGCGGGTCAGAATGTCACGGTTTTCTTCCGGCGTTCCGCCCAGCAATGCATCCTGATGATAGGGCGTTAAACCAAAATCCTCTGCGGTTAACTGATAGTTCTTGATTTCACCGCCGTTCAGTTCTGCCACCAGCGTGGGCGCGTGGAGCGAAACTTCGTCCATACCGCCGCTGTGTACCACCGCGGCGCGCTGGTAACCCAGCACCCGCAGGGTTTCAGCAATGGGCAGCACCAGTTCCGGGCTGTACACGCCAATCAGCGCCAGCGGGGGATGCGCCGGGTTAATCAGGGGGCCCAGAACGTTAAACAGTGTGCGGGTTTTTAACTGCTGGCGGACCGGCATCGCGTGACGGAAACCGGTGTGATACTTCGGCGCAAACAGAAAGCACACGCCCAGCTCGTCGAGCGCTTTTCGCGAGGCGTCGGCGTTCATATCCAGATTGATGCCAAACGCCGCCAGCAGATCTGACGACCCCGAGCGGCTGGATACGCTGCGGTTGCCGTGCTTCGCCACTTTCAGGCCCACCGCCGCCGCCACAAAGGCGCTGGCGGTTGAAATGTTAATGCTGTTGCTGCCGTCGCCACCGGTCCCGACGATATCAGCGAACGGATAATCCGGACGCGGGAAGGGGGCTGCGTTTTCCAGCAGCGCTGTCGCCGCCCCGGCGATTTCATTCGGATGTTCGCCGCGGACTTTGATGCTCACCAGCGCGGCAGCCAGTTGCTCGGGCTTCAGCTCGCCGCGCACAATCGCCGAGAACAACTGATGGCTCTCTTCGCGGCTCAGGGTTTGCGCCTGATACAGTTTGTCGAGGATCGGTTGAAGCGTGTTTTTCTCAACCAACGATTTCAGCGCCCAGGCGAGGGTTTGTTCCAGTAAACGCGCGCCCTGGCTGGTGAGAATCGACTCCGGATGGAACTGGAAGCCGACCACGCGATCCGCATCGTGGCGCACACCCATCACCATGCCGTTGAAGTGCGCATTGATCGTCAGCCCGGCCGGAACATTGCTGCCCACCAGCGAATGGTAGCGTGCCACCGGCAGCGGGTTAGGCAGCCCGGCGAACATGGCTTCGCCGTCGTGAGTGATGTTGGAGGCTTTGCCGTGGAGGATTTCGCCGGCCTGGCCTACGTAACCGCCATACGCTTCCACAATTGCCTGATGGCCGAGGCAGATACCGATAATCGGCAGCTTGCCGCGCATCCGGGTCAACAGCTCTGGCATACAGCCCGCTTCAGACGGCGTACCGGGGCCCGGCGAGAGCATCAACACCGGATTTTCCATGGTGGCCAGCCGGTCGATAAGGGTTTGCGCCGGTACATGATTACGGTAAATCACCACATTGTGCCCGCTGGCCCGCAGCTGGTCGGCCAGGTTATAGGTGAAGGAGTCGATGTTATCGAGCAGCAGAATGTCGGCCATTAGAAAATCTCCTTTGCGTGGTGTGCCGTGGCGATAGCGCGCAACACCGCGCGAGCTTTATTACGTGTCTCATCCGCTTCAGATTGCGGCACTGAATCGAGCACTACGCCCGCGCCAGCCTGAACGGTGGCGATGCCGTCTTCCACCCAGGCCGAACGAATCACAATGCAGGTATCCAGATCGCCATGGGCGGTGAAGTAACCCACCGCGCCGCCGTAGCTGCCGCGTCGCGTACCTTCCGCCGCGGCGATAAGCTGCATCGCACGCACTTTAGGCGCGCCGCTCAGGGTGCCCATATTCATGCAGGCCCGGTAGGCGTGGAGCACGTCCAGGTCGTGGCGCAGTTCGCCCACTACCCGGGAGACCAGATGCATCACAAAGGAATACCGGTCGACTTTGGTTAAATCCGCCACGTAGCGGCTGCCCGGCGTGCAGATGCGCGCCAAATCGTTACGCGCTAAATCCACCAGCATTAAATGCTCGGACAACTCTTTATGGTCGGTGCGCATTTCCAGCTCAATGCGGCTGTCCAGATCGCGATCCAGCGAGCCGTCTGCCCGGCGGCCACGCGGACGGGTCCCGGCAATCGGGTAAATTTCAATCTGTCGGGAAGTGGCATCATATTTGAGCGAGCTTTCCGGCGACGCGCCGAACAGTGTGAAATCACTGTCCTGCATAAAGAACATGTACGGGCTCGGATTGCTGTTTTTCAGCGTTTCATAGGCAGCAAGTGGTGACGGGCAGGGCAGCGTAAAACGACGCGACGGCACAACCTGGAAGATCTCCCCGGCGCGAATCGCCTTTTGCATATCGCGTACTACCGCACCGTACTCTTCATCGCTCTGGTTGCATTCGCATTGCATCGTCGGCACGGTTTCAACCGGCAGCGGTGGCGCAGGTTGCGTCAACTGCTGGCTGATGTCCTCAATGCGCCGGGCGAGGCGGCGAGACTCGCTTTCAGAAGGGACGAACTGGCTGGTCTGAATGCGGGTATGTTTTTTCTGATGGTCGATCACTAACAGGGTTTCTGCCAGATAGAAGCAGTAATCCGGGCAGCGATTATGCTGTTCAACCGGCGGCAGCGCTTCAAATCCGGCTACCAGATCGTATGCAAACAGGCCACCGAAGAACATCGCTTCGCGTTCCTCTGCCGGCACGGTCACCAGGTTTTGCAGCAGGCGGAACGTATCGAAAACCGACAGTGAACACAGTCGCGCATCTTCATCCAACAGCGCGCTAACCGGCGGGAAGCGCAGTACACGTCCCTGAGGCAGGATATGGTTTTTAACGCCCGCGGGCAACGCGGCGTCCAGTAAATCCAGCAGCGCCGCGCCGTTGGCGGTGAGTGCATCAAGCGTGACAGTGTCACCCATGGCGGTAATGCGCAGCGCGCTGTCTACCAGCAACAGGCTTTTTAACGAGTTTTTGCTGACGATATCCGCTGATTCCAGCAGTAGCGTGGCCGGACGCGCGCCGCACAGCTGGTGGAACAGCGCGGTCGGGTTATCGCGATAGGCGGCTTCGTAAGCCTGAAGTTGCAACGCGGGTTTGTGGGTTTGCATAGCGATTCTCATTATTTTGTTCAAAAAAAAGCCCGCATTATTGCGGGCCGGGTATCTGGTGTGCGTGACGCACAGTGGATTCACTGCCCTTAATCAGGAAGTGTGCCACCAGCTGTGCAGAGTCAGTAATGCTTTCATCATCAGATACCTTTATCGTGTGAACTTGTGTACTAGTTAACTGGTTCGAAGAGATAATGTCAACCCCGATTTTTTAAAATCATCGGGAATCGTTATGATAAGGTCTCTTATGCAATGCAAACCCTGCTGGAGCTGTTTTGAGCCATACTTCTTCTGCTGTGATTTACGACCTTCACAGCCATACCGTCGCCTCCGATGGCGCACTCACACCGGAGCAGCTGGTTCATCGCGCCGTTGAAATGGGTATCACCACCCTGGCTATCACCGATCACGACTCCACCGCAGGCCTGCCTGCCGCTCATCAGGAAATCGCCCGCGCGAATTTGCCGTTGCAACTGATTAACGGGACGGAAATCTCAACGCTCTGGGAAAACCACGAAATACATATCGTCGGATTGGGTATGGATATCACGCATCCGGCGCTGGTGGCGTTTCTCGCTGAACAACATGCAAGACGCAACCGCCGTGCGGAAATGATCGCCGAGCGTCTGGCGAAAGCCCGCATTCCTGGCGCATGGGAAGGGGCGCTGCGTCTGGCGGATGGCGGCACCGTAACCCGTGGCCATTTCGCTAAATTTTTAATCGAAGACGGGCGCGCCAATACGATGGCCGACGTGTTTAAACATTACTTAGCCCGTGGGAAAACCGGTTATGTCCCGCCACAGTGGTGTACAATAGAACAAGCTATTGATGTGATTCACCATTCTGGCGGGGTAGCGGTCGTTGCCCATCCGGGGCGTTATCGCCTGTCGGCGAAGTGGCTTAAGCGGTTGCTGGCGCATTTTGCCGAGCTGGGTGGCGACGCAATGGAAGTCGCACAGTGCCAACAGGCCCCCGACGAGCGGGCAAAACTTGCCGCTTATGCAACCCAGTTTGGGTTGATGGCCTCCCAGGGTTCCGATTTTCACCAGCCCTGCACGTGGATCGAGCTGGGCCGAAAACTCTGGCTTCCTGAAGGCCTCCAGCCTGTCTGGCAGCACTGGAACGCGCCAGAGACGAGTAAAGAGAGGGTAGTATGAGTCAGTTTTTCTATATTCATCCGGATAATCCGCAACCGCGTCTGATCAACCAGGCGGTGGATATTGTGCGCAAGGGCGGCGTGATTGTTTATCCGACGGATTCCGGCTATGCATTGGGCTGTAAGCTGGAAGACAAAAGAGCCCTGGAGCGCATTAGCCGTATTCGCCAATTGCCGAACGGCCACAACTTCACGCTGATGTGCCGCGATTTGTCGGAGCTGTCGACTTATGCGTTTGTCGATAACGTGGCGTTTCGCCTGATCAAAAACAACACGCCGGGCAATTACACTTTTATCCTCAAAGGTACGAAAGACGTGCCGCGTCGTTTATTGCAGGAAAAGCGTAAAACCATCGGCCTGCGCGTGCCGTCAAACCCGATTGCGCTGGCCCTGCTGGAAACGCTGAACGAACCCATGCTGTCGACTTCGCTGATGCTGCCCGGCAGCGAGTTTACTGAGTCCGACCCGGAAGAAATTAAGGATCGACTGGAGAAAGTGGTCGATCTGATTATTCATGGCGGCTATCTGGGGCAGCAGCCCACAACGGTTATCGACTTAACCGATGATTCGCCGGTTGTTATCCGTGAAGGCGTCGGCGACGTTAAGCCTTTCCTGTAATGCGGCGACCCGCTATACTACGCGGCCTTAAAGGCGGCAGTACACGCCGCCTGACCCATTCGACGCCTGGGAAGGCGACATCTTAAGGAAGCTCTATGAGCGAAAAGCTACAAAAAGTACTGGCCCGCGCCGGTCATGGCTCGCGCCGTGAACTCGAAACCATGATCTCCGCCGGTCGCGTCAGCGTTGATGGCAAAATCGCCACGCTGGGCGATCGTGTTGAAGTTAACAGTGCGCTGAAAATCCGTATTGATGGCCATTTGATTTCCATTAAAGAGTCAGCCGAGCAGATTTGCCGCGTGCTGGCTTACTACAAACCGGAAGGCGAGTTGTGCACACGCAACGATCCGGAAGGCCGTCCGACGGTATTCGATCGCCTGCCGAAGCTGCGCGGCGCACGCTGGATTGCGGTGGGGCGTCTTGACGTCAACACCTGCGGTTTACTGCTGTTCACCACCGACGGTGAACTGGCGAATCGCCTGATGCACCCAAGCCGTGAAGTGGAACGTGAATACGCCGTCCGCGTATTCGGTCAGGTTGAAGACAGCAAAGTGAACGACCTGGCACGCGGCGTTCAGCTGGAAGACGGTCCCGCTGCATTTAAGACCATTAAATTCACCGGCGGCGAAGGCATTAACCAGTGGTACAACGTGACCCTGACGGAAGGACGCAACCGCGAAGTGCGTCGTCTGTGGGAAGCGGTAGGCGTACAGGTGAGCCGTTTGATCCGCGTGCGTTATGGCGATATCCCGTTACCGAAAGGGCTGCCGCGCGGCGGCTATACCGAGCTGGACCTGGCGCAAACCAACTACCTGCGCGAGCTGGTCGGCCTGCCTGCTGAAACCAGCAGCAAAGTGGCGGTGGAAAAAGATCGCCGTCGTTTAAAGGCGAACCAGATCCGTCGCGCCGTGAAGCGTCACGGTCAAACCACTGCGCGTCGCAGTGCCGGCCCGGCAGTGAAAAAATCACGCGAAAAGTAACCGGCGTTGCCCGGAATGAAAAATGGTCGCTTAAAGCGACCATTTTTTTTGCTCTGAGATCAGTAATCGATTCCCATCTGGGCTTTCACGCCCGCGTCAAACGCATGTTTAACGGGCCGCAATTCGCTCACTGTATCGGCTATTTCAAGGAGATCGCGATGACAGCCGCGCCCGGTGATAATCACCGTTTGCTGTTCAGGACGCGCAGTGAGCGCTGCCAGCACCGTCTCCAGCGGCAGGTAATCATAGGCCACCATATAAGTCAGTTCATCCAGCACCACTAAATCCAGCGCCGGATCGCGCAGCATTCGCTCGGCGTGTTGCCAGGCGGCAAGACAGGCGGCGGTGTCTGATTCGCGGTTCTGGGTTTCCCAGGTAAAACCCGTGGCCATGGTCTGGAATTCCACGCCGTGGGGCTCAAGAAGATTACGCTCGCCGTTAGGCCATGTACCCTTAATAAACTGGACCACGCCTGCTTTTTTGCCGTGCCCGACGGCGCGTGTCACCGTACCGAACGCGGCGGTGGTTTTGCCTTTGCCGTTGCCGGTAAACACCATCAGGATGCCGCGTTCTTCCTGCGCATCGGCGATGCGGGCATCTACTTTTCTTTTACACGCTGTTGGCGTTGCTGGTAACGCTCGTCACTCATTCGGAAATTCCTGGTTTTCGGTTAGGTTGGGCATCAAAAGTCATGCCGGTTTTGCGACGGCTGTCATCGCCCATCAGCCACAGATAAAGCGGCATGAGATCGCGCGGCGTTTTAAGCTTGTTGGGATCTTCCGACGGAAACGCGCTGGCGCGCATCGCGGTGCGGGTGCCGCCCGGGTTAATGCAGTTCACACGAAGATTACGGTTCGCATACTCTTCCGCCAGCACTTGCATCATGCCTTCGGTGGCAAACTTCGATACCGCATACGCGCCCCAGCCTGCGCGCCCCTGACGGCCCACGCTTGAGGAGGTAAATACCAGCGAGCCGGAATCCGACTTAAGCAGCAGCGGCAGCAGTGCCTGGGTCAAAAAGAAGGTGGCATTGACGTTGACCTGCATCACTTCAAGCCAGCGTTGCGGCGTTTGTTCAATCATCGGACGCACTTCGCCCAGCGCGCCTGCGTTATGCAGGACGCCGTCCAGACGCGGAACCTGTGCGCCAATTTGCCCGGCGACCTCCTCGCACTGCTGCGGCGTGGCGCTGGCCAGATCGAGAATAAACCAGCGCGGCAGGGGGTAACCCTGCTGATGAATCGCCTCGGCGGCGTCGCGCAATTTTTGTTCGTTGCGGCCCATAAGGAGCACTTCTGCGCCGTATTGCGCATAGGTGGTTGCCGCTTCGCGACCGATGCCGTCACTGGCGCCGGTGACCAGAATAATGCGGTTTTGCAGCAAATCGCGTTGAGGTTGATAATGCACAAATCACTCCTGAGCTGTCTGTCAGCTCGCGATACGTTTCTTTTCACAATGATTTAACGTGTTATGCCTCATTCCGCCTGCTATTTCAATCGGCCATCCGCCCCACGCGCCTGGATTTAACATTTTGAAATTATTTCAACGTCGATGATTTTCTGGAGATATATTCCAGGTTAAAAACGTCACGCGAGACTCAGCGGTACTGAGCGCTAAACTGACCTTCAATTTTTGATGTCATTTCAAGGCGGATGTTGTGGATCTACTTTCTGAATATGGGTTGTTTTTAGCCAAAATAGCCACGGTTGTTATCGCCATTGCCATCGTGGCGGCCATTATCGTCAACGTCGCACAGCGCAAAAAGCAACAGCGCGGCGAACTGCGGGTGACCCGCCTGAGCGAGCAATATAAGGACATGCAGGAAGAAATGGCGGTATCGCTGCTCGATCCGCATCAGCAAAAGCTGTGGCATAAAGCGCAGAAGAAAAAGCACAAGCAGGAAGCGAAGTCGGCTAAGGCGCTGGCAAAGCAGGGCAAACCAGCCGGTGACGGGCGAGCCAGGCTGTATGTGCTCGATTTTAAAGGCAGTATGGACGCGCATGAAGTCGCGTCGCTGCGGGAAGAAGTCACCGCCGTCCTGGCAGTGGCTACCCCGCAGGATGAAGTGTTGGTGCGCCTTGAAAGCCCCGGCGGCGTCGTGCATGGATACGGGCTGGCTGCCTCTCAGCTGCAACGCTTGCGTGATCATGGTATCCCGTTGACCGTTGCCGTGGATAAAGTCGCGGCCAGCGGCGGCTATATGATGGCCTGCGTTGCCAGCCATATCGTGGCGGCGCCGTTTGCCATCGTCGGTTCCATCGGCGTTGTGGCCCAAATCCCAAACTTTAATCGCCTGTTGAAGCGTAACGATATTGACGTGGAATTGCATACCGCCGGGCAGTATAAGCGCACATTAACCCTGTTTGGAGAAAACACTGAAGAGGGGCGCGAGAAGTTCCGCGAAGACCTTAACGACACGCATCTGTTATTCAAGCGCTTTGTCAAAGAGATGCGCCCGAGCCTGAACATCGATGAGGTCGCGACCGGTGAGCACTGGTATGGCGTACAGGCGAAAGAAAAAGGTCTCGTTGACGCGATTAGCACCAGTGACGATCTGATTCTGGAAAAAATGAAAGTACGCGAGGTGGTCAGCGTGCGTTATTTGCGCCGTAAAAAAATGATGGATCGCTTTACCGGCAGCGCGGCGGAAAGCGTCGATCGCCTGTTGTTGCGTTGGTGGCAGCGCGGCGAGAAGCCGCTATTGTAAGCGTCATTCAACAAAAAAGAGGCCTGACGGCCTCTTTTTTTAATCCAGCAAACGGTACTTTTCAGACAGCTGGTGGGCAAGGTATTTGAACATATTGAATACCGCCGTGCTCTTTGGCGTCGGCAGTCCTTGTTCATCAAGAAAATAGTCGCCCCGAAAAACCAGTACGCCGTTTTTCTGCTCAACGTCGGTCGCCACAATGCCGGCGATATAGTCTTCATGTTCAACAATGAGCGTGTTGGCTTTTTCGAGCAGCGTTTTTTTGTCAATCGGTTGAATTGTCTCTTGCATAGCTTACTCCTTACAAACTGCGCGTAGTGTACGTCGTGGCTGGCGCCTGGCGCAAATTTTCCCGCAGTGATCATGGGGAATTATTCGTAGCGGCATGTTGGCGTTGATAAGCAAGGTATGCTAATAAAGTTGCGTAACGGATTTTATCAGGTAGAGTGTGACGCTTTCGCAAATCTGGCAACAGAATTGCTTGACATTCAACCAGACTTACGTCGTGCTGTATCGTCATCGCACGGAAAAACCTGCTTTCTCAATCACCTGAAAAGTGCGCTATATCGCACGGGTCAAAGAAGCAGGGTTGAATTCCTTTAAGGCTATCGCAATATAATCCGGCGTATAGCCCGATAAAGCGACTTATCGTGCGACGTCATTTGGAAGAATCAACCAGGTAAAGGTGAATATGGGTAAAGCTCTCGTTATCGTTGAGTCCCCGGCAAAAGCCAAAACGATTAACAAGTATCTCGGCAATGACTACGTGGTTAAGTCCAGCGTCGGTCATATCCGTGATTTGCCGACCAGCGGATCAACCCAGAAAAAGAGCGCTGACTCTGCCTCCACCAAAGCGGCCAAAACCGGCAAAAAAGTCAAAAAGGATGAACGCGGTGCGTTAGTAAATCGCATGGGCGTCGATCCGTGGCATAACTGGGAAGCCCAGTACGAAGTGCTGCCGGGTAAAGAGAAAGTTGTCTCTGAACTGAAAGCGTTAGCTGAAAAAGCTGACCATATCTATCTCGCAACCGACCTTGACCGCGAAGGGGAAGCCATTGCGTGGCACCTGCGGGAAGTGATCGGCGGCGACGACACCCGCTACAGCCGCGTGGTGTTTAATGAAATTACTAAAAATGCGATTCGTCAGGCGTTTGAAAAGCCGGGCGAACTGAATATTGACCGGGTTAACGCTCAGCAGGCGCGTCGTTTTATGGACCGCGTAGTGGGTTATATGGTCTCTCCGCTGCTGTGGAAAAAGATCGCCCGTGGGCTTTCTGCTGGTCGTGTGCAGTCCGTTGCAGTGCGTCTGGTGGTGGAACGCGAACGTGAAATCAAAGCGTTCGTACCGGAAGAGTACTGGGAAGTTGACGCCGCGTTGACCACGCCGAAAGGCGATGCGTTGCAGGTTGAGGTCACTCATCAGAACGACAAGCCGTTCCGTCCGGTTAACCGTGAACAAACCATGGCGGCGGTTAGCCTGCTTGAGAAAGCACGTTACACCCTGCTTGAGCGTGAAGATAAGCCCACCAGCAGCAAACCTGGCGCGCCGTTCATCACCTCCACTCTGCAGCAGGCCGCCAGCACGCGTCTCGGCTTTGGCGTGAAGAAAACCATGATGATGGCCCAGCGTCTGTATGAAGCGGGTTATATCACTTATATGCGTACCGACTCGACCAATCTGAGCCAGGACGCCGTGAGCATGGTGCGCGACTATATTAAAGACGAATTCGGCAAAAAATATTTGCCGGAATCGGCGAACCAGTACGCCAGCAAAGACAACTCTCAGGAAGCGCACGAAGCGATTCGTCCTTCTGATGTCAATGTAGTGGCGGACGCGCTGAAAGACATGGAAAGCGACGCGCAGAAACTGTATCAGCTGATTTGGCGTCAGTTTGTGGCCTGTCAAATGACACCGGCGCAATATGACTCCACCACGCTGACGGTGGAAGCGGGCGATTTCCGTCTCAAAGCACGTGGCCGCACGCTGCGCTTCGACGGCTGGACGAAAGTCATGCCTGCGCTGCGTAAAGGCGACGAAGATCGTACGCTGCCTGCCGTTGAGGCTGGCGATGCCCTGTCACTGGTTGAACTGACACCTGCTCAGCACTTTACCAAACCGCCAGCGCGTTTCAGCGAAGCGTCCTTAGTTAAAGAGCTTGAAAAACGCGGTATCGGTCGTCCGTCAACCTATGCATCCATCATTTCCACCATTCAGGATCGCGGTTATGTGCGGGTGGAAAACCGCCGTTTCTACGCGGAAAAAATGGGTGAAATCGTCACCGATCGCCTGGAAGAAAACTTCCGCGAACTGATGAACTACGATTTCACCGCACAGATGGAAAGCAGCCTTGATCAGGTAGCGAACCATCAGGCGGAATGGAAAGCGGTGCTTGATAACTTCTTTGGCGATTTTACACGCCAGTTAGATACCGCCGAAAAAGATCCGGAAGAGGGCGGGATGCGCCCGAACCAGATGGTGCTAACCAGCATTGATTGCCCGACCTGTGGCCGTAAAATGGGGATCCGCACCGCCAGCACCGGGGTATTCCTGGGCTGTTCCGGCTATGCGCTGTCTCCGAAAGAGCGCTGCAAAACCACCATCAACCTGGTACCGGAAAACGAGATCCTCAACGTGCTGGAAGGCGATGACGCCGAAACCAACGCGTTGCGCGCCAAACGCCGTTGCCAGAAATGCGGCACCGCGATGGACAGTTACCTGATCGATCCGAAACGCAAAATCCATGTCTGCGGCAATAATCCGACCTGCGACGGTTATGAAATCGAAGAGGGCGAATTCCGCATCAAAGGCTATGACGGCCCGGTAGTGGAATGTGAGAAGTGCGGTTCTGAAATGCACCTGCGTATGGGACGTTTCGGTAAGTACATGGCCTGCACCAACGAAGAGTGCAAAAATACCCGTAAGATCCTGCGAAACGGTGATGTTGCGCCGCCGAAAGAAGATCCGGTTCCGTTGCCTGAACTGCCGTGCGAAAAGTCAGATGCGTATTTCGTATTGCGCGATGGTGCCGCAGGCGTCTTCCTGGCTGCAAACACGTTCCCGAAATCGCGCGAAACCCGTGCGCCGTTAGTGGAAGAGCTGTTCCGATTCCGCGATCGACTGCCGGAAAAACTGCGCTATCTGGCAGACGCCCCGCAGAAGGATCCGGAAGGCAACCCGGCGGTGGTGCGCTTTAGCCGTAAAACAAAACAGCAGTATGTGGCCTCGGAAAAAGAGGGCAAAGCCACGGGCTGGTCTGCGTTTTTCGTGGATGGCAAGTGGGTGGAAGGTAAAAAATAACCTGCTGTAAATAAAAGCAAAAAGGGCCAGAGCGATCTGGCCCTTTTTCGTTATTACGTTGTTAATATTTAATTTCTTCACCTACACACGAAAGATATAAATGATATAGTGGTTATAGTTAATCCATTTTTTAGACTGATTCGGTCTTAATCTCGTCAGAAGGCGCGTTCGCGCGAATGGTTTGTCATGAAACTACAACAGCTTCGTTATATCGTTGAGGTCGTCAACCATAACCTTAATGTCTCGTCGACAGCGGAAGGTCTTTATACGTCCCAGCCTGGTATCAGTAAACAGGTTCGTATGCTGGAGGACGAATTAGGCATCCAGATATTCGCCCGCAGCGGTAAGCATCTCACTCAGGTGACCCCGGCAGGGCAGGAAATCATCCGTATCGCCCGCGAAGTCCTGTCAAAAGTCGACGCGATTAAATCCGTGGCAGGCGAACATACCTGGCCTGATAAAGGCTCTTTGTATGTCGCAACGACCCATACTCAGGCGCGCTATGCTTTGCCCGGCGTTATTAAAGGCTTTATCGAGCGCTATCCGCGCGTGTCTCTGCACATGCATCAGGGTTCGCCTACTCAAATTGCCGAAGCGGTATCGAAAGGCAATGCGGATTTCGCCATCGCGACCGAAGCGCTGCATCTGTATGACGACCTTGTCATGTTGCCGTGCTATCACTGGAACCGATCCATCGTTGTCACGCCGGATCACCCGCTGGCGTCGAAAGAGTCCGTCACCATTGAAGAACTGGCGCAGTATCCGCTGGTCACTTATACCTTCGGCTTCACAGGACGTTCTGAACTGGACACCGCGTTTTCCCGCGCCGGGCTCACACCGCGCATCGTATTTACCGCCACCGATGCCGATGTCATTAAAACCTATGTACGGCTTGGCTTAGGGGTGGGCGTGATTGCCAGCATGGCGGTCGATCCGATTGCCGATCCGGATCTGGTGCGGCTGGACGCCCATGAAATATTCAGCCACAGCACCACCAAAATCGGCTTTCGTCGCAGCACATTCCTGAGAAGCTATATGTATGATTTTATTCAACGCTTCGCCCCACATTTGACGCGTGATGTCGTGGATACGGCTGTATCACTTCGTTCGAATGAAGATATTGAAGAGATGTTTAAAGATATCAAACTGCCTGCACGCTAACTGGTTCGGGCGGGTAAGCCACGCAACCTTTCCGCAATATCAGATCTCTCGCACAGCCCATGCATAAGCATGGGCTTTCTCTTTTATGGCGATTCCACTCTCAACAAACCGGTGTGATGCCGCTTTCGGGTTCGATGATTTATTTCACGTCAAACGATTGATTATTTGCAGGCAAGTGTTGCGTAATTCCGCTGGATTTATTGGCACTTTTTAATTAGGATTTGTCTTATCATTTGATTAATTTTGACGATTGTTTGGTGAAGAATGATAAGCAATGTCGATTGTGTGAGGATTGCAATGCCGCAAAGTAGTCATGAACCAGAGCGGGATCCAGCCCTTAAGCGTAAAGCGTGGCTCGCGGTATTCGCGCTGTCCGCCTTATTCTGGCTTGTTGTGGGTGGAGCGGCCTGGTATTTCTGGGGCTAACATGGCGGCAGACGAGGACCGGGACGCAGACACAAATCAAACGGATCGCTGTAAAAAAACCGCCGAACAGCCGAAGCCTGCCATTCCGGACTCCTGGTCTCTTACCGAACAGCAAAAGGCGTTTATCGATTTATTCTCCGTGGACGATGACGAAGATAACGATAAGAAGTCCTGAACAATTTCACTTTTTCATCCGCCCTCTGAAGCCTTTTTCAGAGGGTTTTTTGTTTCTGTGCCATCCGTCCCGGTTAAACCATTCCTCACTTTATGCACGCAATGCCGCACGGGTTTTGTCGTCTTCCCGGTTTTTCCGCACGCCTCATCTTACGAACATATCGCGTGGGTCTCATCACCTTGCACCCAGCACTACGCTATTTGGCGTAACAGGGTGGATACCTCAGTAAATCCTCCGGTAATGCTGCAAAACGCGTTATTAAATCATCGCCTTAAACCCGCAAGAGATAACCCGCCCCCGCATCCCGAAGTCTGAACATTGGCTTTGCTGTTCTGCCAGCGGTCCACGGGTCAGCGTAAAGATTTAGCATTTTGGGTTGTTATCAAAACGTTACGAGATGTATGTGTTATCTTTAATACAAACCCTGATTATCGTCAGGGTATCGCATCTCAGTCATTAAGGAGGAGCATATGTCGTCGACGTTACGCGAAGCCAGTAAGGATACATTGCAGGCACAGGACAAAACGTATCATTACTATAGTCTGCCGCTGGCTTCCAGGGAGCTTGGAGATATTTCGCGCTTACCCAAGTCACTCAAAGTTCTGCTGGAGAACCTGTTACGCTGGCAGGATGAGCAATCTGTTACCCGGGAAGATATCGTTGCGCTGGCAGGCTGGCTGGAAAAAGCCCATGCCGACCGCGAAATTGCTTACCGCCCGGCCCGCGTA
Organism: Atlantibacter hermannii; assembly: GCA_900635495.1. Lineage (NCBI taxonomy): Bacteria > Pseudomonadati > Pseudomonadota > Gammaproteobacteria > Enterobacterales > Enterobacteriaceae > Atlantibacter > Atlantibacter hermannii. Next base: position 2,640,891 of record LR134136.1, on the reverse strand, counting down.
TTAATGCAGGACTTCACTGGCGTACCGGCGGTGGTCGATCTGGCGGCGATGCGTGAAGCGGTCAAACGCCTCGGCGGCGATGTCTCCAAAGTCAATCCGCTCTCTCCGGTAGATCTGGTTATCGACCACTCAGTAACGGTTGACCACTTCGGCAACGACGACGCGTTTGAAGAAAACGTGCGTCTGGAGATGGAACGCAACCACGAACGTTATCAGTTCCTGCGCTGGGGCCAGCAGGCGTTCAGCCGTTTTAGCGTCGTACCGCCGGGTACCGGGATATGCCACCAGGTTAACCTGGAGTATCTCGGCAAAGCGGTGTGGAGCGAAATGCAGGATGGCGAGATGGTAGCCTATCCCGATACCCTGGTCGGTACCGACTCCCACACCACAATGATTAACGGTCTCGGCGTGTTGGGCTGGGGCGTCGGCGGTATTGAAGCCGAGGCGGCAATGCTCGGCCAGCCTGTCTCGATGCTGATCCCGGATGTCGTGGGCTTCAAACTGACCGGCAAATTACAGGAAGGCATCACCGCCACCGATCTGGTGCTGACAGTGACCCAGATGCTGCGTAAACACGGCGTGGTGGGCAAGTTTGTCGAATTCTATGGCGACGGGCTGGATGATCTGCCGCTGGCTGACCGCGCCACCATCGCGAACATGGCGCCGGAATACGGCGCGACCTGCGGTTTCTTCCCGATTGATGGCGTCACCCTCGATTATATGCGGCTCAGTGGCCGTAGTGACGAACAGGTCGCCCTGGTTGAAGCCTATGCTAAAGCGCAGGGGATGTGGCGAAACCGGGGAGATGAACCGGTCTTTACCAGCACCCTGGCGCTGGATATGGCTGAGGTGGAGGCGAGCCTTGCTGGCCCGAAACGTCCGCAGGACCGGGTCACGCTGAAAGAGGTGCCTGCCGCGTTTGCCGCAAGCAATGAGCTTGAGGTGAATCACAGCCAGAAAGATCGCACGCCGGTTGATTATGTGATGAACGGGCAACACTATCAGCTGCCTGATGGCGCCGTAGTGATTTCTGCGATCACATCCTGTACGAACACCTCTAACCCAAGCATTCTGATGGCCGCCGGCCTGTTGGCGAAAAAAGCGGTGACGTTAGGCCTGAAGCGTCAACCGTGGGTCAAAGCCTCTCTGGCGCCGGGATCGAAAGTGGTTTCAGACTATCTGGCGCAGGCGAAATTAACCCCTTATCTCGACGAGCTGGGCTTTAACCTGGTGGGTTATGGCTGTACCACCTGTATCGGTAACTCCGGCCCGCTGCCTGATCCCATTGAGCAGGCGATTAAGAAAGGCGATTTGACCGTAGGGGCCGTGCTATCCGGTAACCGTAACTTCGAAGGCCGTATTCATCCGCTGGTGAAAACCAACTGGCTGGCGTCGCCGCCGCTGGTGGTGGCGTACGCGCTGGCCGGGAATATGAATATCAACCTGGCGACCGATCCGCTGGGCCATGATAAAAAAGGCGACCCGGTTACCTGAAAGATATCTGGCCGTCGTCCCAGGAAATTGCCCGGGCGGTGGAGCATGTTTCCACCGATATGTTCCGCAAAGAGTATGCCGAAGTGTTCGAAGGCACCGACGAATGGAAATCCATCGAAGTCGATCGCTCCGATACCTATGGCTGGCAGGACGACTCGACCTATATCCGTCTTTCTCCGTTCTTTGACGAGATGTTGGCGGAGCCGAAGCCGGTTGAAGATATTCATCAGGCGCGCATTCTGGCAATGCTCGGTGACTCGGTCACCACTGACCATATTTCCCCGGCGGGGAGTATTAAAGCGGACAGCCCGGCAGGCCGTTATCTGCAAAGCCATGGTGTGGAGCGGGGCGATTTTAACTCCTACGGTTCGCGCCGCGGCAACCATGAAGTGATGATGCGCGGTACGTTTGCCAATATCCGCATCCGTAATGAGATGGTGCCGGGTGTGGAAGGGGGTATGACTCGCCTGCTGCCAGGCGATGAGGTGATGTCGATTTACGATGCCGCCATGGCCTATCAGCAACGTGCGGTTCCGCTGGCGGTGATTGCCGGTAAAGAGTACGGCTCCGGTTCAAGCCGTGACTGGGCGGCGAAAGGCCCGCGTTTGTTGGGTGTTCGTGTTGTTATTGCCGAGTCCTTTGAACGTATCCACCGTTCAAATCTGATCGGGATGGGCATCCTGCCGCTGGAGTTCCCGGGGGGGGTTACCCGTAAAACGCTCAATCTTACCGGGGGAAGAGCAAATCGACATTAGCGGGCTTCAGGCACTCACCCCAGGCGCAACAGTGCCGGTGACGTTAACGCGCGCTGATGGCACCAAAGAGGTGGTGAATTGCCGTTGCCGTATTGATACCGGTAATGAGCTGACCTATTACCAGAACGACGGCATCCTGCACTATGTCATCCGCAATATGCTGACGTAAAAACAAAAGGCCTGCATAAGCAGGCCTTTTTTAATAGCGGCGGACGTTTAGTCCCGTGACAGCAAATGCCCCCATCTTCGCGGCTTTGGTATCAAGATAGTGTTCGTTATTCGGGTTACGGCCGACGATTAGCGGTACGCGCTCGACAATGTTAATGCCCGCCTCGGTGAGAATTTCCACTTTACGCGGGTTGTTGGTCAACAGGCGCACTTCATTGACCCCTAACAGTTTGAACATATCGGCGCATAGCGTGAAGTCGCGCTCATCCGCGGCAAAACCGAGTTGGTGGTTGGCTTCAACGGTGTCGTAGCCCTGGTCCTGCAATGCGTAAGCGCGGATTTTATTCAGCAGCCCAATATTGCGGCCTTCCTGGCGATGGTACATCAGGATACCGCGCCCCTCTTCAGCGATGTGCGACAGCGCGGCCTCCAGCTGAAAACCGCAATCGCAGCGCAGACTGAACAACGCGTCGCCGGTCAAACATTCGGAATGTACACGTGCCAAAACAGGCGCTTCACCCGTAATATCCCCGAACACCAACGCGACATGATCATGACCGGTAGCCAGTTCTTCAAATCCCACCATCAGGAAATCGCCCCAGGGGGTTGGCAGTTTGGCTTCTGCCACACGTTTAAGCTGCATGTGATTCTCCGGATCGTTTAATGGCGTGTTAAACGCCAGCCAGTATGCTGGCTTTCTGTTATTGATACTATTTTGCCACAATGCACCGCCATTCGCCTACCGGGAGCGCCGTCACACTCTTTATAAGCGCACGAAACCGATATCAAATGTGTGAATGTTAAATTTTCAGTTATTCTTGTGTGACATTATGATTAAGGAGAAGTCATGCTCGCGATTGCTAAACGCACCACCCTTGGCGCGATGTTGTTACTGGTGATGCCGCTGCTGGTATGGATATCCGGCTGGCAATGGGAACCGAAGGCCGACGCATTCTGGCTGAAGGGGATGTTCTGGCTCACCGAAACCGTAACTCAGCCCTGGGGAATTATTACCCATGTGTTACTTTGCGGGTGGTTTTTATGGTGCCTGCGTTTTCGTCTGCGGGCGGCGGTGGTGCTGTTTTTGATTTAGGCGCGGCTATCATGGTCGGGCAGGGCCTGAAATCCTGGATTAAAGATTCCGTACAGGAACCGCGTCCGTTTGTTATCTGGCTTGAAAAAACACGCCACGTTCCGGTAGACGACTTCTACAATTTAAAGCGTAAAGAGCGCGGGCATTTAGTTCGCGAACAACTGCAAAATGAAGCGAGCATTCCAGCGTGGCTGCGCAAACACTGGCAAAATGAGACCGGCTTTGCGTTTCCTTCGGGGCATACCATGTTTGCCGCCAGCTGGGCGTTGCTGGGCGTAGGATTGCTATGGCCACGCCGCCGGACCGTTACGCTGGCCATCCTGTTGATTTGGGCAAGCGGCGTTATGGCGAGCCGGATGGTGTTGGGCATGCACTGGCCGCGGGATTTAGTGGTGGCTACGCTGATTTCCTGGCTGCTGGTAACCTGTGCGGTATGGCTGGCGCAAAAACTTTGCGGCCCACTCAGACCACCGGTAGAAGAGAAGAAAGAAATTGCCGAACGTGAGATCGAGTAGCGCTGGCATTGAAAATGCCCGGTGACGTCCGCATTTTATCTTTTTACGATCGTGCTTTCTCATTTCCCGAACAGTCAGGAAATGTTAATTTATAGCGTTACAAGAAAGAGTTGAACACGATGTATTCGCTCAAACCACATAACGGGAAGTAATGTGAAATATTTACTCATTTTCTTACTGGTATTAGCGATATTTGTCATTTCCGTCACGCTGGGTGCGCAAAACGACCAACAGGTCACTTTTAACTACCTGCTGGCTCAGGGTGAATATCGTATCTCTACGCTGTTAGCCGTCTTATTTGCGACCGGCTTTATCATCGGCTGGTTAATCTGCGGGCTGTTCTGGCTGCGGGTGCGTGTCCAACTGGCGCGCGCGGAGCGTAAAGTGAAACGCCTTGAACAGCAAATAACCCCGCTGTCTGACGCCGCCGCTTCGCCTGGCGCGTCTGTCGTCAAAGGCTGATTCGATGCTGGAACTGTTATTTCTGTTGCTGCCTGTTGCCGCCGCCTATGGCTGGTATATGGGGCGCAGAAGTGCACAACAGGCTAAGGATAAAGAAGCCAACCGCCTCTCCAGAGACTATGTCGCTGGGGTTAACTTCCTGCTGAGCAATCAACAGGATAAAGCGGTCGATCTGTTCCTTGAAATGCTCAAGGAAGATACCGGCACCGTTGAAGCGCACCTGACACTGGGAAACCTGTTCCGCTCACGCGGCGAGGTCGATCGCGCGATTCGCATACACCAGACGCTGATGGAAAGCGCGTCTCTGACCTACGATCAGCGTTTGCTGGCCGTACAGCAATTGGGGCGCGATTACATGGCAGCGGGTCTTTACGATCGCGCCGAAGATATGTTCAGCCAGCTGGTGGACGAAACCGATTTTCGCAGCAGCGCGCTTTCGCAATTGTTGCAAATCTATCAGGCGACCAGCGACTGGCAGAAAGCCATTGATGTGGCTGAACGCCTGGTCAAACTCGGCAAAGAAAATTACCGTATCGACATTGCCCATTTTTATTGTGAGCTTGCGTTGCAGTTGATGGCCAACGACGAGACCGATAAAGCGATGGCGTTGCTGAGGAAAGGCGCAGCGGCGGACAGCGGCAGCGCGCGCGTCTCCATCATGATGGGCCGTATCTATATCAATAAGCAAGAGTACGCGAAAGCGGTAGAGAGCCTGCAAAAAGTTATCAGCCAGGATCGTGAACTGGTGGGCGAAACGCTTGAAATGCTGCAAACCTGCTATCAGCAACTCGGCAAACATGATGAATGGGTTGAATTCCTCAAGCGCTGCGTGGAAGAGAATACCGGTGCCGTGGCGGAACTGATGCTGGCCGAGGAAATAGAACGGCGCGACGGGCCGGATGTTGCGCAGGTGTATATCACCCGCCAACTGCAACGTCATCCTACAATGCGCGTATTCCACCGGCTGATGGATTACCACCTGAACGAAGCGGAAGAGGGGCGCGCCAAAGAGAGCCTGCTGGCGCTGCGCGATATGGTTGGCGAACAGATGCGTACCAAGCCGCGCTATCGCTGCCAGAAATGCGGTTTTACCGCGTTTACCCTGTACTGGCACTGTCCGTCATGCCGGGCGTGGGTCCACCATCAAACCGATTCGCGGTCTGGATGGACAATAATTTTTTTAACCCCTTAAATTAGTTACAACATACTAATAGTTTTGTTCTGTCCCTCAACGATGCGACGTGCCAGTACGGTCAGGCAGGGCGTAAGCGCCTGTAATTTTTCGCCCTTCGCAGGTAGAATGCTTGCCGTTTACTGTTTCGCGCCTTATCGGTGCCCTTATCAAAAGGTCTGGTCATGACGCTACATGCTTCTTCTTCCCGCTCAACGACAGCTTCACCGATTGTGGTTGCGCTGGATTACGATAATCGCGACAAGGCGCTGGCCTTCGTCGACCGTATCGACCCGCAGGACTGCCGTCTTAAAGTCGGAAAAGAGATGTTCACGCTGTTTGGGCCGCAACTGGTGCGCGACTTACAGGGCCGTGGTTTTGACGTGTTCCTCGATCTTAAATTTTCACGATATTCCTAATACCACGGCGAAAGCCGTCGCGGCAGCAGCGGAGCTCGGCGTGTGGATGGTTAACGTCCATGCCAGCGGCGGGGCGCGCATGATGCAGGCGGCGCGGGACGCGTTAACGCCATTTGGCAAAGATGCGCCGCTGCTTATCGCCGTTACTGTGCTGACCAGCATGGAAGCCAGCGATCTGGCGGATATCGGTATTACTCTTTCTCCGGCTGAACATGCGGAAAGACTGGCGCGGTTAACTCAGCAGTGCGGCCTGGACGGCGTAGTCTGCTCGGCGCAGGAAGCGGTACGCTTTAAATCTGAGCTGGGAAGGTCGTTTCAACTCGTTACGCCGGGTATTCGCCCTGAAGGGAGTGATGCCGGGGATCAGCGCCGAATTATGACGCCGCAACAGGCGCAGCAGGCTGGCGTCGATTACATGGTGATTGGCCGTCCGATCACGCAATCAACGAATCCGTCACAAACGCTGCGTGACATTTTGACCGGTCTCGGAGAAGCCAAATGAAGGATGACAATAGCCGGTTAGTCTACTCCACCGAATCCGGGCGAATTGATGAACCTAAAGCACAGCCGGAACGCCCGAAAGGGGACGGCATTGTTCGCATTCAACGCCAGACCAGCGGACGTAAGGGCAAGGGCGTGTGTTTAATCACCGGCATTGATGAAGATGATGCGGGATTGAATAAAATTGCTGCTGAACTGAAAAAGAAATGCGGTTGCGGCGGGGCAGTAAAAGATGGCGTGATTGAAATTCAGGGCGACAAGCGTGAATTAATTAAATCGCTGCTGGAAGCAAAAGGCATGAAAGTCAAATTAGCGGGCGGCTAAAATAGCGAGGCCACGGTAATTACCGTGGCCTGAAATTAAAGTGCCGTATAGTCCGGGTAAAATTTCTACGCGTTCTTTACGTTAAAGCATTATTCCTGACATTCTTATTAGTCAACCTGGTGACCGATAATACCACCAACTGCTGCACCACCCAGCGTACCCAGGGTGCTTCCGTCAGTCAGTACTGAGCCGCCGATTGCGCCGGCACCCGCGCCAATCGCGGTGTTACGGTCGCGTTTAGACCAGTTTGAACAGGCGCTTAAGGACATAACCAGAGTAACGGCAAGCATCGCAGCAGCAGCTTTTTTGTAATTTAATGTCATAATACTTTCTCCTGAATTATTGATTCACGGAAGGAAGTTGCGCTTTAAGTATAGAAGATTTCTATAAATTAAACGTCGTTCCGTGAAACGGGGCGCGTCAGGTAATTCACATCACGCAGGTGATAGTTACTTCCTGTGATATCGCTATTAGTAATTTTAAATTCTTTGTAACATTGATACAGGTAAATAGTCCTAATTGGACGATGGGAATAGTCTCAAGAGTGGCGGCCCACCTGACTGCGGGCCTGATAATTATACGGCGGGGAATTGCGGGATAAGATCGACCTGAAGGCCGGTACGCTGAAGATGCTGCAATGCGTCGGGTTTAATACCATCATCGGTAATGACACGGCTGAAATTACTGGCCGGCGCAAGCGTATAGGGATGAACCGCGCCAAACTTCGAGCTGTCCGTCAGCACAATGGCTTCACCGCCTTTTTCCAGCACCGCATTGACCACATCGGTACGCATCATATCCCGCCCGGTAAAACCGGTTTCGGGTTGCCAGCCGTCGATGCCGATAAACGCCTTACTGAAATGGACCTGGCGAACATACTGGCGCGTTAATGGCCCGACCATGCTTTCGCTTTTCTTCTGATAAATGCCCCCCAGAAGAATCACTTCGCATTCCGTCTCCTTGAGCAAATGCGCGATATAACCGCTGACGGTAATGAGCGTGACGTTTTTTTGTTCCGCCAGGGTACGAGCCAGCAGGGCGTTGCTACTGCCGTTTTCGATAAACACGGTTTCGCCATCGTTCACCAGCGAGGCAGCAAACTCGGCCAGACGACGTTTCAACGCATAGTTATTTAGCATCCGCGTTTCGACATCGTCGCTGTCCAGCGGGACGGCATAGCCGTGCGCACGCCGTAAATAGCTGTGCTTTTCGAGAAGATTTAAATCCTGACGAATCGTCACTTCGGAAACGCCGGTGGTTTTCGCCAGTTCGGATACGCTCATGCGTCCCTGGTCGATCACCATTTGCAAAATAATTTGTTGTCGAGAGTTCATATCAGCAAGTTTGCGGTGGCAAAGTCATAAATCGGTAAGCATGCCATTGTACACAAAAGGAAAAGAGACAAACCGTGCGTCTGGCAGCGCGAAAAGTCGAGTGTGACCGTTTAAGCGTAGCGATTCAACATTTAAAAACGATTCCCGTGGCGTCACGGTGTGACGCCGTCGTACAGAATACTAAATTTCCCAGGGGGCTTTGGGCTGGGAGGGGGCATCATCGCCACGATCCTGATGTTGCGCCAGTAACTCGGCCTTCAGGATCTCCAGATTATTGATGGCGGAGTGGTAATCACCGGCGACCAGAATATCCAGCACAGTGTCAATTCGTTGGGCAAGGGCTATGGCGTCTGGAGTAGGCATAATGCGTCCTTAGATCGTTAAACAACCTCCATGATGCAAAAAAGCCACCCAAAAGAGAAGAGACCCATCCCGCTTTACCCCGAAATGAACCAAATATTTGATCCTAAAACATAAAGAATAATTATAAATACCCCTTGCCGTACACCAGCGTAATTCCTGTGAATTAGTCTTTCTCTGCGGTTACCGCATTCACATTTAAAGAGGAATGACTATGACAGTTCTCAATCACCCCACTTGCAAACTTTTTACCGACTCCACCCGTTATACGCAGCTCTGCGCTTACTACGAGGAGGAGCGTCGCACCGTCTGGATGATGTTACGCGCCCAACCGCGCCCCTGCTTTAATCACGCCCTGATAGAAGAGATCATGAATCTTGGCTATCTGGTGCAAAAGAGCGGTTTCGCCGTCGATTTCTGGGTAACCGGCTCGCTGGTCCCGGGGATTTATAATGCCGGTGGCGACCTGCACTTTTTTGTCGATTGCATCCAGAACGGACGGCGTGAGGCGTTGCGCGCCTATGCGCGGGCTTGTGTCGATTGCGTTCATGCGGCATCACGGGGTTTTGACACCGGCGCTGTCAGCCTCGCCATGGTTGAAGGCAGCGCGCTTGGCGGCGGTTTTGAAGCGGCGCTGGCGCACCACTTTGTACTGGCGCAGCGCGACGCAAGGATGGGGTTCCCGGAGGTGGCCTTTAATCTGTTCCCCGGCATGGGCGGTTATTCGCTGGTGGCGCGTCGTTCCGGCATGCGTCTCGCGGAAAACCTGATATTAACCGGCGAATCCCACACTGCGGAGTGGCATCAGCAGAACGGGCTGGTGGATGAACTGTTTGAGCCGGGTCAAGGTTACCTGGCGACGCGCACCTTCATCGACACGTTACAGTCGCGGCTTAACGGCGTACGCGCAATGCTACGCGCCCGCCAGCGTGTACTGGAACTGCCCGGGCCGAATTGATGGATATTACTGAAGACTGGGTCGAAGCGGCGTTTTGCCTGCAACCACGCGATGTGGCCTATATGGAACGCCTGGTGTTGCTGCAAAAACCGACACACCACCAGCGCGTTGCGTAAAGCCAGTTAACGTCGCGCCTGATACCGTTTTAGCCATCGCTCGAGTGCGGCTGCGGGCATGGGCTTAGCAAACAGAAATCCCTGCCGTTCATTGACGCCGTTCTTGGTAAGAAAGGCGTCTTCTTTCGCATTCTCAACTCCTTCCGCGATAACCTGCAAATTCAGCGCCTGGGCGACCGCGACAATCGCGCGGACCAGCGACTGCGAGATCGATTGTTTATGCACGTTACTGACAAAGGTCTGGTCGAGTTTGATGGCATCGATGGGAAACCGGGCGAGCTGAGACAGCGAAGAATAGCCGGTACCAAAATCATCAAGATGGATTTGCGCGCCCAGGCTACTGAATTGTTGAATCACCGTCAGCGCCAGCTCTTCATTTTCTATCAGGCAGCTTTCCGTTAATTCCACATCAATCGGGCAATATTCAAAATCAAGATCTGCCAGTGCCTGTTTAAGATCGGTAAAAATCGTTTGATCCGCCAGCTGACGGGCAGACACGTTGACCGCTACCCGCAAATTCAAACCTTTTGCCCGCCATTTCGCCACCTGGCGAACCACGTCCAGCATTACCCAGCGTCCCAGCGGAACAATTAACCCGGACTCTTCGGCGTAGGAGATAAAATCCTGCGGCTGGATCAGCCCGCGCTCCGGGTTCTGCCAGCGAACCAGTGCTTCGACGCTGCGCACTTCGCCGCGCCAGGTGATTTTTGGCTGATAGTGAATAACCAGTTGATCGCTGTCGAGCGCTTTGCGCAGGTTGGTGTCGAGCCAGAGATATTCGAATACGCGCTGATTCATCTCCGGAGAGAATACGCAGAACTTACCGCGTCCACCTTCTTTGGCCGTGTACATTGCCGTATCGGCATTGCGGATCACGCTCTCGTGATCGAGGCCGTGCTGCGGCGCAAGGGCAATGCCCAGTGAACAGCTGGTATAGACCTCAATCAGCCCAATGCGGAACGGCAGTTTCAGCCGCGTCAGGATGCGCGACGCCATGGCCTCCAGCGAGCTTTGCGACGTATCGCTGGACAGCACAATAAACTCATCGCCGCCAAGGCGGGCAAGAACCTGGCCCTCTTCAAGGCAGCTTAAAATGGCAAGGGATACGGACTGCAGCAATTGGTCGCCAAACATATGCCCGTAGGCATCATTCACTTTTTTAAAATTATCTAAATCGAGATAAACGATGCCGACCTGGGTGTCGCCACGTTGGGTAATGGCTTCGGTAATAAGTTCATATATCGCATTGCGGTTAGGAAGCCCGGTGACGGTATCGGTATTGGCTAATACCCGTAAACGCTCCTGGGCGCGTCGCTCTTCAGTAATATCGGTGCCGGAGCAAATGAGGAAAATTTCATTTTTCCCGCTACCGCTGTGCACAAATTTATTACGGAATAAAAACAGACGCTGTCCTTTACAGGTTTTTATCCAGCGCTCGACTTCATAAGAGCTGCCATCGCGAAAGAAAGTGGAAATATTCTGGCGCGAGGCGGCGGCCTCTGAGGGGCTCATAAATAATTTATATACGTTCTGACCAATAACTTCATGCTCTTTAAGACCGGTATATTCTTCACAAAGTCGGTTAAAGCGCTGGATATTGCCCATCTTATCGAGGATCACAATGACCGAATTGGCTTCTGAAACCACCTGTTCAGCAAAAGAAAGCCCCTGCACCAGATCCCGCGCGACAGAAGGGGTGTCGTTCCAGGCGGAAGCGGTGCCTGCCCATTCGCGGCGTGAAATTTTCCTGCCCACCAGATGAACAGTCAGCGTCGTGCCAAATAAAGAAACATTAAGCGTGACGCTGGACGTTATGACCGTCATTTCGCGAATTTGTAACGCCTGCTCAGGCGTCAGGCAAATAACCTGACTACTGTCGCCATCTTCAGTGGCGGATAATTGCAAAGCATTACTGTCCAGCGGGAGACGCCAGTAAGGACTGGCCGTTCCCACATAGCGATACAGCAAACTTTGCTCCAGGTCATCTTTCATGGGTTCTCCTGAACACCTGTTAAAATCGCAGTCGCTGAAATTTATAGCGAAAATTGATGGTTACTGGCAAGCGGGAATCTGGCGTAAATACTTTGTTTTATTGCAATTTAATTATGGCATCGCGGTAAGGTGAAGTGTAGCACCTAACACAAACTTCCACGTCAATAACGCATCCATACTTATGAATAATGTCATTACCGTAAATCAGGTTTTCTGAGGGAATGAAAAGCGCGGAGATAAAAATGTGGAAATAAAATAAAACTCCCCGGCTGTTCGCCGGGGAGAATAACGTCAGGCCGCAGGGCGTGCGATGACGCTGCGCGTTTCCATTCGAACTTCGGCAATAGTGACATCAATCACATCTGTCACTTTATAAACCACTTCGCCTTTAATTTGCACCGTACCGTTTTCCTGACTGCAAACCAGCTCGTCGCGAACGGCGTGCAGGAAGGGGGCAGGAATAAACGCTATGGCGCCGTTATCCACCAGACGCACGCGCATTCCGCCGCGGCTGATATCAATGATTTCCGCCGCGAAACGGGTATCCGTTCCTGCTTTATCCTGAAGGAAGCGGGCATACAGCCAGTCGCCGACATCGCGTTCCGCCATGCGGTTAGCGCGACGGCGTTCTGCCATAGGCGTTAACACATCATCCAGCGGACGCTCGGCGCTTTCGCCTTTGATAATCGCTTTCAGCAGACGGTGATTGATCATATCGCCGTACTTACGAATCGGCGAAGTCCAGGTCGCGTAGGCTTCCAGGCCTAAACCAAAATGCGCGCCGGGTTCGGTGCTGATTTCCGCAAAGGACTGGAAACGACGAATACGGCTGTCCAGGAACCCGGTCGGCTGCGCATCCAGTTCGCGGCGGAGTTTGCAGAAGCCTTCCAGCGTCAGAACCTCCTGAGCATCCACATGCATGCCGTGGGATTTGAGCAGTGCCGCCAGCTGTTCAGTGTTCGCCGGATCGAAGCCCGCGTGAACGTTATAAATACCGAAGCCCAGTTTATCGCGCAGAACCCGTGCGGCGCAGACGTTAGCAGCAATCATCGACTCTTCAACGATGCGGTTCGCAATCCGACGTGGTTCGGCGATGATATCCAGCACTTCGCCTTTTTCACCCAGCACAAAGCGGTAATCCGGACGGTCTTTGAAGACCAGCGCATGCTGGTGGCGCCAGGCGTTGCGGCGCTCGCATACCTGTTGCAGTAATCGGATCTGTTGAGCAATCGCCTCGCTTTCCGGCTGCCAGTCACCCCTGTTTTCCAGCCAGTCGGAGACATTGTCATAGGCCAGTTTCGCTTTGGATTCGACAATCGCGGCGAAGAAATGAATATCGTCGGCAATCGCGCCATCTGCCTGAATGGTCATGCGGCACGCCAGCGCCGGACGAGACTCATGGGCGCGCAGCGAGCAGAGATCGTCAGACAGCTCACGCGGCAGCATCGGGATGTTGAATCCAGGCAGATAGTTGGTGAAAGCACGAACTTTCGCCATGCCGTCCAGTTTGCTACCGGGGGCGATCCAGGCGGTTGGGTCAGCAATGGCTACCGTCAACACCAGGCTGCCATCCGCGCCTTGTTCAACGTACAGGGCGTCATCCATATCTTCTGTGCTGGCGCTGTCGATGGTAACGAAATCCAGCGCGGTCAGATCTTCACGCACCAGGCCTTCGTCCAGCATCTCGGTCGCTACGCCGTTCGGCGCTTCGCGTTCGAGATTGTGGCGCGCCAGCGTCACCCACCAGGGGGCGAAATGATCGTCGCCGAAAGTAATGAACTGGGTCAGTTCAGCGTAAAAACCCCCGGTCGCCCTTAAGCGGGTGGCGGCGCATTTCGGCCACGGCCCAGTCGCCGTTCTGGAATTCATGCTCGACATTGCGGGCAGGGCGGCAGGAAATCACATCTTTAATTAACGGATGATCCGGCACGATAGAAAGACGATCGTCTTTCTTTTGCACCCGACCAACGAAACGCGTGAGAAACGGTTCAATCAGCGTTTCAGGTTCAGCGGACTCTTTCTCTTTTTCGGTATGGATGACGGCACTGATTCGGTCGCCATGCATCACTTTTTTCATTTGCGGCGGCGGAATAAAGTAGCTTTTTTGCGCGTCAACTTCGAGAAAACCAAATCCTTTTTCGGTGGCTTTAACCACGCCTTCGGCGCGTGGTGTCTGGGAGTGCAGTTGCTGTTTAAGCTGCGCTAGCAGCGGGTTATCCTGAAACATAATTTCGCATTTTCGTGGCTAATTGAGCGGCTGACAGTTTTACGCGATTACGGGGGTGTCAGCAAGCGATGTTTAGCCTGGAATTATGACACATCGCAGGCGGGCGCTGTACCGCCAAGCCCCATTTTTAAACGATTTAGCCAGCCGCAGAATCCCGCCCACGCTAAAAGCGCCAGCGCCTGGGGCGCCGGAGAACCCTGTTCAATTAACGGCTGAAAATGGGCATGGCTGAAGCGGTCTGGCGCACGCGTTAAGAGCTGCGTCGCCTGGATTACGGCCCGCGCCTGGGGATGATGATGACTCCAGGCCTGAAGCGCGCGATCGCCATTGCGCGCTGCTTCTGTCACCCCTGCATCGCCCGACCATCGGGCCGCTGCGCTGGCAAAACAGGCGACGCTGCCGTTAATCCGTGCGCTGACCAACGCAGCCAGCGTGGCGGCGGATTGATGTTCGCCTTCCGGATAAAGGTGCATCGACAATTGCAGTAGCGGTTCAAGCGCCAGCGGCGTGTGGATGAGTACGTCAGCCAGATCGCATAGCGGCGGATGTTGTTGGCACTGGTTCATCAGACGGAGTAATCGGGCGTTCATCAGCGGCGTATCCGCACCCGCAACATCGGCGTGCCAGGAGGAGAACGCCTGTTGGAAACATTCGGCAGGGGCATCCTGTTGGATTTCAAAACCCGGTAGCCAGCGCACCGGCACCGCCATCGCGGCCTGAAAAGCCGCAACAACCCGCGCCTGAAACCCCACAAACCCGATAATATGCATAAACGTGACAATGTCACTGGTTGAGAGTCCGGCTTCTTCCAGCTGGCGGCGGGCAGCGCTGTCGATCAGCGTCGGCTGGCTGGCAAGCTGACGGGCATACTGCGTCAGCAGGGTAAGACGACGATTGCTTTCCCGTGAAGAATCGGGGCCAGGCAGCGGCGTCAGTCGGGCGGCATAGTGATTACACAGACGCTGGACGCCATAAACCTGCGCGGCTGTCAGGGCGGTGCTCAGGCGATCGTAACTGCTCAGGGTATTCAGCCGGTTCGGCAGTACGGCCTCCGGAAAGAAGATGGCGCTCAGTTTGCGCGCAACAGTCAGCCACGAGGCATGCGGCGCGAGCAGCGCCTCATCAACCGCTAAATCCAGCAGAAAGCGATCCTGTACATGGGCGGCTTCGGGTACCAGCGACACCACATCATCAGGAAGACGGCTTGACTGGGTTTCGTGATACCAGTGATTTCTGGCGGTATCGCGGCGGTGTTGTTCCATGAGCTTTCCTTGAGAAAAATGACAGCCCTGACGCCGGGCCTGGTTCGCAGCCTTATCCTGGCGTAAGGGCAACGGGCCACAAAAGACTGTTGAGTGATAATAAAGATCGGAAAGCTATAAACCGCAGCGCGGGGAGGAAGGATGCAGGCGCGAACGCCAAATCTGGCGCAAAAAAAAGCAGACCGGAGTCTGCTTTGGATAATAAGTCAGGCTTATTTCAGTTCCAGCTCGTTCATCGCAGCGATGCTGAAACCGCCGTCAACGTGAACTACTTCACCGGTAATACCACCGGACAGATCGGAGCACAGGAACGCGGCGCTGTTGCCCACGTCTTCGATGGTGACGGTGCGGCGGATTGGGGTGACTGCTTCGCAGTGCGCAAGCATTTTACGGAAGTCTTTAATACCGGACGCCGCCAGGGTGCGGATCGGGCCTGCGGAGATGGCGTTAACGCGCACGCCTTCCGGACCCATCGCGTTCGCCATGTAGCGCACGTTAGCTTCCAGCGAAGCTTTCGCCAGACCCATCACGTTGTAGTTCGGGATCGCGCGCTCTGCGCCCAGGTAGGAGAGGGTCAGCAGGGCAGAATTCGGGTTCAGCATTTCGCGGCAGGCTTTAGCCATGGCGACAAAGCTGTAGGCGCTGATGTCATGCGCGATTTTGAAACCTTCACGGGTGACGGCATTAACATAGTCGCCGTCCAGTTGGTCTGCCGGGGCGAAACCGATTGAATGCACGAAGCCGTCGAATTTCGGCCATACTTTCGCCAGTTCGGTGAACAGCGCGTCAATGCTGGCATCTTCAGCCACATCGCACGGCAGTACAATGCTTGAACCCAGTTGCGCGGCAAACTCTTCCACACGACCTTTCAGTTTGTCGTTCTGGTAGGTGAACGCCAGTTCGGCACCTTCACGGTGCATCGCCTGGGCGATACCAAAGGCGATGGAAAGTTTGCTGGCGACGCCAGTCACCAGAATGCGCTTACCGGTAAGAAAACCCATAGCATTAATCCTTATCTTCATTGTTATGGCGCCGGGCACACAGGCCGGGCGTCGTTAAAACGCGGCGATTCTAACATGTCTCGCCGAATCCGTTAATCCGACCACTCAACGCGTCAGACCGTGGTCTTTACGCCAGGCATCCGCCGTCAACGCTTCACCAAAATGGCTGGCGATCAGGCGCTTGGTCAAATCATGCAGCGGTGAGGCCAGCACATCGGCGGTACTGCCGCGCTCCACCACCTCGCCCTGATGCATCACCATCACCTGGTCGCTGATGTGTTTCATCATGCCGATGTGTTGGGTGACATAAATATAGGCAATCCCTTGTTTTTCCTGCAATTCCAGCATCAGATTGATCAACTGCGAACGCATCGACATATCCAGGGACGCCAGCGCCTCATCAGCGATGATCACTTTTGGCCGTAATATCAACGCACGCGCCAGGCCAAGACGTTGTTTTTGCCCGGGTGCCAGCATGTGCGGATAGTAGCTGGCGTGATCGGGCAGCAGGCCCACCATGCGCAGCGTCTCATTAATCTGTTTTTTACGCTGTTCAGGTTCCAGCATGGTGTTCAGTCGCAGCGGAAAATCCAGAATCTGGGAAACCCGCTGACGCGGATTGAGCGATGTTGACGGATCCTGAAAAATCATGCGGATACGCTGACTACGAAACGAATAATCGCCGTAATACAGCTTGTGATCGTCAATCACCAGCTCGCCGCTACTGGGTTCCACCATGCCCGCCAGCATTTTGGCAAGGGTCGATTTTCCTGAGCCGTTTTCGCCAATAATGGCCAGCGTCTGCTTTTCCCGCAGGGTAAAGCTTAGCGGCTTAACCGCTTCCACGGTCTGGCGATGAAACCAGCCGGTGCGGTAGCGAAAGGTTTTACTGATGTTGCGCACTTCAAGCAGCGTCTCGACCATTTCACTCTTTCTCCATATTCAGCGGGAAATGGCAGGCGAAAAGGTGGCCTTTCGGCCCGGCAAGACGCGGCGTTTCAACGCATTTACGCTGCGCATAAGGGCAGCGTGGCCCCAGCCGGCAGCCCATCGGCAAATGTTCCAGTAACGGTATGGCGCCCTGGAGTGTATTCAGGCGGCTTTTGTGAGGCATAGCGCTGCCGAAGTCCGGAATGGCGCGGATCAGCGCCTGAGTATACGGATGATGCGGCATGGTGATCAGCTCTTCACTGGGCGCGGTTTCCACCGTTTGGCCGCAGTACATGACGTTAATCCGGTCGGCCCACTGGCTCAGCATCTGTAAGTCATGGCTGATCAGCAAAATCGTGGTGTTGTTATTCTGATTAAGACGCGTCAACAGGCGGAAGATCTGCGCCTGAGTAGTGGGCTCCATGGCGTTGGTCGGCTCATCGGCAATCAGTAGCCGCGGCTGGTTAGCCAGCGCGATGGCGATCATCACTTTCTGACATTCGCCGTCGGTGAGCTCATACGGGAAGCTGTTCATGGCGTCTTTATGATCTTTTATCCCGACCCGGTGCAACAGTTCGATGGCTCGCTGTTTACGCCAGCCGAAGCGTTGCCACCAGCGGCCTTTATAAGTCCACGCAGGAATATTTTGCATCAACTGGCGGCCAACTTTTTCGGATGGGTCGAGACAGGACTGCGGCTCCTGAAAAATCATCGAGACGTTATGCCCGACCAGCCGACGGCGCTCCCGCGCTGAAAGACGCAGCAGGTCAATGTCATCAAAACGCATACGGTCGGCGGTCACTCGCCAGTTGTCTTTGGTGACGCCGCAAATCGCTTTGGCGATCAAACTCTTGCCGGAACCCGATTCGCCCACAAGCCCACGAATTTCGCCTTCGGCCAGGGTCATACTGACGCGGTCAACGGCTTTAACCCACTCATCACCGGTTTTAAATTCAATCGTGAGATTACGAATATCAAGTAATGGCATTATTCCACCCCCGCATTAATGGCGCGTCGGATACCTTCGCCAAGCAGGTTGACCAGCAGCACGCTGACCATTATCGCCGCGCCGGGCAGCATGACCGTCCAGGGCGCAACATAAATCAATTCTAGTGCATCGCCGAGCATCGCTCCCCATTCAGGTGAGGGGAGCTGCGCGCCCAAATCGAGAAAACCGAGCGCGGCGATATCCAGTATCGCCATCGACAGCGCGCGCGTCACTTCGCTGACAAACACGGAGGCGGTATTGGGCAGCACGGCAAACCACAGAATATTCATGGTTGACGCGCCGTCCAGCCGAGCTGCAATGACGTACTCTTTTTCCAGCTCGTCGTGCACCATGCTGTAAACCGAGCGCACAATACGCGGCAGCAGCGCCAGCCATACCGCGAACATCGCGTGGGATAATCCCGGCCCGGCAAAAGCCACGACAATAATCGCCAGCAGCAGCGACGGAATCGACAGCAGGGTATCAAGAATATGGTTTAACAGTGCCGAGCGCAGACCGTGGGTCGCGCCGGCAACCACCCCTAACACCAGCCCGACAATGGCCGCCGCGAGCGTCACCACAAATGCGCCGCCGACGGTGGGTGCCGCGCCGCTGAGCAGGCGGCTTAAAACATCGCGGCCTAAATCGTCGGTGCCTAAAAAGAATGACACCTCGCCATAGCGCGACCAGGAGGGCGGTAATAACTGATAGCCAAGAAATTGCTGATTGATATCGTAGGGCGAGAACAGGCTGCCGAAGAGGCACAGCAGCGTCAGGCCCGCGCAGCCGTAGAGGCCGACCATCCCCATGGTATCGCTGTAAAATTTGCGCCACACGGTGCGTAACGCGCCAGGCGGGCGTTTTTCGCTGTAAACATTATCGTAGGGCATACCATTCCTTATGTTTCAGCGGGTTCGCCATCGCCCCAACAATATCCGACAGCACGTTCACCACGATCACCAGCGCACCAATCACCATCACCCCGGCGGAGATCGCGGCATAATCCTGCTGACGAATCGCGTTGATCAGCCAGCGCCCCAGACCGGGCCAGCTAAACACCATTTCGGTGATCATCGCCAGAGTTAACATGGTGGAAAATTGTAGGCCAAGACGAGGAATCACCGGCGGCAGGGCATTATGCAGAACGTGACGGCGCAGAATAGTGAAGCGGGATAATCCGCGTGTTGCCGCCGCTTTAATGTAGTTCTGATCGAACACATCGATTGTGCTCAGACGCATCAGCCGTATCACTTCCGTGGTGGGGGCCAGGGCCAGGGTGAGCACCGGCAGCACCATATGGCGCAGGGCGCTGACGATCATTTCATCGCGCCAGGGCGAGTCCGACAGCCAGGCATCAATCAGTGCAAAACCAGTGACCTGTTTGACTTCATACAGCAGGTCGAAACGCCCGGAAACCGGTAGCCAGCCGAGCGTGAGCGAGAAAAACAGCGTCAACAGCAGCGCCAGCCAGAACACCGGGATCGACAGGCCTAACAGCGCAAGGCCGCTAATAAAGGAATCCTGCCATTTGTTACGCAGGATCCCCGCCAGCATACCTACCGGAATACCCACCAGCAGCGCGAAACCGAACGCCAGGAAACACAGCTCTATGGTGGCGGGAAACACTTCACGCAGCTGCGCGGTGATGGGTTGACCGTTAATGCTGGATACACCGAAATCCCAGTGCACGACCCCGTCAAACCAGAACCACCAGGCATTCCACAACGATGCGCCCTGAAGCGGCGCGTGGGGCGTGAAATAGCTCAGGGAAAAACCCACGATGCTTAAAAACAGCAGCGTGACCAGCAACAGCAGTAAACGACGCAGGGTAAAAATAATCATGGTGCTTTGACCTCCGCCTCATCACGGGATACGCCCGCAAAAGACGCGTTACCAAACGGGCTCAGGACCAGCCCCCGGATATCATAACGCGACGCCTGCAGGCGCAGCGACGAGGCCAGCGGTAAAACCGGCAACGCCTCTGCCAGGATGCGCTGTGCTTCGTCATAAGCCTCGATGCGTGCGGCCAGTTGCTGGGATGACAGTGCCTTTTGCAGCACTTCATCGAATTCGCGGTTACACCACTGGGCAACGTTGCTTTGCGAACGGATCGCAGCACAGCTCAGCAACGGACGGAAGAAACTGTCCGGATCGTTACTGTCCGTGGCCCAACCGGCAAGGGTCAGATCGTGGTTCATGTCCATTAAACGCGCTTCCTGGAAGCGGCCTTCCACCGGCACAATCACCACGGTGACCCCCACCTGGGCTAAATCGGCCTGGATCAATTCGGCGGTTTTAAGCGGGCTCGGGTTCCAGGCCTGGGAACTGGTCGGCACCCAGAGTTGCAGCGTCAGGTCGTGTACTCCCAGCGCCTCCAGTTGGGCTTTGGATTTCGCCGGATCGTAACTGGTAATTTTGGCATCGTTATCATAGGCCCACGAAGCACGCGGCAGAATGGAGGCGGCGGTTTCAGCCGTGCCGTAATAAATCGACTGCATCAGACGCTGATTATTGATTGCCAGCGCCAGCGCGTGGCGCACTGCCGGGTTGTTCAGCGGCGCTTTATTGGTATTGAATGCCAGATAGGCGATGTTCATACCGGGGCGCAAAGTGAGGCGCAAACGCGGGTCGTCACGCAAAATCGACAACTGGCTGGCGGCGGGCCAGGCCAGCACGTCACATTCGCCGGTGAGCAGTTTCGACAGGCGTCCGGTGCCGCCGGAGCCCAGATCGATCACCACCTGAGGCATCAACGGCTTGCCGCGCCAGAATTTATCGTGGCGCGCCAGACGAATAAACTGGCCTGCGCGATATTCGCTCAGCTTAAACGGGCCGGTGCCGACCGGTTCGCGGTCAAGCATCTCCTGGCGATCGGCCCGGGTCAGGTTCTCTGCGTATTCTGCCGACATGACCGACGCGTAATGCGTGGCGAGATGCCACAAAAACGAGGCGTCAGGCTGGGCGAGGCGAAATTCGACGCTGTATTCACCGATCTTACGCACGCTTTTAACGGTATCGGCAAACTGCAAACTGTCGAAATAGGGATAACTGGTGCCGTTAACGCTGTGCCAGGGATTGTTGCGATCGAAAATACGCTGGAAGCTGAACACCACATCGTCTGCGTTCATCGGGCGCGTGGGTGTAAACCAGGCAGTTTGCTGAAACTGGACGTTACGCCGCAGATGGAAGCGGTAAGTCGCGCCGTTATCCAGCACTTCCCAGCTTTCCGCGAGCTCTGAAACCAGACGATAGGTATAAGGATCCACATCCAGTAGCCGGTCATAAAGCTGCGCGGCGAGGGTATCAACGGTGAGTCCGCTGCCCGCTTTCTGGGGATTAAAGGTGTTAACTTGCCCGTTGACGCAATAAACAAACCCGCTTTGACGAATATCGGCAAGGGGTTTTTCGACGGGCGCCGCAAGGGCGTACCCGCCTGATATGCCGAGCGCCATCATCAGGGAAGACAAAAATACGCGCATAAGTTTTTGAGTTATTTTGACCAATAGTCAAAGTGTATCGCACTTGATGGGGCTACGTAAAAATCTCTGCGCCAGTTGGCGTAAAAGCCATCACTGTGCGGCGATATCATGTTTTTTAAGCAGGGCGCGCAACTGGTGATACGTCACGCCTAAAAGCTGGGCGGCGCGTTTTTGGTTATATTTCGCCTGGGCCAGACTGGTTTCAACCAGCATTTTTTCGCTGTGCTGCTGCCACTGGCGCAGATCCAGGGGCAGGGCGGGCAAGCTGACGTCAGGCTGTTCAGGTTTGGGCGTTGCAGTGCGCATAAACGGATCGAGGATAATGTTGTCCACCGGTGAGTCGCTGCTGCCATGGCGATAAACGGAACGCTCCACCACATTCTTCAGCTCGCGAATATTGCCCGGCCAGCCATACTCCAGCAGCGTCTGCCGGGCCTGCGGCGTAAAACCTGGAAACAGCAGCCAGCCGAGTTCCCGACACATCTGAATGGCGAATTGCTCAGCCAGCAGCATGATATCGCTTCGTCGTTCGCGTAACGGGGGAAGCTGCACCACGTCAAACGCCAGGCGATCAAGCAGATCGGCGCGGAACTTACCTTCATCTACCAACTCCGGCAGGCTGGCATTGGTGGCGCACACCAGCCGTACGTTAACCTGCAGCGGCTGACTGCCGCCCACACGTTCCAGCTCCCCATATTCGATCACACGCAACAGTTTTTCCTGAACCATCATGGGCGCGGTTGCCAGCTCATCAAGAAACAACGTTCCGCCGTCGGCACGTTCAAAACGGCCGGGGTGGCGCTTTTGCGCGCCGGTAAAGGCACCCGCTTCGTGGCCAAAAAGCTCAGAATCCAGCAGGTTCTCGTTCAGCGCCGCACAGTTGAGTGAAATGAACGGCCCCTGCCAGCGGCGCGACAGAAAGTGGATCCGGCTGGCAATCAACTCCTTACCGGTACCGCGGTCGCCAATCACCAGCACAGGCTTATCGAGCGGGGCGAGTCGTGATACCTGCTCCAGCACTTCGAGAAAACTTTCGGCCTCGCCAATCAGATTATCTTTGTAGTCTGCCATGATGAAATTCACCACTGGTTGGTGGAAATAACTAACCTTCAGCATAACATACCAGACGGTGACAGGGTGTTAATCTTAATATTCAATAAGTTATAAAGTTGGCACGATGTTTGCATTAATCATCACGACATCGAAATCGAGTGGCGCTCGTCGCCCGGATAATCAAAGAGGATTGCGTTATGGGTATTTTTTCTCGTTTTGCCGACATCGTGAACGCCAACATTAATTCCCTGCTGGAAAAAGCAGAGGACCCGCAAAAGCTGGTGCGTCTGATGATTCAGGAAATGGAAGACACGTTAGTTGAAGTCCGTTCCACCTCAGCCCGCGCGCTGGCAGAAAAGAAACAGCTGAGCCGCCGCATTGAGCAGGCCACCGCGCAACAGGCCGAGTGGCAGGAAAAAGCCGAACTGGCTTTGCGTAAAGATAAAGATGATTTAGCCCGTGCGGCGCTGATTGAAAAACAGAAGCTCACCGATCTGATCGCGCTTCTGAATGACGAAGCCGCCCAGGTTGATGAAACGCTGGCGCGCATGAAAACGGAAATCGGCGAGCTGGAAAACAAGCTCAACGAAACCCGCGCTCGTCAGCAGGCGTTGACACTGCGCCATCAGGCTGCGTCGTCCTCACGTGATGTGCGCCGCCAGCTGGACAGCGGTAAAATTGATGAAGCGATGGCGCGTTTTGAATCTTTCGAACGCCGTATCGATCACATGGAAGCAGAAGCCGAAAGCCAGCGTTTCGGTAAACAAAAAATCTTGATCAGCAATTTGCCGATCTGAAAGCAGACGATGAAATCAGCGCTCAGCTGGCGGCATTGAAAGCTAAAGTTCAACGTGACGTTGAATAAAGGCGTTGAATAAAACCGCCACATCCTCCGGGAGCTGATGGCCACCGCGTTGGCAATCTGAGGATGACGGATAAAAAAACTGGCTGCGGCGATATGACGCGCCGCAGCGTTATTACTGTCAAGGAGTACACATGAGCGCACTTTTTCTCGCCATACCGCTAACGATTTTTGTGCTGTTTGTGGCGCCCATCTGGCTGTGGCTTCACTACAGCAACCGCAGTTCGCGAAGTGAGTTGACGCAAAATGAACAACAACGCCTGGCGCAACTGACAGAAGAAGCTCGCCGGATGCGCGAACGTATTCAGTCGCTGGAGCAGATTCTGGATGCGGAACACCCTAACTGGAGAAATGACTAATGGCTTCCACATTTGGCAATCGTAAACTGTGGCGCATTCCCCAGCAGGGGATGGTCAAAGGGGTATGTGCGGGCATCGCCCGGTACCTGGACGTGCCGGTAAAACTGGTACGGCTGATTGTGGTGCTGTCGATGTTTTTCGGTCTGTTCTTTTTTACCGTCGTGGCTTATATCGCCCTGACATTTATTCTCGATCCGATGCCCGACGGTGCGGAACAGGGTGAAGGCGCGCCGCGCAGCAGCGATTTGTTGAACGACGCCGATGCCCAGTTGGCCGAGTCCGAACAGCGTTTACGCGCAATGGAGCGTTACGTCACCTCCGACTCGTTCACCTTGCGTAGCCGTTTTCGTCAGCTTTAATCATGACTCTGGAGAGCGAATGAAACCATCCCGTTGGCAGCAGGCGTCTGCTAAAGCACGTCCCGGTGTGAAACTGGCCGGGAAACTGATCGTCCTTGGCGCATTGCGTTACGGGCCTGCGGGCGTGGCAGGCTGGGCGGTCAAATCGGTCGCGCGCCGCCCGGTGAAAATGCTGCTGGCATTCGCCCTTGAGCCCTTGCTTAAACGCCTGGCGACAAAATTATCACGCAATATCAAACCCTGATTTAAAAAAATGCATCCTGAGGGCACAACGGGGACGTGCCTGGCGGTGAAATCATCCCCATAATATCCCTATCATTACGCTTGTTCGAAAACAGGATGACGATGAAGCGAATCAAGACTGAATTCAATGCGCTGGTCAACCGTGGCATTGACCGCCATCTTCGCCTGGCGGTAACGGGCCTGAGCCGCAGCGGCAAAACGGCGTTCATCACCGCCATGGTCAATCAACTTCTTAATCTCCATGCCGGAGCGCGTCTGCCTTTGTTAAGCGCGGTGCGCGAAGAGCGGTTGCTGGGCGTCAAACGCGTTCCGCAGCGCGATTTGGGCGTGGCGCGATTCACTTACGATGAAGGGCTGGCGCAGCTTTATGGCGAGCCGCCTACCTGGCCCACGCCGACGCGCGGCGTCAGCGAAATGCGCCTGGCGCTGCGCTATCGCTCCAGTGAATCTCTGCTTCGCCACTTTAAAGACACCTCCACGCTCTATCTCGAAATCGTCGACTATCCCGGCGAATGGCTGCTGGATCTGCCGATGCTGGCCCAGGATTACCTGAGCTGGTCTCGCCAGATGACCGGGCTGCTTAAAGGCGATCGGGAAAGCTGGTCGCGGCAGTGGCGCACCCTCTGTGAAGGGCTCGATCCCTTAGCGCCCGCCGATGAAAACCGCCTCGCGGCGATTGCCGAAGCCTGGACCGATTATCTGCACACCTGTAAACGTGAAGGGCTGCACTTTATCCAGCCAGGCCGCTTCGTGCTGCCCGGCGATATGGCGGGCGCGCCGGCGTTGCAGTTTTTCCCCTGGCCGGACGTAGACGCCATTGGCGAGTCGCGTCTGGCGCAGGCCGACAAATCCACCAACGCCGGTATGCTGCGCGAACGCTACCGCTATTACTGCGAAAAAGTGGTCAAAGGCTTCTATAAAGATCATTTTCTGCGGTTCGACCGACAAATCGTGCTGGTGGACTGTCTGCAACCGCTTAACAGCGGGCCGCAGGCATTTAACGATATGCGTCTGGCACTGACGCAATTGATGCAAAGTTTTCATTACGGGCAGCGCACGCTGTTTCGCCGTTTATTTTCTCCGGTGATCGACAAACTGCTGTTTGCCGCCACCAAAGCTGACCATATCACCGCCGACCAGCACGCCAATATGGTTTCTCTGCTGCAACAACTGGTGCAGGACGCCTGGCAAAACGCCGCCTTTGAAGGCATCAGCATGGATTGTCTGGGGCTGGCGTCGGTGCAGGCCACGCAAAGCGGGCTGGTGGATGTCAACGGCGAGAAAATCCCGGCGTTACGCGGTCACCGATTGCGTGACGGTGCGCCGCTCACTGTTTATCCTGGCGAAGTCCCCGCACGGTTGCCGGGCAATGCCTTTTGGCAAAGCCAGGGGTTTCAGTTTGAAGAATTCCGGCCGCAGCGCATGACGGTAGACACGCCGCTGCCCCACATTCGCCTGGATGCGGCGCTGGAGTTTTTAATAGGAGATAAATTGCGATGAGCGAGCCGATAAAACCGCGAATCGATTTTGCTGAGCCGCTGCAGGCTGACCGGGAAGAGCAGTTCAAACGCGCCCAGGCCTTCAGTGAACGGAAGCGGAGTTGTTCACGCCGGCGCTAACCCCCGAACTTGAGCCGGAAAGCGGCCAGGCCGAAGCCGTCGTGGAAGCGGCGCTGCGGCCTAAACGCAGCCTGTGGCGACGCATGGTCTCTGCCGGGCTGGCGCTGTTTGGCGTCAGCGTCGTGGCGCAGGGCGTGCAGTGGACCGCCGCCGCCTGGCAACATCAGGACTGGATAGCGCTGGGCGGGCTGGCCGCAGGGGGTTTGATTGTCGCGGCGGGCGTCGGCGCGCTGGCGACGGAATGGCGCCATCTGCATCGGTTACGCGAACGGGCCACGGAGCGCGAGGAAGCGCGTGAGCTGATGACCAGCCACGGCATGGGCAAAGGGCGCGCGTTTTGCGAAAAGCTGGCGCATCAGGCCGGGCTGGATCAAGGGCATCCCGCATTGCAGCGCTGGTACGCCGCCATTCATGAAACTCATAACGATCGTGAAATCGTCGAGCTGTATGCGCATATCGTTCAGCCGGTACTCGACAGCCAGGCGCGGCGGGAAATCAGCCGGTCGGCGGCGGAGTCCACCCTGATGATCGCGGTAAGCCCGCTGGCGTTGGTGGATATGGCGTTTATCGCCTGGCGTAATTTACGCCTGATCAACCGCATTGCCGCACTGTACGGCATCGAACTGGGGTATTTCAGCCGCATTCGCTTATTTCGTCTGGTGTTGCTGAATATCGCCTTCGCGGGTGCCAGCGAAATGGTGCGGGAAATCGGGATGGACTGGATGTCGCAGGATATCGCCGCCCGGGTGTCATCACGGGTGGCGCAAGGCATCGGCGCGGGGCTGTTGACAGCGCGTCTTGGCATTAAGGCTATGGAACTGTGTCGTCCATTGCCGTGGCTGGATGATAAACCGCGGCTGGGGGATTTCCGTCGCCAGCTTCTTACGCAAGTTAAAGAAACCCTGCTTAAAAAACCCCGCGAAACCTGATCGTTTGACGTTGTGACCGTTTAACTTTACGGCGCAGCGCCCACTTTTCCACCATACTGTCAATGATTGTTGACAGATAGCTTCCTGGTGAAGATTAACTTGAGTATCATCGCCCCGTCATTGGCCACTAAGCATGAAGGTTACTCCCATGCGTCTGGAAGTATTTTGCGAAGACCGTATCGGTCTTACCCGGGAATTACTGGATTTACTGGTATTGCGCAGTATCGATCTGCGCGGGATAGAAATTGACCCTATCGGGCGTATTTATCTCAACTTTTCCACGCTGGATTTCGACTCTTTCAGCAGCCTGATGGCGGAAATCCGCCGCATCTCAGGCGTGACGGACGTGCGTACTGTTCCCTGGATGCCCTCGGAACGGGAAAACCGTGCCCTCGCCGCGCTACTTGAGGCGTTACCTGAAGCGGTGCTGTCGCTTGACCTGAAAAGTAAAATCGAGCGCGCCAATCCTGCCAGTTGCTCGCTGTTTGGCATGACCGAAGCGAAACTGCGCACGCAAAATGCCGGGGCGCTGATCACCAGCTTTAACTTCCAGCGCTGGCTGGAAAGCGAACCGGTTGATTCACAATCCGAACAGGTCATCATCAACGGCCAGAATTTCCTGATGGATATCACGCCGGTGCATCTTGAAGAAGACAAAGGGGTGAACCGGCTGATTGGCGCGGTGGTGATGCTGCGCTCGACGGTGCGCATGGGGCGGCAACTACAAAATCTCACCAGCGTCGACGCCAGTGCGTTCAGCCAGATTGTGGCGGTCAGCCCGGGAATGCGTCATGTAGTGGAGCAGGCGCGGAAATTTGCGATGCTGAATGCGCCGTTGCTGATAGTGGGCGATACCGGCACCGGGAAAGATCAGCTGGCTCGCGCCTGCCATCAGGCCAGCCCGCGTGCGGATAAGCCTTATCTGGCGTTGAACTGCGGCTCTATTCCCGAAGACGTGGTGGAAAGCGAACTGTTTGGTCACGCGCCTGGCGCCTATGCCAATGCCGTTGAGGGCAAAAAAGGCTTCTTCGAGCAGGCTAACGGCGGTTCAGTGTTGCTGGATGAAATCGGCGAGATGTCGCCGCGGATGCAAACCAAACTGCTGCGCTTCTTAAATGACGGCACTTTCCGCCGCGTCGGCGAAGAGCATGAAGTGCATGTGGATGTGCGGGTGATTTGCGCGACCCAGAAGAATCTGGTTGAGATGGTGCAGAAAGGCACGTTTCGTGAGGATTTGTATTACCGCCTGAATGTCCTGACGTTGAATCTGCCACCGCTGCGGGATCGTCCGCAAGACATCATGCCGCTGACCGAACTCTTTGTGGCGCGCTTTGCAGATGAGCAGGGCGTGGCGCGGCCGAAGCTGTCCAGCGATCTGAGTCATATGCTGACCCGCTATGGTTGGCCGGGCAACGTGCGTCAACTGAAAAACGCGGTTTACCGGGCATTGACCCAACTGGAGGGTTACGAACTACGCGCTCAGGATATTCTTCTGCCAGACTTTGATGCCGGCTCGTTACCGGTGGGCGAAGAGGCGATGGACGGATCGCTGGATGAAATCACCCGGCGTTTTGAACGGTCGGTACTGACACAGCTTTATCGCACCTATCCCAGCACCCGCAAACTGGCGAAGCGCCTGGGCGTCTCGCATACTGCGATTGCCAATAAACTGCGTGATTATGGGCTAAGCCAGAAGAAAGGCGACGAGTAACAGAATTAACGCAAAAAAGAAGGGGGCTTAACGCCCCCTTTTGCTTATTTCAGCGCTTCCAGCGCGGCATCGTAATTCGGCTCGTGGGTGATTTCATTCACCAGTTCGCTGAATACGACTTCGTCCTGCTCGTTAATCACCACCACGGCGCGAGCGGTCAGACCTTTCAGCGCGCCTTCTTCGATACCTACGCCGTAATCCTGTTGGAATTCCGGGTTACGCAGGGTAGACAGGGTGATGACATTGCTCAGGCCTTCCGCGCCGCAGAAGCGGGACTGGGCGAACGGCAGGTCTGCGGAAATGCACAGCACCACGGTGTTATCTACGCTGGTGGCCAGTTGGTTGAACTTACGCACTGATGCGGCGCACACGCCGGTATCAATGCTTGGGAAAATGTTCAGGACCTTACGTTTGCCGGCAAACTGGCCAAGCGTAACGTCGGACAGATCTTTTGCCACCAGGCTGAACGGCTGAGCTTTGCTGCCTTGCGCCGGGATCTGACCCACTACGGATACCGGATTGCCCTGAAAATGAACGATTTGTGACATAGTTATCTTCCTGTTTACATATAGTTAACGTCGCCGACAGTGTATGCCATCATGCATCAGATGAATATAAAAAACTGAATCGGCAGACGGGAAATTCGCTGGTTATACTGAGACAAATTTGCTGAGAAGGAATATTCATGCGCAGCGTAAAAGTTTATCAGGAGTCCTGGCCCCTGCATTCCCCGTTTGTTATTTCGCGCGGGACGCGCAATGAAGCGGTGGTCGTGGTGGTGGAAATTGAGCAGGACGGCATCAAGGGCGTTGGCGAATGTACCCCGTATCCCCGCTACGGAGAAAGCGTTGAGTCAGTCATGGCGCAGATCATGACCGTCGTCGAGGCGCTCGAATCCGGTGCCACGCGCGAGCAACTCCAGACGTTATTGCCCGCCGGGGCTGCGCGCAACGCGGTGGATTGCGCATTGTGGGATCTCGATGCCCGAAGCCAGGGAAAACCGCTCAGCGCACTGACCGGCGTAACGCTGCCGGAGTTTGTTCTGACCGCGCAAACTGTCAGTATTGGCACCCCGGAACAGATGGCCAGCTCGGCGGCAGTATTATGTGAAAAAGGCGCCCGTCTACTGAAAATCAAACTTGATGACAGACTAATCACCGAGCGGATGGTGGCGATCCGCGCCGCCGTGCCTACGGCTACGTTGATTGTCGACGCCAATGAATCCTGGTCCAGCGACGGCCTTGCGGCACGCTGCCAGCTACTGGCGGATCTTGGCGTGGCGATGCTGGAGCAGCCGCTTCCCGCAGCGGAAGACAGTCAACTGGAAAACTTTATCCATCCTTTACCCATTTGCGCTGATGAGAGTTGCCATACCCGGGAATCACTGGCCGGGCTTACGCGACGGTACGACATGGTCAATATCAAGCTGGATAAAACCGGCGGCCTGACGGAGGCGTTACTGTTAAGTGAAGCGGCCAGGGAGCAGGGCTTTGAGGTGATGTTGGGCTGTATGTTGTGTACTTCACGCGCGATTGCGGCGGCCCTGCCGTTGAGCGTAGCGGCGCGCTTTGCGGATCTTGATGGCCCCACATGGCTAGCGGTGGATGTGGAGCCTGCGCTTAATTATTCAACCGGCGCGATTCACCTGTAAGGTTGCCAGTGCAGGAGCGCCGTCATGGCCTCAAGATAGCGCTCAGTGGCTTCATCGGCAGAGATGGGAGGGAATTCCGCCGTAATACAGGGCAGGCTGATATCCGCGCACCAGCTGCCGAAAGAACCCGGTGTGTCATAGCCGACGCTGGTCACCAGCGGCAGGTTGAATGCCTGAGCCAACCAGTGTCCGAGCGGGCTGGCGGCGGGGTCTTCTATACAGCCGAGCGGATCGTGGAACGACACTACCCAGCGCGGGGCAATCTGATGGATCAACTGGCACAGCGCCACGGTTTCGGGCTCTGAACCGGGTTTTTCACCGGTCGATAACACCACGTCGCGTTTTTCCGCTGCGCTGTTCCAGCGATAGACCGTTTCGCCCGCTCGCCAGTTGGCCGACGGAAAATTACGGTTTAAGTCCACGCCGTGTGCGTTAGCACGCAGTCCCAGCTGGCAGCCGTCCGGATTAACCGCCAGCACCACATGATGCTGGCGATGTTGCGGCTCCAGCGTGCGCAGGGCGCAGGAGAGCGTCACCATGGCGGCATTCTCATCGCCATGGGTGCCCGCCAGTATCAAACCCGCGTTTTCACTGGCCTCAGGTGCCGGAAACCAGAGCAGCGGCGCGCCAAACACGCTTTTACCGTAGCGCTCCGCGCCGGGGGGGAAATGGCCGCGTTGCGAACGAGGGCGTAACGTCGTCATAAAAACCGTTCCGTAGAGAGATGATTCGTTGAGTGTTGAGCAAAAGCGACGATAAATCAACTGCCTGCGCCCGAGCACATTTCTGATGATAATTCCGCGTCGGGGTTTGCATTTCACCTCGTCAAAACAAATAATTAACGCCAATTAAAACGGCTGGCCCGCCTGTGAAAACGCGGCGGTATCACTTATTTTTGGGGGTGGGTATGAAGTTTCCCGTGCGTGTTGCAACCGGCGTGTTACTGGCCGGCAGTTCCATAACGCCTGCATTCGCGGCGGATGTGCCTCAGGGCACGACGCTGGCTGAAAAGCAGGAGCTGGTGCGTCATATCAAAGATGAGCCCGCTTCACTCGACCCGGTGAAAGCGGTAGGGCTGCCGGAAATTCAGGTGATCCGCGATCTGTTTGAGGGGCTGGTAAATCAAAACGAGAAGGGCGAGTTAGTTCCCGGCGTCGCCACTAAATGGCAAAGCAGCGACAACCGGGTCTGGACGTTCAGCCTGCGCGACGACGCGCGCTGGTCAGACGGCACGCCGGTGACGGCCCAGGATTTCGTCTACAGCTGGCAGCGGCTGGTTGATCCGAAAAACACCTCGTCCTTCGCCTGGTTTGCCGCGCTGGCGGGGATCACCAATGCCCAGGCCATTATCGACGGCAAAATGCCTGCCGATAAGCTGGGCGTGTCTGCCCCTGACGCCACCACATTACGCGTGGAACTCGACAAACCGGTGCCGTATTTCCCCAACCTGACGGCGAATTTCTCACTTTACCCAACGCCTAAAGCAGCCATTGAAAAATGGGGCGGCGACTGGACCCGGCCCGGCAATCTGGTGGGCAACGGCGCGTACACCCTGACCGAGCGGGTGGTGAATGAAAAACTGGTGGCGACGCCGAATAAAAATTACTGGGATAATGCCAAAACCGTGATCACCCGGGTCACTTTCGTGCCGATCAATCAGGAATCTGCCGCCACGAAACGTTATCTGGCAGGCGATGTGGATATCACGGAGTCCTTCCCGAAGAACATGTATCAAAAACTGCTGAAAGATATTCCCGGCCAGGTTTATACCCCTCCGCAGTTAGGCACGTATTACTACGCTTTCAACACGCAAAAAGGCCCAACGGCGGACCCACGGGTGCGTCTGGCGCTGAGTATGACCATCGACCGGCGCATTATCGCGGATAAAGTGCTGGGAACCGGCGAGAAGCCCGCGTGGCGGTTTACCCCGGATGTGACGGCGGATTTCAAACCGACAAAATCGATGTTTGAAGACATGAGCCAGCAGGAGCTCAACGCGCAGGCGAAAACGTTACTTCAGGCGGCAGGCTATGGCCCAAACAAACCGCTCAATCTGACGCTGCTGTATAACACCTCCGAAAATCATCAAAAAATCGCCATTGCCGTGGCGTCGATGTGGAAAAAGAATCTTGGGGTAGACGTGAAGCTCCAGAATCAGGAGTGGAAAACCTACATCGACAGCCGTAATACCGGGAATTTTGATGTGATCCGCGCGTCATGGGTGGGGGATTATAATGAGCCGTCCACGTTCCTGTCGCTGCTAACCTCAACGCACAGCGGCAATATTTCCCGTTTCAACGATCCGGCCTATGACAAAGTGCTGGAGCAAGCCAGCCGGGAAAATACTGCTGAAGCGCGCAATATGGATTACAACCAGGCCGAAAAAATTCTGGCTGAAAAAGCGCCCATCGCGCCGATTTACCAGTACACCAATGGACGATTAATCAAGCCGTGGGTTAAGGGTTATCCTATCAACAATCCGGAAGATGTGGCCTATACCCGCACAATGTACCTGATTAAACACTAGTTTTTCCTTCCCCTCAGCCTTAACGAAGCCTCCGGCGCGAAAATTCGCGTCAGAGGCTTTTCATCTTCGTTAAACATGTTATGTTATATTATAACTTAACAACGAAACGGAATGAGGGATCTATTTTGGCAGGTCATTTTTCAACATTAGCCATGACGCTGGGTGCACTTCTGGTTAGCGGACACGCGATTGCGCACGGACATTCTCACGGAAAACCGATGACGGAGATTGAACAAAAAGCGATGGAAGGGGTGTTTGACGATAAGAATGTCCAGGACCGTCAGCTTTCGGACTGGGATGGGGTCTGGCAGTCAGTTTATCCCTTATTACTCAGCGGCGATCTTGATCCGGTATTCAAAAAGAAAGCCGAAAAAGATGGCAGCAAAACCGCTGAGCAGATTAAAGAGTATTACCGTAAAGGCTATGCCACTGACGTTGAGACGATTGGTATTGAAAATGGCGTCATGGAATTCCACGTCGGCGACCGGGTCAGTAGCTGTAAATATGAGTATGCGGGGCATAAAATTCTGACGTATCAGTCAGGTAAAAAGGGCGTTCGTTATCTGTTTGAATGCAAAGATGCCAACAGCAATGCACCGAAATTCGTGCAGTTCAGCGACCATATTATCGCGCCGCGTAAATCCACCCATTACCATATTTTTATGGGCAACACCTCGCAGGATGCATTGCTGAAAGAGATGGATAACTGGCCAACGTATTACCCATACCAGCTCATGAAAGAGCAGGTGGTGGATGAAATGCTCCACCATTAATCGTAACCAGTTTCCCCTCGCAAACCGCTCGTTCTGAGCGGTTTTTTATTGGTTTTATGCGGTATACAGCACTTTCAGCCTATGCCTAAAGGCGAAATTCCCCTCTACGTTATACTTACCATGAGTCATAACGGTAGGGGGTGAGAGATGTGGTGGATGGCCTTTGTCATTGCATGCATTATTGCCACGGCTGCGGTTTGGGTATTTTTCTCGGCGGCAGATGACAGCGAACATGACTATTGAACGCCCTGTGCGGCGTAACCTCAAGGGGGTGAACATGGCATCCGGTTGGGCTAATGATGACGCAGTACAGCAGCAAATCGACAGCAC
This sequence comes from Atlantibacter hermannii, assembly GCA_900635495.1. Classification (NCBI taxonomy): domain Bacteria; kingdom Pseudomonadati; phylum Pseudomonadota; class Gammaproteobacteria; order Enterobacterales; family Enterobacteriaceae; genus Atlantibacter; species Atlantibacter hermannii. The sequence continues at coordinate 2,606,926 of LR134136.1, read as the reverse complement.
TATTGAAGATGCGATTTCCCGGGCGCGTCAGGACCTGGGGTCGGGCGAGAGCCTGACCCATTGCGAAGAGTGTGGCGAACCCATTCCTCCCGCGCGGCAAAAAGCCGTACCTGGCGTACGGCTGTGTATTAACTGCCAGCAGAAAGCAGATGCGGAAAAACAGCGTTTCTCAGGCTATAACCGTCGGGGTTCCAAAGACAGCCAGTTGCGTTAATCCGGCCTGGGTTGCGCGTCAAATTCTTGCCAGCAGTTGCGCCCCTTCTCTTTAGCCTGATACAGCGCCGCATCGGCCTGCGCGATAAGTACTGCCCCGGACATCTCGGGTTTCCAGACTGAAACACCCTGACTTACGGTGACGTGCGGCCTTACGGGTGACGCGGCATGAGCAATGGCCTGGTTTTCAAGGCGCCACGCCAGCCGTCGGGCTACCCGTAACGCCGCGTCGCGTCCACCGCCGGGTAATAAGATTGCGAATTCCTCACCACCCAACCGCGCCACGCAATCGCCCTGGCGACGAACGGCACTGCTTAATTGATTCGCCACTTCCCGCAGGCACACATCGCCGGCCTGATGGCCGTAATGATCGTTGAAACGTTTAAAATGATCGACATCCACCATAATCATCGCCAGTTCGCCGCCGTTAAGGGTGGCTTCCTGGATGGCGTTATCCAGTTGCTGCTGAAAGGTGCGGCGATTGGCGATGCCCGTTAAGGGATCGTAGCTAGCCAGCGTCTCCAGTTGCATGATCAAATCGCGCTTTTCCTCGCTACGCCGCAACGCCAGTAAAAACCAGCTATTCAACATCCGACGGCCCGATTCCAATAGCGCCGCCAGCAAAATCCATAACACTGCGTTAAGCGGGCCGGGTATCTGGTCATAAACCACGGAACTCAACAAAATCGAGAGCAAGACAGGCACGATGAAGGTGAGCAGGACGCGGGCATCGAAATAGAGCGAAATGAGCGCGGTAAACAGCAGCAGCGCAGCCAGAGGAAAAATGACCCGCATGTCGTCGCTGGCGATAAACACATAAAACGCCAGCGCCCAGGCCAGACTCAGTAACAGAACGGTCCCTTTTGCAAGCTGGCTTAACCAGAGCGCCTCCGGGTCAGGGGCCATCCGTAAAATAAACAGCACGCCGGATGACGCCGCGAGCACCAAGACCATGGCGATTTCCAGCACATGCGTCGGACGATGCAACACGACGGTTAACGGGTCCGTTGAGAAATAGCTGCGGCCAAGAATAAACAGTGAGAACAGAATGTTTACCCATAAGAACCAATTCACGCTGACAGTAATGGCCTGACGGCGCATTTCATCAGTGTGAATATCAAGATTGCCAGAGCCTGGCTGTTTTGCAGTCACGCATTGCCCCTGGTGAAAAAGAATACAGAAAATGTTACGTAATTATGCGATTTATACCGCTCATGTTAACTGTTTGCTTTTGTTGTGAGCAAACGATAAGACGAAAAAGCGTCAACTCTTGCGACAATAAAGTAGGGGGCTAGACTGACAGGGTTGCCCGGTCAAAACAGGAGGCGAATGTGCAGGCGATCAAGGGATCAGAAATGAATGTGCCGGATGCGGTTTTCGCATGGACTCTGGACGGCAAAGGCGGCGTGAAGCCGTTAGACAACAACGATATTATTGATAACGAGCACCCCTGTTGGCTGCATCTCAATTATACCCATCCCGAAAGCGCCGAATGGCTGGCGACGACGCCGCTCTTGCCAAATACCATACGCGATGCGCTGGCGGGAGAAAGCACGCGTCCAAGGGTATCGCGGTTGGGCGATGGGACGCTGATCACCCTACGCTGTATCAACGGCAGCACCGATGAGCGACCCGATCAACTGGTGGCGATGCGCCTTTATATGGATGAGCGGCTGATTGTATCGACCCGTCAGCGTAAAGTGCTGGCGCTGGATGATGTGGTGCAGGATCTCAACGACGGCACGGGCCCAACGGACGTTGGCGGTTGGCTGGTGGATGTATGCGACGCGCTGACCGATCATGCCAGTGAGTTTATTGAGGAACTGCACGACAAAATTATCGATCTGGAAGACAGCCTGATGGATCAGCAAGTGCCGCCACGCGGATTTTTAGCCTTGCTGCGTAAACAGCTTATCGTGATGCGTCGCTATATGGCGCCGCAGCGCGACGTCTATTCCCGTTTAGCCAGCGAGCGACTGCCGTGGATGACCGACGATCATCGCCGCCGCATGCAGGATATCGCCGACAGACTGGGACGCGGGCTGGATGAAATTGACGCCTGCATTTCCCGTACGGCGATTATGGCCGATGAGATTTCACAGGTGATGCAGGAATCTCTGGCCCGGCGCTCTTACACCATGTCGCTGATGGCGATGGTCTTTTTGCCCAGTACCTTTTTAACCGGGTTGTTTGGCGTCAACCTCGGCGGCATACCCGGCGGCGACTGGCGATTAGGTTTCAGTCTGTTTTGCGTGATGTTGGTGGTTCTGATTGGGGGTGTTACATGGTGGTTACATCGTAGTAAATGGCTGTAAAATTTCACATTTTTAACAGAATTGACGCTTTTAAAAGCGTTTCTTATTGAGCGAAGTCAATAAAAAAGAGTGAGACATCGGGCAAACTCTTTCTCGCAGGTGAATGCAACGTCAAGCGATGGGCGTTGCGCTCCATATTGTCTTACTTCCTTTTTTGAATTACTGCATAGCACAATTTAATTCGTACGACGCCGACTCTAAGCAGTCGGCTTTTTTTTTGATGTGCGCTTATCCGTTGCCATCCTCGTCTCATACATTCCGTCTTCGCGTAACAATAATAATCTCCGGAAATAGATATATTTTAATTACTGATTTAATCCGTATATTTAAATAACTTTTATTACAAATTATCGAACAATGAATTGCCATTCTGAAATCGCCCGTTAATAAAAATAGATATTCTCTCCGGGCGTGCAATAGTCGCAGAAAATCTTCGTCTATTTTCAGGGTGAGTTTCTATGAGAATTAAATACAACAGGGCCGTTGCTATTTTTCAGGTAATTTTACAGCTATCCAGTGCATTTTTACCTTTTACCGCGTCGGCGCAGAGTAGCGATCCGCCGGTGAATATCTCAACCGGGCCGGGTGGAATACAGACTAAAGACGGCGGCCTGTCGCAGGCCATTTCCGGTGCTGAAAGTTATGGCGGTCAGTCGCTCGAAACCTGGCTCAGCCAGTGGGGGAAGCGCCCGCGTGTCGCTGAGTGTGGATGATAACGGCAAGTGGGACGGCAGCAGTATTGACCTCCTGACGCCGCTCTGGCAAAGCCAGGAGGCGATGCTGTTTGCCCAGGCAGGCTTTCGCGCGCCGGACGGCCGCAACACCGGCAATATTGGTTTGGGTGTTCGCCGCTTTTTTAATAATGACTGGATGATCGGCGGAAATGTTTTTTTCGATGACGATTTTACCGGAAAGAACCGGCGTATTGGATTTGGCCTGGAAGCATGGCGGGATTATTTAAAACTTTCCGCTAACAGTTATTTTGGTACCACCTCGTGGCACGGCTCAGCGGATTTCGATGATTACCAGGAAAAACCCGCCGATGGTTTTGATTTACGCGCTGAAGGGTATTTACCTGCCTACCCGCAACTCGGCGGGAAAATTATTTACGAGCATTACGTTGGCAACGATGTCGCGCTGTTCGACAAAGATGAGCGGCAGCGCAACCCCTCGGCGGTGACCGTTGGCCTGAGTTACACACCCGTGCCGCTTGTCAGCCTTGGTGCGGATTACCGGCGTGGCGAAAGCGACCACGACGACGCATCGTTCACGCTTGATTTCCATTATCAACCCGGCATGTCCTGGGCGGCGCTAACCGACCCGGATAACGTCGCGGCCCAGCGGACTCTCGCCGGCAGCCGTACGGCACTGGTGGAGCGCAATAACGAAATTATTCTGCAGTACCGTAAAGAGCCTGACTCACGCGCTGTCGGAGAATTCACGCTGCTAAACGTGGCGGACAACAGCCCGGCAGACGGCGTGGCCCCTAACCGCATTGCGCTGCGTGCATTCACCCCTGATGGCGCACCGGCAACGAATGTGCCGGTACAGTGGCGGGCCAGCGGTCATGCCACCCTCAGCGCGACAAGCAGTGTGACCGATGCACGCGGCGTCGCACAGACTTCCCTCACGGATGCGACTGCCGAACCCGTGACGGTCCAGGCCACCGCAGGCGGCATCACGCATTCTGTGGTCAGCCATTTTGGTCAAAGCCAGGCGGCGCTGACGCTGACGATGGAAAAAGATAACAGTCCGGCGGACGGCGTTAGCCAGAATCTGGCGCGTGCACGACTCACGGGCAGCGACGGTAAAGCACGTGCAGGGGTGAAAGTCGCCTGGTCCGTCACCGGTAACGCGACGCTTATTGATCCTTCATCGGTAACGGATGAATCCGGTAGCGCCACCGTGGCGTTGACCAGCCAGACTGCGGGGCCAGTGACAGTACGCATCAGTGCCGACGGCGAGCAGGCGACAACCACCTCAACCTTCAGCGCACCGCAGCCTGCCGGTCTGAGTCTCAGCATGATCAACGACCAAGTGGTGGCGGATAACCAGAGCAATGCGCAGGCGCAGGCGCGTGTGACGGATGCCCAGGGCAAACCACTGGCGGGCGTCACGGTAGCGTGGAGCATTGACGGCAGCCAAACTGCACAACTGACGTCGGCTGCCAGCCTCGTGACCGACAGTGACGGCATCGCGCGGGTGAGCCTCAAAGACAGCGTCGCCGAGGCCGTCACGCTTA